>CAOKFD010000034.1:0-29749 GCA_948467645.1 uncultured Eubacteriales bacterium | reverse complement strand
TTTTCTTTGGTTCTTTCTTTTCTACTGAAAAGAAAGAACACGTCCCCCTCGTCCCTCAAATCTTAGTAACCCTTCTCCTCGTACTGCGGCTCAACGAACTTCTTGTTGTAGTCGTTGCCGCCGGGGAAGTTGGCGCTCTTGAGTATGCCGGGGGTTATGCCGCGCTTCATGAGTTCTTCGACAGCGACGGAGGTTACGCTCCACATGATGTAGTCGGAGGCTATGCCGGAAGCGGCGGCGAAGCGGGGTTCGAGGCCTTCTACCTCGATCATGGCTTCGGCGGCGGGGGCGCAGTTGTCCAGCGTCAGATCGACCATCTCGTAGAGCTTCTTGCCGGAGGAGTGGACGGGTTCTACCTGAGTAGCATATTCCATGCTGGACAGGGCGATTACCTTAACGCCCATCTTCTTGGCTTCATAGGCAAGGTCAACTACCTTCAGCGTGCGGCCGGAGACCGAGCTTACAAACAGCACGTCGCCGGGGCGGATCTTGCTGGCCTTGAGCGCGTAGGCGGCCAGGCCTTCGATGCTCTGGTCGATGTCGGAGCGGTCGCGCTTGCGTACCTCGTCCTCTACCTTCAGGTCGTAGTTGAAACGCTTGTAGAAGATGGGGCCGCCGCCGCGATAGATGAGGTCGTACTCCATGTAGTGACAGATGCTGGCAAGGTGTATGCAGCCGCCCTGCTCTATGGAATCGGCGATCATCTTGCCGGCCTTAATGATGTTTTCGGTCTGAGTGTCGCGCACCTTGGCAAACAGTTTGTCAACCGCCTCGCGATATTGGTCAAGCAAAGCCATTTTTATGTCCTCCTCAAATTTCCGTTCAAATCTGTCCCATGTAGAAAATGTGGTCTTTATACTGAGCGAGCATCTTTTTGTTATGCTCGTCGCCACCTTCCAGATTGGCCGATACGAATACCGGCGCTACGCCGCCCGCCGCGGTTATCATCTCGACTGCCTGAGCAACCATGGCGTTTAGCATGGCCGCGCCCACGGCGGTGGACGTGGGGCCGACCTTCTCCATAACGCCCGGCACATTCAGCGAACCATCGCCCATGCAGCCGCAGTTGTCCAGCACCAGATCGGCCACCTCGTACAGGTTCTTGCCCGAGGGATGGCGCGACTTCAGACCCTGCGTCGTCTCCATGCTGGTCAGCGCAATCACATACGCGCCCTTTTCACGCGCACGCATAGCCACATCGACCGTCACAGTGTTGCGGCCGGACACGGAATGCACGATGATGACGTCGCCCGCGCCCAAAGGCTGATTATCCACAATCACCTTGCCATACTCGGGCAGGCGCTCCATCTGGCTGGTCATGGTGGCCGGGTCGATGTCCAGGCACAGTCCGGGCGCGCGCACCGGGTTAATCAGCGCCATGCCGCCCGTGCGGTAGTACAGCTCCAGCGCCAGCAGACCCGCGTGCGAGCAGCCGAACGCAAATATGTTGTGGCCGCTAAGGGCAGCCTCGGCCAGCTTCTGCGCGCCCAGGCGCAGATTCTCGGTCTGAGTATCCGCAACCTTCTGCATGACGTTTTTGAAATTATCGAGATATGCTCCGATTACGTCCATACTTTTCTCCCTTCGGATGAGTCCAGTTTAATTTTAGCCGTTCACCATTTGATTACATAATCGCTAAAGTGATTTTTTAGTAAGGCAACCGTATCCTCGCGGCTCGCGCCCGAGTCCAGCATTATCTTAACCGGGCCGCACATCACGTGCTCGAAGATCGGCTTTGCAACCTCGACGTCCGGGAAGCGATCGCGTATGCGCGCGCGGAACGTATCGAACATGAGTGGATGCGCCTTCCACGCGCCGCCGCACGCCACCATGAAGCGATGCTCGGGCGGTATGTTGCAGCGCTCTATAAGGCATATCGCCTGCGCGGCCATTTCCTCGCCCGCGCCGCGGATTATGCTCAGCGCTACCTCGTCACCCATGCGCGCGGCCTTGCCCACGATGGGCGCGACCGAGCCGATGGTACGGAACGGCGCTACCGAACCGTGCACCTTCTCCACGATGCCCCACACGTCATCAATGCCCCACGCCTCCATAATCAGGTCGAGCAGTATGGTCTTGGGCGCCCAGCCCTCATAGCCCTTTACGGCCTCGCGTATGGCGCGCTGACCGATCCACACGCCGCTGCCCTGATCGCCCACCAGCGGGCCGTATGCGCCCACGGTCTGGCGGCGCTCATGCTGATGCTGCCTGGTTATATAGAACACGTCCGAACCGGTGCCCGCTATGGCGAGCATACCCTCGTCGCGTATGCCGCCCGCGTACAGCCCCGCCAGCGGTTCGCCCAGCAGCAGGCGCTCGCCCAGTTCCGTGCGCTTTTCCAACTCCTCATACAGCACATCGACCGGGCCGACGAATGACAGAAAGATTTTGTCCACGCGTTCAGGACGATAGGTTTTGAACATTTGCTCGATACAATCGACCATGTTTGCGCGCGAATCCTCGGGCGAAGTCTGGCTGAGGTTAACCCCGCCCGACAGCCCGCGCCCCAGTATGTTCATATCGCTATCGAACAATATACCGTTGCACTTGGTACCGCCCGCATCCAGCGTAATATATATCGCCATATGCACCTTCTCCCCGCCGGTTAACGGCGGATAGCAGTTTAATCGCGCGGATATTTACCCACGCCTTACACTTGGGCATTATCGCATTTTTTCACCAAAAAAGCAATCCCTTTTTGTAATTCCGCTTAACTTTTTTTCAAAAAACAAGGCCCGCCATAAGGCGGGCCTTGCGTATGGAGTTTTAAGCCTTAATTATTCGGCAGCCTTGGCAGCGGTCCAAGCGTCGATCTGGCTCTGCACTTCGGCGACGATCTTGTCAACGCCGTTGGCGGTCAGCTTATCGTTGAACTCGGCTACTACATCGCGTACCTCGTCCTCGCTGGACAGCTTGCCGTTAGCGAGGTCATCCTTGAACTCGGCGACAACGTTGGTGCAAGCGGCCAGTTCGTTGGTAACGGGGTTGGTGTCGAACACGAAGCCCATGTGAGCGGGAACGACGCACTCTGCGTTGTACTTGGCCATGTTGGTCAGCATGATGCCGTCGGGGCCGGACAGAGACTCGGGAGCCTCAACGATCAGCAGGTTGCCGATAGGAGCCATGTACCAGTTGTAGTAAGCACGGCTGGACGGATCGGCGTTCTTGGTGCCCTCGAAGGTCATCTTGCCGTCGGCGTCATAGGTGTAGTGCTCGCCTTCGATACCAAAGCGCATCATGGTAGCAAACTTGGAATCGGTGTTGACCAGGTTCAGGATCTCCATAGCCTTCTCGGGGTAAGCGCACTGAGAGGAGATGGCGGTACCGGCGGAGAAGTAGTTGTTGGTCTCGGTCCACAGTTTGGTGGACATGATCATCTTGGTTTCGAAGTTGTCGCCGTACATATGCGGCTCCATGTAGGTGAAGCCCCAGCCGATCCAGCCGAACATAGAACCATCGTACTGCAGATCGCCCCTATCCGTGGTATCGTAGAGGTACAGACCCTCGTCGGTCATGCGCTGACGCTGGATAACGTAATCCAGATATTCGGGAGTGCCGTACAGGCTGAACACCTGGGTCTCGTCGTAATCCGCGAACTCGTCGAACTCGTCGATGTCGCAGATGGCCAGGAAGTTGTCGTTCAGGAAGCTCTCGAAAGCGAAGTTGTAAGGCATTTCAGTGTTATTGACCCAGAATATGGGAGACTCGGCCCACTCGGGATGGGCGGCGTCGCGCTTTTCCTTAACTTCCAGACCCAGCTCCTCAACACCGCGCATATCGGTGTAGGTGAAGTTCTCCATGTCGATGCCCAGCTCTTCAGCCATGGTGGCATTGTAGATCAGGGAGATGAAGTAGCCGTTATCCTTCAGAGAGGGGATGCCGTAGATGTGGCCGTCGATGGTCATGGCGTCCCAAATCTTGTCATCGAACAGCGCCTTAGTGTCCGCGCCGATGGTGTCCAGCATGTCCTCAATGGGATAGTAAGCGCCGCGCTGGGAGTTGACAACGTAGTCCAGCTTGGTCTGGCTGCCGAAACCGATGATGCCGACGTCCTGACCAGAGGAGATCATGGTGTTCATGTTATCCCAGTACTGGTCGCCCGACCAGGCGTGGAAGGTAACGGTAGCGCCAACCTTTTCCTTGAGGTACTCGTTTACATAGTCGTTAACGAGCTGCTCATCGGTCTGCTCCACCTGACCGAAGTACCAGTCGATGTTGGGCACGTCGCCGGTGGACGAATCCGCAAAGGACATCGCCGGAACCAGAGACAGCACCATGCTCAGTACCAGAGCGAACACGGTAAGTTTACGAGACATGTGTGTTTCCTCCTGTATGATTTTTATTCAGAGCCGCTTATGCGGCAAAGAACCATATTGAGTTTTAGCCCTTTACAGAGCCCATCGTCAGGCCCTGCACAAAGTAGCGCTGGAAGAAGGGGTACGCGGCCAGCACGGGCAGTACGACGATAACCACGCACGCCATGCGCAGGCTCTGCGTCGGCAACTGCTTCATCATCTGGATACCGTCGGGGGTGCCGGTTACGGCGGCGTTGTTCTTCAGGAAGTCCAGCTGCTGCTGTATCTTCTGAAGCATGGTCTGTATCGGGACCAAGTTCGCGTCCTGAATGTACATAAGGCCGGTGAACCAGTCATTCCAGCGACCTACAACGTTGAACAACGCGATGGTCGCAAGACCTGCCTTAAACAGTGGCAGCACAATCTGGAAGAATATCCTCCAGTGACCAGCGCCGTCGATCTTGGCGGCCTCAAACAGTGTATCCGGGATGGTGGTCTGTATGAACGTCCTAAGGATTATGACGTTATACGCGCTGACCAGACCGGGCAGCAGGAATACCCAAATGGTGTTATAGATGTGCAGGTACTGCACGTACAGTATGTAGGACGGAACCAGACCGCCGCCGAACAGCATCGTAAAGAACAATATCCATGTAAAGAACTTGCGATGCTTGAAATGCGACTGCGCCAGCACATAAGCGTAAAGGCTCATGACCGACAGACTCATCGCCGTGCCCACTACAGTGTAGAAAATGGTGATCCTATACGACGCCCACACCTGATCGCCCATCTTGAACAGGTACTTGTAGCCTTCCAGCGACCACTCGGACGGGAAGAACGAGAAGCCATTGTACGCTATCGAGGCGTTGGACGTAAACGATACGATGAATACCAGCACCATCGGTATTATCATCAGCAGCGACAGCAGACCCAGTACTATGCCGAATACCGTATTGGAGATCTTG
This sequence comes from uncultured Eubacteriales bacterium, assembly GCA_948467645.1. Classification (GTDB taxonomy): domain Bacteria; phylum Bacillota; class Clostridia; order Christensenellales; family Aristaeellaceae; genus Fimadaptatus. The sequence goes on along the minus strand of CAOKFD010000034.1, from coordinate 24,489 downwards.
CTTATCGAATTGAACTTATTGCGCTCAAAGCCCATTGCGGCTTCCTGTTGCTTTTTCTTTGCCATTATAAGCAGCCTCCTTTCTTAGAACATCGCGCTGTCGGGGTCGATCTTGGTAACTACCTTGTTGGCGATAAGAACCATAATCAGACCAACGACGCTCTGATACATACCGGCGGCGGTGGACATACCAACGTTAGCCAGCTTGGTCAGGCCGCGGTAAATGTATGTGTCTATTACGTCGGTAACGGCGTATATTCGACCCGAGTCCTGCGTGACCGAGTAGAACAGACCGAAGTCGGCGCGGAATATGCTGCCCATTGCAAGGATGATCGATATGCACAGAACCATGCGCAGCTGCGGCAGCGTTATATACCACGCCTGCTGAAGCTTTGTCGCGCCGTCCAGCACCGCCGCTTCATAGAAGTCGTGCGATATGCCCGATATTACGGCCAGGTAAAGAACCGTGCCATAGCCCACGCCCTTCCATGCGTTAATCCCCACAAGCAGGAACGGCCACAAAGACTTCTGCTGATACCAGTTGGTCTTGCCCGCGCCGCCCATAGCCTTGATAATCTGATTGACAAGGCCCTTGTCGCGGTCCAGGAACGCGGTCACTACTATGGCAACTACCGTCCAGGACAGGAAGTACGGCAGCATGTAAACCGTCTGCAGGACCTTGGCGTAACGACGCGCGGTCAGCTCGGACAGCAGCATGGCCATCGCCATTGCCAGACAGTTATTTACAACCATGAACACCACGTTGTAGCAGACCGTGTTGCGGGTAATGATCCATGCGTCGGTCGTCGTAAACAGGTATTTAAAGTTGGCAAATCCAACAAACTTACTGCCGAACATGCCCAGGTTAACATTGTAATCCTGGAACGCCATGACCAGGCCGATCATGGGCATGTAAGCAAAAATGATAAGGAATATGACCGTCGGCAGCGCCATTACGTAAAGCGCACGATCATCTTTTTCGATGACGTGCTTCTTCTTGGCCGACAACTGTTTCTTATCAGAGTGGACCATTCTTACAACTCCTCATTCAATTTTTTTGGCTACTTAGTACCGATTGTTTTTATAAGCCGACGTCTGTAAATACACATCGCTCAAATCATGCGCTTGCCTATCCACGTACTGTACAACTCATATAGGTATTTTACTCAACCTTGGCTGTTTTGTCAATGCCTATTAGGAAATTTTGCGGACTAAAAAAGCATTTTTTAGTGTAAAAGGCCTGTAAGATAGTGCTCTAACGTGCATTTTTGCATTTTCTCCGCTTGCATTCCTGCATTTTTGCCGTTTAACAAATCGGGCAGAAATCGTCGGATTTTTGCGGGGATCCGGATATTGCTCTAGCTGTCATCGACATTCTAGTTAATTTTTTGATAGTTTTATTTATTTTAGGGCTGGATTTTGTCAAAATTTTATCTATTGTAATTCTGAACTTGCAGATTTTTCCCAGAAAGCCGGTACATTCGCCGCGTTCGAAAATATATGGCGCTTTTGATAATCGATGCAATGCCGCGATTAGTAGATATGAACAATCTTTCGCAATGTTAAGGAATTGCAAGTCGCCGTGATTTAACTGCAAACGCGCCTCAATTTCAATTTTCTGCTTCAAAAGTGTTGCTATGTATTGACATACCGCCCCCACAAGGGTATTATTTTACCAACGATAAATATTTCCGGACTAAAGGAGGCGTTATATGGCATTTGTATGTAAACACGGCGTTGTGTGTACACGGCCGGGCAGCGAATACGGCTACTTTGGGTGGCCGTCGGCGGCGATACTGGGCGACGGGCGCGTTGTCGTGGGCTGTTCGGGGCTAAGGCGGCACCATGTCGACCCGTTCGGCAAGACAGTGCTGTGCGTGGGCACGCCTAAAGATGGCTTTGGCGAATGTATAGTCGGGCACGATTCGCCGCTGGACGACCGCGACGCGGGCGTGGTGGCGCTGGGCGGGAACAGCCTGCTGGTCACATGGTTCACGCTGGACACTCGCATATTCCGCGACGATCTGATGAAGTACTCCCCCGCCGAGTTTGAGGTAATGGACGCGGCCATGCGCGCCTTCCCCGAGGATGCGAAAAAGTACGTCGGTTCATGGACGATGCGTTCGGACGACGGCGGCGCGATGTTTACCTCACCCGCAAGATGCCCGGTATCATCGCCGCACGGGCCGGTCGTGATGCGCGACGGACGGCTGATCTACCTTGGCAAGCTGTTCCTGGAGGGCATGGACAGGCCGTTCGGCATAGTATCGTGTGCCGAGAGCCGGGACGGTCTGCATTGGGATGTGCTGGGCGAAGTGCCTCTGCCTGAAAATGTGACTAACGGTCAGTTCCATGAACCGCATGTGATCGAGCTAAACGACGGCGCGCTGCTGTGCCTGATACGATACCATTACCCGAACGGCGGGCTGGGCATATACAAGAGCGTGTCGCGCGATGGCGGGCGCACATGGTCTACGCCCGAGGACATGGACATACACGGCTCGCCGCCGCATCTGCTGAGGCATTCGTCGGGCGCAATCGTGCTTACGTATGGCTGGCGGCACACGCCGTATGGCCAGCGCGCACGCATCAGCCGCGACGACGGCGCGACGTGGAGCGACGAGATCATACTGCGCGACGATGGGCCGGACGGCGATTTGGGCTATCCGTGCTCGGTCGAGCTGCCGGGCGGCGACATACTTACGGTGTACTACCAGAAGCGTCCGGGCGAAAGCCTTTGCAGCATACTGTGGACGCAATGGCGCATATAAGGTACATATATTAGGAAGGAGTTCAGACAAAAATGGATAGAATAATGTTCCGCGGCATAATGCCCGCACTGATTACCCCCGTGAACGAGGACGGCACGATACGCGAGGCCGCCGCGCGCAAGCTGATCGGCGACCTGAGTCAGACCGGCATAACCGGCTTTTACATACTGGGCAGCACCGGCGAGGGCGTGGCCACCGACCGCGATACCCGCATGGAGTTCGCCGAGCTGGTGCGCGACGCGCGTCCCGACGGTATGAAGATAATCAACCACATCGGCGCATCCGATCTGAGCACAGTAAAGAAGCTGGCCCGCCACGCGCGCAAGTGCGGCATGGACGCGATAAGCTCGGTGCCGCCGTTCTTCTTCAGCTATGACGAGCAGGGCGTGATCGATTACTACCGCGCCATGTCGGACGAGAGCGAAGGACTGCCGCTGATAATCTACGCCGCGCCGATGGCCGGCCCGCTGCTGCCGGTAAGCACGATCGAGAAGATGCTGGACATTCCGGGCTTCATCGGCATGAAGTTCACCAACCCCAATTACTACCTGATGTCCAGATATAAGAAGATCGACGGCGGCAATATTAATATATTCAATGGCCCGGACGAGACTTGCGCGCTGGGTCTGCTGATGGGCGCGGACGGCGCAATCGGTTCTACCTATAACATAATGCCGCGCACGTTCGTGGGCATATATAACGCGGTGCAGGCGGGCGACATGGCGACCGCGATGAAGCTGCAGCATAAGGCCGATGACCTGATCGAGGCGCTGCTGCATTACAGCGTAGTCGAAGCGGTTAAGGTCGCGCTGACAGTGAAGGGCTATGACGTGGGCGAGGCCACCTATCCCCTGCCCCGCATGAGCGAAAGCGATAAGCAGAAGCTGATCGCCGATCTGAAGAAGCTGGGGTATCCGGAGGAGTTCTGAGGAGTTTCTTCCTAAATAATAGACATGTATGTTTACCCGACGCGGATGGCTGTTTTGCCTTGCGCGTCGGGTTTATTTTTGTGTAAGGTATAGTTGGTGGACGCGTTTTGAGCATTGTTATAAGCGGAGAGAAAAACCACTCCCTTGTTCACGCAGTTGCCCCGCCCTTTCAGGAGAGACTTTGAGCTTGGTTACTGCGCGGCTTTGCTCGTTTATCACTTTGTTGCTCTCCGAGCGTGAGAGATGCTTGCGCAGAACCTTGATGACTGATTGTATCTTCCGCGTCCACTTTAATTTATGGTGGGCGCGGCATGGATGGCCGCTCATACATCTAGTTTCGCGTCGGGATAGCTGGTTTTCGCGCCCGCCATACTTTACGGCGGGCGTGAACCTCACCGCCGAGCAACCATCTGAGCCGCCGAGGGGTGGCGAACATGGCGCGGGCGCAACCTGCCTAAACCAGAAAAGTTCATTCGCGGAATCCCGAAACTAAGTAAGATTATAGCTTGCGTGAGCAGCAAACGTGGATAAAAGCAAACGCCGCTGGCTCTGGGCGAGACAAGCGACGCAAGAAAGTAATGTAGCTTCCCGTATATAGCTCCATAAAAAAATCTGAACCAAGATGGTTTGCGGGAGAACAGCCAATCGACTTTTCTTTGGTTCTTTCTTTTCTTCCGAAAAGAAAGAACACGTCCCCCCATAAAAAGAAGCCGCCCGTAAAAACGAGCGGCTTGAAATACCAAACGATTATTCAGCAGAACCGTACTGACGGGTGTAAGCCATCTGACGGAGTTCCATGTACTCGTCCAGATTGAGGTTGTCAAACTCGGCGATGAAGGAATCCCAATCGGTGTCGAAGGACTTTTCACCGGCCAGGAAGAGGACGATGTTTTCCTTCACGTAGTCGTTGATCTGAGTCTTCATGAAGTTGATCTTCTCGGACTCTTCCGCAGTCAGGTTAACAGCGCCCGGATACATCATATGCTCGTCGGCATAGGGAGCAAAGTAGGTCGCGGACTCGTTGTACAGACGCGGCTCCTGCTGCCACTGGGTTTCAGGATCGCTGTAGTCGGCCTGCTCGCCCAGACGGAAATCGCTGGTGCGGTTGCTCGGGAATACGTTAGGCATAGCGGTGTCGGCTTCGTCGCCGGTGGTACCGCCGGTGGTGTTGCTGGTCGGGATCTTGGCGTACAGAGCGGGCTTGCCGTTGATGCCAGGAGCGCCTTCGGTGGGCTCGTTGTAGTCAACGCCCAGCTCGCCAATCTGAGAACGCAGGGTAGCTTCGTCGCTCAGCATGTAGTCAAGCATCTTGAACAGCGGAACCGGATCCTCGCAAGCGGTGGTGATTACGCTGTTGCCCATGTTGAAGCCGGTGCCCGCCCACGGGGAAATGCGCACGCCGTTGGGGCCTTCCAGCGGGCTCAGGCCGCTGTATTCGCGGCAGCGGGAGCCTTCGCCGTTGTCAGAACCAACGCCGCTCCACCAGGTAGCGGATGTGAAGCCACCCAGCAGCGCTATGTCAAGGTTGGAGCCCTTGGTCTTGAGCTGCTCTTCGGTCTGGGTCAGGGCTTCCTTCTCGATCAGACCCTCGTCTATCAGGCTGGCGATCCACTGGAGGCCTTCCTTGAACTCAGGCTGTATGGGAGTGAAGATAACCGTGCCGTCTTCCTTAACGGACAGGTTGGAGGTGTCGTAGTGCAGGAAGGAGTTCAGCAGGAACGGATAAATGGTGGAGTTCCAGCTGGTCGCATTGCCCGAGAACGGAATTTCGTCGTTCGGGTCGCCGTTGCCGTTGGCGTCCTGCTCCTTGAAGGCGCGCAGTACGTTAACGAACTCGTCAACAGTGTTGGGGTATTCCAGACCCAGGTTGGTCAGCCACTGCTGGTTGATCCACGCACGCATGGAGTAGAAGCAGTGATAGCACTCGTTGATGTCGGGCAGGGTGTAGATGTTGCCGTCCAGTGCGGTGTACGCGCCGGGCAGGGCTTCCTGCTGGTCAAACACCTGCTTTACATAATGGCCGTGCTCCTCGATAATATCGTTCAGCGCAAGGAACACGCCCTGAGAACCGTAATCGGCCAGCTCGGCGGCGCTGAAGCCGCCATAGATGAACGCGTCGGGCAGTTCGTCCGAGGCGATCAGCAGGTTAACCTTGGTGTCCCACTCGGTGTCCGGGATTTCTTCAAAGTTAATCTTTACGTTGGTCTTTTCCTGAATCCACGGGGTCAGGGTGTTTTCGTTAAGGTCGCAAACGTAGGTGGTGTCAGGTGCGCAAATGGTATACTCGACTACTTCATCGACTACCGGCAGCTGACCCGGCTCGGATACGGTGTACGCAAGCGCGCTGGAGCTGAACATCGTCGCCATCGCGAGCGACAGAGCTATCGCCTTTTTCTTCATTGTGTGGCCTCCTTCATATTGTCTTTGTTGAGTTACGACTATCCATTGAAGCCCGATCGCAGTCGCAAATGCTTTCACACCCCTTTCCGAATGCGTCGGACTAATCAACCAAACTGCTTTCAGATTAGCCCTTCAAAGCGCCTATCATGACGCCCTTTACAAAGTGCTTCTGAACAAACGGATACAAAAGCATCATGGGCAGCGAGCCGATTACTATCAGCGAATACTTTAGCAGCTCGGCCAGTCCCTGCTTACGCGCCATGGCCTCGACGTCAACCATCATGTTGGAGTCGTCCATGCGGTTCTCGATCAGTATGTTGCGCAGTATTATCTGCAGCGGGAACTTAGACTTATCTTTCAGGTAAATCAACGCGCCGAAGTAGCCGTTCCAGTGACCTACCGCATAGAACATGACCAGTACCGCGATTATCGGCACCGACAGCGGCAGCGCTATGCGCAGCATGAACTTGATGTCGGAGCAGCCGTCCAGCTCGCCCGCCTCGTACAGTTCTTCCGGTATATTTGTCTGGAAGAAGGTGCGCGCGACGACCATGTTATATACGCTGACTGCGCCCGGCAGCCACAGTGCAAAGTACGAATTGTACAGACCAAACTGCTTAACGGTAAGGAAGGTCGGAATCAGACCGCCGTTAAACAGCATCGTGAACGCGAACAGGCCGGTAATAACCCCGCGCCCGAACAGTCCCTTGCGCGCCAGCGGGTACGCCGCCATTATGGTGCAGGCAACGTTTATTATCGTGCCGACCACCGTAATCAATACCGCGTTCCAGAAGCTGGGGATTATCTCGCTGTTTTTGAATACCGTCTCATAGCCCACTAGCGAGAAATCCACCGGGAACAGCCATACCGCGCCGCCCGTAACGGCCGCCGGAGACGAGAACGAACAGCTTACGATATAAACCAGCGGATAAAGCACGATCAGCATTACCAGCGCCAGCAGAGTGTAGTTGAGGATAACGAAGAGTCGATCGCCCACCGACAGGTGTATGTGGCTTCCATGTTTTTTATGAGCAGCAGCACCCTGTGCCATTTTCGGTTGCCTCCTTTCAGAACATCAGAACAGCGAGGTCTCGCCAAGTTTCTTGGTTATGAAGTTTACCGTCACAAGCAGTATGGTATTTACCACCGAGTTGAACAGGCCAACTGCGGCTGAGAAGCTGTACTGCGCGTTTTCCAGTCCCTGACGGTACACATACGTGGCGATTATATCGGACGCCGACATGTTAAGGTCGTTCTGAAGCAGGAGCACCTTTTCATAGCCGATGTTCATAAGCGAGCCGACATTCAGTATCAGCAGTATCGTTATAGTAGGAATTATGCCGGGCAGGTCGATATGCCACACGCGGCGCAGCTTGGACGCGCCGTCAACCACGGCCGCCTCATGCAGCGACGGGTCGATGCCCGACAGCGCGGCGATGTAGATGATCGAGCTGTAACCCATGCTCTGCCATATGCCTGACCAGACGTAGATGTTTGCAAAGTAATTGGGCTTGGCGATAAAGTCGATTCGGTCGGTCGCGCCCAGCGCCTGACGGAAGTTATTGAGCATACCGTTTTTGCCCGAGGTGATGAACAGAAGCACTATCGAGCACATTACGACGGTGGATATGAAGTGCGGCGCATAGGTAATCATCTGCACCGTCTTTTTGAACTTTACATTGCCGCATTCGTTAAGCATCAGCGCCAGCAGTATCGGTATCGGGAATCCCGCGACCAGCGAATATATGCTAAGCGTAAGCGTATTTGTGATAAGGCGGTTGAAGCTGTACGTACCCCAGAAGTTCTGGAAATGCTTCATGCCGACCCACTTGCTGCCCCATATGCCCTGACGCACCTTAAAATCCTTAAAAGCGATCTGAACGCCGTACATAGGGCCATATGAAAATATGAGCAGCAGTACCACGGGGATAAGCAGCACCAGATACAGCTGCCAATGCCGTGCAATGCGTTTAAGCGTATAGCGGAACGTGCCCAGACGCGCGCGTTCTCCGCCAAACGTCGCCGTGCCAGAGTGTCTTTGGCTCATTTTTCTCTGCCTCCCAATTAGCTTTCAGTGGCCGTCGTTTCTTCTGTTAAGAAACGTGTTCTAATGTTAGAATACCCACATTAGCGCATTTTGTCAATATGTTTTTTTCGCTTTTCATCTATTTATTTTCACGAGTTCTTTTTATTTGATATTCAAATACTGTTTATAGCAGTGCATTTAGCGCGCATTCCATAATTTTGCAAGTTTCAAATTCGGTTCAACCATTCACCTAATTTAGGAAGGTTAATAATGCACACATTATGCGCCCAATGTAATGATATGTATTAAGTCTGAATTATCCATGCGGTTTCTGCTCATATTCTTTCAGGTACAGTGCATGTATGAATTTATTCTGTTATTTGGTTCATTCACTTCACTATAATTGTATTGTTGCCTTTTAAGTCAGCATTTAGTGGTAATGGTTAACATATCCGTGCATTTATGGCAACAGCAAGTGCTTAATCCAGGTCACAGCAAATCTCCAAGCGTCTATTTTAATACATTCTCAATTGAAATATTTGTTGCACAATCCGTCAAAAAGTAGTACTATACTGATTAAACATACGGAATGTGCAGGTGAAGTTGAATATGTTAAGGTATGCAATGCGACGGCTCATTACATCGCTGCTGACGCTGCTTCTGGTGATCGTGCTTACGTTCTTCCTGATGCAGATCGTGCCGGGCGGCCCGTTCCTGGGTGAAAACGTCAATCCCGAGGTAACTCAAAAGCTGCTGGAAAAGTACGGATATGACCAGCCGATAATGGTGCAGTTCGGCAACTACATACGCGGGCTGTTCCAGGGCGACATGGGCGTGTCGATGGTCGTTAAGTCGGGCGACCCGGTTACGGGCGTAATCGCGGATCACTTCCCGGTGTCCTGTAAGCTGGGTCTGATTGCGCTGGCGCTGGCCGTATTTATAGGAATACCGCTGGGCGTGTTCGCGGCGATGAAGCACAATTCGATATTCGACCGCGTGTTCATATTCATGGCGTCGCTGTTCGTATCGGTACCCAGCTTCATAATGACTATTGCGCTGATGCTGATATTCGGCGTGTGGCTGTCGATACTGCCCATCGCGTATCTTAGCGACTGGACAAGCTACATAATGCCGGTATTCGGCATGGCGATTTATCCTATGTTCAACCTTGCGCGCCTGACCCGCACGACCATGCTGGACGTTACCGGTCAGGACTACATAAAGACCGCGCGCGCCAAGGGACTGAGCACCTTCAAAATCATGTTCAAGCACGCGCTGCGCAACGCGCTCATACCGGTAGTCACCTCGATGGGCCCGATGATTGCGGGCATACTAACCGGCTCGTTCGTCGTTGAGAAGGTATTTGCCATCAATGGTATCGGCAAGTACTTCATTTCGTCGATCACCTCGCGCGACTACCCGCTGATAATGGGCACGACGATATTCTTCGCGGTGCTGCTGATCGCGTGCAACTATGTGGTCGATCTGCTTTACGGCATAATCGATCCGCGCATTAAGATGTAAGGAGGGCGCTCAGATGCAGGCAAATACCACCCCCAGCGCAGAAGCGCTCAAAAAGCTAGGCATATCCCCCGAGGAGCTTCAGCCCGCCAGCGCCGAGGAAAAGGCGATGAACGACCAGATGCGCCCCTCAATATCCTACTGGAAGGACGCGATGCGCCGCTTTACGCGCAACAAGCTGGCCATGGTCATGCTGGCGATACTTCTTATTATAATACTGGCCGCGATATTCGGGCCGGTGATTTCGCCCTACACCTACAAGGGGCAGAGCGTCGACGTGCGCCAGGGGCCGAGCTTTGCTCACCCGTTCGGCACCGACAAGCTGGGCCGCGACATATTCGTGCGCGTAATGTACGGCACGCGCATATCGCTGCTGGTCGGCGTGGTCACGATGGTTCTGGTCTGTCTTATCGGCATCACATACGGCGCAATCGCCGCGTATGTGGGCGGCCTGTGCGACAACCTTATGATGCGCTTTGTCGACCTTATGATGACCGTGCCTTCGATGCTGATAATCATACTTTTGTCGGTAGTAATGCGCGACCCGTTAAAGGAGCTTATGGCGAACCCGAAGATGACCGTATTTGCGTCGATGGGTTCGGGACTTATATCGATATTTATAGTGCTGGCGCTGTTTAACTGGCTGGGCATGGCCCGCTCGGTGCGCGGCGCGCTGCTGATGAACCGCAATCAGGAATACGTGCTGGCGGCCGAGGCGATGGGCGCAAAGTCCAAGTGGGTCATAAAGCGCCACCTGCTGCCCAACTCGATCGGCGTAATCATAATATCGGCGACCGGCGTTGTGCCCAGCGCGATAATGACCGAGTCCTTCCTGTCGTTTATAGGTCTGGGCGTTGCGGCTCCCGTACCCTCGCTGGGTTCGATGGCCAGCGACGCGCTCAACGGCATAATCAGCTATCCGCTCAACATGGTATATCCGGCCGTGATAATCAGCCTTATCATACTGTGCTTCAACGTGCTGGGCGACGCGCTGCGCGATGCGCTCGACCCGCGTATGCGCAAGTGATAACCGCACTACTTAATTGATTTGGGAGCAAGAGCAATGAACGCTAATAAATACGTACTGGAAGTAGACGATCTGAGCGTGGAATTCCACACGCCGTCGGGCGTGGTACACGCGGTCACGCATTCGTCATTCAAGCTGCGCGAGGGCGAGATACTGGGCATAGTCGGCGAGTCCGGCTCGGGCAAGTCGGTCACGGCCAACGCGCTGATGCGCCTTTTGCCCGACACGGCCAAGATAACCGGCACGATAAAATTAAAGGGCCGCGACATATCCACGATAAAGACCAAGGAGTTCAACAAGATCCGCGGCAAGGAAATCGCGATGATATTCCAGGACCCCATGACCTCGCTCAACCCGCTGTACACGGTGGGCAATCAGCTTGAGGAGACGCTGAAACTGCACATGGGACTGGAGGGCGCGGCGCTTAAAAAGCGCGCGATTGAGCTGCTTGAAATGGTCAGTATCCCCCAGCCTGAAATGCGCATAAAGCAGTATCCGCATGAATTTTCAGGCGGCATGAGACAGCGCGTTATGATCGCAATGGCGCTGGCGTGCGACCCGGCGATACTGATCGCGGACGAGCCGACGACCGCGCTGGACGTGACGATACAGGCGCAGATACTTGAATTGATGAAAGACCTTCAGAAAAAGGTCAACACCTCCATCATAATGATAACCCACGATCTGGGCATAGTATCCGATCTGTGCGACCGCGTAAACGTAATGTACGGCAGTCAGATAATGGAAAGCGCCAACACCGACGATCTGTTCTACGAGACGGCGCATCCGTACACGTCGGGTCTGCTGCGCTGTCTGCCCGAGGCGGTGCAGAACACCGAAAGCAAGCGCCTTGTGCCCATCACTGGTTCGCCGGTCGATCTGATGATGCTGCCCGAGGGCTGTGCGTTCGCGGCTCGCTGCGACAAGTGCATGAAGATATGCCTTAACAAGCGGCCCGACCTCATTCAGGTGGGCGACGGACACTATTCGCGCTGCTGGCTGTCGGCGCTCAGAAACGCGGAGCAGGGGGCGAAAGCATGAGCAACAATAGCGAATACATACTCGAGGTAAAAGACCTTAAAACATACTTTCCGGTAAAAAAGCCCGGCCGCAGAAACAAGAATCTGTTTGTAAAGGCGGTCGACGGCGTATCGTTCAAGGTACGTCAGGGCGAGACAGTGGGTCTGGTCGGCGAGTCGGGCTGCGGCAAATCGACCATCGGGCGCACGCTGATGCGCTTTAACGAGCCTACCGACGGCAAGATACTTTTCGATGGCAACGACATTACGCATTGCGACATGGCGCCCTTCCGCCGCCGTATGCAGATGGTGTTTCAGGATCCCTATTCCTCGCTCGACCCGCGTATGTCAATCGGCGAGATCGTGGGCGAACCGCTCTCGATACAGATGCCCGATTTGAGCGAAAAAGAGCGCCGCGAGCGCATACTGGAGCAGATAAAGCTGGTCGGACTTAACAGCGAGCATCTGTCGCGCTTCCCGCACGAGTTTTCGGGCGGCCAGCGTCAGCGCATATCGATCGCGCGCGCGATGGTTATAAAGCCCGAGTTCATGGTGCTGGACGAGCCGGTATCGGCGCTGGACGTATCGATACAGGCGCAGATAATCAACATGCTGATGGATTTGCAGCAGCAGTTGGGCATGGCCTACCTGTTCATCGCGCACGATCTGGCCGTCGTAAGGCACATATCACAGCACGTCGTGGTCATGTACCTGGGGCACGTAATGGAGATAAACGAATCGGAAGACCTGTACCGCCATCCGCTGCACCCGTACACGCGCGCGCTGCTGAGCGCGATACCCGTGCCCGACCCCAAGACCAGCCGCACGCGCCAGCGCGAAATACTTCAGGGCGACGTGCCCAGCCCGATCAATCCCCCGAAGGGCTGCGTGTTCTGCACGCGCTGCCGCTACGCCACCGAGGAGTGCAAAAACGTCGCGCCCCAGATGGAGGAAGTATCGCCCGGGCACATGGTCGCGTGCCACCACTTCCGCGAGATAGATTGACTTGCGGAACATAGGATCGATTTTATGAGGGCAATGCCCCGTAAAATAATATATTAATTATAGGAGGAAACTCACATGCGCAAACTTCTTGCTCTCGTGCTGGCTGTAATGATGATGTTCAGCTGCGCCTCGTTTGCTATGGCCGACGAAGCTGCGGGCGAAAACACCGTGACCATCGCCATGGAGACCAGCCCCAACCTGGACACCCACTGGAACGCCGGTGCGACCGGCGCTTTGCTTATGGCTCAGATGTACGAGGGTCTGTACCGCGTAACCGCGACCGGCATCGAGCTGGCGGGCGCTGAGAGCGTTGATGTAAGCGACGACGCGACCGTATGGACCTTCCACCTGCGTCAGGACGCCGTATGGAACGACGGCAAGCCCGTCACCGCGGCCGACTACGTATACTCCATGCAGCGTCTGGTAGACCCGGCCATCGCGACCACCTATATGCGCGACTATGGCCAGTTCCTCAAGAACGGCACCGCCATTTCGGACGGCACCATGGAAGTAAGCGAGCTGGGCGTTAAGGCTGTGGACGATTACACTCTGGAGATCACTCTGGAGCAGCCCTGCACATACTTCGACACCATCCTGACCTACTCCACCTTCTACCCGCTGCGCTCCGACTGCGTTGAGGAGGACGGCACGGGCAACTGGGCATGGGACGTATCCAAGTCCATCACCAACGGCTACATGAACATGGTAGCCTGCGACGAGGATCAGGAGATCGTACTGGAGAAGAACCAGACCTACTATGGCAAGGACAGCGTTGCGCTGGACAAGCTGGTAGTAAAGCTGATCGACGACACCAACACCACGCTGTCCATGCTGGAGACCGGCGATGTTGATCTGATCACCTCCTATCCGTCCGAGGAGACCGAGCGTCTGCAGGCGGCGGGTCTGTACCACTCCTCCTCCGCTCTGTCCACCAACTTCCTGCTGATCAACACCCAGAACCCGGATACCAACCCGCTGGCTGACGCGCGCGTGCGCAAGGCTCTGTCGCTGTGCATAGACCGCGACTTCCTGTGCAACGTACTGCTGCTTGGCACCAAGACCCCCGCTACGGCTTATGTTGGCCACGGCTTCCCGGGCAGCACCAATGAAGAAGACTTCCGCACCGAAGGCGGCGACCTGCTCACCACCGATGTTGAGCAGGCTCAGCAGCTGATGGCCGAAGCCGGCTATGCAAGTGGCGAAGGCTTCCCGGTAATCACCTGCTCCTACTCCAACAACAGCGCTGACTTCACCACCATATTCGAGTACCTGCAGGCGACCTGGGAAGAGAACCTGGGCATCACCGTACAGCTCGAGCCGATGGAGAAGGCCGCTATGACCGAACTGCGCGACGCGGGCAAGTTCGACATCACTCCTCAGGGCTGGGGCGCTGACTACATGGACGCCAGCAACATGCTGTCCATCTTTGTAACCGGCAACTTCATCAACGCGGGCCGTTACAGCTCCGAAGCTTTCGACGCCGCCTATGCCAAGTCTCTCGAGACCGTCGATCAGGCTGCGCGCATCAACCTCCTGCACGAGGCTGAGCAGACGCTGTTGGACGACGCCGGCACCATCCCGCTGTACCATGGCAACGCCGTTGCGCTTTACAGCGACGACAAGCTGGACAACGTGGTCATCGGCGCTAACGGCAAGGTTATACTGAAGGACATCGTTCATAAGTAATCCTTGACCTTACAAAGGTCGTGCAAGCGGCAAAACCGCCTGCACGACCTTTTTCTTTGCCTGTAAGCCTTGCAGACGCGTCGATTGCTTTTCATGCTTAGTATAGCTATCTTCAGCGTCAGCGGATTTATAGCCGATTCATTATTTATGCCGGGCTTTCGGTCGGCTTCTGATCGGGAGCAATTTTGAAAATTTCCTCCCATGAAATCCAGAAGAGGAAATGATCGTAGTACCGCTCAATATAGACCTCGCGGCCGGAAAACTCGTCGCGCAGTGCATTGAATTCCATCGACGCATCCTCGCCGTCGGCAGCTTTCGCAGCGGCAAACGCGAATCCGGAGACGAGGTCGGCGTGCTCAAGCAACAGCCGCCATGACACGTCCATCGCGCGCATTTCCTGCCCAAGGTGCGCCTGAATCACAGGGCGGAACGCATCCACCCATTCCGGCACAGTGCGCAGCGTTTTCGCCACGGCTGGATTGTACATAGAACCACGCGCCGGATCGGCACTCATTTTTCCGCTGAAATATTCCACGGGCATACGTGCGCCAACGCCCTCTAGATATTGGATAACCTGCTTCCAGTCCGTCCCAAAGGCGTGGCTGAAATAATCCTCCACAAGCGAATCGAAGGAAACAGACGCGTCGAACAGCGTCTCGCCGTATACATAGTAGCAAAAGCCCGTTGGGAAGAAGCTGCGCTGAGAGCCATCCTCGATAATGCCGCTCAGTCCGTGCATTTTCAGATGGCGAATGTCGTTGTAGATCACGCGCGCGTGCGAAAGCCCGCTGAAGTCGCAGTACTGGCTGCGCCAGAAGTGGTATTCATATGCAAACGCGTCACCTGGAAAGCACTTCTTCCACTCATCCAAATGCGCGAAACACGCTTTCAGCGCTCGCGGCGGCGTTATTCGGTTCAGCTCGTAAAGCTGCATCGCCGATGTGTCGGCCTGCACATCGTAGCCTTCCAAATAGCTGTGGCCAAGCGGCGCAAACAGAAGCGTAAAGCGTTTGGGGTTCTTCAGCCGCTCCGTCAGCGGTGCCCAGTTCGTATCGTAGTATTCGATGAACACGATCCGTGTCGGAAGCTTACGCGCAGTCAGCGCCTCGTCGATTTCGTTTAGAAGAATCACATACCAGTCCGACACGCGCTTCTGTCGGCAGAATTCGCATTCGCAGTGATTGCAATGCGCGTCGGCCAGCCATATGTGCAGAAAGTCCACGTTCTGATGATTCTGCGCGTAATCGGCCACGTATTCGGCTATCTTATGCCGGCCCTGAGCGTTGGAAAAACAGATATTCGTGTTCAGCGCCACGCCCCCATACAGTTCGCGCCGCCCATTGATTTCCGCCACAAAAGGGCGAAGCTCCTCGGGAAGTTCCGCACTCTCGGCCGCACGCCACCCCTGACGACTGTCCAGTCCCAGCGGTTCGGCGGTCCAACCGTGCCCCATATCGTGAAAACGCAGTCCACGGCGGGCGATTTCGGTTTCGCACTGCCGCTTCCACTGCTTCACCGTACGCATTGAAACCGGCTCCGGCGCGCTGCGGGAATTCATAGTATGGGAATAATAGGTGTCGTAATAATAGAACGGAACATCAAATTCCAGCATGTAGCTGTTCATGGCCAGCTTCGGCGAAAAATCAATGGTTTCCAGCATGGCGTGCTGGCTTTCCGCGCCCTCGTTGCACTGCCCGCGATAGCGATGATCCGCCGTGTGGCGATACGCAACCGGCGGCAGCGCGTCCAGCACGGGAATCCACTCGCCGTCCTCGCCCGGGAATAACCAGCGGCAGCCGCACAGCCGCAGATAGCGATACACGGCGATCAGCACTGCTCCCGGGTTCGAGCCCAAAATCTCGCCGCCGGTTTCGCTTGTATCGATAACAACCGTGTCATCATCGCTCTGTTCGCTTAAAAGTCCAATACGAAAGCCGCCTTCTCCGCGTCCAATTGGAATGTCGCCGCCCTCCGGCAACATCATGCGCAGGTATTTCTTTAGTTCGTCCGCAGCAAAATGCAGAATCTGATAGTCGTTTCGCACATTGATTTCGTACATGTTTGAACTCTCCCTTCATTCGCTGATTTCGAAAAAGCTCTTTTCGGCACCAGAATATGCATCAAAAAATGAAATCCGCAAGTTCGAGTAGATTCTTCGTCAGTTCAAGGGAGAAAACCGAAGGCTCAGCAATGCTGAGCCGAGGGTTCATGACAATAAAATGGCGGAGCGCCGCCCGAAATTGCGGACTAAGGGATTTTTGAGGCACACTCTGCTGGCCATCATTTGCAGCGCGTACATTATCTGCAAGACGGTACACATTTGTCATACAGCACAGCGTTAACGCGTCCAGTCATGTTTTATACGGCGAATTTAAAATCATCTCGCTTACCGACATTGCGGATCGGAGAACTTTTAAGGCACTTCAAGTTTAAAGGCAGCAATTCATCCCTTCTCTCCTGCCTTACATATCAATATCCACGTAAGCGCTCCTGAAGCCGATCGTAGCGCTGCCATCGTAAGTGCGCGGATTGTAGAAGTGCAGCGCATTCAGACCCGCCCTGTCCAGACTGCCGGCCTTGCCGCCGCGCACCGCGATGCGCTCGCCGTAGTTGCGCGCCACGAATATACCGTCCTCGGGCGTGCACGTCTCGTCCGGGAAGAAGCCCAGTATCTTGGCCAGTTCGGGTATCTCCACGCCGTCTGCGGCCTTCAGATCGCAGAACTGGCAGTCCAGATAGCCCTGATTGCCGTCGGTGTGCGGGCCAAGATAGCTTCGGTTATTAAGCTCAGTCGATACCACCGGTCTGCCCAGCAGGTGATCCTCCTCCAGCGCGTCGCCCGGAACCGTGCCGTCTACCTTTAGCGTATTCAGCTCGCCGTGCGCCGCCAGATACCCGTCGGTAGTCACCGCGCGCCAGCGGCGGCTGTCTATCTTGAGCAGGTTTTCGTCGTACAGTGCCGCGTCGTTGTGCGGGATTATCTGGAACACGCCGTCCATCAGGCGCAGACCGCCTACCCACTCGAACATAAGCCCGACCAGATCGGCTATGCCGGACGCATTGTGGTTATGGTTCCACGTAACCGGGCCGGAGCCAGTCTTGACCAGATGCGCGCGGCGGCAGAACATCGTTGCGGGCAGCCCGCGCTCATACGTCGCACGGTGATAGCAACCGTCGCCCGTGTTGCCGTGCGGGCGCGTGCCGTTGCGCTTGGACCACTGCGCCACGGCCATCCACTCGGCGTTGGTGAACAGGTGCCAGCCCTTGCCCTTGCGCAGGCAGGCGTTCACGCAGTCCTCGAACGTATTGTACGTGGCCGCGCTGCGCATGGGCAGCGAGTACGCGCGCCCGTCCTCGATCACGTTCATGTACTTGGATATGTATATGACCTTCTTCACATCGCCGTCCACGACCCACGCCGGGTGCACCGACGGATCGCCGTTGCCGTACAGATCGTCCATGGTCATCGTGGGTATCGCGCACATTATCGACGGGCGGCCCGCGTTGTCGTACAGCACGGTATTTGCGCCGCCGGTCATGTTTTCTATCGCAAGTTTAAGGTCGTCGCGGTCGCTTGGGCACACCCTGCCGGTCAGGCGGTCGGCCGCATATGCGGCGCAGTCGCGGTTTGGGGCGTTGTCAGCCGCGTCCAGATCGTTCATGATGCTGCGCACCGTGTCTTTTACATTTTCGTTCATATATCTTCCTCCGCACCTGATTAAATCCAATGCCGTCAGGATAACACCGTTAAAGCGCGATGTCAAGCGTGCGCAGGGCGATTATCTCTGCGCGATTGCCGTTTAATCCAAAAAAGCAAAACCGCCGCAGCCAATCGACTGCGGCGGTTTCAGTTACTCTATATTATTCAGCGGCGGGAGTAACGACGATGATGTGGGGATTGACGCCCTCGTACCAGTACAGGAAGCCTTCCATATCCACCTTGTCGCCCACGTTCAGCGCCTCAACAGCCTTATACACGTCGGTGTCGCTGCCGCACAGGTAGCTCTCGACAGTGAAGGTGTAGGTGGTGCCGTTCAGCGAAACATTGAAGTACAGGTCATCGCCCTGAGTGCCGGAGCCGTCCCAGTTGTACAGGAACGCTGCGCCGTTGTCATCGGCGGCCTCAACGGTCATGCCCTTGAAGCTTACGAAACGGTTCTGATAGTTAATCAGCTCGTCGGTGCCCAGCAGCTCGGTCACATCGGTCGCGGGAGCAATGTACTCGCCCTCTTCTATCTCATAGGTAGCGTCGATGATTTCAACCTCGCCCGACCACTCGGCCTTGTAGCCCGTTACCTTGATCTTGGTGCCGGGAACCAGAGCGTCGTACTCTTCCTGAGTGCAGGGCATATTGTAGACGAAGTAAGCGCCGTCCATATCCTGAGTATAGAAGGTAGCCTTGTCCTCCCACCAGGACTGCTTGGCCTGTACATAGGTCTCGACAACAACCTGGCTGTCCAGATCGGCGGCGACGTACTCGTCGTAGGTCATGACGCCTTCGGACTTGGGTTCAGAGGTAGCCGCGGGTTCGGTCGCCGCATCGGCGCTGTCCGCCAGCACGCAGGCGGGCATGGCCATCATCATGGCAACGGCCAGTATGATACCAAGAAACTTTTTCATAAAACAGTTCCTCCCCTGTTCAAATCGTCGTCCTTGCGGACATACACATTATACTCCTAAAAAGTATTTTTTCAATTATATTTCTGTTTACTATTCATTGGTTCTTTTGTGTTTTACTGCACGCGCTATCGCCCATGCGCCCATCAGCAGCCATGCGGCTGCCAGCACGCACAGCAGCGCCACCGACGCTCCCGGCAGCGGCCCCAATTCCTGCTGGCCCGACGCATTCGCCGCGCCCTGATCCAGCCGGTACAGCGCCTTCACGTCGTCGAACAGCTTATCCATATACGCGTCGTTTATCTCTTCCTTGCGGCGTATGGACTTGGTGACGTTCTCGATCATCTGCCCCGCCGCGTCGCGCAAGGAGGTTGAGCCGTTGAACACGGGCGTGATGAAGGTATCTGCCGCGTGGTTCAGCAGCATTTGCGCGGCATCGATCTTGACCTTGTAATGCTCGTTATCGTCCTCGCCCCCGCGCGCTATATAGTCCTGATATTCGGGCGCGGACTGTGCCTTGGACGTGACGGGCACATAGCCCTCAGTCTCGGAATAGGCGATCTGCACGTCGTTGCTCAGCAGGTATTGCACGAACAGCCACGACGCGAGTACCTCCTGAGAATCGGGCTTATTGAATATGCACACAGACGGGCCCTGCGAGATCATCTGCGGGTTGTCCGGGTCGAACTGCGGTATCATGCGCACTGCGGTTTCGAACTCGACCAGCTTGTCTTCGCTTATATCGGACAGCGGCGCGTTCATGCCCATCCACGTTGAACCCGCGGTGGAGTCGATCGCGAACACGCACTGACCCGCGTTAAGGTAGTTGGCGGGGTAGCTGGATATTTTGAAGGTAGAGAACGCGCCGGTCTTTACGTGGTCGGCGATGGTATAGAGCAGTTCGCGCGTGGTGTCGTTGAATATCAGTATCTCGCCGTCATCGTTGGAATAGCCCGCGCCGCGCTGACGGAGCATCTGAATCATCATATTGTCGGTGGACTTATATATGAAGGGAATCATGACGTTCTGGCCATTGAGGGCATATGTGCCGTCATCGTTTTTCTTTGCGGCCGCGTCGGATACCTCCCATATGAAGTCCCAAGTAAGCACATCGGGCAGTTCATATCCCAGTTGTTCGACGTAATCCTTATTGATATAGCATACCTCGGTGGAGCGCATGAACGGCAGGGCGTAATGCGCGCCCGCAATTTCGCATTCCTTTAAGAACTGCGGTATCACCTCGTCCTGAGTGGGCGCGTCGAACTTTACCTCACTGCCGCCCATGCCGTACTTCGCGTCGCTCATCAGGCCGTCCAGCGGCACGACGACGTTCTGGCCGGTCATGTAGGTGGCTATGTGGTCGGGGTATGTTATGCATACGTTTGGCGTAGTACCAGTCGATATATTGGTGATTACGTCGTTATATATGCGGCCATAGTCGGTGTACAGACGTATCGTCACATGTATATTAGGATAGAGCGCCTGAAAATCATTTATGGCCTGCTCGTAAATCTGGGTCTGCGCCTTGTTGGTGTCGTTCTTGGCCCAGAAGGTTATCTCGTAGTCACACGATTCGTCAAACGCCTCGGGCGTCTGGAACTCGCTGGACTCTTTTGAGCCATGACAGCCGGTCAGCAGCGCCATCATCATAATCAGCGCCAGGCACATCGATACTGCGCGTCCAAGCCTGCTTCTCATCCCTTTGTACCTCCCCTGGACACGCCCTCCATGACCTTCTTTCTGAATATCAGAAACAGCACTATCAGCGGTACCGATATTACCACGACTGCGGCCATCATCGCGGGCACGTTTTCGCGGCCAAATCCGTTTTCGCGGATTTCCTGTATGCCGTTTGATACGAGGTAGTAATTCGCGTCGTCGGTAATCAGGCGCGGCCATACGTAGGAGTTCCAGCACTCAATCACTTTAAGTATCGTGATTGTGACCAGCGTCGGGCGGCATATGGGCACCAGCACCTTGAACAGGTACTTCATGTCGCCGGTGCCATCCACCTTGGCGGCGTAGTAGAGCTGATCGGGCACCTGCGCGAAGTTTTCCTTGAGCAGGTAGATATAGAACACCGACGTGACCGAGGGCAGTATGAGGCCGGTGAATGTATTTCTAAGGTTAAGGTTGGTAATCGTGACGAAGTTGGTTATAATAACCAGTTCGTTAGGAATCATCATCAGCGACAAAAACGCCGCGAACGCGATATTCCTGCCCCGGAAGTTAAGCCGCGCGAACGCGAACGCCGCCAGCGTCACGACTATCAGCATAAGCGCAGTCGTGGCCACGGTAAAAATAAGCGTGTTTGCGAAATACCTGCCCAGCGGCACGGCGGTGAATGCCTCAACATAGTTTTCCAGCGTGGGAGACAGCGTGTAGAACTTGGGTATGTATTCCGCGTTATACGCGCTGTAACTTTTCAGCGAGGACAGTATCATCCAGTAGAACGGAAACAGCACCATCAGCGCCCATGCGGTCAGCAGCGCGTATACCACAACCTTGCCCGCAATGCGGCGTGTGCGCGCGGCGCGCTCTATATGCGTAAAGTCGGCCTGCTTTGCCATACAAACACCTTCTTCAGTAATGCACCTGTTTTTTAGTGGCCATCAGGTTAAAGCACGTTATCGTCATGACTATCATGAACAGTATTATCGCCGCGGCCGACGCATACGACGGGTATCCGCCGCTGTCGCCGTACAGCATATCGTACACATAGCCGACTATCGTATTCATCTCGGCGGCGTTCAGGTTGGTGCCGAAAAGTGCTACCGCGTCGCTGTATGCCTTAAACGCGCCAATAAAGCCCGTGATTATCAGGTAGGACACCATCGGCATTATCATGGGCAGCGTGATCTTCCAGAATATCCTGCGCGACGACGTGCCATCCACGCGCGCGGCCTTATAGTATTCGGGGTTAACCGATGCGAGCGCGCTGGTCAGTATCAGTATCTTAAACGGCAGCACGACCCATATCGTATAGAAGCACATCACGAACATCTTGGCCCAGTACGGCCCTTCGATAAAGTCAACCGACTCGCCGCCGAACCAGTTAATCAGCATATTGACCATGCCGTCGGTATACGCGGTCTTTTTGAACAGTATCATGAACACCAGACCCACTGCCAGCGTGTTTGTTACATACGGCAGGAAGTACACTGTCTGGAACAGGTTGCGCAGTCGCTTAATTGATGAGAGCGCCACTGATATGAGCAATGCGAACCCGGTAGACAGCGGTACGGTTATCGCTACGAGTATGAACGTATTTTTAAGTGCCTGCAGGAAGTAAGGGTCTTGCAGCACATAGCGGTAGTTATACAGACCCACGCCGAAATATGTCTGCGAGGCAGAGTTATACCCCTCCTCGAACGAATACACGAACACGTCGATCAGCGGGTACACCATAAAGAAGCCCAGAAACAGCATCGCGGGCAGCAGGTACAGCCAGCCCTTCCAGCTTTTATTATCCATACAATTCACCTTCCGGCCTTATTCGGCTCTGAATTCGATGCGCTTTTCGGTTGCGCGGTCGAATATAAAGACCTTGCCCGGTTTAAGCGAGAATCTTACCTCATCGCCGCCCAGACCCTCGGCGTGTTCCGCGCCCACGATTGCGCGCGCGGTGGGCGCTTGCAGTCCGTCGTGCGTGAACAGCACGCTGACATCGCGGCCCATTACCTCGACGCTCTTGAACTTACATTTAAGCGCGCCGTTTTTATCGGGCGTAAACCCTTCGGGGCGCACGCCCACGTACACGTCGCAGTCCTCGCACTCCTTAATATTCATAACCACGTCGCCGCCCACCATCAGCTTACCTGCGCGTATCACGCCGTCGAACACGTTAATCGGCGGTGTGCCGAGGAACTTGGCGACGAACAGGTTCACGGGGTTATCGTAGACCTGCTGGGGCTTACCTATCTGCTGCACCACGCCTTCGCGCATTACGATGATTGTATCGGATATACTCATGGCCTCGTCCTGGTCATGGGTTACGAACACGGTAGTGATTTTGGTTTCGCGCTGTATACGGCGAATTTCCTCGCGCGTCTGGAGTCTGAGTCTTGCGTCGAGGTTAGACAGCGGTTCATCGAGCAGCAGCACGCGCGGCGTTTTAACCAATGCGCGTGCGATGGCGACGCGCTGCTGCTGGCCGCCGGACAATTCGCGCGGCTTTCTATTCATTAGTTTATCTATCTGCACGAACCCGGCGACTTCATTTGCACGCCTGATCATTTCCTGTTTAGACAGTTTATCCTTCCCCTTCAAATTTTGCAGCGGGAAAATAATATTTTGCAGCACGGTCAGGTGCGGATACAGCGCATAGTTCTGAAACACCATACCCACGCCGCGATTTTCAGGCGGCAGGTCGGTAACATCCGCATCGCCAAAAAATATCTTACCGCTTGTAGGCTTAATAAGTCCGCAAATCAAATTAAGCGCGGTACTCTTACCACACCCGGACGGCCCCAGCAAACTAACCAGCTGTCCATCAGGTATCTCAAAATCAAAATCATTAACGGCCACAACTTCCTCGCGCGCCCGCCTAATCGGCCCCGGAAACTTCTTCGTCAGGTTCTTCAGCACTATCTTCATGCCGCACCATCCCTCGCATTACCGTATTAGCTACTACTTCCTATTGTAATAGTTTCGCGGCATTTTGTCGAGGGGTATTGATGGGGGACGCGTTCTTTCTTTTTAGAAAAGCGAAAGAACCAAAGAAAAATCGATTTTGTCTTGCTTCCGCGAGTGATACTTAGTTCGGATGGTTTAGGAGATTATTATATAGGAAGATACGCTAGCATTCTTTTTGGGCGGTATCGCTCTAAGAGTCAGCGGCGATTGCTTTATACGCGTTCACGCCCAACCGCATTATATATCACTTTTTGATTGCCTTTTTCAGGACTCTGCGTTATACCTGCATATATCGCCGCTAAATCTCACTCCGTTTCGACCTTTCTTCAGCCCGTGTCATTACAAATTAAACTGATTTTCGGCGCATTTGCATTCAAAAATGATTGACAATTATCCCGCCGTGTGAGATACTATATATCGGTATCTCTCCGTAGCTCAGCAGGATAGAGCGTTCGCCTCCTAAGCGAAAGGCCGCGCGTTCGAATCGCGCCGGGGAGGTTCTTATCCCCGCAGATCGCCGTCTGCGGGGCTTTTATTTTTACTGTTGCAAGTAGCAAATCAACTCATTAAGGGGCATGCCATGAATTCTTATGCGCATAAGCTTATTGAATACTGCCGCCGAACGCCCATGTCATACTCCTACAAACCTGTACTTATAATGGCTATTGTAGAGCACGGCGGCGTTTTACGCATTGATGAGGCCGTTGATTATTTTATCAAATACTACGGTCAGCGGAAATGATTGGCAATTATCTCGCCGTGTGAGATACTATATATCGGTATCTCTCCGTAGCTCAGCAGGATAGAGCGTTCGCCTCCTAAGCGAAAGGCCGCGCGTTCGAATCGCGCCGGGG
>CAOKFD010000033.1:0-30520 GCA_948467645.1 uncultured Eubacteriales bacterium | reverse complement strand
AGCCCAATCGGCTTTTCTTTGGTTCTTTCTTTTCTCCTGAAAAGAAAGAACACGTCCACTATCGTCAACCCTGCGCTTCAACCGTACCCTTGTCTTCCGTCTTGAGACGAGATGTGGCGCGGCGCTTGTTCAGCTCGTCCAGGAACAGATCCTCATCAAGCGGCAGATCAACCGCGTGACCCAGCCAGCTGGACAGGTGCATCGCGTTGGACAGGGTAAGGCCGTTTATGCCCTCGTAGCCCTCGGCAACCAGCGGCTCGCCGCGCAGGATGTGACCAGCGAAGGCGTTCAGTACGCCTACGTGCTGCGGGTTGAAGCCGTCGGTCTCGACCTCTATGGTCTCGCTGTCGGGCTTCTTGAAGCCCTGCGGCTCGGTCTTGGTGTACTCGGCCAGATCGCAGGCCAGCTTTACAAAGGTCAGCTTGTTGTTTTCGCAAACCAGCTTGCCCTTGGTGCCGGTTACTTCAAAGCGGTTGGTGCCGGGTGCGTCGCCGGTGGTGGTGATGAATACGCCGGTTGCGCCGTTCGGGTACTCCATGTACGCCGTTACGTCGTCCTCAACCTCAATGTCGTGCCACTTGCCGTTGTGGCAGAACGCCTGTACGCGGCTGGGCATACCGCAGATCCACTGCATCAGGTCAAGGTTGTGCGGGCACTGGTTCAGCAGCACGCCGCCGCCTTCGCCGCCCCACGTCGCGCGCCATGCGCCCGAATCATAGTAGGACTGAGTGCGGTACCAGTCGGTGATGATCCAGTTTACGCGCTTGATTTCGCCCAGCTCGCCGCCGTGCACCATCTGATGCATCTTGCGGTATACGCAGTTGGTGCGCTGGTTGAACATCATGGCGAACGTCACCTTGGCCAGCATGGCGGCATCGTTCATCTTGCGCACTTCCTTGGTGTATACGCCCGCGGGCTTTTCGCACATTACGTGCTTGCCGTTTTCAAAGCCCAGCATCGCCAGACCCGGATGCTGATAGTGCGGTACGGCAATCAGTATCGCGTCGCACGCGTCGCTCTTGATAAGATCTTCACCCTCGGTGAATACCTTAACGTCGGGCAGCTTCTCAATAGCCCACTGACGACGGTCTTCCTTGCGATCCGCAATAGCGGTTACTTCAATCTCCGGGCACTTGCCGGCCACGATGTTCTCGATATGGCCGCTGCCCATGTTGCCTACGCCAATTATACCCAGCCTTACCTTATCCATTGCAAATTTACCTCCAATTGCAGCCGTCAGGCCGCAAATAAATGGCTTTCTACCTATTACTTATAGCCCAGCTTGACCAGATTGTCATAGCTCTTTTTCATGCATACGAACGGCGATTCGTAGCAGGTGTCCTGCTCAACCAGTGCATACTTGGTCGTGCCGATCTCGTCGAGCTTTTTCATGATGCCCTTGAAGTTCATGTTGCCCTCGCCCACGGGAGCCATGCGGCGCTCGCGGTTCGAAACGGTCATGTCCTTCAAATGCACGCACGGAATGCGATCCTTCAGGCGATCCAGCCAATCGATAACGTCGCAGCCCGCCGCCTGCAGCCAGAACGTATCCAGCGTAAAGCCCATCAGATCGGAGGACAGACCATCCATCAATACGTCGATGAACATGCGGCCATCGGGCATCTTCTCGAACTCGAAATCGTGGTTGTGATACATAAGGAGCTTGCCCGCGTCGCGAATCTTCTTGGCCGCGGTCTCGAAATCCTTGGCAAAGTAGTCCACCCACTCGGGCGCGTTGGAACGATAACGCTCGGGCATAGCGCCAATGCCGATGTAATCGCAGCCCAGTATGTCGTGCTCCTTAATCAGCGCGTCGGTATCGCCTAGTATGCGCGCCTCGGGATTGTGGGTCAGCACGATTTTAAGGCCGTTTTCGTCGCAGATGTCGCGCAGTACGTGCGGATCGATCGGGCCGATAGCGGAAATCTGAACGGTCTTATAGCCTATTTCAGCTACCTTTTTAAGCGAACGGCGTATGTCGCACTCATTCTGCATGAACGTGCGCAGAGTAAAAAGCTGTGCGCCAATAGTTATCATTTTTAGCATCTCCTTCGCTCGTGTTGAAAAACTTTATCAGCACTTTCTGAACAGATTGCTGTCTAATATAGTATAAACCCAAATTGTACTTTAAGCAAGAGGTTTTGGCCGCGCATTGGGAGATTTAGCAATATTAAGCGCATTTAATTCTCCGCAATACCGCGCTTTCGCCCTACTTATCATATTGACCGCAATGCGCTTGTCATGATACAATGTGATTAAAGAGTAATACTCTTGCAAAAATATTTTGAGGAGGCAGCACTATGAAACGCGGATTGCTTGCCCTGTTGCTCTGCGCAATACTATGCGCATTCGGAATCGGCGCGCTTGCAGAAGAGGAAACACCCACGCTCGACATTGCGAATAACTTCAACGCTTCCGACTGGTCGATCGGCGACATAAAGTGGCTGTCGCCGCTTGAAGATTATCCGCTCACGCTTGATCTCGGCGAAGAAGTAATTCTTACCAGTCCCATGAACGACGCGTGGCTCACGCGCAAGATGTTCGTTGCAGACCTGGATTGCGAATGCGACGTTAGCTACATATACGAGTACCAAACCGACGGCGCGCTGTTGTGTCAGATAAAGATTGGCACATCCATCACTGACGATAACGACCTGAAGAACTTAGTCAGCCATGCACAGGCGCTATATGACGCAATCGGCGAAAAGTGTATTGCGGTAGACCCGCAATCCGGTTTTGCCGGAAAAACAGACGCATTTGACCAACTGCTCGCAAACGACAATGAATATCACGCGTTTTACTGGAATGGCAATGAGCAGATAGGCGCGGTTGATGGCAAGGCGGTCGTCGGCATAATGTCGGTCGCATACGACCCTTCCACTGATGAGCCAAAGTTCTTGGTATCGATAGGTATAGCAGCCAAAATGCGCGGCTCTACCTGGCAAAAGGCCGATTAATCACAGGCACTATAAAAAGCGTCCGCACGAACATCGCGCGGACGCTTTATTACGTCTATTAGAACTTCACAGTCTCGCCGGTAGCCGCGGACTTGTAGATAGCCTCCAGTATCTGGGTTACTACATAGGCCTGCTCGGGCTTGGTGATGAGGGGCTTGGAATCGTCCTTTACGTGATCGATCCACATGCGCGCCTCAACCTCGGCGGGATTGTCGGATACGCCCTCAAAGAACGCAGCGCCGCTGGCCTTGAGGTCGGGTATCTCGGTGTAGAGCTTGGAGTACTTTTCGCCGTTGATGCGCAGCGCGCCGCCCTCGCCCAGCATATCGGCGCCGCCCTTGGTGCCGCACAGCAGGGTCTTGGCCTCGTTGGCGAGCAGCGTGTTCAGCGCCCAGCTGGCCTCCAGGAATATGGTGGCGCCGTTCTTCATCTTGATATAACCGAAGGCGCTGTCCTCAACGGTGAACTTCTTGGGATCCCAGCTGCCCCAGGCGTTGGCGGCGTTTTCGGTGTCGGCCAGCTTGCGGTAGCTGCTGCCGGTCACGGATTCCGGCTCATAGTTGTCCATCATCCACAGCGTCAGGTCGAGCGCATGGGTGCCGATGTCGATCAAGGGACCGCCGCCCTGCTCGTACTCGTTCAGGAATACGCCCCAGGTGGGAACCGCGCGGCGACGCACGGCCTGTGCGCGCGCATAGTAGATGTCGCCCAGCTCGCCGGCCTCACACGCCTTCTTCAGGTACATGCTGTCGGGGCGGAAGCGGCTCTGATAGCCGATGGTCAGCTTCTTGCCGGTGGCCTTGGCCGCGTCCAGCATACGCTTGGCTTCGGCGGAGTTGATGGCCATTGGCTTTTCGCACATTACATGCTTGCCCGCGTTGAGCGCGTCAACAGTGATCTGGCTGTGCTCGCGGTTGGGGGTCAGTACATGCACCACGTCTATGTCGTCGCGGGCGATCAGCTCGTGATAATCGGTGTATACCTTTGCGCCCTCTACGCCGTATTCCTTGGCGGCCTTCTCGGCGCGCTCTACGATGATGTCGCAGAACGCAACCATTTCAACGTCGGCCAGCTTCTTCAGCGAGGGCATGTGCTTGCCGTTGGCTATGCCACCGCAGCCGATGATACCAATGCGTACCTTATCCATATTAAGATACCTCCGTAAGTTATTCTCCCATATATGCCGACGCGCCGCGCGGCATTTCACGTACATTTTACTACAAAACTTTCGCATTGACAATGCCTGCGCGCCACAAAAAAGACGTGCGCAGTACGTACTTATGTGGTATCATATAGGCAAATGCCTGGGATTTTTATGTTAGATGATTTTATGGAGGATACCATGCCTGACCGTCTTAAAAATATTCGCTGCTTCATGCTGGACATGGACGGCACGTTCTATCTGGGCGAAAAGATATTGCCGGGATCGCTGGACTTTATAAACCGGCTTAAAGAAACGGGACGCGACTTTCTGTTCCTCACCAACAATTCGTCGCACAACGCCAGGTACTATGTAAAGCGCCTGGGCCGCATGGGACTTGAGGTAGATGAAAAGCACATACTGACCTCTGGCGAGGCGACCGCGGCGATAGTGCTGGACAAGTTTCCACAAAAGCGCGCGTTCGTGCTGGGCAACGAATTCCTTATGGAGGAGTTGAGCGAGGCGGGCGTGCTGATCGATCAGCGCAATCCCGACTATGTAATCATAGGCTATGACACGACGCTTGACTATGCCAAGATGACGGCGGTATGCGACTTTGTGCGCGCAGGTCTGCCCTACATAGCCACGCATCCCGACTTCAACTGCCCCACCGAGACCGGCTTTGCGCCCGACATCGGCGCGATAATCGCGTTTATAGAGGCGTCTACCGGCCGCCGCCCCGACCTCATCGTAGGCAAGCCCTACGGCGGCATAGTGGACGCGGCGCTAAAGCGCACCGGCCTTGAAAAGAGCCAGCTCGCCATGGTGGGCGACCGGCTGTATACCGACATACGCACGGGGCTGGAGCACGGCATACTGTCCATACTGGTAATGACCGGCGAAACCACGCCCGAAATGCTGAAGGAAAGCGACATACACCCCGATCTGGTATTCGATTCTCTGGGCGGGATGATAAAGTTTATCTAAAAGGCGATTTTAAGGCGCGCGTCGAAAGCTGCCTCAAGCAAAAGCTGCACAGTATTCAGGCGGTTTAATGCGCGCTCCGTTTTTAAGGCAGGCTTTCATGCGCACATGCGCTCCCAGCCTTACCCATACCTAGGCGTTTATTTGCGACGTACTTTTTAAGCGAGGTAGATCAAATGGCCGAAAAAGACCGCACCGCCGCCGGCGTTGTCGCCAGCGACGCGATGATACCGCCAGCCGAGGACGAAAACTTCCGTCGGCGCGAATATCCCACGCTGCCCGTGCCGCCGGCTGGTCATGCGCGGCTATGGGCCGACCGCGGGCGCGGCGTGTACGCGCTCACGTACAACGGCGTGGACATAATCACGATACGCCTGCCCCGCCGCGCGCAGGCACAGCCCAAGTGCCACTCCGACGGCAACATGCAGTCCGAGCCGTTCATACAGCAGTTCACGATAAGCTGCGACGCGATTGCCCGCGCCACGGTCGAGTTCTTCTCGCCCGGCGACATGCTGAACATGCGCGCGCGCCGCGCCGCCGCGGGCGAGGCGATACTGGGCCAGATGGGGCATCCGCTTATATACGGCGCAAACGCGATGTACTTTGCGGACTGGGATCTGCTGGTATCGTGGCACGGACTGGACTTTACGTGGATGAGCAATTCAATTGTGCGCGAAAAGGGCGGCTGGCACGCGGCGATGGAGATGAAGATCGGCGCGCGGCCGCTGGTGATACTCCTGCGCCCGCGCTACTATGGCCAGCATCTGGGATACCGCCAGCACGAGCCGTGGCGCTTCAAGCCCAACCCCAAGGCCGTGGCGGGCTGGTGCTCATGGGAGGCGTATCACGATGATGTGACCGAGGACGACATACGCGCATCGGCAAAGGCGATTGCACCGCTGAAGCAGTTCGGACTTGAATACATGCAGATCGACGACGGCTTTCAGCAAAAGCTGGTGCCCATGCGCGTGGGCGGTACAGTATGTGAAAGCTGGCTGAACACCAACGAAAAGTTCCCGGGCGGGCATGAGGTGATAGTCTCGGCCATGCGCGCGGGCGGGTTTAAGCCGGGCGTGTGGACAAACGCCACCATAACCAACCGCGAGGGCGCTAAGAGCATGAACTGCTGCGTGCGTAAAGCGGACGGCGAATTGCTAAGCGGCGACTGGATACATTACGTGCTGGACTGCTCGGAGCGGGCGCTTTGGACGCACGTCACGCCCTACTACCGCGCGCTGCGCGAGATGGGCTATGAGTACTTCAAGTCGGACGCGCTGCGCCACCTGATATACGACGGCCAGCAGGAGGCCGTGCGGCTGGGACTGATCGACAGCGAAACCGCGTCGGCGCGGCAGACCGCCTATATGCGCGCGGCGCGCGAGGGCATAGGCAAGGATGCGTACTACCTGTCGTGCTGGGGCGCGCTGAGCCAGTCGATAGGCATAGCGGACGCGATGCGCATCGGCGGCGATACCGGGCCGAAGTGGTGCAGCTATTCGATGCAGATACGCGAGAGCGCGCGCTGGTACTTTGCCCAGCGCATCATGTTCACACTCGACCCGGACGTGGTGTGCGTGCGCGGCAGGGATGCGTATGTGCGCACGCTGCTTTCGCTGGTATCGCTGATGGGCGGGCTGTACATGATTTCGGACAAGCCCGAGACGTATGACGACACGCATCTTGAGATGATATGCCGCACTCTGCCGCCGCTTACCACCTGCGCGGCCGAGACCGGACCGGTTGATTACACCACGCCCGCGTGCATATACACGCGCGGCGGCGGCGAGGAGCTGTGCCATGACATCAGCCATATCGACGATTCTGTCGCGCCGTTTTCGTCGCTGTGGGCGTTCCACATGGTGCACGGCGGGCGGTCGTGGTGCGTGGTTCAGCGCTGCGCGGTTGTACCGCTGGACGCGATGGTCATATCGGCGGACAAGCTGGGGCTTGACCCGACGCGCGAGTACTATACGTTCAACTTCTGGGCACAGCGCGGTTCACGCGTGGGCGGCCGGGCGATTGCCTTCCCCGAGCTGGCGCTGGGCGAAACCACCGTGCTGGCGCTGACCGACGTAACGTCGGGTATGCCGATATTGGTGGGCTCGTCGCGCCACGTCAGCATGGACGCAGTAAGCGTACTCGACGCGCGTCAATGTCTGGAAGGGTACTCTTTGCAGCTTGACGGGCCGGAGGGGCTGGAATGCGAGTATGCGATATACGCCGGGCCGCTTCGCGGGCGCATAGTGCGCGCGAAGGGCGCGAGCTTCACACTCACGCGCGATGAGGATCTTTTGAGGCTGCATGTGAAGTTCAGCGTCGGCAAGGCAGAAATTATAATCGGATAAGCTGTATAAAACAATCAACGCAGTAAAGCATATTCGCTTTACTGCGTTTGTTACTGTTCAGGGCTTTAAGACCTTACCAAAACTACTGGTAAGGCATTTACCCGACTATATCTCAACTTCCATGCCGTCGTAAGCCGCTATAAACTCGCCCGCAAGCGAGCGCTCCAGCACAGCTTTTGGCGGATGCAGCGTGCGCGCCATATGCGTCAGGTATACCGGCGCGCCGTCTTTGAGCACCGGCGGGATGTGCTTGCCCGCGTCATTATAGCCGAACATCGGATTGCGCAGTGTGCGCGTTATTATGCGCACCATTTCTATTGAGTTATGCTCGAATACGCGGAAGTCGCCCGGATTGCCCTCGCCTATCGTCGCATCGAATATGGCCGCGTCGAGCTGTTCCTTCCTAAGCGCGTGCCACTCGGCATTGAGCAGCCATGCGCCATCGGTCGCGTAAAACAGCGTGCAGCTGTCGTCGCGCACTATGAAGTGCACGGGCTGTTCGTTGGGGTCTGCTGTTGAGTGGTTGGCGGGCAACGCGGTTATGCTATGGTCCGCGGCTTTAAACGTTTCGCCGGTGTCGAACGGGATTACCTCCACGCCTTCCGCCTTAACATTTGCCGCCCAGCTTTTATGGATATGTGCGCGCACGGGGGCTATGGCTTTCAGGAAATCTATATTGAAGTGATCGTCGTGCGAGTGGGTATAGATTATGTCGGTGATTGCGCCCGTATCCGTGATATGCTCCATTGCGTCGGGCGTGCCGTCTATCAGCAGGCGGCCGTTTATAAGCGTGCTGGTGAACGCGCGGAACTCTTCGCCGCCGCGCACCCAGTCGGCCGCGCCCGTGCCTAGGAATTTTATCTTCATAAAGTCGATCCCTTCCGCGCACGCATACATGCGCTTATTTTAATGACGATATTATATTCCGCGCGCGCCCCGCTGTCAAACGCTTATGCGGCCGTTTTTTTAGCTCGCACTACTTTTCTTTTGGATAAAAATCGAATATAATGTAAAGGAACACTATTTGTTTTAAAGGCGGTGAATTCATTGCGCGGCATTGAATCAATGGCGTATCCTATGCCCGAGGATATACAGGTGCGCGTACACGCGGGCGATTTTAAGGGCGCGCTGGGACTTATCGAAATATATATCCGCGAGGGCATAGCGCCGCTGCTCAATCAGCGGTTGGAGCTGGAGAAGCAGCGCATCGAGCGCATGAGCGCCAACTATCCCTATACGCGGCTTCAGGCAATAAACATGGCCCAGGTCGCAATACCCGAGCTTACCGACGCGGAGTTTGACGAGATGGAACTGCGCGGCGATATACAGTACATGTACATAGATGGCCAGAAGCGCTATTTCGAGAGCTTTTTAAGCTCGCTGTACCGCCTGCGGCCGGACATGGCGCGGCGCGCCGGCACGTTCAAGGGCCCCAAAAACGAGCTGCTGGACGCCGCCATTGCCGAAATAAAGCAAAAGGGCGTTTTGAGCTATCGCATGCATATATGCGCCAGCCTTGAAGTAAACGAAAGCGCGTTCCAGCCGGGCGACTACCGCGTGCATCTGCCGCTGCCCGCGATTTCGGCGCAGCAGTCGGACATACGCATCATCGCGGCGTCGGACGATCTGAAGTCGGTTTGTGCTGAGGATGCGCCCGTGCGCACGGCGTATTTTGAACGGCATATGGACAGCAATGCGCCGTTCTTTGTGGAATACGAGTACACCAACACAGTCAAATACTTCTCCATGGACATGCCCGCGCCCGCCGAGCCGCTTTACCCGAGCGTACCCGCGCCCGATGCGGATGACTTAGCAGAACTCCCGGGGCACATAATGTTCACGCCGTATCTGCGTGCGTTAGCGGCGGACATATGCAAGGATGAAACCGATCCGCTCAAGAAAGCGCGCTTAATCTACGATTATGTAACGACGCATGTACGCTACTCCTTCATGCGCGAGTACTTCCTACTGCCGCCGATTGCGGAGTATGTAGCGACCGGGCTCAAGGGCGACTGCGGCGTACAGGCGCTGCTGTTCATAACGCTGTGCCGCATATCGGGCATACCGGCGCGCTGGCAGTCGGGCCTGAGCGCGAGCCTTACCGAAGCGGGCAGCCACGACTGGGCGCAGTTCTACGCGCCGGGCTGGGGCTGGCTGTTTGCGGACTGCTCGTTCGGCGGCGGCGCGCTGGCAAACGGCAGCCGCGAGCGCTGGAACTACTACTTTGGCAATCTGGACCCGTTCCGCATGGTGGCGAATTCGCGCTTCCAGGCGCGCATGGAGCCGGAAAAGAAATTCCCGCGCAACGACCCTTACGACAACCAGAGCGGCGAATGCGAGAACGAACGCAAGCGTTTCAGCAGCGATGAAATTAACTGCGAGCGCAAGGTCGTAAAGGCGGAAAAACTCCTCTGACGCCGCGCACGCCAAATACAACGTACAATATGCCGCGCATACCGCGGCGCTAAAGCGCTGCGGACGCGGCTTTAAAAAACGCTTGTAGGAGATGATACGTTATGAAGCACTACGCCATACCCGACGTGCGCGACGTGCGCATTGAAAAGGGTCTGCTGGGCGACGTAGCCGCCAAGATGATCGACTCGGTTATCCCCTATCAATGGGAAATGCTAAACGACCGCGTGGAGGGCGCCGCGCCCAGCCACTGCGTTATGAACTTCAAGCTTGCGGCGGGCGATGCCGAGGGCGAGTACGCCGGATGCGTATTCCAGGATTCCGACTTGGCCAAGTGGCTGGAAGCCGCGGCATACTCGCTTATGGTAAAGCCCAATGCGGATCTGGAAAAAACGTGCGACGACTTAATCGCATTGATAGGCCGCGCGCAGCAGCCCGACGGCTACCTTAACACCTACTATACCGTAAAGGAGCCGGGCAAGCGCTGGACCAACATGCGCGACAATCACGAATTGTACTGCGCGGGCCACATGATGGAGGCCGCGTGCGCGTACTTCGAGGCCACCGGCAAGCGGCAACTGCTGGACATAATGACGCGCATGGCGTACCACATAGACAGCGTAATAGGCCCGGAGGAGGGCAAGCTGCACGGCTATCCGGGGCACGAGGAGATCGAGCTGGCTCTGGTGCGCATGTACCATGCCACGGGCGACGCGCTTATGCTGAAGCTGGCGCGCTACTTTATAAACCAGCGCGGCACTAAGCCCTACTTCTTTGTCGAGGAAGCAAAGCGCCGCGATAGCAACAACTACTTTGACCAGAACGATTTTAAGCAGCTCTACTGGCAGAGCCACCTGCCCGTGCGCGAGCAGGCCGCGCCCGAGGGGCACTCGGTACGCGCGATGTACCTTGCTACCGGCATGGCGGACGTGGCGCGCGAGACCGGCGACAACACTCTGATCGCCGCGTGCAAGCACCTGTTTGAGAGCACGTCCACGCGCCGCATGTACGTGACCGGCGGCGTGGGCTCCTCCAGCATAGGCGAGGCGTTCACGTTCGACTACGACCTGCCCAACGATCTGGCCTATGCCGAGACGTGTGCGTCGATTGCGCTGTGCTTCTTCATGCGCGCCATGCTGCAGCTCGAGCCGGACGGCCGCTATGCCGACGTCATGGAGCGCGCGCTGTACAACACCTGCCTTGCGGGCATGTCGCTGGATGGGCGCAACTTCTTCTATGTCAACCCGCTCGAGGTCGATCCCGAGGCCAGCCACAAGGACAAGCGTAAGGAGCACGTACTGCCGGTGCGCCCGCAGTGGTTCGGCTGCGCATGCTGTCCGCCCAATCTGGCGCGCCTCACCACGTCGCTGGCCAAGTACATGTTTACGCTGGGCGAGAATGAGATTTACATGAATCTGTACGCTCAGGCCGAGGCCGATCTGAAGCTGGGCGACAAGCATGTAACGCTCAAGTGCGGCACCGACTATCCCGTCTCGGGCGAGATCGTGCTGCACCCCGGCGCGGGCAAGTACGCGTTGTGCCTACGCATACCCGGCTGGGCAAAGACCTATTCGATTAAGCTGAACGGCGAAAGCATAGACGCAGCCGTCGAGCACGGCTATGCCCGCATAGAGCGTGAGTTCAAGGACGGCGACGTAATCGCACTCAGCCTGCCCATGCAGCCGCGCCGCGTATATGCCAACCCGCATGTGCGCGCCGACATCGGCAAGGTCGCGATAATGCGCGGTCCGGTCGTATACTGCCTTGAGCAGGTGGACAACGGCGCATTGGTTGAGGCACTGTGCCTTGCGCGCAATGCCGAGCTGAGCGAGGCTGCACAGCCCGACAAGCTGGGCGGCATAATCGAGATTCACGCCGCCGGCAAGCGCCTTGTAAGCAGCAGCGACGCGCTGTACAGTGACGAAGCGCCCGCGCTTGAGGACGCAGAGCTGACGTTCATACCCTACTATACATGGGCCAACCGCGGCGAGAATGAGATGACTGTGTTCGTAAGGGAGATCTAACTCAATCAGCTTACAATATAATATAAAAATTCTGCTTACACGCATCGTGTTGTAAGCAGAATTTTTATATATTGATCTCATCATTTATGCAAACGTCTCTGTATAAACTGCCACCACCTCGGCTTATCCAAATCCCGCAAATCAGCCCCGCGCCAAAGTGTAGTACCCATACGCGCATCCGGGCGCGCCATCCCGGTAGTATCATCTATAATCTGCTTTGATGCAGACCTTGACGACTCCCTCTCCATCAGCCATTCGACCGCCGCTTGAATTTCTTCCGGCGGTATGCGCGGAACCGTATACCGCGTGATACCATCCGGATTACGATAGATGCAGCTACCGTAACGCGGCAGGTTTTCAGCGCCCGAAACGCCGATTATGTTGCGGCTGTCCTGCGCGGTCGGGCACCTGAGCGCAACGCGCGCATCGATGTTGACGGCAATCTGACCGTTAATCAAGTCGCGAGTCGGGCGCTGGGTCGCGGCGATTACGTGAACGTTCGCCGCGCGTCCGAGCTGGGTAAGCCGCGCAAGAAGCGGTGTTACCTGCTTTTTGCTGGTAGTCATAAGGTCGGCCAGCTCATCGATAATGACGTATACGGCCGGCTCACCGTAAAACTTACGGTCGGTGGGGTTCGGGCGCTGTACCATCAGCCGATAACGATTATCCATCAGCCTGACCACGCTCTCCAGCGTGCGTATAATGTCGTCCGGCTCCGTCGCGTGCTTTGCCGTCTGAGGCAAGTCGGCATAGTCGATTAGCTCAACGCGCTTAGGGTCGATAAGGTACAATGTAGGCGCTTTATGCCCGGCGGGCGCGCCGAACAGGTGGTAAATCAGGTTATGCAGCAACACCGATTTGCCCGAGCCGGTTGCACCGGCGATCAGAAGATGCGGTTGTGACACCATATCCGTGAAAGACTTATACCTTGTAAATGACCGTTCCATATGTTACGCGCGCGTATAGGCGCGATTCACCACCTTACAGCGACATTAAAGTCCATTTAAAGGCTATTCGACGCCCCGGCGCAATTTCCATTTTATTCCTCCACCTGACTCTGCGAGCGCTGCCGCGTGGGCATCCAATTCGTGTGCTCGCCCGGCTTGTATATGCGCGATTTGTGCTCCATCGCGTTTACCCTATTCAGCCGCTTTTTCAGCAGTTCCTCGCGCCTGTGCGCCTGCATACATGCCTTTTCGGCCTCCTGCGGCGCAAACGGCGGCACTCCCCCGTCGCGCGCGAAGTCGATGAAGAACATCATTATCTGCGTGCGGTGCTTTTCGTACATCTCCATGCTCTCGAACAGCTCTTTATACGGCTCATACATGGCCTTGCGCATCTTGAACACGCGCGTGGGCGCCATCGCCTCATATGAATTGGCCAGACTGCCCTTGCGCTTTATGTAGTAATATATCGGCGTATCCAGCGTGCACGCCGTGCTCATGCGCGCATAGTAATCCATGTTGAACAGGAAGTCCTCGCACCATTTTAGTTCGGTGCAGCAGCGTATGTCGTGCTCTATTATCATATCGCGGCGGTAGAGCTTGTTCCACATAACGCCGTAATAGAAGTTGAGCGGGCTGTCCATCAGCCTGCGCGCAAACTCCTTCTGCGTCAGCACCTCGTTGCCGGGCAGGTTGGTGCTGGCGATCATGCGCTTACCCACCACGCGGAAGAACTCGGCGATTACCAGATCGCAGCCGGTGCTTTCGGCGCGCTCGACCATCTGCCGCGTGCCGTCGGCGGCGAGGTAGTCGTCGCTGTCCGCGAATTGCAGGTACTTGCCCCGCGCGCACTCTATGCCCACGTTACGGCTGGCCGACACGCCGCTGTTGGGCTTATCGATGATCTTTATGCGCTCGTCGCCCGCGGCCAGCGCGCGGCATACGCTAAGGCTGTCGTCCTTACTGCCGTCGTTCACCAGTATGATCTCTATATTGCGATAGGTCTGTTCGCTTATACTCTTTACACAGGCGTGAAGCGTATTTTCGGCGTTGTATACCGGCACTATCACGCTGACCAGCGGCGTATCCATATTTAGATATATCCCCTCATACATAAGCGTAGTCCGCACGGCGGTGCAAAAAAGATATACCTGCATTATATCAGATTGACGTTATAAGTCAAGCGCGCTCCGCGCCGGTTTTTCAGGCTTTTTTGTATTCAAACAGGCCCATAACCCGACTTAACATCGGATTATGGGCTAGCTTATTTATTTATACAAGGTTAAAGTATACGTTCTTTGAAAGGCAGTAAGTCCGGAGGACTTTGTTCAGGCAGCGTGCCAAGGCAGTTCAGGCCGCCCAGTCCTTAACATACGCCCATCCACCCCGCCTTATCAGCGATGTATCTTGAGCGTATACGCCGCCTGCTTAGGCAGATTCTCAGGCAGGTTAAACACGGTGCAGTCCTCCTCGGCGAACCACTGCACCTCGCCCGCGCCCAGCAGCTCAACATGCGCGTTCTCCTCCAGCATAAGGCCCTTGACCTCATAGCTGGCGGGCATGTCGGGGCGCAGCGCTATCGCGTACAGCGCGTCCCTGGCCTTGGTCATGCACACCGAGCAGCCGTCCGCGTCCTTGTATTCCAACGTGGAATGCGGGCGCGTGCCGTATATTGCCTCGCCGTTTACGCGCAGCCATTCGCCGGTCTCCAACAAGGGCTTTACCTGCTCGTAGGGAACCGTGCCGTCCGCGCGCGGGCCGATGTTGAGCAGGAGATTACCGCCGCGGCTTACTATGCGCACCAGCATATCGATAATCTGCGCGCCGTTTAGGTAATCCGAGCCGCACTCGGTGCGGTTGAAGCCGAAGCTGCGGCCTATGCCGCGCGTACACTCCCACTTGACGGGCTGCTGAGAATCGAACACCTGATACTCGGGCGTAATGAAGTCATAGTGCGTGGTGGTGTTGCCCGCAAGCCCGGCCGCGCCGCGGCGTTCGACCTCCTGCCACTCTTCCTCGGTTTTGGGCACCTTGCGCTGGTTCCATCGGTCGTCGATAACACCGTCCTCTACGGTGTTATAGTAGTGCGCGAACAGCTCGTTAAGGTTATATCCATACGGGAACGCTATGTCGTTCCACAGTATGGACGGATGGTACTTGTCGATCAGTTCGTACAGGTGCTTGACGGAATATTCTACATATTCTTTAGGCATATCCTGATGCTTCAGGAATCCGCGCGGGCTGTCGATGGGACAGTCGGTCTTGAACGTCCAATCGTATACGCCCGAGTAGTACAGGCCCATCTTCATGCCGCGCGCGCGCACGGCCTCGGTCAGCTCGCCCACGAAGTCGCGCTTGGAGTAATAGCCCGGTATTATCGGGTTAGGCGTGTCGGTGGGCCAGAGAGTATAGCCGTCGTGATGCTTTGTGACCAGCACGCAGTAGCGCGCGCCCGCCTGCTCCATAAGCTTTGCCCAGTCATCCACGTTCAGGTTTGCGTTCTGCTCCTCGAAATCCTTCTGGAAATCAAAGTAGCTCTTGTCGCCGTAATGCTTTTTATGGAACGCCTGCGTGGGCGAGCCGGGGATGCGCAGCGAGTTGAGATACCACTCAGCGTAAGGATTGTTCGCAAAGGTCGCGCTCATATCCTCGGCCATGGATTCGCTTATATCGCGCGTCTGTTCGGCGGCATATGCCGGAACCGAAAACAGCGACCAGTGTACGAATATGCCGAATTTTGCGTCGTCGAACCATTTAGGCAGCTTATGCTGATGTACGGATTCATACGTGGGTTGATACTTCATTTGGTCATCTCCCTTTGCATTATTACATATTTTATCTATTCGACGCAAAATTAGCTTTACCTTCCGAAAACACGATAATAATTGTCAATTTCAGTACATTTTCCCTCAAACCATGCTTCAAAGTATTTGAAGTACACCGCAGGGCGCGCTTTCCGCCTGAACAATGTCTTAATTTGAGCACGCGCCCGCATTTGTCTGAATTTTGCACAGCTCACGCCGCGTGTCTGATTTTCAAACAGCCGCGCGGGTTTGTCCATAGTAAATGCCATGCGCGCAGGGTATAATAACACCCGTAAAGAAAATACGGCGCGGCCACAGCGCCCCGCCTTTGGAGGTTATACATCATGTATTACGGCAGCGGTAATTACGAAGCGTTCGTGCGTCCCCTGAAGCCCGAGGGAGTGGACAACAAGAGTGCGTATCTGATAGGTTCCGGCCTTGCGGCGCTGGCGGCGGCGTGCTATCTGGTGCGCGACGGCCAGATGAAGGGCGAAAACGTACACATCCTTGAGAAGGAACAGTTGGCCGGCGGCGCGTGCGACGGCTACGACATTCCGGGCCGCGGCTATGTAATGCGCGGCGGCCGCGAGATGGACAACCACTTCGAGTGCATGTGGGATATGTTCCACTCCATACCCTCGATCGAGACCGAGGGCGTAAGCGTACTGGACGAGTACTACTGGCTGAACAAGCGCGACCCCAACTACTCGCTCATGCGCGCCACGCAGAACCGCGGCGAGGACGCCCACACCGACAAGAAGTTCGGCCTGAGCGACAAGGGCTGCATGGAGATAATGCACCTGTTCTTCACCCCCAACGAGGAGTTGTACAACAAGCGCATAGACGAGGTATTCGACGACGAAGTGCTAAGCTCCAACTTCTGGATGTACTGGCGCACCATGTTCGCGTTTGAGAACTGGCACAGCGCGCTGGAGATGAAGCTGTACATACAGCGCTACATACACCACATAGGCGGTCTGCCCGACTTCACGGCGCTGCGCTTCACCAAGTACAATCAGTACGAGTCCATGATACTGCCCATGGTGAAGTACTTGGAGTCCTTCGGCGTCAAGTTCGAGTTTGGCGTTAAGGTAGACAACGTTGAGTTCGAGATACGCGACGGCCGCAAGGCAGCCCGCCGTCTGGTGTGCGTAAAGGACGGCAAGCCCATGTCTATCGACCTGACCGACAATGATCTGGTATTCATCACCAACGGCGGCTGCGTCGAGAACTCCACTCTGGGCGACCAGAACACCCCCGCGCCCTTCAACGCCGAGATCAAAGAGGGCGGCGGCTGGGATATGTGGCGTAAGATCGCGGCGCAGGATCCCGCGTTCGGCCATCCGGACAAGTTCTGCTCCGATCCGGAAAAGAGCAATTGGATGAGCGCCACTGTGACCACGCTGGACGACAAGATTCCGCCGTATGTCCAGAAGATATGCAAGCGCGATCCGTTCAGCGGCGGTGTTGTCACCGGCGGTATCGTGACTGCAAAGGACTCCAACTGGCTGCTGAGCTGGACGTTCAACCGTCAGCCGCAGTTCCGCGCGCAGCCCAAGGGGCAGCTGGTGGGCTGGATATACGGCCTGTTCACCGACCGTCCCGGCAACTATGTTAAAAAGCCCATGCGCGAATGCACCGGTAAGGAAATCTGCATGGAGTGGCTGTACCACATGGGCGTGCCGGAGAGCGAGATTCCGGAGCTGGCCGAGCACAGCGCCAACACCGTGCCCTGCATGATGCCCTACATAACCGCGTTCTTCATGCCGCGCGAGGCGGGCGACCGTCCGGACGTTGTACCGCAGGGCAGCGTAAACTTCGCCTTCATAGGCCAGTTCGCCGAGACCAAGCGCGACACGATATTCACCACCGAGTATTCCATCCGCACCGGCATGGAGGCCGTGTACACGCTGCTTAACATCGACCGCGCCGTGCCCGAGGTTTGGGGCAGCGTATACGACGTGCGCGACCTCATAAGCTCTGTGCCCAAGCTGACCGACGGCAAGAAGCTGACCGACATAGAGCTGCCGTTCATAGAGCGCATTGCGCTGCGCGAGGTGCTTAAAAAGGTACAGGGCACCGACATTGAAAAACTCCTGCGCGAATGCGGGGCGATCTGATGCGCACGCCTGGTTTTCGCGGCGCAAGGTGGCAGCAGTGCAGCATAAAATACATAGGCATTGCTGCATCTGCGGTCGCAACTGTACTGGGTATAGGTTTGGCGGTCTTTAAACCGCTGAGCCTTAACTCGGCGCTGGTGATTGCCGGCGCAATCACGTTGGCGGCGGGCATAATAA
The DNA here is from genome assembly GCA_948467645.1 of uncultured Eubacteriales bacterium. Taxonomy (GTDB): domain Bacteria; phylum Bacillota; class Clostridia; order Christensenellales; family Aristaeellaceae; genus Fimadaptatus. Next base: position 12,612 of record CAOKFD010000033.1, on the reverse strand, counting down.
AGATATGCGGCTATTTTGCGGGCGACATGTACTGTCTGGCGTATCAGTACGACTTTGCAATGGGCACGCTGGCAATCGCGGCGGGCGCGCTGATGATAATACGCGGCGAAAACGGTTATTCGTGCGCGGCGCTGGGCGCGCTGGCGGCGGCCGACTGTATGCTTAAGATACGCACGGCGCGCGAGGCGCGTTCGTTCGGGCTGCATTCATGGCCCGCGCTGCTGCTGACCGCGCTGCTGGCGGCGGCGGGCGGCGTCGTACTGGGATTTGGCGGACTGGAGGGCGACGCGCTCACGCGCATGGTGGGCGTGGAGACGGCGCTGTATGGCGCGCACTCGCTCTACATGTTGGGCTGCGCGGTCAAGCCCGGCGGCTCCTATCCGGAATGATATAAAAATGCGCGGAAGCGACTATGCTTCCGCGCATTTTTGCTGTTTTTTGTCACTTACTTCATCATACCGGCGCTGCGCTTTAGCGACATGACTATGTTGCCGTCGAACAGCTGGCCTATGCGGCGTATGGCGGCCTCCGGGTCTTCCTTCATGCCGCCTATTATCCACTGTATCACCATTTCGGTCATCGCGCTCTGATATAACCGCGCGATTATACGCTTGTCGCCTTCGCTCGCGGGTATGCCCGCGCTCACATACTCTACGTAGCGCGTCATTACGCTGCCCGCCACGCCGTACATATATCGCTCCAGATCCTCGCGGCGTATGGAATTATATATGTGGTATACCGCGCGCTTATTGTCAAGCGCCATGCGCGCCGCGCTTAAGCAGCTTTCCTCCCATGACATGGTGTCGTTATACTCGTCAATGACGCGCTGAAGATCCATCTCCAGCACTTCGGTAAGCACCGCATATATATCGGCATAATGGTAATAGAACGTATTGCGGTTGATATTGCAGCGCAGTACTATATCCTTGACTGTGATCTTATCCAGCGGCATTTCGCCCAGCATTTGCAGAAAAGTCTCGCGTATTACCTTGCGCGTATACTGCTGTGCCATAACACACCTCGCCATCCGTATACTCTTATGCCATAAGTATATACTATCGACCGCGCCTGCGCAAGAAATATTATTCCGCGCATTGCCGTTTTTTACTGCGCCGCGTCAGCGTGCGCCGTTTAAGCCGTTCCACGCTATGCTGAGCGCGGCAATATCGCCTATCGAATCGCCCAGTCCCGCCGGAACTATCTCGCACACGCCGCTGGAAAGCGACAGCGCTTCCCGCCTGATCGCGCTGAGCGCGCCGTCCTTAAAGTGCCGCTCGGCGCGCGCGTATATGCTGCCGATGACTATGCGCTCGGGGTTGAGTATGTCGATAAGCACCGCCAGCGCGCGCCCCAGATAATCGGCGCTCTTTTCCAGCACGCGCCGCGCGTCCGCGTCGCCCGCGTCGGCCAGCTCGCACAGCTGCTTGCAGCTAAGGTCTTTGCCCAGCTCCATCTGAGCCAATTGCCGTATGCCGCCGCCTGAGCAGAAACCCTCGAACGAGCCGCGCTTGCCATAGCCCTCCGGGCCGTCGGGCGCAAGCCGCATATGCCCGGCCTCGCCCGCCATGTCGTTTGTGCCCGCGTACAGTCGGCCGTCCAGTATCAGTCCCGCGCCCATGCCCGTGCCGAAGGTTAAAAATACCATGTTCTTGCAGCCGCGTCCCGCGCCGAACTGCCACTCGGCCAGCGCGCAGGCGTTCGCGTCGTTTTGCAAAAACGCGGGCACGCTCAGGCGGTTTTGAAGCCACTCGACTATATGCACGTCGTCCCAGCCGGGCAGGTTGGGCGGACTCATTATCACGCCTCGCGCGCTGGACAGCGGCCCGCCGCAGCTAACGCCCGCCGCCAGGGGGCGGGTATATATGCCCTCGGCGTTTTTGAGCAGGTCGTTTATCAGCCTTTGCCAGTCCGCGCCATAGTCGGCTGTGGCTACCTGCCAGCGCGCAAGCACTTTGCCTGTGCGGTCGCCGATGACCAGCGCGCACTTCGTACCGCCTATATCAAGTCCCCATACCGTTGCTTCGCTCATATCAGACTTCTCCTTCGGGCAATTGGTCTATCACAGCCGCCCAGTGCAGCATGGTATCCGCGTCGTACGCCGGGAAGCCGGTTATGTAGACGTATATGCGGAACACCTGTCTGCCGGGCGTAAAGTCGCGCTCCAGCCTTACCGTGCGCAGACCCACGCGCTCGGTGCGGCTGTCCAGCACCTCGCCGTATATGTGCGCGCATTGGCCGCGTGCAGTCTTTTTAGGGGTAAGGTATAGCCATGCGGCGGCACATGGCTGACTGCCCTGCATTTGAGAAGGCCCTCGCCCGCGCCGCCGCGCCGTTTTGCTTAGTCTCCGCTTATGAACTTGACGTCGCCCAGCCTCGCTTCGATGAAGGTATATTCATCGCTCCACTTTTCGCCCTTGGTTATAAAGCTGCCCGGGCTGCAGGTGCGGCATTCGGGCGGCAGTATGTGCATCGGGCCAAACACGTTGCGGCGCGTGTTGACCATGGTTATTTCGATAGTCCTGCCCGCGCGCACCGCGTCCGTCACGTCGGCGGTGTACGGCTCCCACATTATGCGCTGGGTTGTCTCGCCGCAGCTTACGTCGACCAGCGCGCCGGTCGCGTGCGGTATGCTTATCATCACGCGGCGCGCGTCCTTGTCCACGCATTCGCCGTATATTTCAGGCGTTACTTCATAAGTAATGCGGCCCGTGTAGAACGGCAGTACGCCGCGCTGCAGGCCCTCCATAGTGATGGTTGCGGGCATTTCGGTCACGGTGTTTACGCAGTCCGCGCCCATGCTCACGCCGAAGTCGCCCAGCAGGTACAGCGCCTCGATATTGGTCGTGCGCTTGAACTCGGTCTCGATCTCGACCACGTTCTCACCCAGGCGAATCGCGCCCTCGGGCACGGGCATCTTGATAAAGGCGTTGTCCGCCCACCAGTCGGTGATGTCGGGCGCAGTGAGCGTTACGCCGTTTATGCTGTACTGCTGCTCCTGCGGACGCTCGCCCGCGAGGTATACCTGTCCCTTGGGCAGGACTTCACAGTTGAACCTGTATTTCAGGCGCAGCGTGCCGTAGGGCTTGGAATACGCATTCTTGGAGAACCACGGCTGAAGCATCTCGCCGCCGCGGCGCTCTATGCCCAGCAGGTCGCGCACCGCGTCGTCCACGCGAAGCACCTCCTGCACCGGCTGCTCCTCGCCGCCGTTCCAGCTCCACGCGGCCATGTCCATCAGGCATACGTTCGGCTCATCCAGCTTAAATTTGTATTCTGCCTCAGGCAGATTGCATTCCTTCACCGCGATTACCGGCGCGGGGCGCTTTTCGAGCTGCTCGTCCTCGCGCGTCAGCACGATAAGCTGAGTGCCCGCGGACTCCAGCGCGCAGTTTACATATGCCTTGCCATCGGCCGACTTATCCACAGCCAGAGCATAGCGCTTGCCGGTCAGCATGTCCCAATCCTGCGCAAAGTACCCGTCGGGCACATTTACGCGGAACGCGCCGCTTTCATAGTCGCGGTCGTTGTTGAGCAGCGCGACTATGTAGTCGTCGCCTGCGCGGCGTACCTGCATGAATATCTGATCGCCCGCGCCGCAGGTTATCGGGCAGTGATCGCGCTCGCTGAGCACTGCCGCAAAGCCGGTTTCGGGCAGTACCGCCGCGCCCGCATCGATAAGCTCGCGGCACGCATCGGAGCGTTCGCCGCCTACGTACTCAGGCAGTGCGCCCGCCAGCGCCACATAGCCGCCCGCTACGATGAAGTCCTTCAGCACCTTGATTGTGCTTGCGCGCACGGTGAGCAGGCCGCTCATAAGCACCTGACGGTAGCGCGCCGCGCCTATGCGCAGGAACACTTCATCGCCGTCGCGCTCGATACGCGCGTCGCGCATCAGCGTCTGCTCGTCGGCATAGTCGAAGTCCAGCCGCGCGCCCATCAGTTCGTTAAACACGTCGGCATAGCGCTTTTCCAGCGCCAGCTCATCCTCGCTCTTTGCGAATATCCACTTGGACCAGCCTATGCGCGCCAGGCCCCACGCGCTTTCGATGGGGTTAATTACCAGCGTATCGCAGATCGCGTCGCCCTCGCCCATCATCAGGCCAAAGCGCGCAAAGTAGCTTTCTACCGCGTTAAAATCGCGCCAATAGGGCGACTGATACGATATGCTTGCCGGGTAGTCGCGCTTGCTCTGACCCTCCATCGTGTACCAGCTCAGGTGCGGGCAGCGCACGTTTACGCCCAGCAGCGCCTGCCAGTCGCCGATCACCTTGTACATGCGCATGTCGGCGCGCCAGCCCGTGCAGCCGTACAGTTCGGACAGCATCCACTTCTTGCCCTGCTGGCGGCAGACCGACTGGCACTGGCGCGCAATCCAGTAGCAGCGCTCGTCCTCGCCCAGAAAATCTATGCCCGGCCAGTCCATATGCTCGTAAGAGCGCATGAGTGAGCCATTGGGCATGGCCTGATTGGACAGCGAGTTTTCGTGCAGCACATGGCCGGTCAGTATTATGCCGTGGCGCTCGCACCAGTCGTTTATGCGCTCGATAAAGCGCTCGTTGAACAGATTGCAGCCCAAATCGAAGTAATCCAGCCTTACGCGCGAAATCGGCTCGCCGTGCAGCCGATAAAATATCTGGGGCAGAAGCGGCTGTACGTCGTAGCCGTAGCGACGCTCAAACTCGTCGAATATATCGTTAGTATAGAATATCCCGCACTTGCGCGTGCCGTCGGGCAGGGTCACGGTGGTATCAAGCGCCTGACCGCGATGCGGCTCGTCGGTGAATATGCCGCTTATCACACTGCCCAGACGTTTTCCACAGCGTTTCAGGTACTGCTCGTGGGTTAGCTCAATGAACTTATCCACAGCTTCCACGTTCATTGTGTCCAGATACGTGTTGCCGTTATAGTTGCTGCTGGGTTCGTCGGGCTGTATGCGCATTTCGAGCAGCTTGTCCTCGCCCTCGCCCGTCAGGCGCGCGAACACATCTGCGGTGGCCTCGCCCGGCTTAAACTGGATATAGTCGCTCATCGTATATCCGTCAGCGCCTAGCCTTGCCGCAAACATATAGTCGCACTCGGGCAGTTCGGTTTCGCCCGATATGTATGGCGCGGCGGCGCGCTCATATACGTATACGCTCTTCATGCGGTAGCGCACATCCTCGGTCGCCTTGCCGCCCGCGCTGCCGCTGGGCCAGCGGTCCTCGTCGTACAGCCAGACCTCCATGCCCTGCCTTGCGCCCTCGTCGGCGACTGCATTTATCAGCCTGAACCACTCGTCGCCCAGATACTCGGTGATAAGGCCGGAGCGCGAGTGCATGAAGAACCCGCCGAAGCCCATCTCGCGCATCACGCCTACCTGACGGATAAGCTCCTTCTCGTCCAGCTCTCCGTTCCACGACCAGAAGGGCTTGCCGCGGTATGCATTGCCCGGGTTTTGGAATATGCCCAGCATTTCCTTCTTATTCATATATGCATTCCTCTCCGCCGCACATGCGGCAGTCACAGCTTTTCAAATTCATCCGGGGTGATAGTCAGAAGCTCCTGCCTGAGCATATCCTCGTCTTCCCACGTTTCATAAAGGCACATGAGCGCGCCATCGGGTTGAAGTGCCAGCGCGCTGTAACCCGCCGTACCTTCGACCAGCACAAGACCCTTCGACCACGTATGCCCCTCGTCGCGGCTGACGCGCAGTGTAAGGCGCTTACGCTCGCGCTTTTGAATATCATCGCCCTCGGGTTCAGGGCCGGTAATTACCATAAGGTCGCCGACGCTTATCAGCGAGCCCTGACAATTGACTTCGCATACGTTGTCGGCAAGCACGGGCTTGGACCAGTGCGCACCATCGGGCGACCATGCAAAGCCGCGCTTATGCTGCTGGCCCTGATTACGCAGCGATATTAGAGCTCCGCCATCCGACAGCGGGGCAATCTGCGCTTCGCTGGGGCCGAGCGGGAATATGTCGATTATCTCGCCCGCGTTCCACGTTTTGCCGCCGTCGTCGGAATAGATGGAGCCGGTCTGGCACGGGTCGTGCCGGCGCGGCTTGTCCAGCCCGCCCAGCCATACGGGCGCGACTATGCGGCCGTTTTTAAGCTGAGTCACGCCGCCGGGGCCGACCGCTATGCAGCGCCAGTCGATGCCGCCGGGTACGTCGCGGCCTCGGAAGCTTTCGAATACATAGGTAATATCCTCCGGCTCGGAGAATGTAAGCCCGCCGTCGCGGCTGACCACCTGATAAAACCGTTCATAGTCCATGCCGTAGAGCAGGTGAAGTTCGCCGTTTACCACGAACGGGCCGGGGTTATGCACCGGGCCGTGCGGGTTGCCCGCAATCGTCTGCGCGTCCAGCCACCTGCCGTCGGGCGTACGCCTGCGCATGATAAGATCCATCGGATTCCAGTCGCCGCCGCCCTGTCTCGCCTCGCAAAATGCGCACAGCGTACCGTCCGGCAGCGTACACAGCGCCGGTATACGATAGCTGAGTCCCGCGCCGCCGAACACCGCAGTACGCGTAATCATGTCACATACCTCCAGCATAGTCGATTTGGCAATTCATTCAATCGGCGCACAGCGCGCCGCTCACGCATAAAAGTATACACACTGCACTCGGCCGCGTCAATAAAAAAGCGAACGCAAATGACAAATTTGTGCGTTCGCTTTTGTAAGCTGCCCTGCCGCATATTCGGATGCGCGCCGTCTATTCGCGCCCATCCCCCATCGTCGCCGCGCCGCCGCATATCAGCGCAATCATCGCCTGCATCGCGGGGGTAATCCACTTGCCCTTGCTGTAAATCAGCTGGCGGTACAGCTTTACGTCCACGCCCTCTACGTTAAGGCGCTTTACCCGGCCCGCGTCCAGCGCGGCGCGCGCCACGTATTCGGGCAGGAAGGCCAGCCCCATGCCCTTTTCCACCAGTTTGCAAATCACGTCCGTGTTGCCGATTTCCAGCACCGGCTTTATCTCCAGATCGCGCGCGGCCAACTGCGCGTCCAGCTGTGAGCGATAGCTGAAGCCCTTTTCAGTCAGTATGAACGGGTACTTCACGCATTCGGCGAGTTCCACGCTGTCCAGATTTGCCAGCGGATGATCGGCGGGCGCGATGAATATTATCGGAACACGCTCGCACAGCGGTATCACGAAGTCCGAGCGGTATATCTGGTTATCCAGCTGATACACTATATCCACGTCGTTTTGCGCCAGCGCGCGGAACATGTCCTCGGTCGTGCCCGACTTCACGGTCAATTGCACGTCCGGGTACATGCGGCGAAATTCGCACAGCGTCGCCGGGAACAGCGACATACATATCGATTCGGCCATCGCTATGCGCAGTTGGCCGGTCACTACCGACGCGTTGCGCATCACGTTCCTTGCGTTTTCGGCCATGCGCAGTATGTTCTGGGCATATTCGAAAAACTGCCTGCCCTGCGGCGTGAGCGCGATCGTCTTGCCCACGCGGTCGAACAGACGCGTGTCCAGTTCGCTTTCCAACTGGCCTATCTGCATCGATATTGCCGACTGGGAATAGCCCAGCTGCTTGGCCGCCTGCGAAAAGCTGTGAAGCTCCGCCGCGCGCACGAACGTCGCCAGATTTCGCAGTTCCATTGTACCACCCTGCTTTCATCGCTCTGAAGCGCGTATTAGTCAAAACCCGCAATTAAGGCTAAATCGTATACCGCCTTAAATTCAGGGCTTTCTGGTTTGGCGCGTAATTTAATAAAAACGGTATTTATGATATATCGCATAGCCGGGCTTGTCAAGCCAGATGCAATCAAAGGCGCGGCCACCCGCATTTGCGGCAGTCGCGCCCCCAATATATCGTCTCGTATTAATCAGCTCAGCAACGCCTTGTCCGAGGCGAACTTTTCGCCGCTGGCCTTTTCGAATTCGTGCAGCAGATCCTCGACCGTCAACTTCTTCTTATCCTCGCCGCGTATGTCGAGTATGCAGTTGCCCTCGTGCATCATTATCAGGCGGTTGCCGTGCAATATCGCGTCGCGCATGTTGTGCGTGATCATCATCGTGGTCAGCTTATCGCGGCTGACAATTTTGTCGGTGGTGTCCAGCACCTTGGACGCGGTCTTGGGGTCGAGCGCGGCTGTGTGCTCGTCCAGCAGTAGGAGCTTAGGGCGCTTAAGCGAGGCCATAAGCAGCGTAAGCGCCTGACGCTGACCGCCCGACAGCAGGCCGACCTTGCTAGTCATGCGGTCTTCCAGACCCAGACCCAGCGTGGCGAGCTGGCGCTTGTACTCGGCGCGCTCGGCGCCCGTTATGCCGGGGCGCAGCGTGCGGCGCTGGCCGCGGCGCATGGACAGCGCCATGTTTTCCTCTATCCACATGTCGGCGGCGGTGCCCATCATGGGATCCTGAAACACGCGGCCGATGTACTTTGCACGCTTGTATTCGGGCAGGCGCGTCACGTCCACGCCGTCTATCCATATCGAGCCCTCGTCCACCTGCCATACGCCCGCGACGGCGTTAAGCAGCGTGGACTTACCCGCGCCGTTGCCGCCGATTACGGTCACGAAGTCGCCGTCCTCGAGGGTAAGCGACACGCCGCGCAGCGCGCGCTTTTCGTTAATCGTACCGGGATTGAACGTCTTATAAATATCCCTGATCTCCAGCATTTACTTCGCCGCCTTTCCGCGAGTCTTGGTGAAGTAGCGGCCCTTAATATACGGCACCGACAGGAACACGCCCACGACCAGCGCCGTCAGCAGCTTCAGGTCGTCGGTATTCAGGCCCAGCCACAGCACCACCTGTATTACCAGATAATACATGACCGCGCCCAGCGCCACGCCCAGCAGCTTGAATCCGAAATTGCGGAATATCTTGCCGAACACGACGTCGCCGATTATTACCGCCGCCAGACCGATTACGATCGCGCCGCGGCCCATGTTGATGTCGGCGAAGCCCTGATACTGGGAATACAGCGCGCTGGCCAGCGCAACGATGCCGTTGGACAGCATCAGGCCCAGCACCTTATTAAAGTTGGTGTTGATGCCCTGCGCGCGCGCCATGTGCTGGTTGCAGCCGGTTGCGCGCAGCGAGGAACCCAGCTCCGTGCCGAAGAACCAGTACAGTATGACTATCAACGCCACGACGAACACAGCGGAAATCCATATCGCCCGCGGGATGTACATAAGCGATATGAGCAGGTTGTACTTGCGCACGCTAATCGCCTGGTTAGCCGAGCCGAGTATGCGCAGGTTGATCGAATACAGCGCAAGCTGGGTCAGTATACCTGCCAGTATCGCGGGTATTCCCATGAACGTATGGAATATGCCCGTGATAAGTCCGGCCAGCATACCCGCGATGAACGCGCACAAAAGCGAAATCCATATGCTGTAACCATTGAGCATCATCATGACGCAGACCGCGCCGCCGGTACACATCGTGCCATCGACGGTCAGGTCGGCCACGTCCAGTATCTTATAGGTAATGTACACGCCGATCGCCATTATGCCCCAGATAAGCCCCTGCGCGCACGCGCCGGGCAGGGCGTTGAAAAGCGCCATTATGTTCACTTAAAAGTCCTCCAGTATTCCGCCGCCATACACAAAACAACCGGGCGGCGCAGCAAGCCACTGCGCCGCTCGGAGAATGCGGCATTTTCAGGGGTATGGAAAGTATCAGCCCTCGGTCGCGATCGCCACGTAGCCTTCCGGCGGGGTGATGCCCAGCTCTTCGCACATTTCGGCGTTGTATTCCTTGGTTACATCAGGAGCATACTCGATAGCCATCGTGGTGATGTCCGCGCCATTTACCAGTATGTCGTAAGCCATCTCGCCAGCCTTGTAGCCGATGTCATAGTAGCTGATCGACAGGGTGGCAACGCCGCAGCCCTTGCAGATGCCCTCTTCGCCGGCGACTACCGGAACCTTAGCGGGCACGCAGATGTTGGAGATAACCTCGGTGTTGTTGGCGGCGGTGTTATCGGTGGGAACATACAGCACGTCGGCATAGTCGCACGCGCTGGTAACAACAGAAGCTATATCGTTTGAGTCAGCAAAACCGAAGCGCTGCACTTCATAGCCGTAGCTCTCGATGTAGGGGGTGATTACGTCCAGCTGATATACCGAGTTAGGCTCGGCGGTGCAGTACAGCAGGCCGACCTTCTTGGCATCCGGGAACATGGTGTGGATTATCTCGGCCTGCTGATCCAGCGGCGCGAGGTCGGAGGTGCCGGACACGTTGTAGCCGGTGGTGCCGGCAAAGTCGTCTATATCCAGCGCAGTGGCATAGTCGGTAATCGAGGTGCCCAGTATCGGAATGGTCGCGGTGCCGGTGTAAGCAGCCTGCAGCGCGGCGGTGGCATTAGCCAGTATCAGATCGACATTATTGGAAACGAAGCCGTTGACTATGGTAGCACAGTTGCTGGAATCGCCCTGAGCGTTCTGATAGTCGAACTTAACGTTTTCCTCGCCCAGCTTCTCGGTCAGCGCGGCCTCAAAGCCCTCGGTGGCCGCGTCCAGCGCGGGGTGCTGAACCAGCTGAATTATGCCTATGTTATAAGTCTTGGATTCGTCGGCGAAAGCCACGCCGAACACGGATACCATAGCGAGTGCGAGCGCCAATACGCACGCGATCTTGCGGATAGTCTTCTTCATAGTGTACACACATCCTTCTTCAATTGCTTGACCGTGTTGGTTTGTGTACACATTATAGTCGGCCAATGTTAACTTTGCTATCAGTTGGTTTGATATGGTCTATCAGTATTTTTGATGTGCATTCGCAGTATTGACACATTTTTTGAAGCCATATACAACAAACGGCCGCCGTGCGGGATACACGGCGGCTGGTGACTTAACGATCAGCCCTTAACCGCGCCGATCATTATGCCCTTTATGAAGTAGCGCTGCATGAACGGGTACACCAGGAATATCGGTATGGCCGAGATCATGGTTATCGTTATGCGCACGCCCTTTGTGGTAAGCGACTGGCTGTTCATCATCTGCATATCGGCAGAGGACGCCTGGCCGCTCTTCAAAAGCTCTGTAACAGACTTGGTTTCGTTGAGCAGGCGCCACAGCTTATACTGGAGCGTAGTCAGCGCCTCGTTCTGCTGGCAGTAGATATGGTTATCGAACCATGCGTTCCACTGGCCCACAGCCGAGAATATCATTATTGTAGCCACTATCGGTATGCTGAGCGGGAATATTATGCGGCAGAACACCTTAAAGTAGCCCGCGCCGTCTATCATCGCCGATTCCTCCAGCGAGGCCGGCAGCTGCTCAATATAGGTCTTTATAAGCACGACGTTGTACGCCGACACCGCGCCCGGCAGCACGTATACCCAGAAGCTGTTCATAAGGCCATACGTCTTGTACACAAGGTATGTCGGCACAAGACCGCCGCCCACGTACATGGTGATTATCAGCATACGGTAAAGCGCCTTATGCGCCGGCATTTCGGGCTTGGCGAACAGGTAGCCCAGGAAGGAACACGCAAATACGGTAAGCGCCGTACCCACCACGACGCGCGCGGTGGACATGCCGAAGGCATTCGCTATGCCCTTTAGCTTAAATACCTCCTGATAATTGTACAGCGTAAAACCGGCCGGCCACAGCGATACGCCCTTCATTACCTGAGTGGTATCGCTGATGGAATAGATAAACATATAGTAGAAAGGATACACGCAGCATATAGCGAACAGTCCCAGGAAAAGATATATCAGGACGTCGCAGAATATGCTGGCCCGACTGCGCCTCATCATTGCCCGCAACCTCCTTAAAATATCGACTGACCGTCGCGCGCCAGCTTGGATATGCCGTTAGCGGAGAACAGCAGTATCATGCTCACGACCGACTTCATTATACCTATCGCTATGCCGTAGGAGTACTTGTAGTTCTGCATACCGATACGGTACACGTAAATATCGAGCACTTCTATGGTATCGGAGTTACCGGCATTTTTGAATATATAGTACTGGTCGAAGCCTACGTTCATGAAGTTACCTATGCCCAGCAGCAGCAGCACTATGAACGTGGGTATCAGACCCGGCACGGTGATATGCAGCGTGGACTGGAAGCGATTCGCGCCGTCTATGGCCGCCGCTTCGTACAATTCCTGATCGATACCGGCGATGGCCGCCATGTAAATAATCGAGCTCCAGCCCAGGCCTTTCCACTGGCCCATGATCGTCTGGAACCAGTATACCGCGCTCGCATCGGACAGCACGTTATAGCCCTTGCGTATCAGACCTAGATTGGCCAGCGCCTCGGTAATCAGGCCTTCCGAGCTGAACAGCTGGAAAGCCAGCGAGTATACGATTATCCAGCTTATAAAATTGGGGAAAGTGGTCAGGGTCTGTACGGTCTTTTTGTACCAGTTATGATGCACGGAGTTTAGTAGGATAGCGAATATCATCGGCAGCGGAGACACGGCGTAGTTGAGCAGCGCCAGTACCAGCGTATTTTTCATAACGCGGTGCATGTCCCAGCGGTCGGTCAGGAACTGCTCGAAATACTTAAATCCCACAAACTCGTTGCTGAAAAGCGGCACGCCGGGCTTGTAGTCGAAAAACGCGTATGCCCAGCCGAACAGCGGCACATATGCAAACATGATAACCATTATCATCAGCGGCAGCGCCATGAACAAAAGCTGATACCGGC
>CAOKFD010000032.1:0-31422 GCA_948467645.1 uncultured Eubacteriales bacterium | reverse complement strand
AGCCAATCGGCTTTTCTTTGGTTCTTTCTTTTCTCCTGAAAAGAAAGAACACGTTACCCCCTCTCGTCGTACCCGTCCAAGAACGAATGAACCTTTCCTTTCGTTTTGTAAGATATAACCGTGTCGAGGTTTACGTTTTCCATGCTGCGGAAGATGTTGGCTTCTACGGCGGGATTTACCTTTTTCATTTCGGCGATCAGGTTTTTGATTTCCATGCGTTTGGAGACGGTGCGGCCGTCCGGGTCGCAGGTGGTGCAGGTGTCCGTGAAGCGGCAGGCGCATTGAATGAAGTGGAGATCGTTGAAGTCGCGCCACGCCTTTATGTCGCTTTCGCGGATGAAGTAAAGCGGACGGATCAGTTCCATGCCCGGGAAGTTGGTGCTGTGTAGTTTGGGCATCATCGTCTGTACCTGCGCGCCGTAGAGCATTCCCATTAAGATTGTCTCGATTACATCGTCGTAGTGATGGCCGAGCGCAATCTTGTTGCAGCCCAACTCCCGCGCCTTGCTGTACAGGTGCCCGCGCCGCATTCGCGCGCATAAGTAGCACGGGTTCTTTTCCTCGCCGTATACTATGTCGAATATGTCCGTCTCAAATATCGTTATCGGTATGCCCAGGAGCTTTGCGTTGTGCTCGATTACACTGCGGTTCGCCGCATTGTAGCCCGGATCCATGACTAAGAACTTTAAGTCAAACTCAAACTTGTGATGGCGCTGAAGCTCCTGAAATAACTTCGCCATAAGCATCGAATCCTTGCCGCCAGAGATGCACACTGCTACCCGGTCGCCCGGCTGAAGCAGGTCGTATGTGCGTATCGCCCTGGCAAATTGCGAGAACAGGCGGCGATGATATGTCTTGCGTATGCTCTCCTCAATCCTGTAACGCCGCTCCGCCTCGTCCTCGTCGCGCTGCATCTGCGCCATTACCCAGCCCGCATAGCCCTCGTCCAGACTGAACGCATTTATGCCGCGCGCGCGCAGGTTCTCGGCCGCCTCCACGCTGAATATGCCCCGCGCACAGTATAGTATAGCCGGTTTCGCCGCGTCCAGCTCGCCCGCCCTGTCCATAAGCTCGGCGGAGGGGATGTTCTTCGCGCCGGGTATAATGCCGTATGCAGTGCTGGATGCGTCGCGGATGTCGATTATCTGCACCTCGCCCGGCGTGAGAGACGCAAACTCCTCCTGCGTCATAACCACGTTTTCAGCCATATAGCGCGCTCATTCCTTTCAAAAACAGCAAATTGCATATAATCGCAATTATACGACGCATATTAAGCCCCGTCAATCAGCCTGAATATAAAAATATGAGAAGCGGCGCCGCCGCTCCCCATAAAAGACGTCGTATCTACTTCGCCGCGACAGGCTTTTGCTTGCCGTCCGGCTTTATCTCGCCCGCCTTGGTCAGCACTATCTTTGTAAGCACCGGGCCGAGCAGTTCGTATATGAGCGTCGCGCACAGTATTACCGCGCGTATCTCGCTGCCATACTCGGGCAGCTGCACCGCCGCAATCGTGGTCATACCGATTGCAACGCCTGCCTGAGGCAAAAGCGCCACGCCCAAATACTTTTGCACGTTCGGCTCAAAGTGGGTTATGCGCGCGCCTATGCCCGCGCCCAGGTACTTGCCCGCCGAGCGGCACACCAGATACAATACGCCCAGCAGTCCCACCTTGGGCAGCACGCTTATGTCCAGATCCGCGCCCGACAGCACGAAAAACAGCAGGAAAAGCGGCGGCGTCCAGTGATCCACCACGTCCAGGAGCCGGTCCAGATCGTTATACAAATTCGCGACCATAGCGCCAATCATCATGCACAAGAGCAGCGAACTGAGCCCCAGCATATCGGCCAGCGCCGTGCCCAGGAACACCGCGCATATCACCAGCGTCAGCCGGTTGGCGCGCGACTTGAAAAAGCGCAGGCAGTAGGTCATAACAAAGCCCACCGCGCCGCCTATCGCAAGCGCGCTCACGATTTCGATAAGCGGCTTTAGCAGCATACTGAAGTAGTTCACATCGCCCTTTACGTCCAGCGACTTGGCGATGGACACCGATATGGAAAACGCGATAAGGCAGACCGCGTCGTCCATTGCCACCACGGGCAGCAGCGCGCGCGTTACCGGGCCGTCGGCCTTATACTGGCGCACCACCATTAGCGTGGCGGCGGGGGCGGTCGCGGCGGCTATCGCGCCCAGCGCAATGGCCTCGGGCGCGGGGAAGCGGCACAGAAGCAGCACCACGTCCACCAGCAGCACCGCGGTCAGCGCCTCAAAGCATGTGACCGTGATTATGCGCGCGCCCAGCTTTTTTATGTGGCTTATCTTAAACTCGCCGCCTATGGAAAATGCTATGAAGCCCAGCGCCACGGTGACTATGCTGTTTAAGCTGTCCACCATTTCAAACGGTATTATCTTAAGGAAGCTGCCGCCGATTATGAGGCCCGCCACCAGATAGCCGGTGACGTTGGGCAGGCCGACCTTCTTTGCGATGCGGTTGAACAGCAGTCCGCAGCCCAGCGCTATCGCAAGACAGAATATTGCATTATCCATTTTTCCTCTTTGCCAGCCCTTCTACGTTTGTAATCGGCACTGTGAATATTATACCGGTGCCCGGCGCGGTTATATCGCCCACAACGTCGGCCACGGCCTTGCGCGCCTTGGGGTACTGCTCCTCGCTGAGCACGGTCAGCACCAGCTTGTTGTGCTCCTGATCCGGATTCATGAACTTGCGCAGCGACGCAAATATGGGCGGCGCGTCGTCCGACGCCTGGCCCAGCACCTGCAGCGCGCCGTCGCAGTCCAGCACAGTGGAGCCCTGAACGCCCGCGTTGGTAAACGCGGTGAGCAAGTCGTGCAGCAAATCGACCTCCCGCAAAATAAGCACCTGCAATAGCATGTCTACCATCCCTCTTTCGTGCGATATGGCGCGCCCCTGCGCGCTTTTACACAGCTGATTTTATTACCAATTAACACGCCTGTCAATCGCGCGACACATAAACTAATGCTCAACTTATGTAAAACTACAGTTGCGTGCCGGCGGGCGGCGCTTGGGCCGGCTAAATTGATAAGCGCATGTAAATTGTGGTTTTCACCCGTTGACAGGCGGCGCACGCCGTTGTATAATCATGCACAAGTTCACGGAACAACGCATAATTATTGGACATGGGAGGCGCATCCACATGAAAAAGGTCATCGCCGCATTGCTGAGCATAATGATGCTTCTGGCAGGCACAACTGCATTTGCAGACAAACTGGACGACATAAAGGCCGCGGGCAAGCTGGTCGTGGGCACGGAGGCCACGTTCGCGCCGTATGAATTTTACTACACCGACCCGGAGACGGGCGAGGAGAAGCTATGTGGGTTTGAGATGGATCTGGCGCGCGGCATAGCCGAGGAGCTGGGCGTTGAGCTGGTAGTAAGCGACCAAGCGTTTTCGGGGCTTATAACGGCGCTGCGTTCGGGCGAGCTGGACTGCATAATGTCTGGCATGTCGATCAAGCCGGACCGTGCTGAGGTAGTGGACTTTTCGACCCCGTACTTCATCGGCCAGCAGGTAGTAATCGTCCGCGAGGAGGACGTTGACAAGTACCACACTCCGGCGGACTTTGCGGGCAAGCAGGTAGGCGCGCAGCTGGGCTCCTTACAGCAGACGGTAGCCGAGGAGCAGTTCCCGGACAGTGAAGCGATGCTGCTGAACACCGTACCGCTGCTGATGCTTGAGCTGACCCAGGGCAACATAGACGGCGTACTATGCACCGACGTAGTAGGCAAGTCCTACATGACTGTCTACCCCGGTCTGGCGGTAAGCGACGTCCCGATCGAGTTCACCAGCGCAGGCGTAGCCGTAGCCGTCAACAAGGGCGACAACGAAGCTCTCCTCCAGGTAATCAACGACTACATCGAACGCGTCCTGAACGACGGCACCTTCGACAAATGGTTCGACGAAGCGCTGGAAATCAACGGTCTACTTCTGGAACAGGAAGCCGCTGAGGGGACTACTGCGGAGTGACGAGGGGGTACGTGTTCTTTCTTTTCGGAAGAAAAGAAAGAACCAAAGAAAAGTCGATTGGCTATTCTACCGCAAATGTACCTTAGTTCGGACGTTTTAGGAAATTATATATAGGAAGCAGCGATTACTTTCTTTCGCCGCTGGCTCGCTCTAAGAGTCAGCGGCGTTTGCTTTCATCCTTGTTTATGGCTCACGCAAGCTATAATCTTACTTCGTTTCGGGATTCCGCGAATGGACTATTTCTGTTTAGGCAGGTTGCGCCCGCGCCATGTTCGCCACCCCTCGGCGGCTCAATTGCAGATTCGGCGGTGAGGTTCACGCCCGCCGTAAAGTATGGCGGGCGCGAAAACCGGCCATCCCGACGCGAAACGAGATGTATAAGCAGCCATCCATGCCGCGCCCACCATAAATTAAAGTGGGCGCGGAAGAAACAATCAGTCCTTGTGGTTCTGTATGAGCATCTCTCACGCTCAGAAAGCAACAGAAAAATAGTCGCGGCAAAGTTCCGTTGCCCGCTGACGCTCCGCCGCCCACCCAAACTCCGCAAGGTCAACCCTGTTTGACAGGGGTTGGCAACAACCCCTTGACTATCCTGAAGCCCATCCAGCACACCGTGTCAAGGATGCCGAAGGCACGGCGAAGCCGCTTGTCCTTGACGCGGCGCGCTGGATGGGCTACATTTGCAGCATACCTACCAAAACGCCGCGCCGTAACCAAGCCCAAAAGCCCTCCCTCGCCTCACATTTTCCACAAACCTCATCCGAATTTTAGCTTTTTTTCAGCTTCATATCGTATAATACCTTTCAGAATAATGGGCGCGCATATGCCTTACATCATACACGCGGGGTGAAGCGATATGAGAATACTTGTGGTCGAGGACGAACGCCGTCTCAGCGACGCTTTGGTTCAGATACTCGCCGAGGCCAAATATCAGGCCGAGGCCGTCTACAACGGCGACGACGGGCTTAGTTATGCCTTGAGCGGCCTATACGACGTGGTTGTGCTGGACGTGATGATGCCCGGCATGGACGGATTCGAGGTAGTGCGCCAGCTTCGGCGCGAGCACTGCGCCGTGCCGGTGCTTATGCTGACCGCCAAGTCTGAGCTTATCGACAAGGTACACGGTCTGGACATGGGCGCGGACGACTACATGACAAAGCCGTTTGCGCCCGAGGAGCTGCTTGCCCGCGTGCGCGCGCTCAGCCGCCGTCAGGGCGATGTGGCTCTGGAGCGCATGGAGTTCGGCGACGCGGCGCTCGACCTGAACACCTGCGACTTATCCTGCGGCGAGCGCTCGGTGCATCTGGGTTACAAGGAGTTTGAGATACTGCGCATACTCATGGCCAACCCGCGCGTGCTCGTGCCCAAGGAAGACTTAATCGTCAAGGTATGGGGCGCGGACAGCGAGGCCGTGGACAACAACGTCGAGGCCTACATATCCTTCCTGCGCAAGAAGCTTGCGTTCGTGGGCGCACACGTCACGATAACCGCGCGGCGCAAGGTGGGCTATCGTTTGGAGGAATCCGATGCTTAAAAGGCTGAAGCGCAAATTCCTTACCATGACTATGGGACTTATATCGTTAGTGCTCATCGTCGTGTTCGTGTCGCTGCTGATAAGTACCTACACCCAGCAGCGCCGCCAGATCGACATGTCGCTTAATCAGGCTGTGGGTCAGGGTTTTGGGCTGGAAGCGCCCAAAGAGCGCTTCGGCCGCCGCGATGATCCGGGCGGCAATTTCATGACTGCAATATCTATACTCGCCGATTCGGACGGCAATGTTATTCTGTCCAACTCCGATTCGGTCGAGATAAGCGACGACGACCTCACAGCTGCGATAAGCGCCGCGATTGCGTCGGGCGGCGACAGCGGGCATCTGAATGAGCTGGGACTGTACTTTACGCGCGCGGAGACTTCCCCCGCCCTGCTGTCCGCGCTGGGCGTACCGCCCGACGACTTGTTTTCTCCACCCGATGATGCGGGCGGCGCTCCATCGAACGACGCAGGCGGAGTCCCGCCTGACAAGCCAGATGGCGCTGCTAATAATGCGCAGGCAGGCAATGACCCATCGGCCCTGCCGTCGGGCGACGATCTGAGTGCGGCGCTTTCCGCCTACTCCGACGACGCAGCCCTGTACAAAATCGCGTTTGTCAGCGATACCATCATCCGCACCGCCATGCGTTCGCTCACGCTTACGTCGCTTATGGTGGGCGGCGCGGCGCTGGCGCTGCTGTTCGGGATATGCCTGTTTCTGGCGGACTGGGCGCTCCGGCCGGTCAAGCGCGTGTGGAACCAGCAGCGGCAGTTTATATCCGACGCGTCGCATGAGCTTAAAACGCCTCTGACCGTAATACTCGCCAACCTGTCCATACTCAGCCGGCACGGCGGCGAGACGGTGGATTCACAGCACAAGTGGATAAGCAGCACCGAGGACGAGGCGCAGCGCATGAAGGGGCTGGTCGAGGACTTGCTGACGCTGGCACGGCTGGACGAGGCCGGGCAGACCGCGCCCATGCCCGTGATGAGCGACGTTGACCTGAGCGACGCGGTGACGGGCGAGCTGCTCACGTTCGAGCCGGTCGCGTTCGAGCGCGGCGTGGAGTTGGAAAGCGACGTTGCGCCGGGCGTTACCGTGCGCGGCGACGCGGCCAAGCTGAAGCAGCTGACCGCGATACTGATCGACAACGCGTGCAAGTACGCGGGGCTGGGCGGGCGCGTGGATGTGAAGCTGGCAAGGCGCGACGGGCGTATACAGCTAAGCGTGACCAACACCGGCGACGTAATCCCGCCCGAACAGCTCAGCCACGTATTCGAGCGCTTCTACCGCGCGGACAAGGCGCGCACGGGCGGCAAGTCGGGCTATGGCCTGGGGCTTGCGATAGCGGCGGGCATAGCGCGGCTGCACGGCGGCGACATCGCGGCCACCAGCGACGCGGAGCACGGCACTGTGTTCAGCGTGACTTTGCCGGAAAAATAATACAGCGGCATGAGCTTTCTGTCGGATGAAAGCTCATGCCGTTTTTTCTACCCTGAAGTTTGGCTGTTCAGGCTATATATCGCTTTTAAGGCATTAAGCGCGTCTCTGCCTTAAATGAAAAATGCACAGCCATTCGCCCGGCCAACCGCCGAACTCATGCCTGTACATCAATCGTCACTGCTCCTCCAGCTCGTGATTGTGCGCAAACGCGGGTATGCGGCGAATCAGCTTGTCTATGCCCAGCATCGTCGGGCACGCCGCCGCCACCATGCCCAGCAGTATCAGCCCCTGATGCATGTCCAGCCTTATCAGCTTGAACAGACCCGGCA
The DNA here is from genome assembly GCA_948467645.1 of uncultured Eubacteriales bacterium. Classification (GTDB taxonomy): domain Bacteria; phylum Bacillota; class Clostridia; order Christensenellales; family Aristaeellaceae; genus Fimadaptatus. The sequence continues at coordinate 24,114 of CAOKFD010000032.1, read as the reverse complement.
GGCAGAATATGCCCACCGCGAACGCCGCCGCGCACGCCAGCACCAGCCCCGCACGTATGAGGTTAAACGGCCGGCACACGCGCACCAGCGAAATCAGACCCACGCACACCGTGAATATGACCGCCATCGTGCTCGCCTCGCTCATGTCGTGCCCCAGCGGCCCCGCCATAATCATGCACGCCACCGTGCCCAGCACGATAGTCAGCGCCGCCGGGAGCGCGCGCGCCAGCACGCTTAAAAGGAATTTGCCCTTGACGCGCGCGGTGTTCGGCTCCAATGCCAGTACGAACGACGGAAGTCCTATCGCCAGCGACGAAAACAGCGTAAGCTGTATCGGCTGGAACGGGTAAGCCGACGGCATAATCAAAAGCAGCACCGACAGCAGTGCCGAAAATATCGTCTTTGTCAAAAACAGCGACGCGGAGCGGGTTATGTTGTTAATCACGCGCCGCCCCTCGGCCACGACCGCGGGCATGGACGCAAAGTTTGAATCCATCAGCACTATATTTGCGACCTGCCGCGCCGCGTCGCTGCCCGAGGCCATCGCTATCGAGCAGTCCGCGTCCTTCAGCGCCAGCACGTCGTTCACGCCGTCGCCGGCCATCGCCACGGTGTGACCTGCGCGCTTTAAGGCGTTGACCAGCACGCGCTTCTGCTGCGGCGTCACGCGGCCGAACACGGTGTACTTCGTAGCCGCCGCGGCCACCTCTTCGTCGGTATGCAGCGTGGACATGTCGATCAGCTTATCGGCATTGCTTAGACCCGCGCGCGCCGCTACGCTGGATACCGTCACGGGGTTGTCGCCCGATATGACCTTTATATCCACGCCCTGATCGGCGAAGTAGCTGAGAGTCGCGGGGGCTTCGGCGCGCAGGGTGTCGCCGATTGCGATAAGCGCGCATATGTTTATACTGCCCGCGGGCAGCGCGCGATCGCCAAATGGCGCGTCGGCCTGAGCCAGCACCAGCACGCGCTGGCCATGCGCCGCGAAGTCCTCTACCTGCGCCTTAACGCGCGCGTAGTCCTCGCCCAATACGAACTCGGGCGCGCCCACGATTATGCTGCCGCAGCGCTCGAACTCAGCGCCGCTCCACTTGCGCGCCGACGAAAACGGCTCTATCCGTTTGAGTGTCCAGTCCGTGCCGCCCTCAAAGCGCTTTTTAAGTGCAAGGCTGGTTGGATTATCGTCGGTCATGACCGATGTAAATGCCCTTAGCGCATCCACCGCGAACTCATACGGCGCGTCAATCGCCACAAGGTCGCTCACCTGCATCTCGCCGGTGGTGATCGTGCCGGTTTTGTCCAGGCACAGTGTGTCCACGCGCGCCAGCGTTTCTATGCAATACAACTGCTGCACCAGCGTCTTGCGCTGCGCCAGCCGGATTACACCCACCGCCAGCGCCACGCTTGTAAGCAGTATCAGCCCCTCGGGTATCATGCCTATCATCGCGGCCACGGTCTTGACCACCGAATCGGTCAGCGACATGTGCATAACATAGTACTGCTTTAGGAACAGTGCGCCGCCGATGGGCACTATCGCGACGCCAATCGATTTGATTATGCGGTTGAGCGAGCGCATAAGCTCGGAGTTGGGCTTCTTAAACACCTTTGCGTCGCCCGCGATGCGCGCGGCGTAGCTTTCGTCACCCACGGCGGTAACGCGCGCGCGGCATTCGCCCGATACAACGAAGCTGCCCGACATCAGTTTGTCGCCCGGACGCTTCTTTAATGCGTCGCTTTCGCCGGTCAGCAGCGATTCGTTTACCTCGATTTCGCCCTCGGCCACCTCGCAGTCGGCGCTTATCTGCATACCGGCGCGCCATATCGCTATATCGTCCAGCACAATGTCGCCCACCGCGATTTCACGCTCGGTGCCGCCGCGCACCACGTGCGCCGTGGGCGCGCTGACTACCTGCAATTTTTCAATAGTTCGCTTAGCGCGTATCTCCTGATATGTGCCTATAATTATATTGCATATGATTACGCCGATGAACAGCGCGTTGGAATACGACCCGACCAGTATCACGCACGCCGCCAATGCGAAGTTGAGCAGGTTAAACACCGTCATCAGATTGTCGCGCAGTATACGGCCGTACGACTTGCCCTGCGACGCGCTGACGACGTTGTTAAGGCCTTCGCTCACGCGGCGGGCGGCCTGAGCGTCGCTGAGACCCTCCCGCACGTCCGGCGAATATCGCTCCGCCTGCTGAGGCGGCGTGCGCGGGATATTATGCTTTTTCATGCCACAGGCACCTCGGTTTACAAGGAATTATTGCTTATAATAGCACGCATATATGTCAAAGCTGAGACTATCCGTCTGTTCTAATAGAACTCTCATAAAAAGTATATGCAGTATTGTTTGCTTATTCAGTCTGTACGGCGCTTATAATCCGCTTTACGTCGTCAAGGCTGTCGGCGAAGTGAATATCTGTCTGCCTTTCCTCGGAGGACAGGCCCTTCTCTATCATCTTACTTAGCTGAGTGCGCAGTCCCTCGTAATAGCCGTTCAGGTTGTACAGTATGCAGGGCGCGCTGACCCACTTGAGCGATACCAGCGACATCACCTCGGCTACCTCCTCCAGCGTGCCCGTGCCGCCCGGAAACGCTATGAACGCGTCGCCCAGCTCGATCATTCTCGCCTTGCGCGCGGGCATGTCGGGCGCTATTATAAGCTCAGTCAGTCCCTCGAACTGCATGTCCGCGTCCTTGAATACCTGTACCTCAATACCGGTCACATTGCCGCCCGCGCGGAGGACGCTGCCCGCCAGATCGCCCATAAGCCCGGTCTTGGATCCGCCGTATATAAGCGTGTTGCCGCTTGTGCCTATCCATGTGCCCAGTTCGGTCACGGCCTGACTGAGTGCGGGATCATTGCCCGGATTGGAGCCTAAATATACCGTTATATTCATATGCGCTTATCCTTCCGACTTAAAACTTTTACTTATTATATTATACCGCCGACAGTCAATGCCGTCCAGCTTTCACCGCTTTTTGCGCGGCGGCATATCCTATGGTAAACCTGAATACAGGAGGGATGCCGTATGGAGCTGCTGGTCGTGGGCGGCGACAAAAGACACGCGGCGCTGTGCGAACTGGCGCGGGCGCGCGGTTGGCATGTGATGAGCATGGGACTGCCGGGCAGTCTGCCCTGCGCAGGACTAGCCGACGCGGCGGTACTGCCTATGCCTTATGCAAGGGAGGGGCGCGTGCCTGCGCCGCTGCTTAGCGACGCGCCGGATATTGTGTCCGTGCTGGAGCACGTCAGGCCGGGCGCGCGGGTGTACTGCGGCGGCGCGGATGAAGCGCTGAACATGCTTGCGCATGGAAAGCGACTTAAAATAATCGACCTGTACAAGGACGAGGCGTTTGCGCGGCGGGGCGCGCTGCCCTCGGCCGAGGGCGCGATATATGCGCTTATGCGCGAGCGCGACGAGATGGTCGCGGGCGCGCATGTGCTGATAGTAGGTTTCGGCCGGCTGGGCCAGGCGCTGGCGCTGATGCTAACCGGCATGGGCGCGCACGTGCGCGTGGCGGCGCGGCGCGAGGAAAGCCGGGCACTGGCGGGCGTGATGGGCTGCGAAACTGCGGCAATGGACGCGCTGTACATCGCGGTCAAGGGCATGAGCGCGGTATTCAACACCGTGCCCGCGCGCGTGATCGACGAAAGGACGCTTCTAAACATGGACGCGGGCGCGATAATAGTCGAAACCGCCAGCGCGCCGTATGGCGTGGACTTCGAAAGCGCGCGGGCGCTGGGCGTGCGGGTGCTGAAGGAGGGCGGCATACCGGGCCGGTATTGCCCAAGAACCGCCGCCGCGATAATACTGGACGCAATTGAGCGGGACGCGGCCAAGTCAGAAGGAGGCATCGAAAATGGATGATGTGCTGCGCGGACTGCGCGTGGGATTTTGCCTGACCGGGTCGTTCTGTACATTGGGGCGCGCGTTTGAGCAGATGGAGCTGCTCGCGCGCGAGGGCGCGATAATCACGCCGATACTGTCGGGCAGCGTGAATACGATGGATACGCGCTTTTTTACCGCGGATGAGGTAAAAAGACGCATATCCGAAATCACGCAGGAACCCATACTTACCACCATACAGCAGGTGGAGCCGATAGGCCCGCGCGCGATGACCGACCTCATGATTGTCGCGCCGTGCACGGGCAATACGCTGGGCAAGCTGGCGTGCGGGATAGTGGACACGGCGGTAACTATGGCGGTAAAGTCGCACCTGCGGCGCATGAAGCCGGTGCTAATCGCGGTATCGACCAACGACGCGCTGGGCGCGGCGGCGCGCAATATCGGAGCACTGATGAACTATAAGCATATGTACTTCCTGCCGATGGCGCAGGACGACCCGGTTAAGAAACCCAATTCGCTGGTGGCGCGGTTTGAATTGATGCGCGCGGGGGCTAAGGAGGCACTTAATGGGCGGAATTTGCAGCCGGTCATGTTGGAAAAATGAATTTGGATATTTTGAGCGCCGCCGGGTTTGCCTGCGGCGCTTAAATCTATCGCATTCTATTCCGCGTCCCTGTGAAAGAACGCATACACCGCCTCCGCAGCAGGCCGCGACATGCCCTCGGCGGTGAGTAACTCGTCAATCGACGCGCTTTTCAGCGCTTCGACCGTCTTAAAGCGCTTGAGCAATGCCCGCTTGCGCTTTTCGCCTACGCCCGCTATCGTGTCTAGCTGGGAGGAGATGGAGCTTTTGGCGCGGAGCGCGCGGTGGTGCGTTATTGCGAAACGGTGCGCTTCGTTGCGCAAGCGCTGGATTAAGTGCAGCGCGTTGGAGTGGCGATCCAGCAGGATTGTTTCGTCGCGGCCGGGCAGGTAGATTTCTTCTATGCGCTTGGCAAGGCCGAACATGGGGACGCTCGCGCCCGCGCGCGCCGCCGCGTCCATGGCGTTTTTCAGCTGCTCCGGGCCGCCGTCTATCAGCACGAGATCGGGCAGGTGCGAAAACTTGCCCTCGGTTAATGGCTTGCCCTGAGCCTGCAATTCCTCTATCTCGTTAAGCCCGTGGCGGAAGCGCCGCTCGATTACCTCGTGCATCGATGCAAAGTCGTTCGGGCCTTCCACCGTCTTTATGCGGAAGTGCCGGTATTCCTTCTTTGCGGGCAGGCCGTCCTGCATGACCACCATCGACGCAACCGATAGCGCGCCCTGCGTGTTGGATATGTCGTAGCCCTCTATGCGGCGCGGCAGTTTCTCTAAACCCAGCGCATTCTTTAACTCCTCCAAAGCGCCCGTCGTGCGCTCGTAACTGCGCCTGAGCTGCGCCGCGCGCTTGTCGGCGGCGTCGCGCGCGTTCTTCTGCGCCATGGCCATCATCTGGCGCTTATCGCCGCGCTGGGGCAGGCGCAGTTCAAACGCCCCGCCGCGTTTTTCGCGCAGGAGCTGCTCAAGCGTCTCGCTATCCTCGGTCAATTCCTGGGTAAGTATCATCGGCGGTATCGGATGGTCTTCGTCGTAGTATTGCAATATGAAGCTTTCGATAAGCTCGCCCGCACTCTCGCCCGCGCCGCGCTCCATCACAAACGCTTCGCTGCCCAGCAGCTTGCCGTCGCGCATGAAAAGCGCCTGCACCGTCGCGTCTACGCCGTCCGACGCGCACGCCAACACGTCGTAATCGTCGCCGCGCATGGATACCGCCTTTTGGCGCTGCATGATTTCGTCAACGTCGTGCAGCCGGTCGCGGTACAGCGCCGCCTTCTCAAACTGCATGTTTTTCGAGGCCTCCAGCATCAGCCGCTCCAGTTCCTTGGTCACGCTGGTATCGTCGCCGCTTAAAAACGCAATTACCTTGTCCAGCACAGCGTGATACTCCGCGCGCGTGACCGCACCCGTGCAGGGCGCCATGCACTGGCCGATCTGGGCGTGCACGCACGCGCGCTTGCCGGGGCCGTTCTTGGGCATGTTGACGCAGGTGCGCAGCGGAAACTCACTGCGCAATACGTCCAGTATGTCGCGCACCGCCGTCGCGCCCGTGAACGGGCCGAAGTACTTCGCGCCGTCGCGCCCCATGTGCCGAACCAGCTCCACGCGCGGAAAGTCCTCGCGCGCGTCTATGCGGATGTACGGATACTGTTTGTCGTCCTTGAGCAGGATATTGTAAAACGGCTTGTGAAGCTTGATTAAGTTGTTTTCCAGTATCAGCGCTTCCAGCTCGCTGTCCACCAGCACTATGTCAAAGTCTTCGATGCGGCTTACCATCGCCTGAACCTTGGGCGTGTGGTTCTTGGAGGACTGAAAATATTGGCGCACGCGGTTCTTCAGATTCTTGGCCTTGCCCACGTATATTATTTCGCCCTGCGACTTCATCAGGTAACAGCCCGGCGAATCCGGGAGCTGCTTTATCTTTATCTCCAATTGAGGATTCATATCGTCTCCTTATATGCGCGCATAAGATCGGCGCGCGTCTACGTTCTATTATAAACGTGCCGCGCGCCGTGTCAACGCATTGTCCGTATTTGGTTATTTGACAGTGCGCCGGGCTTCCTCGGCCTGCGCGTCGGTGATTTCGTGCGAGGAATAGCGCGCCTCGTCGTACATGTCGCCCAGCCTGCCGCGTTCCTGCTCGCCCAGATTCATCTCGGCAAAAGCTTCACGCGCGCTCAGGCATTCTATGCCGCTTATGCCTATGCCGCGCTTTTTATATAGCTGCTTTACCGCACTGCGCACGCGCTCGCGCGCGTCCATGTCCGCCCACTTCTTTTCGCGGGTCGTGAATTTTTTAAGCGATTCTTTGAGCGAGTCCAGCATTTCGCCGCGCACCTCGCCCCAGTCCATAAGCTGTTCGCGCTCCTCGGTATAGTCCTCGCGCACGCCCTGAGCAAAGCGTTTAGCCCACTCCGATATGCGCGCGGCGACTTTTTTGAGCAGCCTAAACAGCTTCCACAGCGCAAAGCATATTGCGGCCGCCACGAATATCAGCGCGACATATTTGACTATCTGCTCCATGAGCTTGGCAAACCAGCTCGGTTCGGCCATGGGCAGACCGCCGCCGACGTCGCTCGGTTCGCCCACGCTTTCGCCGCTGATATCCTCGGTGCTCTGCATCAGCGAGGACAGCCACGCGATGAACTGGCCTACCCAGTACATTATAAATTCGCCCACGCGCTCGAAAGCCTGACGAATCTTATCCGCACTGGCCACCAGCACCGCGATTACGATAAGTCCCGTGACCATCGCGCGGTTCTTGGACGATATGCGGCCGATGGGCTTGCCGCCGCGCCCGCGCAGCGACATGCCGTCGCGCACCGACATGCTATTCATTATGTAGGGGCACATCACGAAGTACGCCAGCCCCGCCCACATCATCGCGGTATAGTTCACGCGCGCCTCCATGCCCGATAACTTGATTATCAGCGGCGGCAGCACCTGTATTATTGCGCCCGCAATCATCTCGCGCGTGTCGTAGCGCATGGCCGCGCCCTGCGCGCGCAGCGTGAGCGCAAACGCGATTATGCTTAGGACTATTATCAAGGCCATGAACGGCGCACCCATTACGCCAAGGCAGAAAAAGCCCGCCGCCGCGTAAGCCAGGCACGTAACTATCATCGAAACCACGCGCGCCCGCGCCGGTATGAATGACAGTATCAGCGCAAGCGCCTGGCCGCACAGGTAGAACAGCCCGCACTTCAATTGGCCGCCGCCCGGCAAAAGCGCGCCCAGCGTCAGTATCACGGGCGCGTACATAAGCGCGCGCCACAGGCAGAGCAATGCGTTGTCAAACAGCTTCTTCATCGCTTCCGCCTCCTATTATGTTGAGCGTGACCGAGTTGCCGCGCGCGCGGAGCTGCTCCACGCCCTGTTGGATAAGCTCGGAATCATACGCGCTGAGTATGAGTATGTCCATGTCCTGATACGCGCTGAGTTCCTCAAGGAAGGTATGGAAGTTGAGCGTGCGCTTTATCTCCAATTGCGCCATGGCGCTAAGCAGTATGTCGCCCTGCGTGGACGCGCGCTGCGGCGCTATGACCACGGGCTCCTCAGGGCGTATGCTAAGCTGCCCGTTGCACGCAAAGCCCGCCTCGACGCCCGCCTCCAATGCGCGCGTCAGCAGCGTGGCCGAAAGGCTGATGCCGTATTCAATCACGTCCTGCTCGTACTTCATCAGTTCGGCCCACTGATGCTCCTGCATCTGCACATTGAGCACCACCATCAGGCGCGGGTCGGCGGTGTAGTCGTATGTCTTTACCTGCATACGGCCGGTGCGCGCGCTCGCGCCCCAGTGCACGCTGCGCATCGGGTCGCCCGCACGGTACTCGCGCAGACCGCCCACCAGAAACGGATCGGGCATTATCCAGCGCTTGACCAGCACGTCGCCCTGCCACTTGCGCGAGGGCATGTCCATCTGATCTTCCGAAAGCAGTTTGGGGTACACCATCAGATGCGCGCTCACGTCCATCTGTTTGGCGGCGCGCCCCATGTTGACCAGATCGCCCGCGGTGGCCTCCACGGTTTTGAGCTGATAATCGCCGCGGTGCAGGCACTTAATCGTATGCCTGCGCGTGACGCGCGAGTAGGGGCCTAAGTAGAATACACTCTTATGATACTGCTCGTCCTCGGATATTTCGCGCTCCTCCTGCGCGGTCTGGAAGCGCAGATCAGGCGATATGCGGCTTTCCACGCGCAGCCACGGCACGGGCAGCAGCTTGCGATTGACGATCTGCTCAACCATCTCAACCGTTTCGCCCTCGTACACGCTGCGTTTGCTGAACGTGCGGGTGTACTTGAGCGATTTGAAGTTGAACCGGCTGAACACAAACGACTGCGCGCCGCCCAGCGCGAGCAGCACAATCAGCAGCCAAAACAGGTTCATGCGCTCACGCCCTTTCGGGGGACTCGGTGGGCACGGGCGTGCTCTTTAACGCCTCGGCCACGATCAGCTCGCCCTGACCCGAGCGGCCGTACATGCCGCGCACGACGATTCTGTGCGCCAGCACCGGCTCGGCCATCGCGCGCACGTCATCGGGCGTTACGAAGTCGCGGCCCTCGACCAGCGCGTGCGCCTGCGAAGCCCTGAGCAGCGCCAGCATACCGCGCGGCGATACGCCCAGCTGCACCTGCTCAAACTGGCGCGTGCGCTCGCACAGTGCGGTTATGTAGGCCATTACCGGCGTGGATGCCTCAACGTCCTTTAAGGCCTTCTGCGCCTCGACTATTTCCTCGCGCTTTACAACCGGCTGAAGCTCCTCAAGCGGGCTTTGGTTTATGAAGCGGCGCAGTATCTGCATCGCGCCCTGAGTATCCGGGTAGCCCATCTTGAGCCGGACGAGGAAGCGGTCGAGCTGCGCCTCGGGCAGCGGGAACGTGCCCTGTATTTCGACCGGGTTCTGCGTCGCGACGACCAGGAACGGCTCGGCCAGCTTGCGGGTCACGCCGCTTTCAGTCACCTGCCGCTCCTCCATGCACTCCAGCAGCGCCGACTGCGTGCGGGGCGTGGCGCGGTTTATCTCGTCGGCCAGCAGTATATTGGTAAACACCGGGCCGGGCTTGAACGTAAATTCGCCCGCCTTGGCGTCCCATATGGACAGGCCGGTTACGTCGGTGGGCAGCAGATCGGGCGTAAACTGTATGCGCGCAAAGTCCGCGTCCAGCGATTTGGCCAGCGACTTGGCCATGACAGTCTTGCCCGTGCCGGGCACGTCCTCCAGCAGTATGTGGCCGCGCGCCAGTATCGCGCACAGCACCAGCTTAATCGCGTCCTCCTTGCCCACTATTACGCGGCTTACGTTGTCCGAAACGTTCTTGGCAAATGCGGCTACACTCTTTACATCCATATTAATTCACTCTCTTTCAGAATTTACGGCGGTATCATATGACGCATAGTACGCTATATGTTTGGCGAAAAATGACTTAATTGTGAAAAGAAAGTATGAACATGTGCCGGATCTGCCATGATTTTTAAGACCTGGACAGTTCTAAATTCGCCTTAAAAGGCATATTGTTCTTTAAGTCATATATCAAGGGCAACGATGGGAGGAGACGCGCATGGCGCATCCGGTGCTGTACATATCGCCGGACACAGCGGGACTGATTTACATAAACGGACGGCTGGCGGGCGAGTGCGACGCGCAAAGCCCGCTGAGCATACCAGTCGCGCCGCAGGGGGCGGTATATATCGAATATCATCCGCTGTGCGCGGGCGTACTGGGCGCGGCGCGGCGGCTGAATCTGTCGGGCGGGTACGTATCGCCGCTGAGCGAACCGCCGAACGGCATGTACATAGTCGCGTGGCCGGGCTCGGTGATCGACATGCAGATTTCGCCCGAGCGCGTGCCGGTATGCGGCGGCGCGGTGCGGCTGTCGGCGGGCGGGTACGACGTGTATGTTCAGGCGGGGAATGCGTGCGTGGCGCGCGGCGCGGTGCTCATGAATGTGCGGCTGCCCGCAGGGGCACGGGGCGTGCGCGCGCTGGAAGCCGGCGCGGAACGGATAATGCTGATCGGACAGTGCGGCGAGGGCGAGTTTATACAGATACTCGCGCCCGAGGCGGGCAAGGTGCTTTTAAGCGCCGCAGGGCGCAGCATATCCCCCGCTGAACACGGTGCGGTGCGGGTGGAGCGCGAGGCGGGCGACGAGGCCGGGCATGAGCTGATCGAGATATGGCAAAGCGGCACGCATGGCTACACGCGGCGCACGGCAGCGGTGCGCGGTGGGAGTGCCCTCCCCCGCACGCCCGAAAGCGCGGCGCTGATGCTGGGACAGGCGATACTGCTGGGGCAGGACGAGGAGGCGCGGGCGCTGCTGTCGCCGGGCGCGCAGGCCGGTTATCCAACGATACGTGCGCAGGTAATGCGCTTTAACGCGTGCTGTGCGCTCAAATACGGCGCGCGGACGGGCGCGGTGGGGCTGATGCGCGTGGCGGGGCCGGGCTATGCGCGCGTGTGGGAGATGGAGTTCGATGCGGCGCGCGGCGGCGAGGGGTGGCTCATCGAAGGCATTCGGACGGGCGGATGATTGTTTTTTTCAGGGCGGTACGGACTGTGCCGCTCTTTTTCATTATGATGCGCACGACAAGGCGGGATGACCGTGTAAAGCACCTTAAAAAAGTAAATATCCGTGCTCCTGTCTTAGAGTGTGTCTCAAAAATTCCGGAGTACGCAATTTCGGGCGTCGCTGCGCCATTTCTGCGTCACAAGGCTCGACTTAGCGCTGCTAAGCCTTCGGGTTTCTTCCTTGAACTGACGCAAAATCCACTCGAACTTGCGGATTGTTCCGCTTGAGACACACTCTAAAATAATTTTTATGCATTTCGATAAGGGAATGTACGAAGCGCGGTTTGCATGATATAATACTGCCATAAATTCCTTGAAACAATCTGAATTACAAGGAGCAAAATGATGAGCTATTCAAAGGAGCTTAAACTCGGTTCCGGCTGGCAGCTGACTTTGCTGGACGACGGCGAATTTGAGGGCGAGATAACTCGGGAGCGCGATCTGCCCGAAAGCGCCATAGCCGCCAGCGTACCCGGCGATTTCGTGCTGGACGTCGCGCGCAGGCGCACGGAGGATCCTTACTATCAGGACAATTATCTCCAGTCACGCCTGCATGAGACCGAGCACGTATTCTATACGGTCAAATTCGACTGGGACGCCGATACCGAGAACACCTTTATAAACTTTGAAGGCATAGACACGATCGCGGACGTATACCTGAACGGCCAGAAGATCGGCCATGCCGAAAACATGTTCATCCCCCACCAGTTCGAGGCCAAGGGGCTGGTTCACGGACTGAACGAGGTGCTGGTTCATATATACCCGGCGGCGCTGGAAGCGCGCAAGTACCCAATCGCCGCGTTCCAGTCCGCGCAGAAGTACAATTACGAATCGCTGGTAATCCGCAAGGCCGCGCACATGTTCGGCTGGGACATATGCCCGCGCATAGTAACCGCGGGACTGTGGCGGCCGGTGAGCGTGGTGCAGAAGCGCCCCCTGCGCATCGACAGCGCCTATCTGATGGTCACGGGCATAAAGGGCGATCAGGCCTCCTGCGCAATGATATTCGACGTGGACATCGGGCGCGAGCATCCCATGTTTTATTCGGTGCGCGTTGAGGGCGTATGCGGCGACAGCAGGTTCGAATGCGAACAGGCGCTGTGGTACGTACACGGGCGCATGACGTTTAAGGTGGACAATGCAAAGCTGTGGTGGCCGCGCGGCTACGGCGAGGCGAATCTGTACGACGTAACCGTGACGCTGCTCCAGCAGGGTCGGCCGATCGATTCGATCAAGTTCAGGCAGGGCCTGCGCACGGTTGAATTGAAGCGCGACGACATACTGGACGCAGACGGCAAGGGCGAGTTCTGCTTCATAGTCAACGGCCATCGCATATACATAAAGGGCACAAACTGGGTACCCGCGGACGCGCTGCATGGCAACGACGGCGAGCGCATACCGCGCATACTGGACTTGGTAGAGGACATCGGCTGCAACGCGATGCGCGTATGGGGCGGCGGCGTGTACGAGAGCGACTACTTCTACAACTGGTGCGACGAGCACGGCATAATCATATGGCAGGACTTCATGATGGCGTGCGGCGTGTATCCGCACACCGAGCGCATGATAAGCCAGCTGCGCGAGGAAGTCACCGCGATAGTCAAGCGTCTAAGGCACCATGCATGCATATGCCTGTGGGCGGGCGACAACGAGTGCGACTCGGCCAACTTCTGGGGCGGCTACCGGCGCGACCCGTCCACCAACACGCTCACGCGCGGCGTGATACCCGAGGTGCTGCACGCCGAGGACTGGACGCGCCCCTACCTGCCCAGCTCGCCCTACATATCCAGCGAGGCGTACAAGCTGGGCATGGAAGAGCACACGCCCGAACAGCATCTGTGGGGGCCGCGCGACTACTTCAAGGGGCACTTCTATCACGACGCGAACGCGGTGTTCGCCAGCGAGATGGGCTATCACGGCTGCAATTCGCCCGTAAGCATATACCGCTTTATCGGCAAGGCGGAGTCGTGGCCGGTCGATAACAACGACATGTACCTGTATCACGCCGCGTCGCCTGAGCTGACCGATTCGCCCTATACCTATCGCATAGCGCTTATGACCAGCCAGCTCAAGTTCCTGTTCGGCCGAGAGCCGAAGAACCTCGATGAATATGCGCGCATGAGTCAGATTTCGCAGGCCGAGGCCAAGAAGTTCTTCGTCGAATGCTTCCGCAGCCGCCGCCCCGAGCGCACCGGGCTTATCTGGTGGAACATAATGGACTGCTGGCCGCAGATTTCGGATGCGGTGGTTGACTATTACTTCTGCAAGAAGCTGGCGTACTTCTTCATAAAGCGCAGCCAGCAGGATATATGCCTGATGATGGACGATCATACGGGCGAGTTGGTGCTGTATGGCGTGAACGATACTCAAAAGCCCGTTGAAATATCGTATTGCGTCGGCGATCTGACCAAGACGTGCGATGAGGAAGACAGGCGCGGCATTTTCCGTGAGCGCCAGTTTTATTCCGTCGTGCAAGGCAATACCATACTGCCCCCGGAATCGTCCACGCCGATTTACACTATACGCGAAGTCGATTGGCCGCACTTCTACAAAATCAGCTGGGCTTGCCTGAGCGAGGATTGCGAGGTAAAGCGTTACGGCGATAACCACTATCTGAGCGGCACTCCGCCGTATGACTACGACTGGTATATGCAATGCCTTGAGGACGCCGAAATGGACGACTTTGAGGGCTTCGACGATTAAGCCGCCTCCTCTGCCCTGCGCTCCGCGGATTTTCTGCGGGGCGCTTTTTTTGCGGGCGTATTAGGCGGCTGCTTGCGCATTTTACCTTCCTATAATATAATGGGCGTACATGATGTGCGTTTGAAAGAGGTGCTTCCATATTGATAAAACTGCTTGCGCCCGGCGGCGAGAAGCAAATGATTGCGCGCGTGGGCGAAGATATATTCAACCGCCAGCATTCCAGCCGCCACATGTGCGCGCCGGTTGGAAACGACGGCTTCTTTATCGCCATGCGGTATTATGACGTACAGCTTGCCGGTTCTGGCGACGCGGCGGGCGGGCACATTGCGATATATTGCGGCGCGGGCGACATGCTGATAAGCTGTACAAACGCGCGGATAAGCGGCATTGTCTGCCAGCTTGACCCGGACGAAAAGCCGTTTCGCGCGCTGGCGCTGCTGCTCGACGAGATGACCGAGGACGACGTGGACGCACTGGAGCGGATGGAGCTGAACATAACCGCACTTGAGGACGGGCTGATAACCGAGCGCGTCGCGTTAAAGGCGGCCAGCGCGCGCATAATCGCGCTAAGGCGCGCGGTGCTGAAGATAAAGCGGTATTATGAGCAGTTGGACGTAATACTTGACCGGCTGTGCGAAAACGAAAACGGCGCGGTGACCGACAACGCGCTCAAGCTGCTGGGGGCGCTGGGACGGCGAATCGACCGGCTTATCGAGTCGACCGCGCACATGAGCGAGTGCATAGCGCAGGCCAGCGACACGTATCAGGCACAGATAGACATCGAGCAAAACCAGATCATGAAGATATTCACCGTACTGAGCGCGGTATTCATGCCGCTTACGCTGATTGCGGGCTGGTATGGCATGAACTTCATAATGCCCGAATACGGCTGGCCGATGGGATACGTCTACGTCGCGCTTTTGAGCGTCGCGGTATGCGCGTTGAGCTTCTTCATCTTCAAGCGCAAGCACTGGTTTTGACGCGCGCCTTTCCATACAAAACCACGTACATGTCGCGCAAGGACTTCTCACTCGGCGCGGCGCATGATATAATATGATGAAGTGATTTATTCATAAACGCCGCAAGGCATATGCCATACGGTCCTGTGTTGTTTATTAAGGAGGTATTCGCCCTATGAGCGATAAGCGCGGCCGCAATAAGATCAGCGCCCGCATAGTGCGGCCGGGCGGCAAGGCCGAAAAGCGCCCATCGCCCGACCATATGGCCGACGCGGTGTTTGAAAAGCCGCTCCGGCACAGCGTGTACAACGCCGAATCGCACCGGTTTTTCCTGCGCGTCGCGCCCACTGTGGCGTTCGGCGTGGTGCTGTACGTACTATTGCAAAATCTGGGAGAGGTCACAGGCTGGTTCAATAACGTGATGCGCGCACTTGCGCCCGTGCTGGTGGGCGTATTGCTGGCGTTCGTGCTCAACATACCGCTGCGCCTTTTCGAGGGGCATGTGTTCTGCTGGATAAAGCAAAAGTCGGTGCGGCGCGGTTTAAGCGTGGCGCTGTGCTACATACTGCTATTAGCATTCGTGCTTACGCTTATATTCGTGGTGCTGCCGCAATTGACCGTGGCGCTGCAATCGCTGAGCAGTATGCTGCCCATGCTGGGCAAGGAGCTGTACGACGCCGCCGCAAAGCTGGTTGAAAAGTACGATCTGGACGAGGAAATACTCACCCACCTGCAATTCGATTGGAACTCGATTGCCATGACCGTGATCGAGTGGGTCACGTCGTCGCTGCCGCAGCTGATGTCCACCACGCGCGACATAACCAGCAGCGTGGTCGAGATATTCTTAGGCTTCATAATGAGCATATACATGCTCTTTAACAAGGAGCGCATGGCGGCGCACTGGCGTAGGCTGTGTCAGGCGGTACTGCCGCGCGACTGGGCCGAGCGCGTGATTAACGTATGCTCGCTGGCGCAGACCACGTTCCGGGGCTACATGACTGGTATGCTGACCGAGGCGTGCATTTTATGCACGCTTACGGCCACGGGCATGGCGATAATCGGCTTTCCGTCGCCGATATTTGCGGGTGTGCTTATGGGCATCGGCGCGCTGATACCCATATTCGGCATATTCATAATGGTGACGGTCAACGCGATACTTATCGCGGTGCAGGCTGATATATTTACTGGGCTATGGTTCGTGGTATACATAACCCTGCTTCAGCAATTTGAGGGCAACGTGATTTACCCGCGCGTGATGGGCAATGCGATACGCCTGCCCAGCCTGTGGGTACTGGCGGCGGCCACGGTGGGCGGCACGCTGTTCGGGCTGGCCGGACTGCTGCTCAGCATACCCGTAGTATCGATCATATACTCGCTGGTGCGAGCGTTTGTGCTCACGCGCGAGCGTGCCGCGGGCAAAACCGCGGCCAAGGGGGACTAACTATATGCGCTGCACATGGTGCACGGACGACGCGGACTACATCGCGTATCACGACGGCGAGTGGGGACGGCCTGTTCACGACGACCGGCATTTGTTTGAGCTGATTATACTTGAAGGTATGCAGGCGGGGCTTAGCTGGCTGACTATACTTAAAAAACGCCCGGCGTTTCGGCGCGCGTTTTGCGATTTCGAGCCGGGGCGCGTGGCGGCGTTTGATGAAAATGACGTGGACAGGCTGATGTGCGACGCGGGCATAATCCGCAACCGGCGCAAGATACTTGCGGCGATAGGCAATGCGCGCGCGTTTCTGGCTATTCAAAATGAATACGGCAGTTTTGACAGGTACATATGGGGATTTGTAGACTTTAAGCCCATCGTAAACCGCCCCGCGCCCGGCTGTGCGCCCGCGTCAACGCCGCTGGCCGAAAAGATCAGCCGCGACCTCAAGGCGCGCGGATTCAGGTTTGCGGGCGCGACGATAGTATATTCGTTTATGCAATCGGCGGGGCTGGTTAACGATCACGATACGCAATGCTTCCTGTGCGGGGAGGGCGAGGCATGATAGGCTGGGATGAGATTGAGTCGGCCGTGCGCGAGTGCGACGCGTGCCGCCTATGCGATGAGCGCCACAGCGCCGTACCGGGCGAGGGACGGCGCGACGCGGACATAATGCTGATTGGCGAGGGGCCGGGCGAGCAGGAGGACTTATCCGGGCGGCCGTTTGTGGGGCCGGCGGGACAACTGCTCGACAAAATGCTGAATGCGATAGGCTTAAAGCGCGAGGACGTGTTCATATGCAACGTGGTCAAGTGCCGCCCGCCGCGCAACCGCACGCCCGAGCGCGACGAAGCGGAGGCGTGTCTGCCCTATCTGCGCGCGCAGGTGGCTTTGGTCAGGCCGCGCATAATAATCCTGCTGGGCGCGACGGCGGCGCGCAATGCGATAAGCCCGGACATACGCATAACGCGCGACCGGGGCGCGTGGTTCGAGAAGGACGGCGTGCACCTGATAATCACATATCACCCGTCGGCGCTTTTGCGCGACACGTCGCTCAAGCGCGCGGCGTGGGACGATTTTAAGAGTGTTAAGGACAAGGCGATCGAATTGGGTATCGTCTGGCCGGAGCACGCTGACATTTCAGAGGTTGAGGAACAGGTTTAATGGACAGACTGAAGTTACATGCGCACCATAATGTTGAGAAGGTATATTCGGGGATCAACGATCTGCCTAGCGGCAGTGCGCCCGAGGGCGTCATTGAAGGCTGTGCTGTGCTTGAGGGCGGCGCGTTTCGGGGCGTTTACGGCGAGGGCGTGCTGGACGCGCTGATGCAAAATGGCATCAACATGAGCTGCACCATCGGCGTATCGGCGGGCGCCATGAACGGGCTTAACTATGTCGCAAGCGACATCGGGCGTTCGGCGCGCATCAATCTGCGCTACCGGCACGACCGGCGCTATGTGGGGCTAAGGGCCATACACGGCAATCATGGTTTGATTGGATTTGACTTTGCGTTCAAGCAATTGCAATCGATCGACCCGCTTAATATGGAACGGTTTTTCGACCCTGCGCGGCGGTTTATTGCGGTGGCTACCGACTGTGCGACGGGGTTGCCTGCCTATTTTGAGAAGGGCAAGTGTTCGGACATATTCAAGGCGGTTCAAGCGTCCGCGTCCATGCCATATGTATCAGCGATGGTGGACATCGACGGCGGGAAGTACTTGGACGGCGGCTGTTCCAAGAAGGTGCCTTACGAGTGGGCCATCAGTGAGGGCTATGAAAAGATCGTCATCGTGCGCACACAGCCGCTCAGTTACCGCAAATCGGGCGAGGTGGACAAGAAGGCGCGGCTATTCTACCGCACGCATCCTGAATTTGCGAAGTCACTGAGCGTATCCGGCATAGAGTACAACCGCGAATGCGACGAGATGGAATCGCTGTCGAAGGCAGGGCGCGTATTCATGATTTCTCCGTCGCGGCCGATCGAGGCGAGCAACATGGAATCGGACATGGAAAAGCTGGGCGGACTATACCACATGGGATATGACGACGCGGTAAACGCGATGGGCGCGTTAAAGAGTTATTTAGGCATTTGAACTGGTTCAGTCTATAAATCAGAACTATCCTTACCTATTGGAGGGATTAAATGGACAATCTTCAGACTTACAAGCGGGAGTTACGCGAGTTTACGGACGAGATATACCGCGGCGAGAACAAGGTTTTAGTCTACGGCGAAGGCCCGTTAAATCCCGAATTAATGTTAATCGGCGAAGCGCCGGGCGAACAGGAAGCATTAGCGGGCCGTCCCTTCATAGGCAAGGCAGGCAAAAACCTTGACGAAATGTTAGAGCGCTGCGGCCTGACGCGCGCACAGATCTACATAGCGAACGCGGTAAAATTCCGCCCTGTCAAGCAAAGCAAAGCGGGCCGCGTCGTCAACCGCCCGCCCACGCCGGAAGAAATCGGTCTCTACCGCCCCTGGCTAATGCGGGAAATATCGATAGTCCACCCCAAGCTAATCGCAACGCTAGGCAACGTCCCGCTCCGCTCACTAACCGGCCGCACCCTGACAATAGGCGAACTACACGGCAAACTCCTATCAGAAAACAACCTCCGCATATTCCCCATGTACCACCCCGCCTCCATGATCTACAACCCATCTCTAAGGGATATATTCGAGGAGGACTTACGGGTTTTAGCTGGGATTATACGGGAAGGGTGACGGGGGGACGAAGGGTACGTGTTCTTTCTTTTCAGGAGAAAAGAAAGAACCAAAGAAAAGCCGATTGGCTGTTCTCCCGCATGGCTTACTTAGTTCAGTCGCTTTAGGAGAATTATATATAGGAAGCTGCTTTGACTTTCTTTCGCCGCTGATTCGCTCTTAGAGTCAGCGGCGTTTTCTGCTGCCCGCGCTTGTGGCTCACGCAAGCTATAATCTTACTTAGCTTCGGGATTCCGCGAATGGACTATTTCTATTTAGGCAGTTTTCCCCCGCGCCATGTTCGCCACCCCTCGGCGGCTCAATTGCAGGTTCGGCGGTGAGGTTCACGCCCGCCGTAAAGTATGGCGGGCGCGAAAACAGACTATCCGGACGCGAAACTAGATGTATGAGCGGCCATCCATGCCGCGCCCACCATAAATTAAAGTGGGCGCGGAAGGGGCAATCAGGCCTTGAGGTTCTGTATGAGCTTATTCCACGCTCAGAGAGCAGCAAAACAATAATCGCAGTAAAGCTCCGTTGACCTCAAATGCTTCGCCGCCTGCCCAAACTCCGCAAGGTCAACCCTGTCTGACAGGGGTTGGCAACAACCCCTTGACCATCCCGAAGCACAGCCGGCGTGCCGTGTCAAGGATGCCGAAGGCACGGCGAAGCCGCTCGTCCTTGATACGGTGCGCCGGCTGTGCTACCTTGCCGCTATTGTACATCAACCCCCCCAGTCGCCTACGGCGCCATCTTCCCTTTCAGGTGAACCTGACAAGTTAGAGTGTGTCTCAAAAAGGGAAATCCGCAGGTTCGAGTGGATTTTTCGTCAGTTCAAGGAAGAAACCCGAAGGCTTAGCAGCGCTAAGTCGAGCCTTGTGACGCAGAAATGGCGGAAAAGACACCGAAACTGTGGATTAAGGAATTTTTGAGACACACTCTAGCCCTTCACAAAAAATCATCGCCATGCCAAAAACGCGGAGCGATGATTTTCTGCCTTACTTATCTTACTTCAATATTCCCTCAATGACTTTACCATCAGTATCGCCCAAATCCAGTCCCAGCACCTTAGCAACCGTTACCGGCTCATCCACAATTGACGCGCGTTCTACCACCGCGCCCTCCTTTATGTCCGGGCCGAACGCTATCAGCGTGGGTTGCGGGCCTTTATCCGGCTGATGGCCATGCGTCGCGTGGCCAAAGCGATAGTCGCTGTTATCCAGCGTGCGCACATACGGCCCCTTCCAATCGTTGCTGAACGATGAGAAGCCATCGCTTTCCAGCACGAACGAGAAGTCTCCCTTCAGATGCTCCTCCCGCTCGGCTTCCTCGGCGGTGTACACGCGGCTGATGCCGTATATGCCCGCCTTGCACATATCGCTCAGGAGCGCATAGGTCGCGTCATACGCCTGCTTATCGTTCGGGTCTTTCAGGTACACCTGCGACGACAGCGCCGCCGACTTGCAGAACGCGCGCCAGTCGGTTATCTTGCCGTCCGCGTCCACGTCGATCAGGCCGTGTTTTGCCAGCATCGCGTTGGGCGATACCGAGCGGCTTATGTTGAGCTGGCCATGGTCGCTGACTATGAAGAAGTCGGTATCATCATATATGCCCGCATCGCGGCAGGCGCGCATTATGTCGCCCAGCCACACGTCGATCTCGTGCAGGCCGTGCGTCACCTTATCCGAGAACACGCCCGTGCCGTGGCGGTACGCGTCGATGTTGGCGGGATGCAGCATCAGCAGCTGCGGCTTAAACTCGCGGATTATATCGGCGGCGCACATGGTTATGAAGTTATCGGCCTCGGGATGCTGGCGCGGCACGTTCAGATTGGCGTAACGATCGACGATCTTGATTACATCGGGCGACGCGCCCGCATCGATGTAGCTCTGGCGCACGCTCTCGCCGTGCTGCGGCCAGTATTCGGCCAGCAGGTAGTCGATGGATGGGCTTTGGGCGCACACCGGCCAGAATATGCACGCGGTCTTCATGCCTGCCTCATGTGCCTTATCAAACAGCGTAGGCACCTTTACCGCGCTGGCGAAGAACTCCCACGGCGAGGACTTTTCGCACATGATCGGGCGTTCGTTATTCACCACGCCGTGCTTGTCGGGGTACATGCCGGTCATCATTGATACGTGGCAGGGGTAGGTTATCGTAGGATAGATCGAGCGCACGCGGTTCACGCGCGCGGCCTTGTCCCATATTTTGCCAAAGTTAGGCAGGTGTTTGAGCGTTTCGGTATCCTCGAACACCATTGCGTCCTCGGAGATCACTATTACATGGCGCATACTCGTTTCCTCCTTAAAGTGGACATGCCGCCCGGCACTTTTGTTAAGTCCGAGCGCCGGGACTGTTTGTATTTACGTTTTTAGGCGGCTGTTCAGGCATTGTTTGTTTCCCGCCTATTCAGCCCGAATTTATGCCTTTTAATCAGTCCGGCTCTACAAAGTCGGTCAGTTCTGCCTTGCCGTCCTTGACATAGTACGTGCTTATTCCCATTGGGCACATGTCCGCGTCGAAGTCCGCGCCCAGCGCCGGTATCGAAATATGCGCGCGGGCGGGCTTGCCTGCGGTTTCGTTCAGGCGGACTATGAAGCCCTCGCCGTTTTCGGCGCGCTTGATCGCCTGAACGCGCACGGTGTCGCCCGATATGGCCGCGCCCTCGTATGCGCACGGAAGCTTGCCTTTGTGCTGACCCTCCAGCAGCGTGCGCACGGGCATATTAAGCAGCTCGGCGCGCGCATCGGCATGTTCGGCCTTGTCCGGGTCGAACGCGGTCAAGGCGTAATTCAGCTCGGTTTCGCCTATGTCTATATAGTCCATAAGCTCGTCGCGGCTGCCGAAGTGATCGGCGAACAGCGCGCTGCGCGCAATGGCGAGGCGTATCTCGCCGCCCTCGAACGCCACGCCGTAACGCCCGTCGTTCAGCACGGCCAGTCCCCTGCCGCCGCCGCACTGCGCCGCCCACTTGTGGCTGGGCTGTTCGCGGCCGTCGGCCACCTTTTCGATAAAGCCGCCCGGCATACTCGCAAACGAGCGCGGCTGGCCCAGATTGGACGGGAAGCACAGCTTGATAAGGCGCAGATGCTCGTTCAGCGTCAGCTTGACATGGCAGCGCAGCATGTCCTCGCCCGAATCCAGCGTGAACATCTGCACGATTTCGCTGCTATTAAAGTGCGATACCACGCGCACCGAGGCTCGCAGCGGGCCATTGTCGATGAGCCTGATGTCGCTGAGCGCGAACTCGCCCGCAAACTTATCGAATTTGGTCACGTTGTGCGACCATGTGTCGCATTCGCTGTCGTCAATCAGTATCGCGCGCGCCGCGTCCTTGGATATTACATTGCCGGTGCGCTTGTCGGTCAGCGCGCGGATATGGCCGGTCGCCTTGTCAAACTCGGCGCGCAGGGCGGCGTTTTCGACTATTATTGCGTCCTCGGTCTCGACCGCGCATACCGGGTCGGCGGGCTGTGCGTTCGCCGCCGCATCGGCATATATGTAGTAGGTCGCCCAGCCCAGCGCGGGTACGTCCACGCTCATCAGAGAAACGTACTTGTCATTGCCGTTGGTCTGCTCACCGCGCACGCGCTGGCAGGACACCGCGTGGCCGTCCGCGTCCATTACGCCGCCCACCTGAGCCGGGAGCTTAACGCACATGTGCACCGGGAAGGAGTGCGGGTTAAATACGATAACCGGCGCGCCCACGCCCGCGGGCAGATCGGACAGCATGGGCGGGCACGCCGCGTCGGCCTGCCATAGCAGCCAGCCGTGCTTCTGCGGCGGCAGGCAGTCGCCCGCCCACGCGGGAGTGGTATTTATGCGGCGCGCCATACGCTCCAGCGCGTACATAATCATGTCCTCGGCCTCGTCGATAGCGCCGTGGAAGGCGTGCTCCGCGTCGTGCGCCGCCGAACGCAGAGTGCAGCCCGCCAGCACGTCGTGGAACTGGTTGAACATGACCTTTTTCCACGCCTTCGTTATGCGGGCGCGCTCGTCGGGGCCGCTTACCAGCTGCTTAGCCATCAGCGAGAAGCGCTCGGCCTCGTTAAGCACGTTTTCAGCGCGGCGGTTGAGGCCCTTTATGCGCACATTGGCGGTGTAGCAGCCCGACGCGTGGTGCTGCAGATCGTGCGTCCATACGGGAACCTGACTGTCCATGCCGTCGGCGCGCGCATCGCCAAAATACTCGTCCGCATCCGCATATACGGTGCCGGGGTGGGACTTGACGAACTCGTCAAGGCTTTTAAGTCCCTCGATGGTAGGCCCGCCGCCGTGGTTGCCCACGCCGTAAAATGCCATCTGCGCCACGCCGGTGTCGCGGGCGCGGTCTTCCAGAACCACGGCCTTCAGGCATTGCTTGCTCATCTTGTCGCGCTCAGGGCGACCCTCCATGTTGTGATAGCCATCGCCGTAGCCGTTGGGTATGCGGTAGGTCAGGGTCTGACTGCCGTCTGGTGCGCGCCAGAGCATCAAATCGCTCGCGGCGGCATTTTCGCGCGATTCGGGGCGCATGAATACATAGTTCTCCATGCGGCCCTGCCTGAGCAATTGCGGGGTCATGCCGTTGTGGCCGAATGAGTCCACGCAGTAACCGGTCTTTGCCATGCGGCCGGTGAGCGCGCGCAGTGTGCGCTGGGAGTATAGCTCCTGCCGGGCGAATGCCTCCGCGCCGGGTATGTTCATGTCGGTCTGAACCCACGCGCCGCCCACGACGTTCCAGCGACCCTCCTGAACGCGGGCGCGGATTTCGCGCATCATGTCGGGATCGACGTCGGCGACATACTGATAATAGTACGCACATGCGCATGTAAAGACATAATCCGGGAATTCGTTCATTCTGTCCAGTGCGGATCGGAAGGTGGAGAGCACTTCGGCCATACCCTCGCCCTTGCGCCAGAGCCACACGGGGTCGATATGAGCATTGCCGATAAGATAGACCTGCTTCATGCGGTATCCTCCCAAGTTAACAATCAGGTTTTATATTGCGCTTACAGGTTATAGCAGCTTTACGCAGGTATTATAGCACGCGGGAGGATGCGATACAATAATATCGCACTGAGTTGGGATATTATTGGCTGTGGTTTTTTTATGGGCGTTCTTTCGCGGCGCGGCTGGTTAGCAACTTTCTGGCGTTGCTTCCTGATGAGCGCTTTCTTTCGTTATGCCGCTGAATATGGCTAACATTCTTTTGTGTTCTTTCGCGGCGATTCTTTGAGCGTTCTTTCGATGCGCGCTTGTATTCGCCTTTGGTCTATCTTTCTATTCTTTCTTGCGTTTGGTTTTCTTAAATGATTTTCTATTATTT
>CAOKFD010000031.1:0-31648 GCA_948467645.1 uncultured Eubacteriales bacterium | reverse complement strand
CCGTCCCTGATTCCGCATTCCGCCCGCCATAAACCAGAGCGGGCGCGGAAGCTGCGCCGTATTTATCGCGGCTTCTGCACGAGCGCCTTACACGCCCGGAGAACGGCATTTATCTGTGTACGGCGGTATGCGATACTGCCGCGCCGTCCCTGATTCCGCATTCCGCCCGCCATAAACCAGAGCGGGCGCGGAAGCTGCACCGTATTTATCGCGCCTCTGCACGAGCGCCTTACATGCCCGGAGAGCGGCGCTCATCTGCGCGCGGCGCTATGCGGCCTTGCCGCGACGTTCCTAATTACGCATTACGCATTATGAATTATGCATTATTCATTCTGCTCTCGCTTTCGTCACCACAGATCCGGCCACCCCGCCGAATGCTCATCAAACGGCTCCGGCATAAACCCATTGCGCGCCTCGCGTTCGCGTATCACTTCGGCCATGTCCTCTACCGTGGTTTCGTCGTAGCTTTCAAACTCGCTCTCGCTCATTATCAGCGCGCCCATGCGCGCCATGTCCGCGATGTTCGCGCGCTGTATGTCCTCGGTCTGTGACGAACAGCAGTCCTCCACCACGACCACGTTATAGTCCAGCGCGTTCGCGTCATAGCACGTCGTGCGCACGCAGTTAGGCGTAGTCGTACCTGCCAGTATCACCGTGCGCACGCCCAGTCTGCGCAGTATCAGATCCAGCTCCGTGCCGAAAAACGCGCTCCAGCGCGGCTTGATTATCGTATAGTCGCCCGGCTGCGGTCTCAGCTCCTCGGGCACGTCCGCGCCGTTAAGGCCGCGCGACGCGGGGCGCATCGCCCTGCCGCCGCTTTGCCAACCCTCGTATCGAGTCAGTTCCACGTCGCTGCCGTCGCCGCGGTATATGCGCTTTACGAAAAACACGGGTATGCCCTTCCTGCGCGCGGCCTCCAGCGCGCGGCCGCACGCGGACACCGTCGCGCGCGCACCCGCTATGCAATGCGCGGACTCGGGCGAAATGAATCCGTTCTCCATGTCGATTATTATAAATGCCGATCGCGTCGGATTTGAGCGCATGATTTCTTCCTCCATTTAAGTGCTTTTATGTGCTTGCGTTTGAAGTATACCTTAATCATATCAGGTCTTTAACAAATAAACACAGTCTGGTTTTGTTAATACTTTCGGATGAGGCATTAATCGCAGGCTCCGATCACTAGAGTGTGTCTCAAGCGGGACAATCCGCAAGTTCGAGCAGATTTTGTGTCAGTTCAATGAAGAGACCCGAAGGCTTAGCAGCGCTAAGTCGAGCTTTGTGACGCAGAAATGGCGCAGCGATGTCCGAAATTGCGGATTAAGGAATTTTTGAGACACACTCTAGCAGTCCGTATATCAGCGCGCCCTTGAAACCTGCTCAAAGCGCGAATCGAGCGCGGCTCTAAAGTAAGCCGCGCCCGACGCGTTGACTACCTGTGCATATTTAATCTATCAGACGGTTACGTCCGGCTCCGAGAGCAGACCCATCTGCCACAGGCGGTAGGAGTAGCTCCACTCCACGCCCTCGCTGTGCCAGCTGTCCGGGCCGTAGTACGGCCACTCGCGGTTGGCGTTATGCACCGGGCCGAAGGCGTTTATGCGGTTGCCGTACACCTTTATGCCTATGCGGTGCGCGCCCTTGGCCGCGTCCATGTGCATTGCGTATGGCGCGTATGCTATCAGGCCCTGACGCACGCCGTCGAGCGTGACTTCGATCGCCGCGCCGCGATACAACGGCGTGTGCAGCGTGATGCCGTTGTCGCCCGCCTCAACATCGTAAAGGTATGTCACGCTGCCCGCGTAGAACGGCAGACCCTGCGCGGCCCAGTCGCCGATGCCCAGCTCGCGCACGGGCGCGGTCAGTATTCCCCTGTCGCCCAGCAGCTTTACGCCGAAATCGCCCAGCAGGTAGCACCACTCGATATTGCCGCGCCGCTTGAAGTCGATGTCCACCTCAATGGTATGCCTGCCCGAGGTGAAGCCCGGCAGTGCGCAGCGCTTTATCGCCTTATCCACGAACCAGCCGTTGGCCTTCAGCTCGACCGGCTTGCCGTCGAAGCGCACGGTCGCGTTTTCGATCTCCTCAATCGCAAGTTCGGGCGCGGCCACGGCCACCTCGCTGTCGAACGCAAAGCGCAGGTGCACCGTGTGCTTGCCGTCGTTAAATGTCTTGCCCGCGTCAACCCACGGCTGGGCATAGTTGCGTCCGCGCAGCGGGATGTTCCACTTGCGGCGCGCCGCCTCGTCGATGCGCAAAAGCTCCTCGCGCCCCTGCCATTCGCCGTCGTCCAGCTTGTACTCGGCCATGTCCAGCATCAGCACGTTCGGCTCGTCCAGCTCGATAAGGGCGCTGCCACTCAGGCGCTTGCCGTCCGGCACGGGCGCGTTTGCCAGCGCCGCGGCGGGCTGTTCCACGGTTTCGGTCAGGTGCAGAAGCAGGCTGTCGTAGCCATCCATCACGAACTTGACCACCGTCTCGCCGTCCTGATGCGTATAGTCGACCGGCTTAATCCGGCCGTCCATCGCGTCGTACTGGCACGCCTCGAATTCGCCGCGTATGCGCAGCGTCATGGTATGGCGCTCGGTCTTATCTGGGTTCTTGGGCTTGAAGGCGTGTGCTATGAACAGCCAGCGGTCATGGCCGTCCTGACGGTACTGGCTCAAAAGGTTATTCGGGCGCGAGCCGTTCTCTATGCGGATGTCGATCTGGCGCTCGTCGGAAAGCGCCTCCAGTATTGCGTTGCGGCTGAACGAAACAACCTTTGCACGCTTGGCCAGCTTCATCGCGCGGTCGGAGGGCTGTGCGTCAACCAGCGTGGGTATGCGGCCCGCGAATATCAGTCGGCCGCCGCCGCGCTGGAACGCCTCCAGCCGGTCGAGCGTTGTGGAGCGGATAGTCTCCATATCGGGCACAATCACGGTGGAATACTGCATCTTGCCGACCTTGAGGGGCTTGGAGCCCTTTTCGCACTGGCCGGGCAGCAGCGATTCGCTTATGTAGTTGAAGTCCACCAGACCCGTGACCAGCCATTCGGCCATGCTTACGAAATGGTCGTCCATCTCC
Organism: uncultured Eubacteriales bacterium; assembly: GCA_948467645.1. Taxonomy (GTDB): domain Bacteria; phylum Bacillota; class Clostridia; order Christensenellales; family Aristaeellaceae; genus Fimadaptatus. Next base: position 28,585 of record CAOKFD010000031.1, on the reverse strand, counting down.
TGACGCACGGCGGCGGTCTGCTCGTTGGGGCCCCAGTGCAGCCAGTAGCTTTCCACCGGATGCACAACGCCCACGGACACTATGGGCTTGCCGCGCGTCATGGCGGTGTTCACGCGCGCGAAGTAGTTTTCGACGTAGGAATAGTCCTTGTACCACGGCGACTGATAGTTGATCGAGGCCGGATAGTCGCGCTTAGCCTCGCCGCCCATCGATACCCAGCTCAGGTGCGGCACGCGCACGGTAACGCCCAGCGCCGCCTGCCAGTCGCCCTGCGACTTATGACCGCGGAAGTCGTAGTCCCAGTTGGTAACGCCGTACAATTCGCTCAGCACGCCGGGGCAGCCGTACTGCTGCGACGCGGACTGCGCCTGCTTGGCGGTGGTAAACTCGCGATGGTCGCACAGCATGTCTATGCCGGGCAGCTGGAACGAGCGATAGGAGCGCATACAGTCGCCCAGTGCGGCGGTCTGACTGCGCAGGGTAGGTTCCTCCATCATGTGACCGGTCAGCATTATGCCGTGATCGCGGCACCAGCCGCCCACCGTATCGGCAAACGCCGACGCGAAGCGCTCGGATATATGATCGTGATAGTGATAGCGGATAACCGATGTCTTGCCGTCGGGCAGATCCCACAGCAGCTCGGGCAGGTGGTCGATAAGCTCCTCGCCGTACGCCGCGCGGAAGGTGTCGGCCAGATCGTATGTGAAGGGCAGCGTGACGTCCTCCTTTGCGTCGGCGAACGAGAGCGTCTGCTTGCGGGTGAACTGCGGCTCGTCGGTGAATATCGAAGGCACAACGCCGCCGAAGCTGTCGCCCACCGCCTTCAGATACGCCTCATGCGTTACCTCGACAAAACGCTCTACCGAGGGCTTGTCAAGGGTGTTGAGGTAGGTCTGGTTGTTGTACCACGGGCTTTCGGCCATCGTCTCCAGATAAGCATACCACGTATTGTCGCCCGCGCTTTCGCCGTCGGCCAGACGGTGATATTCCTTCAGATAACCGTGGTCGAGCGTCACGTCGAAGCGCGCCAGCAGCTCGCCGTTTTCGGCGCGCTTTACTGCGGCGCTCGAGTCCAGACTCGCGTCGTTATCGCCGCCGCTGTACGGCTGCGGGGTCATCAGCAGGTAGCGCGCACGGTACTGCTTGTCCTTGGTGACAAGTCCGCCCGCCGCGCCCGAGGGCCAGCGATCCTCGTCGTACAGGTAGCACAGCATCTTGTTCTTTTCGGCCTTGTCGCGGCAGGATTTGATAAGGTCCATGAACTCGTCGGTCAGGTAGGGCGTGGCCATGCCCGCGCGCGAATGCATGTGGAACCCGCCGAAGCCCATTTCTTTCAGCACGTCGATCTGCCAGAGCAGGTCTTCCTTGTCCAGCTTGCAGTTCCACGCCCAAAAAGGCGTACCGCGGTATTCGCTGGTCGGGTTTTCAAACAGTTTTTTGTCCAGCTTTTTTGATTTGTTCTTGGGATAGAACATAGTCTGTCCTCCTTAAAATAATCAGGTGTGTTCCTAGAGTGTTTCTCAAAAAGAGAAATCCGCAAGTTCGAGCAGATTTTGTGTCAGTTCAAGGAAGAAATCCGAAGACTTAGCAGCGCTAAGTCGAGCTTTGTGACGCAGAAATGGCGCAGCGACGCCCGAAATTGCGTACTCCGGAATTTTTGAGACACACTCTAGTATATCCTTTCCCTGAATAGCTCAGGGGCAGGTTAAGCACAAAGTATAAGTCTCGCGCCGCCATGAGCAACCTATTGTTCAGCCAGCCTGTCCAGCGCCCAGCGCGCATGTTCGCTCACTGCCGCGGACTTGCTTTGCATAAGCGGCTCTATCAGTGGAATCAGTTCGCGCATGTTCAGGTTGGCCGCGACGATTATCGCCTGTGCCAGCACGCGGTTGGGTATCGCCATATTCCAGCCTAATAAAGCGCCGAACTCCTTCATATACTCCGCGCGCGTGTCGGTGTCAAATGCGCGGCGTATATCAAGTATGCGTTTAAGTTCATTGGGCGGCTCCAGAGCGTCCGCATATGCGCGCGCGTTGTGCGGACAGGCGCGCAGGCATTCTTCGCAGCCCAGCAGCCGGTTTCCCATCAGCGGCCGAAACTCCTCGGGCGTGGGCGGCCCCTGAAACATGTGCGCGCGCAGACAGCGCGTGTGGTCCATGCCGCTTTCGCTCAAAGCCCCGGATGGGCACGCGTCGATGCAGCGGCGGCACTTGCCGCAGTCGGCATACTCATACCCCTCGCCGCCCGGATAGTCGCGTTCGCACTCAAAGCCATCGCCCAGCGCGATGCAGCGCAGCATGACGCAGCTGCCCATGCCGTGTATGCGCACGATGGAGTTTTTGCCGAATGCGCCCAGCCCCGCGCGAATTGCGGCGGGCTTCAGCGGTATCTCAAGCGATTCCGCCTGAACGCCGCGCGCGTTCAGCGCTTTAACAAACTCCTCGCCGCGCGCGTGTACGGCGTTGTATTCGACATAATAGGCCGAAACCGCCGCGCCCTCACCCCGGCGATACAGCCGGTACGGCGCGACCACAATGCACAGCGCCTTTGCCCACGGCGCGAGTTCGAGCGGCGCGCTGCACAGGCGCTGCGCGGTCTTATGCGCGCGCGGCTTGCGTGCCTCCCATTCGTTAAACGGTTCCGTCGAGCAAAAGCCCAGACGCGCATACCCGAATTGCGCCGCCATTTCACGCATCTGCGCTTCCGTCAAACCTCATCGCTCCAGTCATCATTTTACTCCTGCATTATAGCATCCCGCCGCTATAATTTCAATGGACGTTTTCAATTTTGTAATTTCCACATGTAATAAAGCGCGCCTTCCATTTATATAGTCATAAAGAGAAAGTGCGCTTCGAATTCGCCTCAATCGGATAATGCAATTAAGAAGTCTTAAAGCGTATCCGTGCAAGTCGAGCTTAACGGCATAATGCCGCCCGGAATTGCATGTGCCGGATTTTTTCGATGTTCAGGCAATAGCCGCCGCCACCGCGTCCAGCGCGTCGCGTTCGGCCTGCTGATTCTCGCTGCCAGAGGCGCGCAGCGTCAGCGTCACCCGATTGCCCAGCCGCGCTACGCCAACCGAGCGCCTCGCCCCCGGACTGAGCGGCGGTATCAGCGTGCAGTCGTCCACGCGGTATCCATCGAAGTCGCTATTCAGCAGCGCGCACGACGGCGAATGCAGCTCCACCCGGCGCGCGCGTCCGGACAGCCCGCGCATGTGGGACAGCCGCCGCGCGATCGGGTCGCCGTACTCGTCATACGCGGCAAAGTACGCCGCGTCTATCAGCGTGGGTGCAAGCGCGTGCAGATACTTTGCATTGTAATTGAGCGTGCCCGGATCGGCGCACAGTAAGTCCAGCTCCTCCCGGAGCGCCGCCGCGTTTGCGTCCACATCGCGGGCATCGTCGTACTTGCGGCCTATAACCAGCTCGGACGAATAATCCCCCATACGCGCCACGTCGCCGCCGTGCACCACGACCACGCCGTAATCCGCACCGCCCGGCACGCTCATCAGCGCCGCCGCGCTCAGCGCGCATACGTCGGGCACGGTCGGGCCAATGCAGTTTACCGAGCGCCTGAGCAATATCGCGTCGCGCACCGGGTACATGTCGCTCAGGCGCTTGAGGTCGCGGAAATCGAACGCGCGCTTTGCAAACTGCCAGCGCAGGTTCATCATGCGCGTGTTGAGCTGCACGCTTATGGGCAGGGAGCCGGACAGCTTATCCGGCTTGCACAGCGCAATCGGGCGCTGCGACACATGCGCGCCGCTCAGCGCCGCCATTATATCCCCCGCCAGCCGTATAAGTGTGCCGCCGTCGCCGATCAGCCTGTGCGCGCATATAAGCAGCCGCATCGGCGCGCCGCGCACTATGTAAAACCGCGCCAGCTCGCCCTCGGCCAGATCGAACGGGCGGCGTTCGCTGTTTTCAAGCGCCTGCCGCCATTCGCAGTCGGTGACTTCTATCGGGCAGCACGGCTCGTCCATCGTCTCGAAATACGCCTCGCCGTCGGCGGATATAACAATATGGGTGTTCATAAGCTCGTTTGCCTTCAGCGCGTCCTTGATTGCGCGGCGCACCTCGGCCGCGTCGCTAGTGCCTGAAATGTCCAGCTTGAGCGAGATCATGGCCGCGGGACTGAACAGGTATTGGCGCTCCTTTTGTAATGAGTATCTCATATTCATTACCCCACACGTCAATTATAAGTAAATTATATGTCATGTATTGGTGTAAGTCAAGTAAATTAATTGCTATTATGCGTATATAGTTTGCCCTGCCATTCGAACCCGCCTTAATATTAAACGCGCCTGCCGAATGCGCGATGCGTTTGCTCTCGGCGCGCATAGAGAGCGCATCTCAGGCTGAAAATACGAAAAAAATCCGAGTGGATTTTTCGCAAGTTGAAGCGCGCTGAGTTAAGCTTTGCAATGCAAGAGCAGTTCAATTCGCGCCTGAGATTGCCATTTTAAGTCGCGCACTACCCATACTTTCCTGCCAATTTTTTGCGCGGATTGCGGCGGCGCGCATTGCGCATCATTAAATGCGGAGGTGGTTTTAATGAGTCCCAAGGAGCTTATGTACATTGAGGACGCGCTGGGGCACGAGCAGTTTCTGATGACGCAGTGCCGCCAGGCCGAGCAGGCGCTGTCCGATCAGAACCTGAAAAACCTCGCGCGCCAGTTGGGCCAGCAGCATCAGCAGCTATTCAACACCCTGTACAATCTGATATAAGGAGGCGTTAGGTATGAAGAATGATAAGACGATAATGGAAGACCTGCTTCAGACCGAAAAGGGCGTATGCGACCTGTACATGCACGGCGCGATAGAAAGCAGCACCGCGAATATACACGGCGCGTTCGATCAGGCGCTTAGTCAGTCGCTATGTATGCAGCAAAATATATACGGCCAGATGGCGCAAAGCGGCTGGTATCCGTCTGAACAGGCGCAACAGCCGCAGATCGACAAGGTAAAGCAGAAGTTCGTGGGCGTGCAATAACGCGCGCTTATAGCCTGGCATGAAGAAATACGTCCCGCGCGTGCGGCTGGTTAAGGCTGCACGCGCGAGGCGCTTTGCATATCCGGGCTTCGTTTAAGGCCACCAGCGCTTCCCACCTTAAAATCCGTATGCTTTCAGGCAGTCAAAATCCGCCGATTCGATTAAACATCAGGTACAGCCCTGCCTAAGCACAGTACAAACCACGTCTGCTTAAAGTCTGCCTGTACCAAAAACAATTTTCCCTTCCATACAAAAACGCCCCGAAAGCAAATGCTTCCGGGACGTATACCGCACATATCAGCCGGCCGCATCGCGTTCGGCTATCATGCTCTTTACCTTCATAAGGCGCGTGGTGGTGCCGCGTTCGTTTTCCTCCAGCTTCATGGTTATCATGCGTATGGTCTGTTCAAACTGCGGTATCATCACGTATTCCAGCGCGTTTACGCGGCGGCGCGTCTTTTCGATCTCATCGGCCAGCATGTCGCAGGTCTTTTCGATCTGCGCCAGCGCGATCAGGTCGGGCAGCACGTCCGCGAGCTGTTCTATCGCGCCGTCCAGCTGCGCCGAAGTCTGCACAAGGCCGTAGCTGAGCTGCGTTTCGCCCAGAGCTTCCTTGTCGATGGCGAACGTAGGCACCTTGACCGACATTATATTGGTCGTGCCCACTTCGACGTCGGCGGTGCGCACCGGGTACATAAGCGCCTGCTCCAGCATGGCCGAATCCATTGCGCCGCGGCATATCGCGAACTCGCCCAGCGCCATGCCCAGCTTTTCCTCTACCTGCAGCCTTATGCGCTGATTCTCGCGTATAAGCAGCACGAAGCGGCGCATCATTTCATCGCGCTTGTCCTTTAGCAGCTTATGGCCGCGCGTGGCGGTTTTGAGCCGGCGCTTCAGGCGCGTCAGCTCCATTCGCGTGGGGTTGACCGTCAGCGTGCCCGCCATTATTCATCACCTTCCGCCGGGCCCATGTACTTATCCAGCATATCGTCGCGGATACGCTTCAGCTCAGACCTTGGCAGTATTTTAAGCAGCTCCCAGCCCAGGTTCAGCGTCTCCTCGATCGAGCGGTTGGTGTCGTAGCCCTGCGACACGTACTTTTCCTCGAACGCCTCGGCGAACTTTGCGTAGAGCTTATCCTCGTCCGACAGCGCCGCGTCGCCCAGTATTACGGCCAACTCCTTGGCTTCCTTACCGCGCGAATACGCCGCGAACAGCTGGTTCATAGTGGGCGCATGGTCCTCGCGCGTCTTGCCCGCGCCTATGCCCTTGTCCTTCAGACGGCTCAGCGACGGCAGCACGTCTATCGGCGGCTCTATGCCGCGACGGTAGAGTTCGCGCGAAAGTATTATCTGACCCTCGGTTATATAGCCGGTCAGGTCGGGAATCGGGTGGGTCTTGTCGTCCTCGGGCATGGTCAGTATCGGTATCTGCGTTACCGAACCGCTCTTGCCGCGGATACGGCCCGCGCGCTCGTACATCGTCGCAAGGTCGGTGTACAGATAGCCCGGATAGCCGCGGCGGCCGGGCACTTCCTTGCGCGCGGCGGAAACCTCGCGCAGCGCCTCGGCGTAGTTGGTTATATCGGTAAGTATAACCAGTACGTGCATACCCTTTTCATAAGCCAGGTATTCGGCCGCGGTCAGCGCCATGCGCGGGGTCGCGATACGCTCAATGGCCGGGTCGTTCGCCAGGTTCATGAACAGCACGGCGCGCTCGATAGCGCCGGTGCGGCGGAAGTCGCTTATGAAGAAGTCGGCTTCCTCAAACGTAATGCCTATCGCGCCGAACACGACGGCGAAGTTGCTGGAATCGCCGCCCAGCACCTTGGCCTGACGCGCGATCTGCGCCGCCAGCTGTGCGTGGGGCAGGCCGCTTCCCGAGAACACGGGCAGCTTCTGGCCGCGAACCAGCGTGTTAAGGCCGTCGATGGCCGATATACCGGTCTGAATGAACTCGCTGGGGTAGTCGCGCGCCGCGGGGTTGATGGGCGAACCGTTCATATCCAGCCGCATTTCGGGGATAATCTCGGGGCCATTGTCGCGCGGGCGGCCCATGCCGTCAAATACGCGCCCCAGCATATCCATGGACACGCTCAGCTCTATACTGCGGCCCAGGAAGCGCGCCTTGCTCGTGGATATTTTAAGGCCCTGGCTGCTTTCGAACAGCTGCACCATCGCCTTATCGCCGTCCACCTCCAGCACGCGGCCGGAGCGCTTCTCGCCGTTTGCCTGTTCAATCTCGACCAGTTCGTCGTACTTTACGCCGCTTACGCCCTCGACCAGCATCAGCGGGCCGACGACCTCGCGTATAGTAGAATATTCTTTAAGCATCGTCAAACGCCCTCCGTCAGCGCGCTCATCTGGTCGCTAAGCTCGCTCTCTATGCTGTCAAAGTCGCGTATGTCTTCCTCGGGTATATACTTGGCGCGGCCAATGCGCTCGCGCACCTTAAGGCCCGTCACCTTGCTAAGATCCGCGCCCGCGTCCAGCGCCGCCGAGCCGCGCTCGAGGTACTGAATGATAAGGCGGAGCATACGGTACTGCTTTTCGAGCGAGGTATAGGTATCCACCTCGTCGAACGCGTTCTGGTGCAGGTAGTCCTCGCGGATCATGCGCGCGACTTCCAGCTTGAGCCTGTCCTTCCAGCTCAGCGCGTCGATACCGACCAGCTGAACGATTTCGTTAAGCTCGGACTCATCCTGAAGCGTGGCCAATGCCTGCTGACGCAGCTGCATCCAGTCGGGCGCAACGTTGTCGTTGAACCAGCGCGACAGCCTGTCCACGTACAGCGAATAGCTCTGCAGCCAGTCGATGGCCGGGAAGTGGCGCTTATACGCCAGCGACGCGCTCAGACCCCAGAACACCTTTACTATGCGCAGCGTGGCCTGGCTTACGGGTTCGGATATATCGCCGCCGGGCGGGGAAACCGCGCCGATTGCGGATATCGCGCCGGTGCGGCCGTCGCTGCCCAGGCACTCGACCCAGCCCGCGCGCTCGTAGAACTCGGCGATGCGGCTGGCGAGGTAGGCCGGATAGCCTTCTTCACCGGGCATTTCTTCAAGACGGCCGGACATTTCACGCAGAGCCTCGGCCCAGCGCGACGTGGAGTCGGCCATGATAGCCACCTTATAGCCCATATCGCGGAAGTACTCGGCGATGGTTATGCCGGTGTATATCGACGCTTCGCGCGCCGCAACGGGCATGTCGGAGGTGTTGGCGATAAGCACGGTACGCTTCATCAGGCTTTCGCCGGTGCGCGGATCGTGCAGCTCCGGGAACTCCATCAGAACGTCGGTCATCTCGTTGCCGCGCTCGCCGCAGCCTACGTATACGATTATGTCCGCATCAGCCCACTTTGCAAGCTGATGCTGAACCACGGTCTTGCCGCTGCCGAACGGGCCGGGCACTGCCGCCACGCCGCCGCGCGCGATCGGGAAGAACGTGTCGATTACGCGCTGGCCGGTCACCATGGGCTGATCGGGCGCGATCTTTTCTTTATAGGGACGGCCGCGGCGCACCGGCCAGCGCTGAAGCATGGTCAGATTGACGGTGCCGTTTGCGGTCTTGAGCGTGGCCACGGTTTCGTCCAGCGTGTAGGAGCCGGACTTGATCGCGGTGATTTCGCCCTCGTATTCGGCGGGCACCATTATGCGGTGCTCCACTACCGATGTTTCCTGCACAACGCCGATTATGTCGCCGCCCTTAACAATGTCGCCCTTTTGGGCGCGCGCCTTGAAGTTCCACTTCTTGTCGTGATCCAGCGACTTAACGTCCACGCCGCGCGTGATGCGGTCGCCCGCCTGAGCATATATCGTGGTCAGCGGGCGCTGTATACCATCGAATATCGATTCAATAAGTCCCGGCCCCAGTTCGACCGAAAGCGGCGAGCCGGTGGATGTTACCGGGTCGCCCGGCCCCAGGCCGCTGGTCTCTTCATAAACCTGTATGGACGCGCGGTCGCCGCGCAGCTCGATAATTTCGCCAACCAGGCGCTTATCGGACACGCGCACCACGTCATACATACGGCTGTCGCCCATTCCGGAGGCGACTATCAGCGGGCCGGCAACCTTTACTATGGTTCCCTGCTGCATTATTTACACTTACCCCACTTTCAGATGCCGCGGCGCGCTGTTATTTCGCCGCGCGCGGCATTTGCGTCCGCGCCGGACGCGCCTCACTGATTCATCAATATGTCCGCGCCCACGGCCTTTTCCATATTGGCCTTCATCGCCGCGCGCGCGTAGCCGCTGGTGCCGCCCGCACCGGGTATGGGTATTATCGCCGGGGTGGGCATGGTTTTGTACTTGGATATTGTCTCCTCAATGCCCTGCGCGGTGCGCTCGGTCACAAGGATTATCGAATACCCCTCTTTAGCCAGCGCGTTAACCGCGTGGGACGCTTCTTCGGGCGTTTCCACGGGTTCCACGCGCAGTCCTACCGCCTGAAACGCCAATACCGCGTCGCGCTCGCCCACAGCCGCCATCTTAGTTGCCATACATATCACGCAGCCTTTCGCGCAGCTTGTCCACCGGGAAGCGGTTTATCAGCGCGGTCATAATCATGCGCACCGCTGCGGCTTCGCGCTCGCGCGCGATCATATAGCCCACCAGCGGAAGCATACTGAGCGGCTCGTACCGGTGCTTCTCGATCATATCCTTAAGATAGTCGTCGCGCAGCTTTTCAACCGGCGTGAGATCGCCCGTCTGTTCGCTCTCCTCCAGCACGCGCCTCAGGCGCGGCCAGTAGTCCTTGCCATCATATAGTTCGCGCAGGTCGGCGATGCTTTCGGCGGCGGCCAGCTTTTCGATGTTCACCTTGCCGCCGGGCAGCATGAGCTTACGTGCGAACTCGCCCGTGCGCCCCATAGCGCGCACGCGCAGCCTGATAAGCAGATTGGTCAAGTCCACCTGTGCGATAAAGTAATCGCGTATCTCGCGGGGCGCGCCGTGCCTTAGATTGCGCTCAATCTGGCGGTAGGTGGCCTGATCCAGCCTTGCGTCAATCGCAAGCGGATCCACCTTAACCGCGGTTTCGCCAATCAGTTCCTCGGCGGTCTGTTTTAGCTCGGGAGCGAAGGCGTCGAAGTGACCGTCGCGCACGGCCTTAACCGCGTCGTCGGCGCTCACCGTGCCGCCGTGCATCAGCGGCAGACTGTCCGCCTCGCCGATTCGCCCCAGCGCCTGCGCCTTGAGCAGCAGCTTTAGGTTATGCGCGTCGTAGCGGTATCCGAAGCAGTCCGTCACGCGCCGGTCGCTGGCGGCCTCGGCCATCAGCTCGCTGGCGTCGCGCACATGGCGCTCGGCCAGTTCCTCAACCTCGCGCTGATTGGACGCGTCGCCCCAGCCCATCTCGCCCAGCATACGGCAAAACTCCTGCGGCGTACGGGCCGCAAGCAGTCTTTCCAGCCCGGCGCGGCCCAACAGTCCCCTTTCGAGCACTCGCACGCGGCCAACCGCATATGCCTGACTCGTTGCCATAATTCACATCATCTCCCGCCCATGAGCCGCAGCCCCGGGCGCAGTCGTCATTGTTCCGGGAAAAGGAGCTTGAGCACGTCGCCCTCTATACCGGCGCGCGCCTCGCTCATCAGCGCTTCGTAGGTGCACATTATGTCCGCGCCGCCGTCGCTGAGTATAAACCCGCCGCCGGTCTCGCGCCGCTCGCTGCCCACCTTGAGCTGACCCTTGCGGCCCAGCTTCTTCAGCTCCTCGTTAACGCTTTCGATAAACTCGGGCGTGAATATGCGCTCGTCGGCCTTGGAGAACACAACCGTCTCGGTGCCTGACGCGCTGGCTATCAGCTGCTTTCGCGCAAACTCGCGCGCCGTCGCCACGTCCATCGTGCGCATACGTTCGAGTGCCTTTTGAAACGCCTCGCTTATGACCTCGCGCTTGGAGCCGAGCAGCTCCTTGCGCATGTCCAGCTCCGCCATGCGCAGCATACGGTCGCGCATTTCGTCGCCCTGCGCCTGCGCGTCGCTCATCGCCTTTGCGCGCGCGTCGGCGATGCGCTTATCGCTGGCGGCGCGGTTCTTCTGCGCGCGCACGTCGGCGTCGGAAAGTATCTGCGTCGCGCTTTTGCGCGCATCTTCGAGTATCTTATTGCGTATGGAATCAGTACTTAGCAAGTCTGCCTCCCTCCTTCCTTGGGACGTGCGGTCATTTAGATTATGAACCACACCATCAGGAAGGAAGCCAGCAGCGCCAGAACCGCGTAGGTCTCAACCATAACGGTCATGACTATACCTTTACCGGAAGCCTCGGCGTTGCGGCCGACCATGCCGATCGCAGCGGAGGCAACCATGCCCTGATACACAGCCGAGATAAGGCCCACTATCGCGATGGGCAGGCAGGATACGAACACAGCCCAGCCCTGCTGAGTGGTAAGGGAGATCATGCCGCCCAGGACGTTGGTCTTAATCAGCACGATAAAGCCGATCAGGAAGCCGTATATACCCTGAGTACCGGGCAGAACCTGCAGAACAAGGCACTTACCGAAAGCTTCGTCATTTTCCGCAACAACGCCCGCAGTCGCCTGACCAGCGATGCGCACGCCGTAAGCCGAGCCGATACCGCCCATGACTACCGCCAGGGCCGCGCCTATCAACGCGATTATCTGTCCAAGTTCCATTGTGTAATTCCTCCTAAATCTCAATTTACGGGCTTATTACCCGTCTGATTCGTTTTTGAGTTAAGGCTTCAGGCCGCTTCCTTCTGCGCTATATCGACGTACTTGGTCTTATTGCACAGCGGCTTGAACGCGCGCCCGCCGTCTTCATAGAAGCGGGAGAAGAACTCGATGTACTGCAGGCGGCAGGAATGGACGTATGCGCCCAGAGCGTTTATCGCAAGGTTGAATATATGGCCGCCCACGAATATGACTGCGGCCAGTATCATGCCCACGACGCCGCTTTCCCACAGCATGTTGGCGACAAGGTTTATGACCATGCCGATAACGCCGGTAGCAAGGCCCATGCCGAACAGTCGCGCGTACGAGAGCAAATCGCTCAGGTAGCTGGACACGCCGTAGAGCTTGCCCAGACCGCCGCCGATGCGCATGATAATATTCTTCTTATCGCGCGCGCCGAACAGCACGATCACCGCCACGCCCGCCAGCGCCATGTACTTGCCGATCTCGCTGAACACGGCCGGGAAGCCCGCCATGGGCAGCGCCAGCATCACGACGCCCAGCAAGGCCGCGATCCACGAGAACTGGTCGAACACCGCGTCCATAGGTTTATGCCGCTTAAAGTTCATGTACGCGGCCACGCAAAGGCTGGCGATTATGTGCACCATGCCCAGGCCCACGCACAGTATCATCATCTCAAGCGGCTTATCCATGGGCGCGAACAGTATCGCGGGCACGTTTATGCCGAACCAGCCGCCGTAAAGCACGCCCCAGAAAAGCGTTGCAGCGCCGCCGGCGACGAGTATCTTTGCAATGTCGCCGATGGTTCCGCGGGGCTTGAGCAGTTTTACCGCCAGCGCCGCGATTATACCCATCAGCACGCCGTAGCCCGCGTCGGACACCATCATGCCAAAGAAGCATATGAAGAACGGCGTCATTACGAGCGTCGGGTCTATGCCGCGGTAATTGGGCAGCGAGTACATCGCGATTATCGACTGATAGGGGGCCAGGAACTTATTGTTTTTAAGCATCGTGGGCGGGTTTTCGTCGTCCGCCGGGTCGAGCAGTTCGACCACGCAGCTGGGCGAAACCTCGTGCAGACGCTTGTCCACCTCGTCGGCGTTTTCGGCCGGAACCCAGCCGGTCATCATGAACGCCGCCCTGGTGCCCGCCAGCAGCGTACCGGCGCGTTCACGGTCGCGTTCGAGCGATATCACGTCGTACAGCACCTTGAGCCGCTGGAGCTGGTCGCACATCGAGCGTGCCTGATCGTCCAGCTGAGCATGACTCTGGCGCAGTTCGTTTATGCGCTCCTTCAGCTTTTCGATATTGGCGGCGGGTGTGCCGGTGTATTCGGAGAAGTTTTCCTGATTGAAGTCGGAATCCTTGAGTACGCGGTTAAACTTATTCCACTCGTCCAGGGGGCTTACCGCAAATATATGCGCACCGTCCTTGTCGGTGGACACCACATCGAACCGTCCGGCCAATCCGGCCTCCTCGATGGCGGCGCGTGTTTCGTCCACGCGGCGCGCATCCATAAGCCCCAGCGCGGCCATTGTAAGCCGCGTCTGGCCGATCAGTTCGAGCGGTTCCATAAGCGCCCGGTAGGGATTAAGCTGCGCTATGCGCGTCAGTAGCCGGCTTTCCTCGGACTTGGCCTCCATGTGGCGGCGGTCGATCGCCTCCAGCGCGTCGATGGTTTCCATTGATTCGTTCATCGACGCCCATGCGGCGGCAACCTCGTCGTCACCGGCGGTCGCCCTCGGCGCGAGCAGGCTCTTTTTTGCCGTATCGAATTTGCTCAGCTTGCCTATCGCCCATTTAAGGCGGGTAAGCGTCTGCTCGGTACGTTCCAGCTCGTCGTCGTCGGAAATGGCCCAACGCTTCATCTCTTCGCCGCCCACAGGTTCAATCTGTACGCAGCCCAGCTTTTGCAGCGCGCGCAGCAGCTTTTTCCTGTCGGACGTAACCGCGACCAGGTTGATCTTCTTCATCTCAACGATCGCCATTGTTCACAATCCTTTCGAAGATCAGATCCGCGGCCATGTTGACGCGCTGGCGTGCTTCTTTACACATTGCCTCGCGTTCAGCGGCGCGGCGCACGTTAAGCAGCTTAATCTCGCCCTGCACGCTCTGTCTGCGCTCCTCAAGCATACGCTGCGCCTCGTCGCGAATATCGCGCGTTGCGGCGCGTTCCTGCGCCATGCAGGCCTCGTCGACCGACTTAACCATGTCGCGGGCCTGCCTGGAGGCGTCCTTTACGATATTGTCCGCCTCCTGCTCCATCTTTTCAATCTGGAGCATTATGCTTTCGGACAACTTATTCACCTTCCTTTCCTCTGAGCATGGCTTAAAATATAAACCTGCAAGTTCGGGGTGGGCGTATCGTCTGTCAATGGCAAATGGCGCATTCACGGCAAAGCGCCGCCCGAAATCACAGGTTTCTGCATTTAAGCCGCTCTAAAAAATTATATCGTCAGGCATCACTTGGTGCCAAACAGACGGTCGCCCGCATCGCCCAGACCGGGTACGATGTAGCCATGCTCGTTGAGCTTCTCATCGACGGCGGCGACGAATACGTCCACGTCGGGATGCTCCTTCATTACGCGGTTGATGCCCTCGGGCGCGGCGATCAGGTTCATCATCTTGATCGACTTGCAGCCGCGCTTCTTGAGGAAGCTGATAGCCGCCACGGCCGAGCCGCCGGTCGCCAGCATGGGATCGACCAGTATTATGTCGCGCTCCTCGATGTCCTTGGGGAGCTTGCAATAGTACTCGACCGGCTCCAGGGTGTTAGGATCGCGGTACAGGCCGATGTGACCCACGCGCGCCGAGGGAACCAGGCGCGTTACGCCGTCCACCATGCCCAGGCCCGCACGCAGTATCGGCACCACGGCCAGCTTCTTGCCCGCGATTTCCTTGGCGGTGCACTTGCAAATGGGGGTTTCTACCTCAATATCCTCCAGCGGCAGATCGCGGGTTACTTCGTACGCCATCAGCATCGACACCTCGTCGAGCAGCTCGCGGAACGCCTTGGTGCTGGTATCCTTGGAGCGCATAAGCGATACCTTATGCTGTATCAGCGGGTGATCCATCACAACCAGTTTGCTCATTTTATGTATCCTCCCAGTACGTATGTGTGTACGGCGATTCAGGCCGCATAGCGTTTTTATTATACAACAATTTGAAGCAGTATTCAACGTTCGCGACCACAAATGCAAAAATTTATCAGCCTGCAAGCGCGTAATTTCACATTTTTCGGCATTTTGCGTCCGGCAATGTAAATTGACGACTGCTTTCCGCCACATATGATAATCTTTTGGCGCATTTCGTGACCAATTTATCGATATAATTTTTTCCTTCAAAACGTACAGAGCCGCCTTTTCTTGCGACATAATTTCATTTTTGTCTTAGGACAAATCTTGTGCTTTGTCTTACGCGTTAAGGCCGTTTGCGCAAGATTGCACACGCACTATCGCGCTGTGCATTTACGCCGCAGTTTTTGCTTAAAGCCTGAATTTTGCCTTAAAGCATAAAAAAGGCGCGTTCATCAAAGCGATGAACGCACCTGTGTGTTCATTTGCGAGATATGCCGGTAAGCCGAGTTCTGTCGTGAACGGCCATCTATCTAGTCCACTCGTCACCGAATGGATCAAGCGATACTGGGGAGTCGGCGGGCCACCATAGCACTCCCGCTACATCTTGCACCGAATGGGGTTTACATGACGGAAAAGTCGCCAGTCCGCCGGTGAGCTCTTACCTCACCTTTCCACCCTTACCCATTTGCATGGGCGGTATATCTCTGTTGCACTTGCCTTGGAGTCGCCTCCACCGGGCGTTACCCGGCATCCTGCCCTGTGGTGCTCGGACTTTCCTCATGCGGTTGGTTACGCATGCGGCCGTTTAGCATACTCGCGCAAAACAGAATACCACTTGCGCGCCGATTTGTCAACCGCGCGCAGGTGCATTATTGCGTTAAGGCCTAAAACTATCCACGCCCTGCGGCTCCAGCCAGTCGTATGTTACGCGGGTGCCGTTGAGGTCGTACACGCGCGGGCAGGTATTTTCCATCCAGTCCAGCGGCTTGAGCACGTCGCGCTGCTCGCTGCCGCGCGCCAAGGCCGCGCGCAGTGCATCCTGCCCTTCGGTATCCAGCGCGCCCGGCTCGGGCGATACGAAAAGCGCCGTGCCGCTCTTTGCCAGTATGTCCAGCCACTTGAGCGCCATCTTCTGCGGCACCTTGCTGGTAAACGGCGCGCAGTCCGCGTCCGCACCGTACAGCGTGCCCTCCTGCGTCATGTGGAACGCCAGCGTGTTTACGCCCGCGCTGCGCGTGCCTTCCCATTCGCGGCCGCTGGTGTCGTATCCGGTGCGGTTGAGGTGCACCAGGCCCGCGGCCAGGAAGCCGATTACGTCGCAGCCCAGTATGAGCGTATCCTCGCCCGCCGCCTCGCGTATCACGCGGTAGAAGTCCACTATTATTTCGGCGCTGGTGCGGCTCTGGTCGTAGAAGTGCCAGCCGTCCTCGGCCAGCATGTCCTGACGGTACAGTCCCCATACGCCGAACATGTCGAACGTGGAAAAGTCGTGCTTAATCAGCTGATAGCCCCAATCGACTATGCGGCGCGTAACGTCAATCACATGATCGCGCACGAACGGGTGCGACGGGTCGAGGAACTGATGGTCGCGCATCATCTTGGCTTCCTCGGGCACACCCGGCATCTTCTGCTGGCGGTTGGCCAGATACCTTACCCACAGGCCGGGATGCACGTCCAGCGCCTTTATCTCGTCGGCCAGCGCCTTCATGTCCGGGAAGCGCTCGTTGCCCCTGTCCCACGGCCAGTCGGTTTTGTTGGGCTGCCAGCCGTCGTCTATAACCATGAACGGGCGGTTGTTTATGCCTCGGCACAAATCGCTCAGCCAGCGCGTGTCGCGGATGATGTCGCTGTGCGACGAATTGCCATAGGCATAGTACCAGTTGTTGAAGCCATACACGGGCTTAGACGGCAGAAGTACGTCGCTGCAAAGAGTACGGTAGAACGCGTGCATGGCGTCGAATGCCTTTATATTCTTATATTCAGCCATTACGACTTCGGCCGCATTAAGTTCGCGCCCGCCCAGCTTCACGCCCGCGCCGCCGCAGCGCACGTCCAGCCACAGCGTCACGCCCGTATCGTCGTATTGCCAGAAGCACATTGCGCCCGAGCGCACGCGCACACCATAGCAGTAGGTAATGCGCCCGGTATCGTCCAGCGCCATATCGCTTCCGGTCGAAGCCGCGCACACCCACGGCATACAGCGCCGCGAAACTATGCCGCGCCACTCCAGATTGCCATAGCCGCGTTCCCAGCAGTCGCCGGTTATACGCACGGGTTCGGACGGCATTTCGGCTGATGTAAAGTTCCAGCGCAGGCGTATGAAGCGCACGGGCGTGGTGTCCGCTACCAGCCGCACATGCAGACGGCCGTTTTCGAGGTTCAGCTTGATCTTTGCATCCTCATGCCGGAGAGAATCAAATCTGCCTGCGCCTTCCAGATACATGCTTACCATATCGGGCATTCTTATGTTCATATGATTATTTTGTCCTTTCGCTTAAAACGCGCTTACAGCCACTTGGCCACTTCCGCGCCTATCACATTGGCCATGCGCCAGAACCCAAGGTCGTTGGGGTGGCAGCCGTCCACGGTGCAGCTGTCGCGCATGGGGCCGTCAAATAAGGTGCTGCCGTCTATGAAGGCCACGCGCTCGTCGCCGTTTGCGCGGGCGTGATCGTATGTGGCGCGCACTATCGCGCGGAACTTTGCCGTCTGCTCTATCTTTTCCGGCGCGTCCACACGCACGTCGATGTCGGGGCGCGTGACGAATATTATGGGCAGCTCGGGGTTCCGGGCGCGTATGGCCTCGTACAGCGGCATGTGCGTGGCCTGAAGGTGCTCCGGGGTGGGCGCGTTATGGTCGTAATCGCTTACGAACACTCTCATATCGGGTATGCGCGCCATGTAGTCCACTATCGCCTTTTCGCCCTTGCCGTTGCCCGAAAAGCCCAGGTTTATGTGGTCGCAGTCCAGCATGCGGCTTATGATGGCCTGATAGCTGTTGCCGGGGCGCGACGCGCAGCCGCCCTGGGTTATGGACGAGCCGTAGTATACCACTCGGCCCGCGTGGCGGTATTCGCAGGGCGCATATACGCCGCAATCCCTGTGCAGGCCGATCCTGAGCACGTCCACGCCGTTGTACAGCGGGAAGTTTATCATGACCTCGTTTTCGCCGGCGGGCAGTATGATTTTGGATTCGTACCCGCCCACCAGATCTTCCGGCGGCCTGAACGTGTTTTTGAATATCCATTCGCCCTCATGCTTTACATAGAGGTCGAAGCCGAATATGCCGGTAAACGCCATGTGATCCATGCGGCACACGCTGCTCATTTCGGCGTGTATGGCCACGTAAGGCGAATCTGTCCTAAAGCGCACGCGGCCGCCCGCAGTGCACAGCGCCAGATCTGCCACGCCCTCGCTGGTGGCCTCTGCCACGTCCTGGGGCAGTCGGCGGTACGGGCCGGGCGCGTACGGGTCGTACAGGCCCTCCAGCCTAAACGGCTGCTCGCGCGCCGAGTGCCACACCAGCGTTTCATCGTCTACGCGGGTCATAACCGCCATGTTTTTGTCCAGTTCCGCTACATTTTTCATAAATTGCAAGCCCCCATATCCCGCCGCGCGCTGCGTCGGCGTATTTATTCTATGGAAAGCGTCCGCGCCAGAATGCGCGCCGTATTCTGTGTGCATGATAGCAGACGCGCGGCGTAAAGTCAACATCCATTTGGGCCGCGCGGCAAAATACGCTTCAGCTTAATGCAATATGGCCGCGCATTTCCTGCACATGCGGCCTCCCGGCACATGCGTCCATATAATTTTTTGATGCATTGCAAATGCATTTTCAGCATTTTTATTCATCACATTGCTTGACAATTGCGCCTTTTGGGGTATATCGTATTTGTATAAAAATGAAGGGCGGCGGTCATATGATCCATTACAACCTTTTGAAGTTCAAGCCGGGCGCGGACATTCATGCAGCGTTTGAAAAATGCCGCAGTGTATATGCTGAGCTGGAGTCGGAGTTGGACTTTCTGCACGACGCGCGCGTTGAAAGGTGCGTGACCGTGCGCGATTCCAACGCGGACATAATGATGTCCATGCGCATAGACAGCCCCGACCAGCTTTCTGCGTATCTCACCCATCCAAAGCACGCTGCGCTGGCGCAGGGCATGAAACATGAAATCGAAGCGCGCATGTCGTTCGACGCGCAGGACTAATGAGGAGGACAGAGCCATGAGCAACAGGCGAACCGCAGTCCCCACGTTTTTAGGCGTTGCATCGGTATGGCTGGGCAGCCACTTCGGGCCGGGCTTTGCCACCGGCGCGTTCAGCGTCAGGTGGTACGTAAAGTACGGCTGGGTGGGGCTCGTAACGCCGCTGCTGGCCATGCTTTTGACCGGCGGGGTAATGTACTACATGCTGGAATACGCGCGCGAGCACCACACGCCCAACTACAAGGCGTTTGCGCGCTCATGCTACGGCGACAAGGCGGGCGGCGCCGTCGCGGTGCTGTACGATATATGCTTTTTGATGACCATGATGTGCGCGGGCGGCCTGGCGTTTTCGGGCGAGGGCAAGCTGCTTGAGGGCTTTTTAGGCATAAACTACTGGACGACAGCCATAATCACCATACTGATCTCGGCGGCGCTGTGCCTGTGGGGATCCAAGCTGCTGGCCAAATCGTCGGGATACATGGTATACGCGATAGCGGGCGTGGTCGTGCTGATCACCATACTCGCGCTCACCTGCGGCGACAGCGATATTGCGGGTGCGTTTGCCAATTCCGCGGCCAACGCCAAGGACGACAGCTTCGGCCATACCATACTCGCCGCGATGCAGTACGGCTGCTTCCAATCCACTATAGTGTTTAACCTCATGTCGGTATGCGACGTGCTGAAGGACCGGCGCGAGGCGCGCAAGTCGGTCGCGGCGGGCTACATAATAACGGTAGTGCTGATGGTGTGCCTGATACTGACGCTGTTCAGCTATACCAGCGTATTTGACGTATGCGCGGAGACGCTTCCGGTAATGGCGGTGCTCAACCGCCTGGGCATGAAGTGGCTGCAATGGCTGTACGTGATTCTGATGACGCTGGCGGTGCTGACCAGCGCGGCGGGGCTTGCGCACGCGGGCAACGTGCGCTTTAACAGCCTGTTTAGCTTTATAAAGAACGACCAGCTGCGCCGGTTCGCAATAACCGCGATACTGCTGGGCATAGCGGCGCTGGGCGCGGCGCTGGGCTTTAACGCCATGCTCCAGCAGGGCACGTCGATAGTCGGCTACATGGCCATACCCGTCGTCGTCATACCCGCGCTTACGTTCGTGGCGGCCAAGGTGCATAAGGCAAAGTAAGCCAAACCGCAAATACAAAGACGCTGAACCCGCTGCTCCATGTGGAGGGGCGGGTTCAGCGCCTTTTGTTATAAGTCCATGCGCCCAGTCCTCCGGGCGCATGGCGGCATTATGATCATTCCTGAGCGTATATTATGCGGCCGCAGTTGTCGCACTCGACCAGCTTTTCGCCCGAGCGTATGTCGCGCATAACCACCGACGGCAGCGACATGTTGCAGCCGCCGCAGCGGTCGCCGTCCAGCAGCGCCATCGGCGGGAAGCAATGCTTGCGTATGTCCTTGTACCGCTGCATGAGCTTGGGATCGATGCCCACTGCCTCCTTATCCGCTTCGGCCTTTATCTCCTCCAGCTTGGCCTTCTGCTGCTGGAATTTCTGGTCATACTGACCCTTGAGCTGATCGAACTCAGCCTTGACCTTGGCGGCGCGCACGCGGATTTCGCGCTGCTGGCGGTCGCGCGCGTCGGCGTCCTTGCGCAGCTTCTGCAGCTCTTGCTCATAGCGGGAGAGCAGGTCGCAGGTGCGCTGAATCTGCTTTAATCCCTCGCGCACGGTCTCTACGTCCTCGGTGGGGTTATCCACGAAGCGGGCCTTCTGCTCGGCAAGCTGGCTTTCCAGCCGCTGCGCCTCGTCGCGCACGGCCTCCAGTCGATCGGCCATGATGCTGACGTCGTTTTCCAGCTTCTTCATGGTGTTTTGCTGATCCACCAGGAAAGTGCGGTGCTTGAGCAGCTTCTGACGGTCGGGATCGTTCCTCATCTCGTTTTCGTAACGGTCTACTTCCACGTCCGCCTGCTGATACTTCCACAAAAGATCTAACTGCACGTTTACATCCTCCCATATAGCCCTGCGCGCCGTGTAAAACCGGCGCGCTGAAAACAGCGGGGCAAATCACGCAAGCGGATTCGTCCGGCTGATAAAAACGTTCGATTTATATTGTAACGCAGAAAAGCGAGTTTGTAAACCTTCTGCAAGGGGAGATAACACAACCCTTTCAGTCTCGAAATGTCCCGCGCAGATTACGCCCAAACCCAGTTGGCGCGCGAGTATAAGCTCGTTGTGCTTCATTTCGCCGGTTATGAAAAGCTGCGCGCCGCTCTGGTACGCGGCCATTACCTCGCTGCCGCCCGCGCCCGAGCACAGTGCCGCGCGGTCGATAAGCATATCGTCCGGGCCGTAAGTAAGCGCACGCGTGTCCAGCCTTGCGCGCACCATATGCGATATTTCAAGCAATGTGCCGCAAATATCGCCCGCGCGCAGGAAAGGTTCGGGCGCTTCCACGTTCTTCAGTCCCAACGCGTGAGCCAGCGCGTCGTTCACGCCGCCCGCCGCCGCGTCCAGATTGGTGTGCGCCGCGATAAGGCTTATCCCGGAGCGTATCAGCTCGCATATGACGTGCCCCTCCGGCTCGTCGTCGCGCACATGTTTTATCGCGCGGAACATAAGCGGATGGTGCGATATTATTAATTGCGCGCCCAATTGCCGGGCCTCGTCCACAACTTCGGCGGTCGCGTCCACGCACAGCAGTACGCTGCTGACCTCGCCGTCGGCGCGGCCCACCAGCAATCCGGGATTGTCCCACTCCTCGGCCAGCGCGGGCGGGGCGATCTCGTTCATTATATTAAGTATGTCGCTTACTGTTGCCAATTTGCGATCTCCTCCCATACGGCACGCTTGTGCCTGAGTTCGGCGGCGCGCGCAAGGCTTTCGTCCATGGGTGCAAGCGCCTTGGTGAGTATGCGCACCTGCCGCTTGGCGTACTCGGGCAGGAGCGGGTGGCGGTTTTTGATAAGCACCGGGCCGACCATCAGCGCATCATCATCCGGGCGCTCCGCTTTGACATTCGGTTCTGCCTTAATGATGAAGTACCACCACTTGCCGTCGAATATCAGATCCTCGTCGATCACGCAAAAGCCGTTGTCGTACAAAAATTCGCGCACCTCGTCGGGGTCGACGTTGGGCTGTAAAATCAGCGTGGCGTGCTTAATCACGTCCATGCCGCGCCGCATTATGCCGATCATGGTTTCGCCGCCCATGCCGGATATTACGCACGCATCCAGCGGCTCGTCGACCGGCGCAAGCCCGTCGCCCACGCCGAACACGGCGCGGCTTTCCAGCGCGTCGCCCGCGAACAGCCGCCGCGCCTTGTCCAGCGACGGCGCACTGATGTCGCATATGTGCATACGCTGCACGCGGCCGCTCATCAAAAGCTGCGCCGACAGAAAGCCGTGATCTGCCCCGATGTCCGCGCACACGCGGCACTCGGGCACCATTTCAAATGCGCGGGCAAGGCGCGCGTCCAGCGTTATTTCACGCACGGATCCATCCTCCTTAAATTGAGTACTGTGTTAATGCGGCAAGTCAGACTTACTGCCTTAACCGCACTTTAGACCTTATCCACAAAATAATGCTGGTCTTTGCGATAGTATTCTTCAGCCACGCACCACATGGTCGGCGCGTCCATCATTATGCAGTCGGCGGCGAGTATCCTGCCGCGGTATATCGCATTTTCAGGCATAAGTTCGGTCAGGCGGCTGTACTTCTGCGCATAGCCCTTGAAGTTATGCGCGGCGCAGTTCATGCTGACCGTCGAGCCGTCCGCGCGCCTGAGCGAATACTCATAAGTATCGCCGAACAGGTAATCGGGGCGCACCAGCTCCTCCACAGCGTGCATGGACGTATTGCAATTTGCGCCGCAGCCCACGAACAGCACGCGCCCGCCCAGCTCCATCACGCGCCTGAACGGCGAGTGCGCGCCGCAGGGCGTTGAGTCAACCTCCTGCCCAGCGGTTATCTCATGCGCGCTCGCACCCAGCGCGACGCACGAATGCGTGGGGCACAGAGAACGCAGCACCGGATAATGCGTGCGGAAGTATTCGGGTATGGCGCCCACGTTGGAGGGCGTCGTGCGCGCGTTAAACACGCGCTGGCCGGGGTTGCAGTGCATATAGCTGAGCGCGGGCATTACCAGCGTTCCGCCGTCCAATGCCTTAATAAGTCCGTCTATCAAATCAGCCGGGGACGCTTCGGGCGCGCCCAGCGACTTGAACGACGAATGCACCAGCAGCACGTCGCCCGCCTTAACGCCCAGTCTGCGCGCGTCGTCCGCTACTTTTTTTGCCGTTTCAGTCATTTGCGTATTCTCCTTTTTCCGCCTGCCTAAAACTAAATTCTGCGGATGAGTTCCCACAGTCCCATCATGATTTCAGAGGGCACAATCTTTGCGATTATGCGGTGAATCAGGCACACCGGGCCGGGCGTGGACACCGGCAGACCCAAACGCGAATCGGCCATCGCCCACCTCGCCACCCGCTTTTCGCGCGAGGCCAAGGGGAAATGCTTTATATAGGAGCTATCCTGCGTGCGGCGCGCCACGGCTATGAACTCGGTGTCCTTTATCCAGTAGGGGCATACCGCCGTCACCTTTATGCGGCGCGGCATAAGTTCTATGCGCAGTGCGCGCGTGTAGCGATACAAAAATGCCTTGCTGGCCGCGTATATGCCAAGGTACGGAAACGGCTGAAACGCCGCCGTGGAGCATATCTGCATTATGCGCGCGCCCTCGCTCATAAACGGCAATGTCACGCGCGTGACCGCGACCGCCGCGCGGCAGTTAAGGTCAATCATGCTCTCCGTGTCGTCCAGCGATATATCGTCCCATCGGCCTATCTTGCCAAAGCCCGCCGCGTTTATCAGCACGCGCACGGATGGATTCTCACGGGACAACAGTTCGCCCAGACTGCGTACAGCCGCCTTGTCGCTAAGGTCGAGCGGCAGTACGCGCAGCGGCGTTTTGACCTGCGATTTTAAGGCGTTAAGGCGCTGCTCCCGCCTTGCGATAACCCATATTTCGTCCAGCTTCTCCTGCTCGTTCAGCAAATGCACAAAGCAGCCGCCCAGTCCGCTAGACGCGCCGGTGACTATGGCTATATTCATAGTAAGCCCGCCTCGCTTTCGCGTTTACGATTTGAGCCGCCGCGCACAAATTACAGCGCGGCGGCTCACGCCGTCTCACATTACGTTTGACTTATTGCCTGTTCAATCAAAGAAAATCCTTGAGCTTTTTGGAGCGGGAGGGATGGCGTATCTTGCGCAGCGCCTTGGCCTCGATCTGGCGGATACGCTCGCGCGTCACCTTGAACTCCTTGCCCACTTCCTCCAGCGTGCGCGCGCGGCCGTCATCCAGTCCGAAGCGCAGGCGCAGCACCTTCTCCTCGCGCGGGGTAAGCGTAGAAAGCACGCTCATCAGCTGTTCGCGCAGCAGCGTGAACGCGGCGGCCTCGGCAGGCGCGGGGGCTTCGTCGTCGGGTATGAAGTCGCCCAGATGCGAATCCTCTTCCTCGCCAATAGGCGTTTCCAGCGACACCGGCTCCTGTGCGATCTTGATTATCTCGCGCACCTTTTCCTCGGATATACCCATCTCGCGGGCGATTTCCTCGGGCTGAGGCTCGCGGCCGTACTCCTGAAGCAGCTGACGCGACACGCGAATCAGCTTATTTATGGTCTCCACCATGTGCACGGGTATGCGTATGGTGCGCGCCTGATCCGCGATTGCGCGGGTTATGGCCTGACGTATCCACCAGGTCGCGTAGGTCGAAAACTTATAGCCCTTGCGATAGTCGAACTTCTCGACCGCCTTTATAAGGCCCAGATTGCCCTCCTGAATCAGGTCAAGGAACAGCATACCGCGGCCCACATAGCGTTTTGCGATGGACACGACCAGTCGCAGGTTGGCCTCGGCCAGCTTGCGCTTGGCTTCCTCGTCGCCCTCCTCCATGCGCTTGGCAAGTTCGATTTCCTCGTCTGCGGTCAAAAGCGGTACTTTGCCGATTTCCTTCAGGTACATGCGCACCGGGTCGTCGGTGGATATGCCCTCGGGCACGCTCAGGTCGAGATCGTCAATATTGCCGGTTTCCTCGGGCAGTGCCTCCGGCTCGGGCAGTTCGATTTCGGACACCACGTCCACGCCCAGCGTGTCCAGCATGTCCAGTATTTTATCCAGCTGATCCGGCTCCAGCTCCACGCCCTCCAGCTGATCGGCCACTTCCTTCAGCGTCAGCGTGCCCTTGTTCTTTCCGGACTCCACGAGTTCTTCTACCTTAACCTGAGGTTTTACCTCGGCGGGCTGTTCTGCCGCCTGAGCATTATTGGTTTTTTCCATATCAGTATTGCTCAATCAGTCCACTCCTTTCGGCCAGACCTGATCATCGTCTTTTCGCTCGTCAGCTTCATCAAATGCTTCAGCAGCTCGCTTTTCGTCTCGCCCTGTTCCTGGGCAAGGCGCGATTTGATCCCGTCTATCTGTTCGTCCAGCTTTCTTACGCGGATTTTCTCCACGCAATCGGCGACCATCTGCCCGGCCGTATCCTGGCTGAGCGGCGCCGTCTGTTGCAATATGCCCGCGGCGCGGCCGCGCTTGTCTTCGTCCAGCGCGTCCATTATCGCTGAGGGTTTCTTACCGCTCAAAAGCATCCCGGCTATCTCGCGGTTAAGTTCGTCTGAAAAGTCGTCCATGCTGAGCGCGCTTGCGGGGCAAAGTCCCTGCGCGTACAGCATTATCAGCAATTTTTCGGCCTTTATGTATTCCGGCTCGAAATCGCGCGCGCGTTCGGGCGACACCGAGCGTTCTCTTTTGCGGACGGGAGCGTCCTGCGCGGGCACTACGCCCATCTGATCGATAAGCGATTCTTTTGAAAACCCGGTCTTGACCATCAGGTCGGGCAGGAAGCTTTCGCGCTCTACCGGGTTTTTAAGCCGCGCGATATACTTTGCGGCTTCTATCGCATATTGAGTACGGCCATCCTGAGTACTCAGGTCGAGCGACTCCTCCAGCCTTTGGAGTTGCCACGCGGTAGGCGACAGCGTATCCAGTTTATCGAACGCTTCCCTGCCGAATTCGCGAATGAACTCGTCGGGGTCGCGGCCACCGGGGAACTTCATGACCCTTGCGGGCAAGTCCTGTTCCGCAAACATGTCAAGCGCCCTTGCGATGGCCTTTTGACCCGCGCCATCGCCGTCATACGCGACGCACACCTGCGGCACATACCGCTTAATCAGCGACACCTGTTCCGGCGTAAGCGCGGTGCCGAGCGTAGCCACCACGCCGGTAACGCCCTTTTGCACCAGCGCGGCCACGTCCATGTAGCCTTCGACCAATATCAGTCGTTCGCACTTGCCCTGTTTTTTCACGATGTTCAGCCCGAACAGCTCGCGCCTTTTATTGAACACTATGGTATCGGATGTGTTCAGGTATTTAGGCTGTGCGTCGCCCATGACCCTGCCGCCGAAGCCCATTACGCGGCCCTGCGGGTTGATTATGGGGAACATCACGCGGCTTCGGAACTGGTCGTAGATGCGGCCGTCGCGTTCGCCGCTCAGTCCGGCCATGTGTATTTCATCGGCGGTAAAGCCCTGCTTCATCAGTTCATTGACCGCCGCGTCGCCCTGAAGCGGGGTTGCGCCCAGGCCGAATCTGCGTATAGTCTGGTCGTCCAGCCCGCGCTTATGCAGATAAGCGAGGGCCTGCGAGCCTTCGTCGCGGTACAGCAGCGTATGATAGTACAGTGCCGCGGCGCGGTTACAGTCGTACACCCTTTGGCGCTGCTGCGCGGTTATACCGGGTTCATCGCGCGAGGCCATTTCGGGTATTTCGAAATTCACGCGGTCGGCGAGCAGCCGTGCCGCGTCCATAAATTCCATGTGTTCCATTTCCATTACGAAATTGAACACGTTGCCGCCCTTATGGCAGCCGAAGCAGTAAAACATCTGCGACCGGGAATCGACCTCGAACGAGGGCGTTTTTTCATTATGGAAGGGACAGCAAGCCCAATGGCGATGGCCCTTAGGTCTGAGGGACACATAATCGCCCACCACGTCCACGATGTCAACGCTATCGCGCAGTCGATCGATCCAATCGCTGCTCATGCCGTTTGCCATGTTGTCTCCTGAAGGTTCCTATACAAGCGGTAGGTTTGAGACTACCCGCTTATGTTTCAACATTTTGTGCCTTTTTCCTGCATACCTCCGCGAGATTTAATGCGGAATAAATATTTACGCGCATCTGACGCCATACAATCGGCGTACATTCATGCGCTATAAGATATATACCACGCGACGGGCCAAAAATCCTTTTACCATCGGTCGATTTGCACGAAATTTTGCAATATTCCGCTATATTCAATCGCATTATGCGGGAAAAAACTGTTTTAAGGCACATTATATGGCTCCTCTCGCACATCGCGCACAAAACGGCGCTTGACAAAGCCATTTTCGTCGCCGATAATATCCTTACGCAACTATATGTTTGGGCCGAACGTCACTTTGGCGGTTGCGGGGCATCCGGTTGCGTCGGCTCTGCGCGATCTGGCCTATCAGTTCAACATGCCGATACACATCGGCAGTCACGTATGGATAGGCGCGGGCAGTGTAGTCACGTACGACATTCCCGCGAACTCGATTGCGGCAGGCAATCCGTGCCGCGTAATGCGCGAGATCAGCGAGCGCGACTACGAATACTACTGTCACGACTGCAAGATTGAGGCCGAGGAACTGAAAATACTGATGTGCAATCAGGAGGGCTAATTTATAAATGAAGATGGTAAATGCTCAGCTTGACATGGCCGTACTCAAGCTAATCGAATGTTTCAAAAGCGGCGGCAAGCTAATGGTGTGCGGCAACGGCGGCAGTTCATCGGACAGCGCGCACATAGTAGGCGAGCTGGTGAAGGGCTTTCTAAAAAAGCGTCCGCTCCCGCCCGAATGGAACGCGCTTTTAGGCAAGAACAATCTACAAATGGGCTTACCGGCGCTTGACCTGACGGCGCAGGGCGCGGTAATCTCCGCGATAGTAAACGACCTGGGCGGCGAATACATCTACGCCCAGCAGGTTCTGGCCTACGGCAATCCGGGCGACATGCTGATCGGCATTTCAACCTCGGGCAACGCCAAAAACGTAGAACTTGCGATGCGCGCTGCCAAACTGAAAGGCGTAACCTGCGTGGGTCTGACGGGCAAAGGCGGCGGCAAACTCCGCGCCCTGAGCGACATCCTAATCGAATCCACCGAAACCGAAACCTACCGCGTTCAGGAAGAACACATAAAGCTTTACCACGAACTTTGCATGAGGGTCGAAGCGGAGTTCTTTGAGGAGTGACGATTGGGGACGATGGGGGTACGTGTTCTTTCTTTTCAGGAGAAAAGAAAGAACCAAAGAAAAGCCGATTGGCTGTTCTCCCGCAATATTTGCTTAATTCGGTCGTTTTAGGAGAATTATATATAGGAAGATGCGTTTGCCTTCTTTCGCCGCTGATTCGCTCTAAGAGTCAGCGGCGTTTTCTTTTGCCTGCGTTTGTGGCCCACGCATACTATAATCTTACTTAGCTTCGGGATTCCGCGAATGAAGTTTTCTTGTTTAGGCAGTTTTCCCCCGCGCCATGTTCGCCACCCCTCGGCGGCTCAGATGCAGGCTCGGCGGTGAGGTTCACGCCCGCCGTAAAGTATGGCGGGCGCGAAAACTGGCC
>CAOKFD010000030.1:0-37233 GCA_948467645.1 uncultured Eubacteriales bacterium | reverse complement strand
TCCCAGAGAAAGGCTTTCCTCTTTCACTGTCCAAGATCATTGACAAACCTACAATTTTGGCTGATTACCAGGGCAAAAGCATTCACATGATTATTCAAGCTAATTGTATATACATACGATGTGTTTGCACTACTTTGCTTTGGCGTAATGAGCGAAAAAAATTTAGATGCCGTTGCTCTGATCTGATTATGGCAGGATAAATCCAATCTTTCAGAGAACTTACTCAATCAGTAGGATTCGCTGCTTTGACAGTGTCACGCGCGGCATAGCGTTTGAGCGTACAGCGCGGAGATTTTTCTCAAAATAATTTGCTTTTTATGGCTCGAAGGGCTTGACAAAGCGCGCCGGGAGTGATATAATAAATGTCGTTCGGTTGATGAACGCAATTGAATATGCGCCCTTGGCTCAGCTGGATAGAGCGTTTGGCTACGGACCAGAAGGTCGGGGGTTCGAATCCCTCAGGGCGCGCTGAAATCTTCGGATTTCGGTTGAGAGTTTCTTGAAAGAGAAGCTCTCTTTTTTATTTGTTTTTGAGGGTTTGTAGGCGGGTGCGAATGAGTCCGTTCGGCGCTATGCGCTTACTATGTGCGAAGCAAACGCTCTGCAGGCAAGAATCAACTTTGCTTTTGCCCTGAATTGCCTGGCGTTTCATTTCCCTGTTTTGGTCTATCGCGGGGCTTGCTTTTGAAGCGCAATCGGCGCATATCTGTTTACAGCTTCTGAACTTTGACTTTTGCGTCTTGCCTTACAATTCAAAACTGTATTCTATGTGAAGTCCACAAAAGCAAATTGCCTTCCACGTTCCAATGGCAAAACATATATCATTGGTTGCTTTACTCCCCTGCTTCGCTTCATAGACAAACTTGCTTTTGAAGCGCAATCGTTGCCGCGCACGTTCGCTTCTTTCCGACCTGGCATTCCGTATTTTGCCTTACCAATCATTTCAGCATTCACAGCCATACCTGCATATGCCTGCCTAAAACCATATACCACTACCAACTCCACCGTCCTTACCGCATAGCTTTCCTATTAAAACGGTAACATTATAGGTTGTTTAGTCAGACCGCCGCTTCCCGACTTTTTCTAAAAATCTATTGACTGCATCGCAATCACAAGGTATAATAAGCCTTACTACTTAGCATAGCTAAATAGCAAGGCTAAAGTGAGGCGAAGCGAATGGACAACCGATATGTACAGCAGTTCAAGAAAGGTTCATTGGAAATGATACTCCTGTGCCTGATCGGGCGCAGGGAGACATACGGATATGAGATCATAACCGAACTGAATGACAGCGCCGCGTCCGTACTGGGCTATGCGCGCGAGGGCACGATCTACCCGATACTGTATCGATTACAGGAGGCGGAGCTGATTCAGTGTAGGCTAGCGCCCGCAACGGCAAACGGCGGCTCAAAGAAGTACTACTCGCTGACCGATAAGGGGCGCGGGGTGCTGGACGAGCTGATTCAGTTCTGGTCAGACTATGAAAACTGCGTCAACAGCTTTATTTCGGATTATCGGCAGTCGGAGGTGCAAAGATGAAACAGCAGTATATCAGGCGGGTAAAAAAGGCGCTGAACCTGCCGCGCGAGCAAAAAGCGGAAGTCCTGCGCGATTTGGACGAGGCCTTCGCGTCCGCGCTGGAGCACGGCGAAACTGAACGGCAGGTCATCGAGCGGCTGGGCACACCGGATGAGTTTGCAGACAGCATACATGAACAGCTCGGAATCGCCTGCCCCGACAGGCGCGGGCGGAAGCGGAAAATCTGCATTGCTTTGACAGCGCTTGTTTCTGCAATCGCATTTGCAATCGCGTTTTTCATGCGCGCGGAAAGGCCCGCCCAAAACATAATCGGTCAGGCCGACGCAATGACGAATATGCAGATCGTCGGGAGTGGGGTTGATATGTTCTGGCTTATGATAGCATTGGGTTGTATTGCGCTCGCCGCGGCGATTGGGCTTATGGCTAACCATATTAAGGCTGCCGGGAAGGAAACTAAATGAACGGTGGAAAGAAATTCAGCGCGCTGATACTGATGGCGCTGCTTGCGTGCGTGATTTTTGCGGGATGCTCGGCAAAGAACGATCAGATTGTCGGACTGGATGAAACGACGTGGGATTTGAGCGGCGCTGAACCGGAATATCTGACTGAATGGCCTGAAAATGCCTTTACCGAAAAGATCGCCCGGCCGCAAAGCGGGACGGTGAATTACGTGCTGGATTACAGCGATTCCGGGCGGTATGCGATATTTGTAAAGGACATTTCGACCGAGGAATCTGATAAGTATGTTAAGGAGCTGAAAGCCGCGGGGTATTCCGAAGTGCACTCGGATGGGAACAGCGTGTCCGTCGGAATGATACTGGAGCGCGATGACGCGTATCTTAGCATTTCGTACTCTGAGGGTGTGCTGGGAGTTATGATAGTGCTGAAAGAAAATGTGAATTGACGATAGTTCTGCTAAAATCAAAGCCGTATAGATATGTAACCACCCGCCATATCAAAACGCAGGAAAAAAGCAGCGTACCGTTTCACGCGCGCCATACTTCACGGCGCGCGCGAACAAGCAACGCCGCTTCAATAGAACGATCCCGCATGAATTTTTTCGTCTCGCTAAGATTAAAGCCGCATTGATGCGTAACCCATCGACGTACCAAAACGCACGAAAAAAGCAGCGTACCGTTTCACGCGCGCCATACTTTACGGCGCGCGCGAACAAGTAACGCCGCTTCAATAGAACAAAAAAGCATGAATATAATCGGTTTCTTTTCCTTTCTTTGGTACTTTCTTTCCTTTTCTTTTTCCAAAGAAAAGGAAAGAAAGTACACCCCCCGTCACCTCAAAGCCGCGTCCAGAACGCCCTTGACCATTTCGAGGGTGGCTGCGCCCTCGTGGAGTTTTTGGCCAGCAACGTAGAAGGTGGGGACGTAATAGTAGTCGTATTGGGCGGCAAGACCGGGCTGTTCACTTTCCTCTATGCGTTCGATTGGAATTTGGGCGTAGTCGGGGTTCAGACGGCATAGACTCGCTATGTAGTCGTCGGCCTTGCGGCAGTATGGGCAGTCCTTCAGATAAAAGTACTTTACCTGCTTCATGCGTAAACACCTCTTTCGCGTGGATGTGCGGCGCGCAAATATCCCACATGTACGATTATAACCCGCCTGCTTAAATTGAATCAACGCAGATTGGTTTGTCCTTTTACCCGCATTGCGGCTTAAAACGTTCTTTTTACGGGCGCAAATTTGTATCGTAAGACAATGTTTCAGGCGGCGGAACACGCGCCGTAGAATGACTGAATATGAAAATCGAATGTGCCTTAAATATAAGTATATAAGTAGAAAAGCGCCGCTCAAAGCCCCGATCGGCTTTAAGCGGCGCAATGCGTTTAGTCTGCGGACAGGCTCTCGCGCAGTCTGTCGCAGTATTCGTCCAACAGCCCCAGATCCCACAGCAGGCGGCTGAGTATGTACTTGTCGCGAATCTCCTGCGAGCACCTGAGCGCCGATATGACCTCGCCGTCGCTCAGACCCAGCGTACGCGGCATGGTCGGCTCCTGAAGCGTCTTCATCAGGTTCACTATCTTGTTGTAATCGGGCAGTTCCTCGTCCATCACGCGCAGTATGTCGTCCCAATGGGCGATTATTCTCTCCAGACGCGCGGCGTGCTTTACCGGGTCGTGCTTGCCCACCTTGCGCTCTATGTCGATTACGGTTTCGGCAGTCGGGCCGAACGAATCGCGCATGTTGCGCTCCCACGCGGCCATGTCGAACGCGGCGGCGTTCTTGAGCGCGCGCTCGCGGTCGGGCTTTTCGTTGCGCAGCCAGCCGTACATCCTGAGCGTAAGCACGGTACCCACGCCCACCTGTATGCCGTGCAGATCGTTGGGGCAGCGACCCATCAACGAGTGCATCTCCCAGATGTGCGAGAAGTAGTGCTCCAGACCACTGGCGGGGCGCGATACCTCGGCGTAACTCATCGCTATGCCGGACACGATCAGACCCTCCATGACCTGCATAACGGCCTGAGGCGAGCGCTGGGTCAGCTGCGGCGCGGCTTCCACTATGCGGCGCACGCAGCGGCGCATCAGTGCGGCGACTTCCTCGCAGTAGTATTCTCCGTTGATTATGTTGGATATGCGCCATTCGCATACAGATATGTACTTGGCCAGCATATCGCCCAGGCCCGCCTGAAGCATCTTGAGCGGCGCCTGACGCAGCACGTCCACGTCCGCGACAATCGCGTCGGGGCAGACCGAATATATGGTGGTCTTAACGCCCGCCGAAATCATCGACGAGGAGTTGGACGCATAGCCGTCCATCGAGGGCGCGGTGCCCACGACCACCTGACGCGTACCGGCGGCCTTGGATACGATCTTGCATATGTCGTTGATCGTGCCCGAACCGACGGCCAACATGCAGTCAACGCCGGGCGTAAAGTTCATGATTACCTGACCCACGCTGAACTCGTCCGGCTCGACGTGCGCCTGCGGAAACACGTACAGTTCGCACTTAACGCCCGCGCCGGTCAGCAGATCGTATACCTGACGGCCCGCGACGCGGTACGTGTTCTGGTCAGCGACTATCATAGGATGCGTCACGCCCAGTTCGCGCAGTACGCTGCCTACCTGAAACAGCGCGCCCTGACCGATAATTACCTTCTTCAGGCGTGCGGCGTGATGCTTACCGCAGTCGCAGTCATAGCCTTCGGGACGCAGCAGCGCTTCCAGAGGCAGGTTACTGAACTTTTCCATAATAAACCCTCCTGAGAAAAAGCCGTCCAATGTCAAGGCATCGGGCGGCTCGCTTGTTATACTACTTTGCAAAGTCTACCGCGCGCGTTTCGCGGATTACGTTTACCTTGATCTGGCCCGGATACTCCATCTCGCGCTCGATGCGCTTTACGATGTCGCGCGCCAGCATAAGCGTACCCGCATCGTCCACATCCTCGGGCTTTACGATAATGCGAACCTCGCGGCCCGACTGTATCGCATAGGTCTTGTCCACGCCCTCGAAGGAGTTTGCGATTTCCTCCAGCTTTTCAAGGCGCTTGATGTAGTTTTCAAGCGACTCGCGGCGCGCGCCCGGACGGGCGGCGGAGATGGCGTCGGCGGCCTGAACCAGTACGGCCTCAACGCTCTCGGGATCAACGTCGTTATGGTGCGCCATTATGCAGTGCACAACGGCGGGCGACTCGTGATACTTCTTGGCAAGATCCGCGCCGATGGTTACGTGCGTGCCCTCTATCTCGTGGTCGACGGCCTTGCCTATGTCGTGCAGAAGACCTGCGCGCTTGGCAAGCTGTACGTCCGCGCCCAGCTCGGCGGCCATTACGCCCGCCAGGTGGCTGACCTCAATGGAGTGCTTGAGCACGTTCTGGCCATAACTGGTGCGGTACTTCATGCGGCCCAGGAGCTTGACCAGCTCGTGATGAATGCCGTGCAGGTTGGTTTCAAACACGGCCTGTTCGCCGGCCTCACGGATGCTGTTTTCGACTTCCTTCTTGGCCTTCTCGACCATCTCTTCAATGCGCGCGGGATGGATGCGGCCGTCCATTATCAGCTTCTCCAGCGCGATGCGCGCAACCTCGCGGCGTACCGAGTCGAAGCCCGATATGATTACCGCCTCGGGAGTATCATCGATTATCAGGTCAACGCCCGTCGCGGTTTCCAGCGTGCGGATGTTGCGGCCCTCGCGGCCGATTATGCGACCCTTCATGTCGTCGTTAGGCAGTGCCACGACCGATACGGTGGTTTCGGCCACATGATCGGCGGCGCACTTCTGTATCGCGAGCGATACTATGTTGCGTGCCTTCTTGTCGGCCTCTTCCTTGGCGTGGGATTCGATCTCGCGCACCATTACGGCGGCGTCGTGATACGCTTCCTTCTGCACGCGGTTCATGATTATGTCGCGCGCTTCTTCGCTGGTCATGCTGGATATGCGCTCCAGCTCGCCCTGCTGCTTGTCGTGCAGCGCCTGC
Source organism: uncultured Eubacteriales bacterium (assembly GCA_948467645.1). Taxonomy (GTDB): domain Bacteria; phylum Bacillota; class Clostridia; order Christensenellales; family Aristaeellaceae; genus Fimadaptatus. The sequence continues at coordinate 31,263 of CAOKFD010000030.1, read as the reverse complement.
GCCTCGGATTCGAGCCGGGCGACGTTCTTTTGCTTGTCGTCCAGCGCGCGTTCGCGGCTTTCGATTGCCTCGGTCTTTTTGTCCAGCGCGTCCTCGCGCTGAACCAGACGGCGGTCGGTGCGCTGCAGCTCGTTGCGGCGGTCACGGATCTCTTTATCCAGCTCGGCGCGCTCGCGCAGCATGGTTTCCTTGGCGGCCAGCATCATTTCCTTGCGCTGAGCCTCGGCCTTTTGGGACGCTTTGTCGAGCAGTTCCTGCGCGGTAGCCTCCGCGCGGCCTATCTTTTTCTCAGTGGTGTTTTTGCGGTAGAAATAGCCGAAGGCAACACCCGCTCCTCCGCCTATCAGCAATGTCACAATTACTAAAATAGCTATACCCCATCCCGGCAAGTTGGTCAGTCCCCCCTCTTGGTTAAATTTGGTATCCGGCCGATGCAGGCGCACGCGCCATATCGGCATACGAATGGAAAGTCGGCAACGCGGATGGGCATCGCGCGACGCATGGCAATATCAGTTTTTTTATAAGTCTGCCTCAGAAATTTGGATGACCGTAATTGGGGCGGCTTTCCATTTCTAAGACGCACTTTAGTCCCCCGCCGCGCGGCATACGCAAACAAACGTACGGCACGCGCCGACGTCAATTTAACGTATTTACCGATCAAGCGGGAACCAATATGCCACATGACGCTGCGGCGGCCGATCGATGCTTTCCTATATATCAAATATATCAGGACTGCGCGCGGCCAAACGTCCGCCGCGCTCCGCATTCCGAATCCTTTTCACAGTAACAGATTTATTTTAATCTCTCCACCTCAAACTGTCAAGCAAGCCCATGTTTAGCAATTTGCTATTCAGATAGAAAAAGTGCCGGTTTTATCCGCAAACCGACACATTTAATCTTTTTGTAAATTATTTGAAAGATAAGTGCATTATAAGGCGGCTTAAATCAGTCCCATGCTCTTCATCGCGTACATGAAGCCGAACACGGTGAATATCGAAAGCGCGGTGGTGAAAACAACCAGCTCGCCCGCCAGCTCGCCGTCGCCGCCCATCTGCTGAGCCATGGGATAGCTGGAAACCGCGCAGGGCGCCATGTACGCCACGCCCAGCGACGCCAGCTCCATGCCCCTGAACCCGAACAGCGCCGCCGCAGTCAGCGCCACCAGCGGCACAATGACCAGCTTGCCCAGCGTGCCGATAAGCAGCGGGCGCATGTGCGTCTTTACGCTGGAAAACTCGAACGCGCCGCCCAGCACGAACAGCGACAGCGGCGTCGCAATCTTGGCCACGTCGTTGACGGCGGTCTGTACGAACTGCGGGAACCTGAGGCCGCTTACCAGCCAGATAAAGCCCAGCGCACAGCTGATTATAAGCGGGTTAGTGACTATGCCCTTCAATATCTTCTTTACGTCCACCTTGCCGCCGCGATAGACCTCCAGCGCGACCACGCTCATCACGTTGAACACAGGTATCGATACCGCAACCAGCATGGACGCGACCGCTACGTCCTCGCCCGGGTACAAAAGTCCCACCAGCGGCAGGCCGAACAGCGCATAGTTGGCGCGCCCCATCGCCTGGATAAGCACGCCGCGGCGGCGGTTCTCCTTCTCGATGAGCGGCACGATTATGAACAGTATCAAAAATATCGCCAGTTCCGACACCAGCGCGTACAGATACACCCACGAACCCGACAGCGCATTCAGATCGGATGTTGATATATTTTTGAACAGAAGTATGGGCAGGAACAGTTTGAATATGAGCTTATTCATCATCTGATGAGTATGGCCGTCCATCAGCGGCGTACGGCGTATGCCGTAGCCCAGCGCCATTATCAGAAACAGCGGCAAAACCGCGTTTGCCGTAAGGACAAAATTCTCCATATGCCCCCTCCTATTTTTGTCGGGTGTTTATCAGGCTTCCGCCGCGCCCCTGCGATGTATGCCGGTGCTGTTTTTCTTCCAGCGCCCGCTGAGAAGGAACCACACGCCCACGATCAGCGACGCAAGCGAGGCCGCCGGGGCCGCCGCGCCCACGCCCGCAAGACCCAGCGAAGTCTTGGACACAAAGTACGCAACCGGCACGCGCAGAAGTATCGCCGAAAGCATGTTATTGACCAGCGAGAACATCGAGTGCCCCGCGCCCAGCATAAGGCCGTTTATGCAGAACACGAACGGCACGATCAGGTAGTCGAAGCAGAACGCGCGCAGGTACGTCACGCCGTAGTCTATGACCGCAGGCTCGGCGTTGAACATTTCCAGTATCAATTGCGGGCAGAGCTGCGTAAACGCAAACACCGCAATGCCTATCACCACTGATATTTTAAGTCCCACCTTGAGCGCTTCGACCGCGCGGTCGTACTTGCCTGCGCCTATGTTCTGGGCCGCCAGCGAGGAGACCGAGGACGACATGGCCAATGCGGGCATTATGCCGAAGCTGTTGAACTTGCCGCACACCGCGACCGCCGCCGAGGCCGCCACGCCGAAGCCGTTGACTATCGCGGTCATCATCAGGAACGACAGGTTGGTCACGAAGCTCTGCACCGACGAGGGCAGGCCTATCTTTATAAGCAGCTTCACCTTGTCGCCGTGTATCTTGAAGCTGGACGGCTTAAAGTCGAATATAAAGCCGTGCGTGCCCAGATACCCGGCGCACAGAAGTACGCTTATGCCCTGCGATATTATCGTGGCCAGCGCCGCGCCCGCCGCGCCCATCTGCCACGGGCCGACCATCAAAAGGTCAAGTCCCACGTTGACCACACACGCGATCGCCACGAATATCAGCGGGCGCTTGGAATCGCCCATGCCGCGCTGTATGGAGGAAAGCGCGTTGTACCAGAACACGCACAGCGTGCCCCACAGCGATATAATGAGGTAGTTATGCGCCTCCGAAAACGATTCCGCCGGCGTATTCAAAAGCCGCAGCGCGCCGTCGCACGCCATCAGCATTATCGCCATCAGCACTATGCCCATTATCGTAAGCAGGCTGAGCATCGTGCCTATCGTGCGCTTTACCTCCTCATCCTGACGCGCGCCGTAGTACTGGCCCACCAGCACCGTGCCGCCCACGGTAAGGCCCGATACCAGCATCATTATCATCTGAGTGATCTGGCCGCCGATGTTTACGCCCGACATCGAATTGGTACCGCACATCCAGCTGACTATCATCATGTCGGCGACGCTGTACAGCGCCTGAAGCAGATTGGCCAGCAGATACGGCAGTGCGAATTTTATCAGATGGCTCGATATGCTGCCCTGTGTAAAGTCCTGCTGCAGCTTGCTCATTTGCATCCCCCCAATGTATTTATTATAAGGCAAGTTGATAAACTTAATCATATCATACCTTTGTAAAGATTGGCGTATGCAAGCGCCGCACGGACGCGCCTCAGCCGGGTAAAATATAGTGACACGCACTGCGCGGCGTGATAAAATGGGGATACACTTATTTTTACGGAGGATACTGTTTATGGCTTCGGTTTACGCACAGTACGGCGAACTACTGTACGACTTCGTTGATGCAACATGCAAGGCGTTTGGCGATAATCTGGTGGGCATATACCTGCACGGCTCGGCGGCGATGGGCTGCTTTAATCCCGCGTCGAGCGATATAGACTTGATCGTCGTCATAAAGGACGCGCTTGATTTTGACAAGCGCCGCGCGTATATCGACGATATGGTCAGGCTGAACGCCCGCGCGCCTAAGAAGGGACTTGAGGTCAGCGTTGTGCGGCGCGAGGTATGCGACCCGTTCGTCTACCCTACCCCGTTCGAGTTCCACTTTTCGCCGATGTATCTGGACGCGTGCGTAAACGCCCCGGACGAGTACGCGCGCAGCGTCGGCCACAGCGATCCCGATCTGGCGGCGCACTTCACGGTAATCCGCGAGCGCGGGCGCGTGCTGCTGGGCGAGGGCATACCCGCCGTGTTCGGCGAGGTGGACGGCAAATACTATATGGACAGCATATGGACGGACGTATCGGGCGCGGAAAGCGACATACTTTCCGAGCCGGTCTACATTGTGCTGAACCTTGCGCGTGTGTTGGCATATACGCGGGAGGGGCTTGTTCTGTCCAAGGCAGAGGGCGGCAAGTGGGCGCTTGACAATCTGCCGCGCGAATTCATGCCCGTTGTGGAGGGCGCGCTGTGCGAATACGGCGGCAAAAATCGCATGGATGCGGACGCGGCGGCGCTTACCGAGTACGCGCGCTACATGCTGGGCGCTATCAGGGATGCGGCGGGCATGGATTGACGCGCGCGCCCATGCCGCGCGGCCGCGCCGAATTCGAGCTTTTTACTCAATATTCGCTTAACATTAGTATGGCATACTATGCGTATTAAGTCGGGCTAACGCCACGGCTTATAATAATTATCGTATTTGAAAGGACTGTAAAGCCATGCTTAGGAAAATAATCGCTGTCATAGCCGCCATAGCCGCGCTGGCGACGCCCGTCGCCATGGCGCAGGGCGCAGTCATAAACACCGCCTACGTAAGCGCGGACGCGCAGCTGGTCAAGCAGGAAAGCGAGGGCGCGTACACGGAATACGAGTTCCGCGACGAGGCGGCCAACGCCGAAATAGAGGCGCTCGCCGACGCAAGCGGCAATTATGTGTTCGTACAGACCGAGTACGAAGTCAAGCGTAAAAAGCTAACCGCGACGCTGGACAGGGACGCCGCGATAAAGGCCGCGCAGGCCATGCTGCCCGGCTGCGAGGTGGATTACATATACTTTGACGAGGATGACGGCGTAAACGAGTGGCACGCGTTCTGCACGCTGGACGGCGACATGTACATGATGGAGTTTGCCGCGGAAAACGCCCAGCTCATAAGGCTCCTCAAGCAGGAAGTGATCCCCGGCGCGGCGGACGCGCAGTCGGAAAGCAGGCTGCTGACCGCGCGCGAAGCCGTGGACGCGCTGAAGCTGGCCAAGGGCGATCTGGATATTACCGATCTGGACTTCGACTTTGACGCGTATGAGGGTGCCATATATTACGAGGGCGAATGCACTCTGGGCTACAAAAAGTACGAGTTCAAGATAAACGCCGCGACGGGCGACGTCGCGGAATGGGAATTGGACGACTGATCATGCAAAAAACCGGTCGCGCGGCCCGTGCTCATGGCCGTGCGGCCGGTTTTTTATCAGTGCGGAACATATTCCGGGTCTGCGCATTACGTGGACGATAAATTTCTTGAATATAAATGCGCTTTATGGTATTCTGAAAAAACGATCCACATTTTTTCATAAAGGCGGGCGCAATTTCATGAGCATAACTATCAACATATACTATTCTGGCAAGAACGGCGCGGCGCGCAGTTTTGCAAAAGAAATGACTTCAAGCGGCGTCGTCGCCGCGATAAGGGCAGAGCGCGGCAACCTGCAATACGAATACTTTTACTCGATGGACGATGATGAGACCGTCCTTTTGATAGACAGCTGGCAAGATCAGGCGGCTATCGACGCGCACCACGGCTCGCCCATGATGGAAAAGATCACAGCGCTTAGGGAAAAATACGATCTGCACATGAAGGTAATGCGGTTTGCCCCGCAGGATGTGCCAAATGACGATACACATTTCATACGCAAATAAACGCGGCGCGCCGCCCGGCGTTCCCATTTCATTGGGTAACGTCGGGCGGCGCTCATTACTTATCGCCCGGTATCAGGTTTATCAGATCTCCTCGGGCACTATCGCGGCGGCCGTCGCGATCTTCAGCGTCTGGCGCGTATACGGCTTGATTACAAACTGCTGCTCAAGCGTATCGCGCATGTACAGGCGGTAGTGCTCCATGGGCTCGGGGCCGCATATGTTGGAGCCCAGCGCGCCCTGCGCATAGTCTATGGACAGCGTGATGTGGTCGTCGGCCTCCAGCTCGCAGGTATGCGTGGCCTTATCCAGCATCTCGTCGGTATACGGGTGCGCGTTGAAGCTAAAGCCTTCATAGCGCGCCTTTTCATTGATGACCATCAGACCCTCGCCGCGCTTGTCGTACAGCGCCAGATAGCGGGTCTCACCGCGCGCGCCGTTCTCCTGCGGACGCACATACGGCTCGTGCAGGTCGTCCATGTCGCCCTCGTACAGACCGACGAGCGCGCCTTCCCACATGTCCTGATAGTTCTCCTGCGGGCCGCGGCCCAGCCACATCGCGCGGTCGTAATCCTCGGGCACGGCCATCTTCACGCCCACGCGCGGCAGGTAGATGTCCTTCATGTGAGGCTTGGACTCGGGGCTGCCCTCGGGCGCCCAGTGCGAGCCGGGAACCTCGATCTCGAACTTGACAAGAGGAGTGTACTTTACGTTCAGGCGGATTGAACCGTCGCCGAATACGGTGTAGGTCAGATCGGCCTTAACCACCGGCACAGTCGTATAGGGCGCCAGCACCTGACTTACGCGCACGCGCACGGCCGACTTGGTTATGCGCTCGGCGGTGAACTCGGTCACGCGGGTCTGCAGCTTATCAAAGCCGAAGCGCTGCCACGCCTCCTTGATGCGCACGTCGTTGTCGGTGGGCGCGCGCCAGAGGTTGACCTCGGGGCCGCTCAGCAGCACGTCGCGGCCGTCCTGCGTCCACTCGACCAGATTGCCGCGGCGGTCGAATATGACCGAGAAGTCCTCGCCCAGCAGTATAACGCCCTCGTCGTCTATCATCATAACCTCGGGCATATCGTCGGCGGAGCGGGTGATCTTCATCGCCTCGACCGGCAGTTCAAACTGAGCAACCGCGACCTCGTGACCGGCGGCGCACCAGTTGGTATCGTACTTCTCGCGCAGGGTTATCGTCAGGAAAGCGTTGCCGCACGCGGGCAGCTTATAGTCGATAGTCACGCGCTGGGTTGCGTAGGGCGCTATGTCCAGCTTCAGATCGCCCTGCTGCACAGCGTGGCCGTCCACCTCAACCATCCAGTTGGCTTCCATGCCGTCGAATGTGCGGAATGCGTACAGGTTGGTCACGTCGAACACGCCCTTGGTCAGGTCAACTGCCTCGACCTTCATGGGCTGAATTACCTTCTTGTATTCCAGCAGGCCGGTATGCGGCGTGCGGTCGGGGTAGCACAGCGCGTCCACGCAGAAGTTGGAATCGTTGGGCTTGTCGCCGTAGTCGCCGCCGTACTTATAGTACTTTTCGCCGTCCTCGGTGTACGCGGTCAGGCCGTGGTCGCACCACTCCCACACGCAGCCGCCGATAAGGCGCGGATACTTGTATATCGCGTCCCAGTAGTCCTTGAAGCTGCCGGGGCCAAGGCCCATGGCGTGCGCGTATTCGCACAGGAAGAAGGGCTTGGGGTCGTCCTTTTCGCCCTCTTTTACGAGGTCGTAGACGTTGGTATACATGCGCGAATACATGTCGGCGGTTTCGGCCTGCGCATCGCGCTCGTAGTGTATCGGGCGGGAGGGATCCAGCTCGCGCAGCGCTTTGGCCATCGCGACGTGGCAGCAGCCGTAGCCCGACTCGTTGCCCAGCGACCATATTATGATCGAAGGATGGTTGCGATCGCGCATTACCATGCGCACGCCGCGGTCGACGAACGCGCTCTCCCACTTGGGGTCGCGGGCGATGCGGTCGTACGCGCCGTTGCCGTAGGTGGCGTTCGCGTCGGAGCAGACTATGCCGTGGCACTCGATGTCGGCCTCATCGATTACGTACATGCCCCACTCGTCGCACAGGTCGAGCCAGCGCGGGTCGTTCGGGTAGTGCGAGGTACGCACGGTGTTGATGTTATTCTGCTTCATCAGCTCGATGTCGCGAAGCAAGGTTTCCATCGGGGTGACGTGACCCATCTCGGTATGGGTGTCGTGGCGGTTAACGCCCTTGAGCTTTATGGACACGCCGTTTACAAACAGCTGGCCGTCGTGTATTTCGACCGTGCGGAAGCCCACGCGCACGCGCTGTACTTCGAGGGTCTTGTCGCCCGCGCGCAGTTCGCACAGCAGCGTGTACAGATTGGGCGTTTCAGCCGTCCAGTGCTTGGCGTCCTTGATTACCTCATCCAGCTTAACGGTGGTGTTCTCGCCCGCCGCCAGCTTTACTTCATACGAACGGTTCAGCTTCTCGCAGCCGCAGTCGCATACAAGCGATACGTCCAGAGTCAGCTCGGCCGCCGCGTCGGAGTAATTGAACACGTCGAACTCGGCATTCAGCACGCCGTCCTTATAGTCCTTATCCAGCGTGGAGGTGGTGCGCACGTCGCGGATATGCGTCTTGGGCACGCCCAGCATATACACGTCGCGGAATATGCCGCTGAAGCGCCAGCAGTCCTGATCCTCCAGATACGTGCCGTCCGACCACTTGAACACCTTGACCGCGAGGGTGTTTTCGCCTTCGCGCACATAGGGGGTTATGTCGAACTCGCCCGGCATGTGAGTGACCTTGTTAAAGCCCACCTCATGACCGTTCACGTATACGTAGTACGCCGAGTTAACGCCGTCGAAGTTGAGGAATATCTGCTTGTCCGCCCAGCTGGAGGGCAGGGTGAACTCGCGGCGGTAGAAGCCCACGGGATTGTCGTCGGGCACGAAGGGCGGATCGTAAGGTATGGGATAGGCGACGTTGGTATACTGGGGCACGTCATAGTCGCCCTCCATCTGCCAGTTGCCGGGCACGTTGATCGCGTCCCACTCTACGTCCTCGAAGGAATAGTCCTCCTTCTCAAATCCGTCCGGCCACAATTCGGGCACGGGCGCGAAGTAGAAGTCCCATACGCCGTTTAGCAGCTTATAAAACGGCGATACGCCGCGCTCACCAGCGAGCGCGGATTTGCGGCACGCATAGGGTATAAGCGTAGTGCGGTTGGGCTGACGATTGATGCTGTGCAGATCCAGGTTCTGCCAATCGGGTAATCCTGCCATTGTACTTACCTCCACAGCGTGCCATTGGCACGGTATTAAAAAGTATGCGCTGCGGGTATGCATTTTCGACCCGCGTATACCTATATTATACTTTGATATACGGATTTTTGCAATAGCGCCATTCAAATGCTGGCGCGCCGGGGCGCGTTAAAGCGCCGCGCGTCTAAGCGGAATCAGGCGCGCGGCGCTCGCATCGACATTATCTTACGTTAAACTGCAGCACATTCCAGCTATAAGCGTCCAGCACAGCGGTAAACCTGCCTCCGTCCACGGTCGCGGGCACGCCCTTGCCCGGCTTTACGCGGTCGGGGGCGCTTTCGGTATTTATGGCCTTCAGGTCGTCGCAGGTCATGGCGCTGGACTCCTTAAAGCTCACATCGCCGAACGCGCGCAAATCGCCGCTCAGCTCCAGCGTCTCGCCCGAGCGGTTGACCGCCAGCACGGTCAGCGTCTGCCCGTCCTCGGACAGCACGCACGCCGCGTCAACCACCTTAACGCCCTCGCGCGCCTTACAATCGTATACCGGCGCGTCGATTATCGGGCGCAGCGCCGTGCCGCGGCCCAGCGTGGAGGCCTGCATGAACGGATAGAATATCGTCTGCCGCCAGGTGCCGCCGCCCACGCGCGTCATTATGGGCGCGATTACATTGACCAGCTGCGCCAGGCACGCTATCTTCACGCGGTCGGCGTTGTTGATTAACGTAATCAGCATCAGACCCACCAGCAGCGCGTCCTCGAAGTTGTATTCATCCTCCAGCAGCGGCAATGCCTGCCCCCACTTGTCGCGCTTCCACGCGTCCTGATCCTTGCCCGCCGAGTGGAACCATACGTTCCATTCGTCGAAGGAGAGGTTGATGTACTTCTTTTTGCGCTCCTTGGCGCGCACGTAGTCGCACACCGACACGACCTTTTTAATGAACTCGTCCATGTCGTCCGAGCGCGCGAGGAAGGACGCGGTGTCGTTTTCGCTGTTGCCGTAATACTGATGCAGCGACATGTAATCGACCGTGTCGTATGCCTCGCTCAGCACGGTTGCCTCCCACTCGGCAAATGTGGGCATGTTCAGGTTGGACGAGCCGCTCGCGACCAGCTCTATCGAGGGATCGACCCACTTCATGACCTTACCGGCCTCGTTGGCTATGCGGCCGTATTCCTGCGCGGTCTTATGGCCGATCTGCCACGGGCCGTCCATCTCGTTGCCCAGGCACCACAGCTTTATGTCGTGCGGCTGCTCCCAGCCGTGGCTTATACGCAGGTCGCTCAGGTACGAGCCGGACTTGTGGTTGCAGTACTCGACTATATTGCGCGCATCGTCAACGCCGCGCGTGCCCAGGTTAATGGCCATCATGACCTCGGTGCCCGCCAGCTTTGCCCAGTCGCAGAACTCGTTCAGTCCCACCTGATTGGTTTCGGTCGTAAACCACGCCAGATCCAGCCGCTTGGGACGCTGGTCGCGCGGGCCTACGCCGTCCTCCCAGTTGTAGCCCGATACGAAGTTGCCGCCCGGATAGCGCGTGACCGATACGTTCAGCTCGCGCACCAGCTCGGCCACGTCGTGGCGGAAGCCGTTTGCGTCCGCAGTAGGATGACCCGGTTCGTATATGCCGCCGTACACCGCGCGCCCCAGATGCTCGATGAACGAGCCGAATATGCGTTTGTCAATCTCGCCTATGCTGAAATCCTTATCCAGCACGAGTTTCGCCTTCTGCATGTTATGCCGCCTCCATTGGGGTGAATTTTATGGTTACATTATATAATGAGGGCAGGCGGTTGTCAATCGGATTTGTTCTCGATATACTTGATAGTTAAAGCAGTTGGTTTAATCAAATAGGCGAGGCAATGGTCTTAGCCATCGCCCCGCCTTGGTTTAGCTGAAATGGCCGTCACTTCTTCCAGTGCTTCAGCTCAGGCACAACGGCCTCCATATGCGCGCGAACCTGTTCCTTGGGCCAGCTTTCGCTTGCCATGTGTTCCACGCAGAAGTCTATCAGCTGTTCCTTGCTGTCGTACTTAAACTCTCCGCCCGCATAGCACCACTTGCAATACTCCTCGTTGAAGGAACCGTCCGGCTCCCTGCTGGTCGTGGCGTCCTCCAGCGGCATACCGCAGCACTGGCAGATCAGCGCCCTGTGCGAGCCCAGCAGCGTGTTTATGGACACGTCGAACAGCGCCGACAGCAGCTTCAACGTCTCCACATTGGGCGTGGTTTCGCCCCTTTCCCAGCGGGACACCGCCTGTCTTGTGACAAACACCTTTTGCGCCAGCTCATCCTGCGATAGCCCCGCCTTTGTCCTCAGGCTATATAAAACTTCCTTTGCCTCCATACGAAGCACCTCCATAGTTCCACTTTAGCACGGAACGGCTTTACAGGCAAGCAACCCGCTGTTGCTGTAAACGCACTAACGCAAACAGCCGCGGCAGAGTAACTCCGCCGCGGCTGTATTCAATCGATTTTGTATTTCGCGTCAGGTATCAGAACCCAATGTCGTCCTCCAGATCGTCATCCGAGATGTTGGTCTCGTCCATGATCTGTTCCACATCGTCCTCGTCGTCTGTCTCGTCGCCCACCGACATGCCTGCGGGCACCGAGTTTTCGGCCAATGCCGCGCTCAGCTCCTTGCGCAGTTCTTCCTCTATCGCGCCGCAGATCTCCGGGTTTTCCTTTAGGTACTTCTTGGCGTTTTCACGGCCCTGACCTATGCGCATATCGTTATATGAAAACCACGCGCCGCTTTTCTTTATCATGTCGCGCTCGATGGCCATGTCCATTATGGAGCCGACGTTGGATATGCCCTCGCCGTACATCATGTCCACCTCGACCTGCCTGAACGGCGGAGCGACCTTGTTCTTGACTATCTTTACGCGCGTGCGGCTGCCAATGGGCGTACCGTCCGAGCCCTTCAGCGTCTCGATCTTGCGCACGTCGATTCTTACGGAGGCATAGAACTTGAGCGCCTTGCCGCCCGTGGTGGTTTCGGGCGAGCCGTAGCCCATCTGCCCCACCTTTTCGCGCAGCTGGTTAATGAATATCGCGATTGCGTTGGTGCGTGCGATTACGCCGGTCAGCTTGCGCAGCGCCTGGGACATAAGGCGCGCCTGCAGGCCGACGTGGCTATCGCCCATATCGCCCTCGATTTCAGCCTTGGGCACCAGCGCCGCAACCGAGTCGATTACCACAATGTCTATCGCGCCCGAGCGCACCAGCGCTTCGGTTATGTCCAGCGCCTGTTCGCCGCTGTCGGGCTGGCTTACGAACAGCTCGTCTATGTTTACGCCCAGCTTCTGCGCGTATATCGGGTCGAGCGCGTGCTCCGCGTCGATGTACGCCGCCGTGCCGCCCGCCTTCTGTACCTCGGCCACGCAGTGCAGCGCCAGCGTGGTCTTACCCGAGGATTCGGGGCCGTATATCTCGGTGATGCGGCCGCGCGGCAGTCCGCCCACGCCCAGCGCCGCGTCGATTGCGATATTGCCGGTGGATACCGCGTCCACCTGCATACACTTCTTGTCGCCCAGCTTCATCAGGGCGCTTTCGCCAAAGTCCTTGCGAATCTGCTGCAGCGCCATCTCCAGCGCTTTTTCCTTGCCCACCTCGGCGGCGGTCTGCGCCTTTGCCTTGCCCGTTGACTTTTTTGCCATCTATTAAACCGCGAGTCTCGCCCGCGCCTCCTTTATTGCTTTTGTCAGTCGCTTATCGTCACTTCGTCTATGTCGGTCAGCGCCTTGCGCAGCATGTTGAGCGCCCTCAGCGCCGCCAGCGAACGCACGCGGTACCTGTCACCGGTGAAGTTGAACTTCTCCACCTGCGTGCCGCGCGGGGTCTTGAGGCCGATGTACACCAGCCCCACCGGCGTTTCGGGCGTGCCGCCGCCCGGCCCGGCGATGCCGGTAACGGACAGGCAATAGTCCGCGCCCGAAAGCTCATGCAGCCCCTCGGCCATCTCGCGCGCAACCTGCTCGCTCACCGCGGTGTACTTTTCCAGCGTATCGTGGCGCACACCCAGAGTACGCTCCTTGGATATGTTGGAATAGGTCACATGCCCCTCGATCAGCACCTCGGACACGCCCGGCACGTCCACCAGCCAGTCGGCGATCTTGCCGCCGGTGCAGCTTTCGGCCAACGCTGCCGAACGCCCGGCGCGCCTCAGCAGTCCCACGACCACATGCGGCATATCGGTTTCGCCTATCGCGTATATGTATTTGCCCAGGCGCTCGCGAATCTCGGCTTCAACCGGGTCGAGGTACTTGGCCGGGTCGTCGCCCACGGGGCACTTGACGGTCAGCCTTACCTGCGCCTCGCCCAGCGAACAGTACGTGGCGATAGTCACGTTGGTCTGCCTGTCGATCATGTCGCGCAATTGCATCTCAAGGTCGCTTTCGCCGATCTCGATGGTGCGTATGAAGCGGGATTCGATCTTGTACCCCAGCTTATTGCGCAGGTAAGGCACGGCCTCCTCGGTGAACATATGGGTCAATTCATACGGCGGGCCGGGCAGCACTATCACGATTTTGCCGTTCACCTCGACCGCGCAGCCGGGCGCGGTGCCGCGTGCGTTTTTGAGTATGTGCGCGCCGCGCGGGAACCAGGCCTGCTTTACGTTGTTTTCGGGCATCTTGCGGCCCCAGGCGGCGTACATTTCGTTAAGGCGCGCCATCGAGGCCGCGTCCTCCTCCATTTCCAGCCCCAGCTCCTCGGCGACCATCTCCTTGGTCAGGTCGTCCTCGGTGGGGCCGAGGCCGCCGGTGGTTATCAGCAGGTCGCAGCGCTCCAGCGCCGCGCGCACCGACTGACGCACGCGGCCGGGGTTGTCGCCCACGGTCTCGATTCGATAAAGCTCTATGCCCATTTCGGACAATTGGCGCGACAAAAACTGCGCGTCGGTATTGAGCACCTGCCCCAGCAGCAGTTCCGTGCCCACGCAAAGTATCTCAGCTACCATATGAAACACCTCCCGCCGACATTACATATCGGCAATCACACTGCGGTTGCGCACGAGGTAATCCGTGCCCGACCACACCGAGAATATAAGCGCAAGGTATATCAGCGCGTTTGATAGTATCTGCATCCACTCAAGCGGCGCGCCGTCCATCGCGTAATAGCACGTAAGCGACACGATCAGCGCGGCCATCTGCGTGGCGGTCTTGAGCTTGCCCAGCTTGCCCGCCGCGAGCACGGTGCCCTTTCCGGCGGCGACCAGCCTGAGCCCCGATACAATAAATTCGCGCGCCACGAATATCACCAGTATCCAGCCCGCCATAAGCCCGCGCTCCACCATCATAATCATGACGGCGGTCACAAGCAGCTTATCCGCGATTGGATCCATGAACTTGCCGAAATCCGTGACCAGCCCGCGCGAGCGCGCGATATGCCCGTCCAAAAAGTCGGTAAACGATGCGGCCGCAAACAGCAGCACCGCGATAAGCCCGCACGCGCGCCCGCCCGCCATCATAAGCGCGACGATAACGGGTATCATGCACACGCGCATCATTGTAAGCCGGTTGGGCAGGTTCACTCGCACACCCCCTGCAGGTCGTACTCCTCCGCGCCGGTGATTTTGACGCTTACGTACTCGCCGGGCTTCAGCTCTTTATCGCTTATGAAGAAGATCTTGCCGTCGATTTCGGGCGCCTCCAGCATGGAGCGGCCATAGTAGGTCAGCCCCTCAAAGCCCTCAACCAGCACCTCATACGTCTTGCCCACGCGCATCTTGTTGCGCTCGAGCGATATTTGCTGCTGAATGGTCATCAGTTCGTCCAGCCGGCGCTGCTTGATCTCCTCGGGAATCTGGTCAGGCATCGACGCGGCGGGCGTGCCCTCCTCGGGCGAGTAGGTAAACGCGCCCATGCGGTCGAACTGAATCTCCTTTACAAACTCCTTCAGTTCCTCAAACTCTTCCTCGGTTTCGCCGGGGAAGCCCACTATGAATGTAGTGCGCAGGAACATACCGTTCTTGCGGCAATTGCGGAGCAGATCGCGGATGGTATCCGGGTTGCCGCGGCGGTTCATGCGCTTTAGCAGGCGCGCGTTTATGTGCTGAAGCGGCAGGTCGAGGTATTCGCACACCTTGGGTTCATTGCGCAGCGTCTCGATAAGATGCTCGTCCACGGTATCGGGATAGGTATACAAAACGCGCACCCAGTGCACGCCCTCTATCTGAGCCACGTCGTGCAGCAGGCTGGCAAGCAGCGTCTTTCCGCCCTCAAAATCGTTGCCGTAGCGCGAGGTATCCTGCGCGATAAGCGTTATTTCAGTCACGCCCTGCGCGGCGAGCTGGCGGCACTCGTCCATGACCTCATCATACGGGCGCGAGTGATAGCCGCCGCGTATCAGCGGTATCGCGCAGTAGGTACAGCGGTTGTCGCAGCCTTCGGATATGCGCACATAGGCGCTATACGATGGCGTGGTCAGCACGCGCCGTCCGCAGCCGGTCGCGCCGCAGCGCCCGCTTACCTCGACGGGATGCTCGTGCGCCCCGTCCGCGCGGCGCATTACGTCAACCAGCGCGTCAAAGTCCCTTACGCCCACGAACGCGTCTATTTCGGGCATTTCGGCCTTGAGCTCGGCGGAATACCGCTGCACAAGACAGCCGGTCGCGATCACGAGCCGACACCTGCCGCTCTTTTTATACCCGGCCATTTCCAGCAGCGTGTCTATGGACTCCTCCTTAGCGGGGTCAATGAAGCCGCAGGTGTTTACTATTATCGCATCCGCGTCCGCAGGATCGGGCGTTATTTCATATCCCGCGTCCGCGAGTTTGCCCAGCATAAGCTCACTATCCACGCGGTTCTTGGAGCAGCCCAGCGACACCATGCCAACCGTCTTTATCAATTCGATCATATCCTTTCCGTTTTAAGGGGCGGCGGCGCGGGTCATTCGCCCGCGTCTTCGTACAGCCGCTTGTATTCTTCGCGCGATATCAGCACCATGCGCGGCTTTGCGCCGTCGGCAGCGCCGATTATGCCGCGCGCGGTCATGTCGTCCACTATGCGGCCGGCGCGCGCGTAGCCTATCCTCATGCGGCGCTGGAGCATTGATATGGACACCTGACCCAGCTCCACCGCTATGCCTATTGCCTGGCTCAGCAGCGGGTCGCACTCGTCGTCCTTTTTGTCTTCCTTTTCCGCGTCGGACTGCTCGGCGCTTTCCATCTGCTCGAGTATGTCGGGGTTATACACGGCCTCGTGCTGGCTCTTTATGAACTCGGTCACGGCGGTCACTTCCTCGTCGGTGACGTTCGCGCCCTGCACGCGCTGGGGCTTGCTCACGCCCTGCGGGAAGAACAGCATGTCGCCGCGTCCCAGCAGCTTTTCCGCGCCCGCGCCGTCGAGTATCGTGCGCGAGTCCACCTGCGACGCGACGGTGAAGGCTATGCGCGAGGGTATGTTGGCCTTTATGACGCCGGTGATTACGTTTACCGAGGGGCGCTGCGTCGCGATGACAAGGTGTATGCCCGCCGCGCGCGCCAGCTGCGCCAGGCGGCATATGGCGTCCTCCACCTCGCCCGGCGCGACCATCATAAGGTCGGCCAGCTCGTCGATTATTACGACTATCTGCGGCAGCGGCTTTTCGCCGTCTTTGAGGTTATTGTTATAGCCGCGTATGTCGCGCACGCCGCGTTCGGCGAACTTCTGATAGCGCTCGGTCATCTCCAGCACGGCCCAGTTGAGCGCGCTGGCGGCCTTCTTGGGATCGGTCACGACCGGCACCAGCAGGTGCGGCACGCCGTTATACACGCTCAACTCGACGACCTTGGGGTCGATCAGTATCAGCCGCACCTCGTCGGGCGTGGCGCGATAGATTATCGACATGATTATCGTATTTATGCACACCGACTTACCCGAACCGGTTGCGCCCGCGATAAGTACGTGGGGCATTTTGGCTATGTCGGCTATTACCAGCTTACCGGCGTTGTCCTTGCCCAGCGCCACGGCGAGCTTGCTCTGCGCCTTGCGCGCCTCGGGGCTGTCCAGCACGTCGCGCAGCGTGACCATTTCGCGATGCTCGTTAGGCAGTTCGATACCCACGGCGGACTTGCCGGGTATGGGCGCTTCGATTCGCACGGTAGTCGCGGCCAGATTCAGCGCTATGTCGTCGGCCAGACCCGAGATCTTGCTCACGCGCACGCCGGGCGCGGGGGTCATCTCAAACCGGGTTATCGCAGGGCCGCGGCTCACACCCACGACCTTGGCCTGTATGCCGAACGACTGAAGGGTGTCCTCCAGCTTCTGCGCCTTTTCCGCGTCGAGCTGCTGCTGCTCCTTGAGCGACACGCCGCCCTGCTGGGAGAACTGAAGCAGATCGATCGGCGGGTAGAAATACGGCTTGTCCTGCGGAATCTCCTCCATCGCCTTGGGCATACGTATGGGCGTGCCGTCGGGGCGGGTGCCGCTGCCCACGCCGCGCTCCAGATCGGCGCTCACGGGCGTGTACATCGCCACGCGCGTTGCGGTTTCGGGCACGATTTCGGGCGTATGCTGCACCGCTATTTCCTCGTTCACGCCGCCCTCGCCGGTGTAGCCGTCGAAGGATATGTTTTCAGGCTGGCTATCAAATTCAGGCAGTTCGTCCAGCTCATCCGCCTGAGCGTTTTCAGTCGCATTTGCAAGCTCCGCGCTCATCGCGGGCACAGCCATTGCGGGGCGCGCGGGCTGAGCGGGCGCAGTGTAGGTCGGTTCAGCCAGCGGCTCATACTCGGCGAGCTGTTCCGGATGACTGGGCGCGGACACCGGCTTAGGCTGTAAAGGCTGCGTTTGAGCGGGCGCCTCGCCATATGCCTTAACCGGCTGTTCAGGAGCCTTATAATCGGCGAGTTCGTCGTCCGGTTCTGCCGCGGGCGCATCGGCGGTCAGCGCACCCGGTTCGGTGTAGCGCTCGAACGGCATACCGTCCTCATAGTCCGTACCGGCGGCATAGGCGCTGCCGGGCGCGGGCGCATTGGCGAACACCGGCGCAGAGTTGCGCGCGGCAGACTGTGCGGTCGCGCGCGGCTCATCGTCCAGCGGCTCATACGGCGCGTCGTATTCCGCGTCATAGTTATCGTTTGTATAGGCGGCGTTTGCAGTGGGCTGTTCCATGCGGGCGGCCTCGGCGCGCATGTGCGACTCGGCTATGCGGCGCACGGACGCGCTGGCGTGGCTCAGGTGTTCGTCCGCGTCGTAGCTGCGGCCGCCGCGCAGCGGACGTATGCTGATTTCGTCCAGCGAGGGCGCGGGCGCGGGCGAATCGTGCGCGGGCGCGTCGTTGGCGGGCGGCACGCTTACCTCGTCCAGCTCCAGCACACTGCGGGGCGCGTCGGGAAGCGGCGACACGGCGTAGCCCTGCGGCGCGTATGACGCGTCGTCGGGTGCAGGTGTGCTGCCCGGCTCGTCATAGCCGCTGAACACCAATTGCGGCGCGCCGTCCTGCTTAGGCTGTTTTTCCAGCTCCTGCGCGGGAGCAGTGCCGGTCTTTGTCAACACCCTGCCGGGCACTCTTTTGTCAAGAAACATTGGAACACCTTCCTGCGCCATGCGCCTTTTCATTTCATCAAAATATGCCTGCTGATCGCCGCGACTGCGCGACTTAACGGCTTCCAGATCGTCCTCCATCACCGGGCGGGCTTCGGGACGGGGACTTTCGGCAGGCGCGGACTGCTCATCGCCGATTGCCGCGTCCGTATGCGCGGGCGGCTGATGATTGACCGGCGCGTCAGCCTCGCGCCGCTCATCTGAATAATCGCCGTAATCCTCAACGTTAATGCGCTTATCGGCCAGCTCACGGCAGCGGCGTTCGAGGTCGCTCACGCGGCTGCGCGCGTCCTCCTGGCGGATACGTTCGTCCTGCATAAGGCGCTCGTGCTGCTCTCTGCGTTCGCGTTCGCGTTCCTCGCGCGCGACTCTGCGTTCGAGCGACTGTGCGCGCAGTTCAGCCTTTTCGCGGCCGCGCACCTGTCTGCGCTGTCTATAATCGTCCATGCCGCCCGCGATATGTTCGGATATGCGTTCGCCGACCTCGCGCATGGATGTACGGCTAAGGCAAATTGCGATCACGGCCAGCACCGCAGTGAGCGCGATAGCCGCGCCCCACTTATCCAGCCACACATACGGATACCAGCAGGCGACTGCGCCGATTGCACCAGCGCCGGCGCAGGTATTCACGCCCTCGCGGTAGGATGCGCGGATGAACTCTCTATACGAGTCGGTCAGCATAGTCTGTTCAACCGCGTCGGCCGAGAACGTATGCCACACGCCGCAGAACACGACGGTCCACAGCACCGCGAGCAATGCGCGCGCGGGCCGAATCCGTTTGCGTCCCACGAACGTAATAACCGTCCCCAGTCCCACGAGCAGCACGGGCATAGCATAGCTAATCATGCCCGCCAGTCCACGCAGCACTGCGCGCAGATTGTCGAGCGTCCGACTTTCCACCCCGCCCTTTGCCCACATCAAATACCCGGCCAGCACCCCCAGTGCCATAAACACAACGCCTATCGCCTGCGAAGCGCGTCCATTCCCGGACGGCGCTCCGGCCTTACTCTTCTTACTATTAGTAGTTGTCTTAGGTTTTGCCCTGCCTCCGCGGGCAGCCTGGTTATTCTTCTTCGCCATGCCGACCTCCGCAGCGGAAACGCCCCGCGTTCCCATGTATTATGTACCTACCTATTATACAGCAAACCTGCCCTCCCTGCAAAGGCGTACGTGTGTTCGCAAACGACTTTTAACACGACGTTCGGTGCGGGAGTGGGGATGGGGCACGTGTTCTTTCTTTTCTTCCGAAATGAAAGAGCACGTCCACCGTAACACACAAAAAAAGAAGCCCCACTTCATAACGAAGCAGGACTTACTTTTGAAATTTAGGATTAGTTCAGGCCGTTTACAGAGTTGTAAGCTTCCTGGAAAGCCCACACGTAGTCTTCCAGGCCAGCCTGCTCGAGGCGGGTCTTGTACTCGTCCCAATCAGCGTCGATGTCCTTGCGGCCAGCGACGAAGCCAGCGCAGTACTCGTTGATAACGGCGCTGATGTCGGCGCGGGTGTTGTTGACGATCTCGCTGCCTTCCTCACTCAGCGGGAATACTTCCCAAATCGGGGAAACGAGGTAGGGATCGAACTTCTTGTTGCCTTCCAGCGAGGTCCAGTAGGTTTCGCCGCCCTTGAAGGTGTCGTCGGTGCACAGGCCGGGGTTCGCGCCGCCGGAGTAGATGCTGTAGCGCAGCAGAGCCTGCTCACTGCTCAGACCATCGGGGTTGTGCAGTACCCAATCGGTCAGCTGGGTGTGGCCATCCTCGTCGATGGTGTAGGTCTCGCCTTCAACGCCCAGGAAGTAGTCATAAGCGCCCTGCATGGTGTACATGTAGTTGCCCCACGCCATCATCGCTTCGGGATACTGGCATTCCTTGGTGATAACCAGACCGCCCTTGGTGCCTACATAGCCGTAGCAGTAGTTCCAGGTGTCGGACGGAGCGCGATCCATCGCGATGAAGTTGTCAACCTGGTCGCCCGCAGCGCTCGTCCAAGCGTCGTGCATACCATAGCGGTTCTCGCCGATGAACTGGGACCACTGGCTGCCGTTGTAGTCAGCGTCGAAGAAGGTGGAGGGGATCAGGCCCTCGTCGTAGTACTGCTTGGCCATGCGCAGAACGTCCTTCATCGCATCGTCAGCATACCAGAAACGCAGGGTGTTGCCGCTCTCGTCGGCGGGATCAGCATCCAGATAGTAGGACTGACCCATCGCCGCGCCGCGGTTCATCAGACCGTAAGCGTTGCTGAAGGTGGCCAGCATGTCGCTCATGTCCTGGAAACCGGCGGGGATTTCATCGGTGGCGTCGCCGTTGCCGTTGGCGTCGTTGTCGCGGAAGGCAACCATGACGTCGTGCAGCTCATCGAAGCTGGTGGGCATTTCCTTGCCCACGTTCTTGAGCCACTCGGTGTTGATGTAGAGCTTGTTCAGGCGAATGCCCTCGGAGTCATAAATATAAGGCATACCGTATACGCCTTCGTTGGTTACGATGTACTTGAGCAGGTCATGCTCAGTCATGTAAGCATAGAAGTCAGGCGCATAGGTCTCGAAGTTCGGCAGCATGTTGTACAGGGAACCATCAGTGCCGTACTTGGCCAGCTGGGTGGCGCTGAAACGGCTCTTCAGGAATACGTCCGGCAGGGTGTCGCCCGCGATCAGCAGCTGAACGCGCTCAGACCACGCAGAGCTGGACAGCACTTCCCAAGTGAAGTCGATGTTGGTCTTTTCCTTCATGTTCTTGAAGAACACTATATCGTTGGGGGTCTCCCATGCGCCAGCGCCTTCGGGCGTGGTCGCGAACGTTACCACAGATACGGTGATCGGCTCAGCCATTACCGGATAACCCTCGTCGGTCAGCTCAAATTCAACTCCGCCGCTGGTGTAAGTGCCGCGGCTGGCAAGCGCGCCCGAGCACATGGTCAGTGCGATGCACAGCGTCAGCATGAGCGTCAGCAGTTTCTTCATGAAACATTCCTCCCTCTATACTTGTTGCTATTATTTACAGGCACAGCCTGCTGCAACCAACATTGGTGTTTTAATTAGCCCTTTATAGCGCCCAGCATTACACCCTTTGCAAAGTACTTCTGGGCGAAAGGATACAGGCACAGCATGGGCAGCGTGGATACGATTATGACCGCGTACTTGATAGCCTCGGCCATCTTCTTCATTTCCATCGCGCTCTCGCCCGCGCCGCCCGACTTCATCTCGGAAGCCGTGGTGGTGTTCGTTACCAGTATGTCGCGCAGTATCAGCGTCAGGGGCTTGAGGTTATTGTCCGATACGTATACCAGAGCGTCAAAGTAGCTGTTCCAGTGACCCACGCCATAGTAGATTACCATAACCGCGATTATGGGCTTGAGCAGCGGCATGAGCACCCTGAATAGCATGTGGACGTTTCCGCAGCCGTCTATCATCGCCGCTTCCTGCAGTTCGAACGGCAGACCCTGTATAAACGTGCGCATAAGTATGCAGTTGTAAACGCTTACCAGACCCGGCAGCACCATGACCCACACGGTGTTCAGTATGCCCAACTGCTTGTATACCAGGTAGGTAGGTATCAGACCGCCGCCGAAGAACATCGTCACGGACAGAAAGCCCATGATTACGTTGCGGCCCGCCAGATCCTTACGGGACAGCGGATAGGCCAGCATCAGCGTCGCAAATACGTTCAGGAAAGTACCGAACAGCGTGTAGAACAGCGTGTTGCGGTAGCCGGACATTATACGCGAGTCGGCGAACACCTTGCGGTACGCGTCCAGATGGAAGCCCTGGGGCCACAGAAGCACGTTACCGGCGCTCACCTGTGCCGAGTCGGACACAGACGCGATCACGATAAACCACAGCGGATAGATTATTACCACGAGGATGATAATCATCAAAAGCACGTTGAAGAAGTTAAACACCTTGTCCGAGCGGGACTCGAGCATTGCACCGGCATGTTCATTCTTAGCCATTATCTCATTCTCCCTTCTCAGAACAGGCTTATATCGGCCGTCTTGCGGCTGATGAAGTTGACCAGCAGCAGCAGCACAAGGTTAATCAGCGAGTTAAACAGACCTACCGCCGCGGAGAATGAATAGCTGGTTTCCAATATACCCTTGCGGTAAACCAGCGTGGATATAACGTCGGAGGTTTCCAGCGTCAGGTCGGTCTGGAGCGCGAATACCTTTTCAAAGCCGACCGACATGAACGAGCCGCAGTTAAGTATCAGCAGCATTATCGCGGTGGGCATCAGGCAGGGCAGCGTTATATGCCATATGGTCTGCCACTTGGACGCGCCGTCGATGTGCGCGGCCTCGTACATCTGGGTATCCAGACCGGACAGCGTGGCCATGTAAATGATCGTGCCCCAGCCGGCGTCCTGCCACACGCCCGACCAGACGTATATCGACTTAAAGTATTGCGGTTCATTAAGGAAGTTGATCGATTCCAAGCCTATCTTGGCGCGCAGTATGTTGAAAAGACCCGTTTCGTTGCGCATGAAGATCCACAGCATGCCGCACATTACTATCGTGGATATGAAGTGCGGCAGGTAGGTAACGGTCTGAACAAACTGCTTGAACTTTGCATTGGCCAGCTCGTTCATCAAAATAGCCAGCGCTATCGGTATCGGGAAGCCGACCACCAGGGTGTACAGGCTTATCTCGAGCGTATTGCGCACCGTGCGGGTAAAGTGAATCGAGTTGAAGAAGTTCTTAAAATGCTTGAACACATCGACCACGCCGCGCGTGGACGCCCATGGACTGCCCATTATGCCCTTGCTAGGCGAAAAGTCCTTGAACGCGATGATTATACCGTACATCGGCCAGTATACGAATATAATGAAGTATACAAGTGCCGGCAGTGCAAGCAGGTACAGCGACCAGTTGCGCCTGAGCGATACTTTCAGGCTGCGCATAGCAGTGCGTTGTTTTGTTACGCTTGCGTCGTTGTGCATTGACAAACCGCTCCTTCCGCATACACGGCAGCGGGCAGCGTCGTGCAGCATGTATGTAGTATAGATTTACATCGCCAATTTTCAGTACAAACCTGCACCGCATCGGATTTTCGTTCGACTTAATTGTGGCGTTTCCATGATTGTAGCACAGTTTGGCCCGTTTTTTGTTGGAATCAGCATACATTTCCGTTAATTTTTTCGCCAACATCTGACATTTTTCGTGTTTCTGGTTTTATAGCGGCGTGATTTTTCATAAACTTGCCGCATGATTTGCATTATATACATTCAAAACCCCGCGCCGGGGCGGATTTGATTCCGGCCCTGACGCGGGGTTTTTATACGGGTTATGATTACTGATACCGGGCGCGCTCGCCGCCGATCAGCGGCGGACGGCACAGCGCCGCGGTTACATGCGCGCATCCGATCTCGCCGTGCTCCAGCCTTACCGGCACCGCCACGCGCCTCAGGTGCATACCTATCAGCGTATCGCCTATATCCAGTCCCGCGTCGGCGCGCACCTCCTCAACCAATATCGGGTCGTCCATCAGCGCCCACACGCCCGTGCCGAACGAGCCGCCCGCCTTGGGCTGGGGCACCGCCCACACCTCGGTATAGCCCATGCGCTTCGCATCGGCGCGCTCCATAACCAGCGCGCGGTTGAGGTGTTCGCAGCACTGCGCCGCCAGCGCGCAGTTATGCGCCTTTGCCGAGTCCAGCGCCGCGCGCGCAATGGCCGCGCCCGCCTCGGGCGAGGAATCGTGGCCGATGTGGCCGCCCAGCGCCTCGCTGGACGAACAGCCCACGACGAGCAGTTCAGGAGTATAAAACGGGCGCACAGCGCGTTCAAGGAGTTCATCCAGCGCCGCGCGCGTCTGATCGTAAAGCGTTTGTATATCCATATTAATCCGCCTCCAGCAATGTCCTGCATAATATTATACACCCTGTGCCCAAAATCGCAATGGCCGCAGCGCTCCCCTCGCCCATTTTACATCGGGCTATGAGAAAGCTGCGGCCTTGATTATGCCGGATTGCGTTCGTTTCCTCGATCTAGAGTGTGTCTCAAGCGGAACAATCCGCAAGTTCGAGTGGATTTTTCGTCAGTTCAAGGAAGAAATCCGAAGGCTTAGCAGCGCTAAGTCGAGGATTGATGACGCAGAAATGGCGCAAAATACGCCGAAATTGCGGATTAAGGAATTTTTGAGACACACTCTAAGGCAGGCAATGTTCGGGTTTGCTTGGACGGCTTATATAAGCCTCAAGTACTGCGCCGCGACATAGCCCTTCAACGTGCCCACGCTTACCTCAACCCAGCCGTCGCCCAGTTCGTTTATGACAATCAGCGGCTGGCCGTTCTGCAGGGCGTAAAGTATCTGCGAGGTAGTGGACGGCTCGGCGCGCAGATTGAGCGTGGATGCGTCGCTGCCCAGCGCGACCTCGGCATAGAACGCGCCGTCGGGCAGATCGCCCACGGGTATGTAGGTGGGGCGCGGCGTAGGCTCGGCGGTGGGACGCGGCGTGGCGGCGGCCTCCTCCACTATCGCAGGCAGTATTAAGGGCGCATACTCGCGCGTCACGAACTCCATGCCCGGATAGTAGAACGTAAGTATCTGATTGTAATCCCACGAATACTGACCCGCCATGTATTCCGCGCCGCGCTGACTCATGCCCAGTCCGTGGCCAAAGCGCCGCGACTCTATTATGAAGCGGTCGCTTTGCTCCGACACGGTGATTATCTCGTTGTCGGCGCGGTTTATCGACAGGCCCAGCGCGTCCTCAACGTCGTCGAATATGTCCAGATCGACCGTGAATTCATTGCCCAGCAATTTCATATCGCCAAGAGTTATGCCGGGCTGCTCAGTCGCCGCCGGATCGGGCGTGACCGCCGGGTCTGCGGTAGGCGTTTCGAGCACCGGGCGCGCCATTACGCGCACCTTGAGGCGAAGTTTTGTCATCACGCGGCTGGGCACGTCGTACTTGGGCGTGTGTGGCTTTGCGTAAAGCACGTCCACGACGGTTATGTTCTCGGCGGAGTCATCATATCCCAGCGCGGCCAGCTGTTCGCCCAGCGCGGCCTTAATCAGCGCGTCCAGTCCCTCGGGCAGTTCGGTGCCCGTGCCGGGCTGCTTGTATATCGCGGCGGTCTTTACGCGGCTTTGCGGGTTATGCAGGTCGTATGGGTCGATGCGCATGTCGAGGTAGTCGTAATTCGCGTTTTCCTCGCCGAACGCGTTTTTATAAAGATCTGTCTGGCCGCCGTTGGACGCGGAGTAGAAGCATTCGCTCAGATTGCCGTTATACGTGCCCACCAGTCCCGCGGTTGCGCTCACCGCCGCGGCCGCGTTGGTGTACTGGGATTCATAGCCGCGGAAGACCTGATCGCTGGTATTATCGTACACGTCGTAATCGCGCGACGCATTACGGCGGCGCAGCGCGTATGTGCGCGCGGCCACTGCCTGCGCCTTGAGCGCCTCAATCGGGAACGAGTCGCTCATCTCGTATGGCACAACGCCCTTCAGATAGTCCTCTATAAATATCGACAGCACCATGCGCAGTTCGCCGTCCACGACCGTCACGTTCAGGTCGCCCTCGTACAGGCCGCTAACGCTGCCTATGCGCAGTCCGTTTTCGCCGGTGGTCTGATGGCGGGTCAGCATGAAGCCCGCGCCCATGTGCATGGTCATGCCCTGATAGGTGAGCACGGGTTCGCCGTCCGATACGAATACGTGAAGCTTGGAGCCGCGCTCGAAACGAAAGCCCGAGTTGGCGTTTATGGAATAGCTGCCGTTCAGGGTTATATCGATCTCGGTCAGGCCCGTACCGGGGTATGTCAGCAGCACGCGCACCGTGCCGTCCTCCACGGTCGATTGAGCATCGGTCGGGGCGGTGGTATCGGTTGGCAGCGCGTCGGCGAATGCGCCGCCGCATATCATCATCATTGCCATCAGCAATGCCAGTATCGTCTTTAATCTGCGCGTCACTTTACAGCCTCCTCTTTTGCATATGATATGCCCGGTTGGTCCAGGATATATCGCAGGAATAGCACACCCGGTTTGACGCACGGGCGCAGGTCTGTGTTCCACCTTAGATTATATCACAGCTCATGTTATACCATCACACGATTAATCGGGGCGATATTCGGGCAAAATACGGGCGTGGAGGTGTTTGAGGTCGGCGCATTGCGCCAACTGCCCTGCCCTGTTCAGCCTGAATTTTATTGGAGGTAATTTTATGCAGCATGACAGCATTGAGCGGCGCACGCGCATTGTGCGGATTGTGGCGCTGGCAACGGTATTATGCGCGATATGCGCCCTGGCGATTGCGGTATATTCGCGTGGGCGCGGGCGCGTGACGTTTAACACGGCGCAATTGGTATTTGCACGGGAGGAAGATGTGGTTTGTCAGTGATCTACCTGCAATTCAAATCCGAATTTGAGGCGCGTCCCGGCGCGAAGGTACATTTAAGCGACATTGCGCGCGTATCGCCGTCGGACGATGAGATAGCCGCGCTGGAGTTCGACATACCCAAGCGCGGGCGGTCTGTAGACGCGGTAGAGCTGGCGGCGCGCGTAAGCGAAGTGAGGCCGCGGGCGCGCATCGAGCTATTGGGCGCAGGCGGGATATTCGTATCGCGGCCGCGCCCGCGGCGGGGCTTATCTGCCTTTTTAATTAAGGCATTACTGGTACTGTTTTTATTCGGCGGCGCGGCGATGGGGATAACGTTCTTTCATGCGGACGTGAACATGTTGGACGCACAGCAGGCGTTGGTTTCGGCTTTAGGCGGGGGCGAGCTTACTCCGATGGAGCTGGCCATCCCCTATTCCATCGGCGTATTTGTGGGCATAGGCGCGTTCTTCTTATTAGGCGGCAAATCGAAGTCGCCGCTGGCGCTCAAGCTGCGCGACTACCGTAAGCAGTTAGAGCAAGCCGATTTAGGCAAAAAGGGCGAGTAAGGAGCGACATCAATGAAAGCGCTATCCACAGCAATCGCGGCAATATCCGGCCTTACGGCAGGCACGGCGTTTTGCGGCGGCATACTAGCCTTAGGCATAATAGTACGCGCGATGGCGCTATGCGATGCGCGCAGCGCGAGCTGGGGCTGGGCATTCGCCCTTGGCGCAGCCACAATGTCCTACCTATACCTATCCGGCGCATCAATCCCGCTGGGCGCATGGGCCGGCTGGTTGGCGCTATTAATCGGCGGCGCATTCGTAGGCATGAGCGCGGCGGCCTTAGCCGAGCTAATGGAGCTAATGCCGGTAATGCTGGTCAACTCGCGGGTACGAGGACTTGCTCTCCCCGCAGTAATCGCGCTTATGTTCGGGAAGGTAATCGGGGCGATCTGGGCCGCGGCTGCGGGGGTGTGAAGGAAGACATACAAGCCACAGCTTCCCAACAGCGGACAAATTCAAGCAATTACCTATGAAAAAACAAACCTCCCGCGCGTTCCGCAAATAACAAAACACGCGGGAGGTTATGTGCCATCATTGGTTTTAGAGTGTGTCTCAAGCGGAACAATCCGCAGACCCAAGTGGATTTTGCGTCAGTTCAAGGAATAAATCCGAAGGCTTAGCAGCGCTAAGTCGAGCCTTGTGACGCAGAAATGGCTCAGCGACGCCCGAAATTGCGTACTCCGGAATTTTTGAGACACGCTCTAGGATTATGTACGGTTCTTACAGCGGCTTGCGCGCCGCCTCGCCCGGCTTTCTCGGGAACGACTTGGGCGTGGCGCTTACCTTCTTCACCACCACCAGATACTCATCCCGTCCCGGTATGCCCGCCGGTATCAGCCTTGCCTCGCCGCCGCCCAGCCGCTTCATGGCGTTTGCGGCCTCGCTCAGTTCCTCCTGCGCCGCCGGGCCTTTATACGCGATCAGCCTGCCGCCCACCTTCACAAACGGCAATGCCAGCTCGCACAGCACGTTCAGCCTTGCCACCGCGCGCGCGGTCACTATGTCGAACTTCTCGCGCATATCACCCTTTGCGGCTTCCTCCGCCCTTGCGTGCACCGCGTCAATGTTCACGCCCGCGCGGTTTGCGGCCTCTTTCAGGAAGTTGACGCGCTTTCCCAGCGAATCGACCAGCGTCACATGCACATCCGGCCTCGCTATCGCCAGCGGCATTCCCGGGAAGCCCGCGCCGCTGCCTAAATCCATCATGCCTGCGCCCGCGGGTATTATATCGAATTTCAGCGGAATCAGCGAATCCACGAAGTGCCGGCTGACCGCCTCCTCATCCGATTCCACGCGCGTCAGGTTCATGCTTTCGTTTACTTCCTTCAGGTACGTCCAATACCTTTCCATGCTTTCGGCCATACCCTCGCTTATCTCAACGCCGCATTCGCGCGCGGCGCTTATCAGCATATCCTTCATATAATTACCTGCCTTGCAAGTTATTTTTTAATCGCAATTCATACTGACTATGGTATCATATCCCCAAATATTCGCAAGCAGTCCCGCGCTAAATTTGCGCGCGCCGACGCGAATTTTAATTTGCGGTAAACGCGCAAAAGCCCTCGCGATTCAGGCAGGATTTGCCCGCCTGCGCATGGAATTATTACTTCTTGAGATAAACGCGGCGCGCACCTTTGCGCCGATAAAATACGCTGCGCAGATAACCGCCTGCGCCGGGCATACGCGCCGACTGAGCGCGCCCGTGGAGGGGAATAATAATATGGAATCGTACAATCGCTCGACGCGCATATTTGTGATTGCGATTACTCTGGTGGTATCGCTGGGCGTGATAGCCGCGGCATACGCGCTGGCGCACACCGTCAACCGGCAAGAGGATCAGCCGGTGCCGCTCAATTGCAGCTCCATAGACAATCTCCAGACCGATCAGGATCGCATATACTTCTACGTGGACGGCGAACTGTACTGCTATGACGAGGAAGGCGGCATCGTCTGGCAGCACACGCTGGGCGAGGGCGCGGACTACCGCGTATACGATTACGGTGTGGCCGCGTGGCAAGGCAGTAAGCTATATCTGATAGGCCGCGACGGCAGTATGCTGTTCTCCTCATCCATGACCAGCGACATACGCTCGTGCGCGATGTGCGCCAATTACGCCGCGGTCGAAACAACCGTAAATGGCGCGAATACACTGCAGGTGATCGAATACAATGGCAAGGTAATCGACACGGTGGACATGTCGGCGCTGACGCTGCTGGACTACGGCTTTTTCAGCGACAGCAACATGATGTGGGTAATGACGCTAAACACCGAGGGCACCGTACCGCTGACTCAGGTAAATACCTATCAGCCCGCGCGGTTCCAGACCGGCTCCATCCCGGATTCGTCTCAGGTTATATATAAGGTCGTGCTTCAGAACAACGAGCTGGTGCTGGTGGGCACAAACACGATCAATCAGTATTCCTATACCGGCAAAAAGACCAGCAGCGCCGAGAAGCTGGTTTACGGCTGGTATTATATGGATTCGTCGGTGTCGGGCAAGTCGCCCGCGTACCTGTTCGCGCCCGCGCGCCAGTTGCAGGATTCCATCAGCATAAAGGACATGCGCGTAATTTCGGGTCAGAGCGACTACACCGTGCATTTCCAATTGCCCTGCATGAGCATATATGCGGGCGAGGATGCAGCCTATGCGATAAGCAACCAATACGCCTTTAAAAACGTCTATGGTAGCAGTGAAACTCTTGCGTACGCGCTGCCGCTGTACGTGGATCAGGTGGTGGCCTTCACCGGCGACGGCGCGGCGGTCGTCGTGTCCGACCAGCGGGTGTATATAATTAAACTCCCGTAAGGCATAATGTGAATGTCCATGCGGGAAGCAGGCATCTGTATAAAAGCTCGGCCGTCGGCACGCAATGAACAGATCAGGCAGAAAGGAATAGACCCGGAACTTTGTGCCGGGCGCGGTTTAATATGAATATAGTCGATCTTCTGATAGTCGCGATAATCGCGATTGCGATAATATCGGGTATGTATCGCGGCTTCATATCGTCGCTTTTGTCCACGGCGAGCTTCTTCATATCGTGGGCGGCGTCGTATGCGATATATCCGTCGATTGCGTCGTCAATCCTTAGCAATACGTCGGTGATGGATACGCTCAACTACTATACCGACGCGGCGTCCAAGCTGGGCACGGGCGTTGCGCGCACCGGCATAGCGCAGGTCACGTCCGATATGATTCAGCGCGCGATTGAGGCAATATCGCTGCCCGCGCCGTTTGACGAGCTGCTGAAACAGAACATAGCCGATAACGCGTTCGCTGGACTGAACCTTAGTACCGTGGGCGAATATGTGAACCATACGATTGCCATGGTCGTGGTGGACGTGCTTAGCTTCCTGGTGGTGTTCATGGCGTGCTTTATCGTGCTGAATCTGGTGATAAGGCTGCTCAATTACGTGTTCAAGTTCCCGGCGCTCAAGCATTTCGATGCGATTACGGGCGGCGTGCTGGGGTTTGCGCGCGGATACTTCTTCGTGTTTCTGCTGTTCACGCTGGTGCCGATACTGCTGACCGCACTGCCGGTTCAGGCGATAAGCGATTATATAAACGCCTCAAAGTTTGGCTCACATTTCCTTGAGACGAATTTTGTGACTTCTATAATTAAAGGTGCGATGTAGAGTGTACGATAAAAAAAAAGCCGCGATGAGCGGCTTTTTTAGTGCGGCGGGAACGGAAACCCCTCCCCGCCCCTTTCATGGGTGATTTTGGGGATTGGGTACAGTGTCGCGTTGGGACAGATACGCTGCAAATGTAGCCCAGCCAGCGCACCGAGTCAAGGACAAGCGGCTGCGCCGTGCCTTCGGCATCCTTGACACGGCACGCTGGCTGGGCTTTGTGACAATTAAGGGGTTGTTGCCAACCCCTGTCGAACAGGGTTGACCCTGCGGAGTTTGGGTGGGCGGCGAAGCGCTAACGGGTAACGGAATTTTGCCGCGGTTATTGTTTTGCTGCTCTCTGAGCGTGGAAGATGCGAATACAGAACCGCGAGAACTGATTGCACCTTCCGCGCCCACTCTGGTTTATGGTGG
>CAOKFD010000029.1:0-37424 GCA_948467645.1 uncultured Eubacteriales bacterium | reverse complement strand
ATTCCGCGAATGGACGTTTCTTGTTTAGGCAGTTTTCACCCGCGCCATGTTCGCCGCCCCTCGGCGGCTCATTCCAGATTCGGCGGTGAGGTTCACGTCTGCCGTAAAATATGGCAGACGCGAAAAGTTACTATCCGGACGCTATACTGGTTATATTCGCAGCCATCCTTCGCCGCGCCAACCATAAATTGGAGTTGGCGCGGCAGTTACTCCGCTGGTTACGCGCTTTTGTATTCGCGGGGTACATACTCAAAGTGGTGCTTTACGGTTAGCGACGCATTTGGGCCATATCATTCTAAATCAAGTTTATCTTTTATCGTACCCTGTGATTATCCATTTTGGAAGTCGCTCCGCGCTTATCCAACTTCTGTGGGCACTAAACGTGCTGCATTGCGGTTTGCAATTTATTTGAGGCAGCACTGCCAGATGCACAAACAATTGAATTTGCACCCTTTCTTCGCCGCGCCGACCGTAACCCGGAATTGGTTCGGCATGTTGCTCCGCTGTTTACTCGTTCTGTACTACTCAAAACTCGTCTTACAATTGACGATTATTTTTCTGCTTATACAACTTCACCACGATTACCATTCAGTACTTAATCATAAACGTTATCATGTGCCGATGCATTCCGCTCCTCAAACTCCCTGCCACGCAAAAACGCCCGAACCTTTTCGGCTCGGACGCTCAACTTTCATCTATGCTCTATACGATTTCATGTGTTTAATCACACCGAATCGCTCTTAGTCACATTGACGCACACGACCTCGGGATAGTTAAACAGTCTCAGCGGGAACTCGCTATTGCCCAGACCTCGCGAGACCACCATTACCCGGTCATCCGCCTCAAACATGCCTGCGTCATAGTGCGGGAACAGGCCCTGATCCGGCGAATACAATCCGCCGATTATGGGCAATCGCCACTGGCCGCCATGCGCATGGCCGCTCAGCTGCAGATCGAACTTATACTTCTGATATTCCTCGAATTTCAGCGGGAAATGGCTCAGCACTATGCGGAAGCCGCCGATTTCGTTCAACCTTTCGAAGAGCTGATCTATATCAGGATCGGTCGCTTCGTTCAGGCCCAGTATGGACACGCGCTGGCCGCCCTTTGAGAATATCGCCACATCGTTTTCTATCACGCGGATACCGGCCTTACGCAGCATATCGCGCAGCACCGGCCATTCGTCTATGCGCGCCTCATGGTTGCCGGGTATCGCATAGACCGGCGCGATCTTTTGCAGTCCGGCGAGCGAATCCACGAACGCGGGCACGTTATCGCCCCACTTATGCACCATATCGCCGGTTATGACGATCATATCCGGTACGAGCGGCTTTATCTGCGCGATCAGCTTTTCATTATTCGGGCCGAAGCGCTTTGAATGTATGTCGCTCAGTTGTACAATCGTCAGATCGTCCTTTACGTCCGAGGGTACGTAGTACTGCGACGTGACCAGCCGATTGTTTTCGCGCCTGACGAACCAGTAAATCACGCCCAGCACGAGTACCACAATCAATATATCCATTCATGACCTCCCGAAAGTACCGCGCATTCGGCGGCGATAGGCGCATTGCCATATTTGCATATATGACAATGGGCTGCCGATTATATCAGCAGCCCAACGCATTTTTTCAAGCGATTAGTTGTTCTCGCCCTCGTCGCCGATAGCGAACTCGTCGCCCAGCGAATCGGCCGCGCCATCCTCAACGCCGTCAAACGCCTCATCCTCGAGTACCGCACGGATGCTCAGGCTTATGCGCTTGGCATCGGTGTTAACGTCGAGAACCTTTACGCGCACAACGTCGCCCACCTGAACCGCGTCCTCAACCTTGGCGATGCGGGTCAGCGCGCACTGGGAGATGTGTACCAGACCGTCAAGGCCGGGCTCCAGCTCGACAAACGCGCCAAAGGTGGTGATGCGAACTACCTTGCCCTCTACGATGGAGCCGACGGCGTACTTCTCGCCCGCCACGTCCCAAGGCTTGGGCTGGGTGTGCTTGTAGCTCAGGCTGATGCGCTCGCGCTCGCGATCCATGGACTGGATTTTTACCGGGATTTCCTGGCCGATGGACACTACGTCGCTCGGGTGCTTTACGCGGCCCCAGCTCAGGTCGGTCACATGAACCAGACCGTCCACACCGCCGATGTCGACGAACGCGCCGAAGTCGGTCAGGCGGCGCACGATACCGTTAACCACGGTGCCGACCTCCAGCTTGTCCCAGATCTCGGCCTTCTTCTTGGCTTCTTCGGCGATCAGGACTTCCTTGCGGGAAGCTACGATGCGCTTTTTCTTCTCGTCCACTTCGATAATCTTGAGCTTCATGTCCTTGCCCACGAAGTCCTCGATCTTCTCGACGTAGCGCTGGCTCAGGTGAGACGCGGGGATGAAAGCCTCAACGCCCATCACGGAAGCGATCAGACCGCCCTTAACGGCCTTCTTGCCAACAGCGTCAACGTACTCGCCGGCCTCATACTTGGCCATAATGGCGTCCCAATTGCGCTTGTTGACGATGTTCTTCTGGGACAGGATTACATTGCCCTCGCCATCGTTAACCTTTACTACTTCGACTTCGATTTCATCGCCGATCTTAACGTCGGGAGTGGAAAGCTCGGACTTCTTAATCAGACCGTCCGACTTGTAGCCGATATTTACGCAGACCTCGTCGTCGGTAATCTGGACAACCTTGCCCTTCATGATGTCACCGGGATGGATCTGTACCATCGTTTTTTCAAACGCGGCCTCGAAATCCGGCTCTTCCTGCGGGGCAGTCTCCAGGACAACGTCCTGCTTCTCAATGTCGTTCATGCGTGCAGCAACCTCCTTAAATGTGCCATCCGGCGTGCTTGCGCCGGCTGTTATGCCGATTATACCCCACGGGCCGGCCCATTTTTCAGGGAGGTCACGCGCGGTTTCGACCCATATCGTATTCGTGCGGGCGCGGCAGATTTCGTATAGCTCGCGCGTATTCGCGCTGCCCTTGCCGCCGACGACAATCATCATGTCCGCACGGGAAGCCAGCTCCATCGCCTCGCGCTGTCTTTCGCGCGATGTGGAGCAGACCGTATTTCGGCTGGTTAAATCGGGAATGCGGGTTTCAAGCAGCGCCCTTACGCGCTCGAAACGCTCGCTTTCGCAGGTAGTCTGCGCGACCAGAAGCGCCCTTTGCATTTCCGGCAGCGCGGCCGCCTCGGTTTCGTCGGCCACGACGTAGCTTTGTCTGCACCAGCCGCAGGTGCCTATCACTTCGGGATGCGTGCGCTTGCCCACCACGATAACCGGCGCGCCGTATTCGTTTGAATAATTGCGTACCAATTCGTGTATGCGCGCAACAAATGGGCATGTAAGGTCAAGCACCTCGTGCCCGAGGCTTTTAAGTTCCTCCAGCACATCGGGCGTAACCCCGTGCGAGCGAATCGCCACTTTAGGCGTATCCGCCTCCTCAGGCGTATCAACCGGGTGCGCGCCGCGCTTTTCAAGCGCCTCGACCGCCTGCCGGTTGTGCATCAGTTCGCCCAGCGTGCAGATAGTCTCGCCCTTATCGAGTTCGCGTTCCACGGACTCGACCGCGCGCCTTACGCCAAAGCAGAAGCCCGCGCTCTTAGCGATAACGACCTTCACACGATCCCTCCCTGATATAGTGCCCTGCATATGGACACTACTTCACCTTTCTTGCGTATATTCGCGCTTATCCCTGTCATATCCTGCAATCCGGCGCCAAAAAGTTTGTTAATTTTCGATTATTAGGCGTTTTTGGCGCTTTTTCTTGCTGCTTTCAGCGAATTCACGCGCTTTCCGACTTCGGCGCTTACTTCATTTATCAATTCCTTGCTTATTCTGCCGCCCGGCTTTTCGGGCTTGAACGGCTCGCCTATGTCGATGTATATGCGTCTAAACAGCCGATAAGGCCCTTCGATATGCACCGGCACTATCGTCGCGCCAGAGCGCAGTGCGATCATTCCCACGCCGCCCGCGACCTCGAACGACGCGTCATCCTTTACGCGCGTGCCCTGCGGGAATATGCCTACCACGCCGCCGTCCGCGCTAGAAAGTATCTCAAGGCTTTTGCGTATAGCATTCACGTCCGCGCCGCCGCGGTCGACCGGGAACGCGCCCAGCGCCTCCATAAGCTTTTTTAGCAGTGGGTTCTTAAACAGTTCCTTCTTGGCCATGTAATGTATCTGCCGGTCGAACACGCCGCCCAGAATCAGCACGTCCCAGTTGGATATGTGGTTGCTGACCACGATAACCGGGCCTTCTGGCAGTTTCCGCGTACCGGCTATCTGTACGCGGAATATCACCGCAAGCAAGAACTTCGCCAATACCTTGCCAATCTTATATGTCAGCGTCATCGGCCTTCGCCTCCGCTTGATTCACGTACTTCATTATTGCAGCCACAACTTCAGGGATTGTCATGTCGCTCGAATCCACCAGATGCGCGTCGTCCGCGCGCCTGAGCGGGCTTATCGCGCGGTTCATGTCGCGCTCGTCGCGCTCGCATACCTCGCGCAGCACCGTGTCGTAGTCGGCATTTTGGCCTTTTTCCTTTAGCTGATCCACGCGCCTTTGCGCGCGCACCTTAGGCGATGCGGTCAGGTATATCTTGACCTCGGCGTTCGGCAGCACCTGCGTGCCTATGTCGCGGCCGTCCATAATCACGTTGCCGCTTGCCGCCAGCGCGCGCTGTTTATCCAGCAGCCATGCGCGCACCACCGGCAGTGCCGATACGTGCGAAGCCGCGTCGCCGACATCCTGCCTGCGGAGCGTTTCGGTCACATTTTCGCCGTCCAGCAATATCACCGGCGCGCCGTTGACCGCGCAGTGCACCTCCAGCGCCGTATTATCGAGTATGGCCGCAAGCGCGCTTTCCTCGTCCAGCGGCGCGCCCAGGCGCATTGCCTTTAAGCCAATCGCGCGGTACATCGCGCCCGTGTCCAGATACGCAAAGCCCAGCTTTGCCGCAAGTCCTCTTGATATTTCCGACTTACCCGCGCCTGCGGGGCCGTCGATGGCAATCATCATTTTGACTTATCCTCCCCTGTTCTTACGCGCCGCGCGCTATGTCGGCTATCGCCGCGTAAAACGCTTCTTTGTACGCCTTCATATGCTCGACCGTCGAACCGGCCATGTCGCCATTTCGCATCATGCGTTCCAGCTCGTCAAGGCTTACCCAGCGCGCGTCGCTGGTTTCGCCCGGCTGCAGCTTTATGCCCGACGTGTCCTTCACATGCGCGATGAAGTTGTCGCCGAAAAAGGGCGGCACCTTGGCTGTGCCCAAGAAATGCACGTCCGCGCGCGCGACCTTAATGCCGGTTTCTTCATATAATTCGCGCATCACCGCCGCGACCGGCTCCTCGCCGTGCATAAGGTGGCCGCCCGTGTTTTCCCACTTGCCGGGGGCGTAGCGCTTTTTCATACTGCGCTTTGTGATTAGCAGTCTGCCCTTGTCATCCACTATCCATATGCCCACTGCGACTATAAACTCGCCCGGTTCGAGTGGCTCATCGCGGCGTTTGGTGTAGCCCATCGGCCTGCGCTCGCCGTCGTATATGTCCAATATTTCTTCGTTTTCAGTCATTCAGCCCTGCTCCTGCACCCATTCGGCCGCGCACTGTCCCGCCAGCGCGCCGGTTGAAAAGGCTATTTGCAAATTAAAGCCGCCGGTCAGCGCGTCCACGTCCAGCATCTCGCCCGCCGCGAACAGTCCGGGCAGTTTCTTTATCATAAGCGTTGAGGGATTGACCTCCTTGACGCTCAGTCCGCCGCGCGTGATTATCGCCTCGGCAAAGCCGCGCGTGCCCTTCACTGTAAGCGGAACCGCCTTCAAAAACTCGGCCAGCTCGCGCAATTGCTTTTTATTCAGCTGATAGGCGGGAATGAGCGGGTTCAGTCCGCTGAGTTCAGCCATAACAGGAGCCATCGCGCGCGGCATAAGCGCCTCCAGCATACTCTTCAGCTGTCTGCGCCCCGCAGCCTCGATTTCGCGCTCCAGCCTGAGCACAAGCGCGTCCACGCTCAGTGCGGGCTTTAAGTCTACGAACAGCTTGCTCCCGGTGGGCTGTGCGCTCATATAGCTTGAGGCAGACAGCGCCAGCGGGCCGCTTATGCCGAAGTGCGTGAACAGCATCTCGCCCTGCTCGCTGAACGCGGGCTTTTTGCCCTCGCCTAAACGCAGATTTACATTCTTTAGCGATATGCCTGTCAGCTCGCCCGGCCACGTTTCTGCCGTCTCGATTGGCACCAGCGCAGGGCGAAGCGGCTCGACCGCCAGCCCCAGCTTCTCCATGAGCCTTGCGCCGAAGCCATCCGAACCCGTGGACGGATAGCTTGCGCCGCCCATGCACACGATGAGCGCCTTAAATTCCATATTGCCGCCCGGTACGCTTACACGCCAGAGTTGCTTGTCATCGTCAAACTCAACGCTCGTCACGCGCGCATCGAACATCAGCTTCACGCTCAGGCGGCGCAATTCGCGCTCGAAGGCGCGCGTCACGTCGCTGGCGTGATCGGACTCGGGGAACACGCGCCCGCCGCGCTCGACCTTGGTAGGCACGCCCTGCGACTCGATAAAGTCGATAAGCGATTGATTATCGAAAAAATCCAACGCAGAATACAGAAAGCGCGGATTGCGCGGCACGTTCATCAAAAACTCCTGACCCGCGGCCACGTTGGTCATATTGCACCGGCCCTTGCCGGTTATGTATACCTTTTTGCCCAGCTTTTCATTGCGCTCGATCAGCGTAACATTGCTGCCCGCGCGCGCGGCGAAAACCGCAGCCGCCATGCCCGCCGCGCCGCCGCCTATTATACCTATATTACAATTGCTCATATCAGGACTTTTCCTTGCCCAGGAACACATGGTAGTTGTCCCATATGCCCTCCAGCGTCTGAAGCCGCCTTGCGACCTCGTCGCGCTTGCTCAGTCCCATTGCGACCAGCAGCGCGTTTATCAGCGACAGCGGCGCGGCCAGCGAGTCCACGAACGACGCCATATCCGACTTGGCCATCAGGCAGTAGTCCGACAGCGCGTGCAGCGGCGACATGGGGCCGTCGGTGATCGCGACCAGCTTGGCGTTGCGGCTGTGCGCAAACTCCATCGCCTCGACCGTGCGCGACGCGTAGCGCGGGAATGATATGCAGATCAGCACGTCGTTTTCGCCGATGCGGCTGAGCTGTTCAAATATATCGGACATGCCCGATGTAACGACGGTCACGCTGTCCGACACAAACTTCATATAAAATCCCATAAATTCGGCCAGGGGCGCGCTGGAACGCAGGCCGAGTATATAGATGTGATTGGCACTTCGCAGAGTCTCTACCACGTTATCGAACATATGCTCGTCGTTTATGTCGATGGTGTTGCGTATATTCTGCATATCGGCCTTCAGCACGCGGCTGAGTACCATCGACTGGGGCATTTCGACCGACATTTCAAACCGCTGCGACGCGGTAAGCCGGTGGCGTATGAGTTCCTGCAGCGCCTTTTGCAGCTGCGGATAGCCGTCGTAGCCCAGCGCGTCGGCAAAGCGAACAACTGTCGATTCGCTCACACCCACATACTCGCCCAGCTTGGATGCCGTCATGAAGGCTGCCTTGTCGTAATGCGCCACGATGTATTCCGCGATGCGCTTATGGCTTTTGGACAGCTTGCGGCCCGACTGGTTGAGTCGCTGGATCAGTTCCTGTGTCTCCTGCATTTTGCTTTTACTCCTTGCGGTACGGCGCGCACCCTCACGCAGGCGTGCGCGTTAATATAATCGGCTTATGCGCCGTGTTAATGCTATTATACCGCGCGGGGCGCTCGTTTGCAAGCAATTCGGCATTCTTTTCGTCGAAATCCTGCAAATTTTCGGTTTGAAAAGGCCATATACGCCCTTAATTGCCATTTATGCAGTACTTCATTCATGATTGTGCGTCCAGTTTGTATCGATTACCGTATAAATCGCATAACCTTTATTCAGCATATCGCGATCGCTCCCCGGCGCGCAGGGCGAGTAGAAACCGCCTGCATTATATGTAAGTACGCCGTCCTGTTCGCCGGTAAATTCAATTTTCGTATGCCTGTCCAGCGCGCCCGTGTCAGCTTCTACTAAGTCTTTCGGCTCGCCCATGGGCACGTTAAGGCTTAAAAAGCAGCCGCACGGCAATCCCGCCATAACCATGTCGATAGCCTTTCGGGTATAGCGCAGCGTGGGCGCAAAATCCGTATTTCCGCCGTGCGTGGACACGGCCAGCGCGTTTATGCCCTGCATGCACGCCTCAGCCGCCGCGCCCATCGTGCCCGAATAGTGCACGTCCATCGCGGCGTTGTAGCCGTCGTTTATGCCGCTTATCACCAGATCGACCTTGCCGCCCGCCAGCGCGCCCAGCCCCATTATTGCGCAGTCGGCAGGAGTGCCGTCCACTGCAAACGCCCGCGCGCCGCCGCGCTGTACCCTGCGCGCGGTCATCGTTCCGCCCAGCGAGATCGAATGAGAAAAACCGCTGCGCTGGCTCGAAGGCGCACAGACAATCACCTCATGCTCATTGCAGAATTCATCGTAAAGCGCCCATATGCCGGGCGCGTCTATTCCATCGTCGTTTACAAGCAGTATGCGCATTATTATCACCTCAGTATTATTCTATCAGCGCGCGCACGCTTTGACAATATGCGCATGGCTGTCTTAAAAAAATGTCGGCTTTCTTTTAATTTTACTATGGAAATTGTTATTGTGATGATGTATAATACGGGCGTATACATTGAGCTGATTCCGGCTCTCTATCGGAGGGATTCAAACATGATTATCGATTCAAAATTGCTTGACCTGAAAAGCATGCACAAATGGGAAGTATACTCTCTCTCGCTGGAAACAGAGCTGCGCCAGTGCACCGACGAGGGGCGCGACGTAAGCAAGTACGCCGACGTGGTTAAGGCGGTAAGCGCAATGCCGCTGGACGCGACGCGCGAGGATTTGGCCGACGTATTGTTTAAGGCGCTCACCAGCGCGCCCATACGCGAGGACTTCCCTTACAATGAGCCGGACGACATTGACGCGATACGCGCCGCGCGTCCCGCCGATCACGCCGCGCGCAAGGATGCGCCCGCCAAGGACGAACTGCGCAGCCGCATAAAGGGCGCATGGCTGGGCCGCATATGCGGCTGCCTGCTGGGCAAGCCGGTCGAATGCTGGCGCACGCCTGAAATAATCGAAATCGCCAAGTCGCAGAACAACTGGCCGCTGCACACCTATCTGCGCTATGACGAGGATATGATACGCAAGCTGGGCCGCGAAAGCTATCTGGGCGCGGCGTGGATTGACAAACTGGACGGCGCGGCGCCGTCGGACGACGACACCAACTATACCTCCATGGCGGCGCTGTGCATAGTCGGCAGGCATGGTCGCGACTTCACGCCCGCGGACGTGGCCAAAGAGTGGATAGCCAGCCAGCCCAAGGACGCGTACTGCACTGCCGAGCGCCGCGCGTTCTGCAACTTCATGCGCGGCATAATGCCGCCCGAGTCGGCCACATACAAGAACCCCGACCGCGAGTACATAGGCGCACAGATTCGCGCGGACTACTTCGGCTACATTAACCCCGGCGACACCGAAACCGCCGCCGACATGGCGTGGCGCGACGCGAGCATATCTCATGTCAAAAACGGCATATACGGCGAGATGTTCATCGCGGCGATGCTGGCGCGCGCGGCCGTATCCGACGACGTAGAGGACGTGATACGCGCGGGCCTTAACGAGATCCCCGCCGCCAGCCGTCTGGCCGAGGCGATAAACGAGGCGCTGGACTGGCACGCGCAGGGCTTGAGCGCGGACGAGTGCTTTGAGCGCATACATAAAAAGTATAACGAGTTCGACGGCTACGACTGGGTACACACCATATCCAACGCCGAGATAGTGACGCTGTGCCTGCTGTTTGCGGGCGATGACTGTGCCAAGGCGATATGCCTTGCGGTGGATCAGGGCTTTGACACCGACTGCAACGGCGCGACCGTGGGCTCCATCATAGGCATGATGAAGGGCGAAAACGTGCTGAGCGAGGAATGGACAAAGCCGCTGTGCGGCAAGCTGCGCACCGGCATATTCGGCCACGACGTTGTATCTATTGAGGACATGGTAGACCTGACCATGAAGCACATGGCGTAATGTAAGGAGCAGGCATATGTGGTGCAGTTTTCTGTACAACAACATAAAGCTCCGCTGATTTAATGTATTGCGGACT
Source organism: uncultured Eubacteriales bacterium (assembly GCA_948467645.1). Classification (GTDB taxonomy): domain Bacteria; phylum Bacillota; class Clostridia; order Christensenellales; family Aristaeellaceae; genus Fimadaptatus. The sequence continues at coordinate 27,214 of CAOKFD010000029.1, read as the reverse complement.
TTTTCAAGGGGCGGTATGCGCCGCCCCTTGGTATGTTGTACTTAAAAAGGAGCATCATATATGAATATACAGGATAACGTAATCCGAAACGCCCTTAAAAACGTATACTTCGTCTGCGGCAATGCGTGCGCGGGCAAGAGCACGATCGCACGCATGATAGCAGATAAGCACGGCTTTGAGCTGTACGACATGGACGCGCAGTACGAGCGGCATCGCGCAATCGCCCTGCCTGAATATCAGCCCAACATGTGCTATCACATGCGGGATTTCCACGAGCAGTGGACGCGCCCCGCCGATAAGCAGGCGCAGTGGAACATGGCCTCGCTCGACGAGCAGACCGACATGGTGCTCATCGACCTGATGCGCATCGCCGCCGACAGGCCGGTCGTGGCGGACGTGCTGTTCTCGCCCGCCTACACCCGCGCGACAGTGGACTATAACCGGTTTGTGTTTTTGACCGTGGATAAGTCGGTGCTCCGACCGTGCTATTTCGAGCGGCCCGAGAAGCTGGGCTTCCGAGATTTCGTGCGGCGGCAGGAGCTGAGTCAGACGTATTTTGAGAACATATTCGCGGGGCTGGAGCTGACCAACGAGATCGAACAGCGCGCCATGCGGGCAAGTGGCCTGAAGATGATCGAGCGCACGGCGGATATGAAGCCGGAGGATATGCTTGAGTTGGTCGAAAGGCATTTCAGGATTTAACGTAATTCGCGGAGCTGCGTTGAGCAGCTCCGCGGTTTTTATAACTTAATAGATGCAAGGCGTTATACTGCCGGACGACATTTGTCGAGGATATTTTCCACATCGAAAATTTGTGGCTAAAAGGCAAATCGATTAACGGAAAGATGGAGCAGCTCAAACCGACAAGCTGGAATTTGTCGCTAACTACTACTTCTATGAATCAAAGAATTTTTCTGCAAACCATACATCCTTCAATCTGTCTACAAAATTCAAATCCATACTTTTTGTACATAGATAAAGGGCCGTGATAAGCATGATTTTCATTGTTTGCAAATGGATACGCTTCTACCAAATCAAATCCATCGACTTTTGCATCCTTACATACATATTCAAGCAAGGCGGTGGCAACGCCACATCCCCTATATTTAGGTGTAACAGAAAAGCAAACGATGGATTTGATTTTTTCACCGTTGTCAGGTACTTCTTCTGCAAAATTAAAATTGACGTTATTGTACGCTTTTTTATTATTCGAATTGCACCATCCAACAACCTTTCCTTGAACATATGCTAAATATCCCTGCATGCGACCGCTTTTTATGAAGTTGATTGCTTGTTCTCTATTGAACTTAGCACAATCTTTATCGCAGTCCCATCTTCGTTTCTTTTCCAACTCGCTATCCCAATGATAGCACATACAATAACATCCACACCATTCATCATTGTCCGAAAAGGCATCGTTATCAAAATAAGATAACCAATCATCCAATAATTCAATAGTCAGTTTGCAAATAGATATTTCCATAATGATTCCTCCGTCAAATTCCGATTTATCGAACCGATATTCAGTATAGCACACACGAATCCCGATAGCAAGCGATGCGCAAGGGCGTACTTACTCACCGCCTGCCCAAAGTCAGGCAGTGGCAATACTTATATCTGTAAGTTCCAAAGGCTGTTTTCAGCAAAGCAGACAATACATCTGCTTATGAAGCTCTCCTCATACCATCTTAAAGTTGCAAGGAATTACTGCACTATGGCCGCCGCCAATATTGCATTTCTAAGTCCTGCAAAGTCCGTTTCCTTCGCGCCCAGCTTAATCACGCCTGACAGAGCAATCGTTTTCTGCTTTCCTGCCTTTGCATTCAATATGCTTGTGGGCAGTACGAAAAACCTCCACTGCGCCGTGTCCAGCGGATTGATTGTGTCCTGCTCCTTATGGTTCAGCAGGCAAAACACGTATACGTCGGACTGGCGCGCGCATTCTGAGGCATATGTGTTGGTTTCGCTGTCCCAGCCGTAGGTCGGCCTGATGGAGAAGCTTATCGCCGACAGGCGCTCCTGCGGCCATGATTGAATATAGCCCGACGCCTTGACTTCGATCGTTATGCCTTCGGGCGACTTAACGTCGCATTTATCCCAGTTCACCCTGCATGGTTCGGTCGCGCCCACGGCGACGTGGACGATGTATTCGGCAAGCGCGCCCCGCTCCGCGTTGTCGATAAGGTTTGAGTGCGCCCAGCGCCAGTAGTCGGCCAACGTATTGTCGGTTGAGGTAATTTGCTCTGTTCCGGTCAGCGGACGCGGATCGATGGTGGGAAACTCAGTCGTATTCATACTTGCTCCTATATCATCAAGATTGTCTTTTGCAGTTGTTCCTATCTTGTTTTAAGGCAAAGCCCAGGCACTGCCTTAAAACCATCATTATAAGCATTTTACCGCCAACGCCGCGCAAGGTCAATTGCTTCATTCTATTGCGAAGCATTGATTCAAACCCGCCTTTCCATAATACAATGTATCGCCGGCAGTCGCGTATAAATGCGGCAAAAATGCATTGCATGACCGCCGCCTCCCAATTTGTGAACAATTTGTAAACGAGCGTTTTTACCTATTGCAAAATCCGGGAATCGGGATTATAATGCAATAGTCAAAGATAGTCAAAGGTAATTGACGTACCGAAAGGTTTGGTGATGCTTGTGGATACCAAAGACTACTACGCTATATTGGGCGTGGATAAAAAGGCCACGAGCGACGAAATAAAAAAGGCTTACCGTAAACTCGCCAAGAAGTATCATCCCGACGTCGCGGGCAATACCAAAGAAAACGTGGATAAGTTCAAGGAGATTTCGGAAGCGTATGAAATACTAAGCAACGACGAAAACCGCCGCAAGTACGACCAGTTGATGGACGACATAAAGCACGGCCGCAACCCGTATGGTGCGGCGGCGGGCGGCCCCGGCGGCGCGGGCGGATGGCATACATACACATCCACCGGCGGCGCGGGCGGCTTCGGCGACTGGGACGACATACTGTCGCAGTTCTTCGGCATGGGCGCGGATTCGTATTCGAGCGGTTTTGCCCGCTCGCGCGGATTCAAGTCCCAAACGTCGCTCGATGTGGAAAACATAATCACCGTATCGCTGCGCGACGCATATGCGGGCGGCAAAAAGACGATACGGCTGGACGACGGCAAGACGGTTGACTTTAACCTGCCCGCGGGCGTGCTTGCGGGCGACCGGATAAAGCTAACAGGCCTTGGGCGCACCGGCCCGGACGGGCGCAAGGGCAACCGCATACTGCAGGTCGAAATCGCCAAGGACGACGAGCTGGACTTGAACGGCCTTGACGTTACGATGAGCGTAAGCGTTACCCCGTGGACGGCCGCGCTGGGCGGCAAGATTGACGTGCGGCCCTTCGACAGCCGCATAACCGTGCAGATTCCGGCGAATTCGCGCGGCGGTCAGCGACTAAAGGTGCGCGGTCAGGGCTATCGCGACCGTCAGGGGCGGCGCGGCGACCTGTACTTGAAGCTGGAGATACAGAATCCATCCTACATCTCGTCCGAGATGCGCGATCTGTATCAGAAGCTTGCAAATGCCGCACGCTAAACTCTCCCCCCTTAAAATGAACTCACAAACCCCAATACAATGAGGTGACTTTATATGACGATGGAAAACTTCACTCAGAAAGCGCAGCAGGCCATATCCGAGAGCCAGCAGCTAGCGCTTAAAAATCATAATCAGCAGGTGGATGGCGAGCATCTGCACGCCGCGCTGCTCGACCAGAGCGACGGGCTCATCCCCCGCCTGATGCAGTTGATCGGCGTGGACGCAAGCCGCTACAAGGCTGACGTTGACGCGCTGGTCGATAACCTGCCAAAGGTCGATGGCAATGTTCAGCTTTACGCCACGCGCAGGTTCAACGAGCTGCTGCTGCACGCTGTCGATCTGACAAAGACGTTCGGCGACGAGTACGCGGGCGTCGAGCACCTGTATCTGGCGCTGATGGACGAGCACGATACGCCCTCCACGCGCATCATGCAGCGTTACGGCATAACCCGTGAAAAGGTGCTGGAGGCGCTCAAGCAGGTGCGCGGCAATCAGCGCGTGACCTCGCAGGATCCTGAAAGCACTTACGAAGCGCTGACCAAATACGGCACCGACATGATCGAAACCGCGCGCAGCGGCAAGATGGACCCCATCATAGGCCGCGATTCCGAGATACGCCGCGTAATGAACATACTGTGCCGCAAGACCAAGAATAACCCCGTGCTTATCGGCGAACCCGGCGTAGGCAAGACCGCCGTTGTCGAAGGATTGGCACAGCGTATACTAAAGGGCGACGTGCCCGAAAACCTGAAGGACAAGAAGCTCATCTCGCTGGACATGGGCGCGCTTATTGCGGGCGCGAAGTACCGCGGCGAGTTTGAGGAGCGCTTAAAGGCCGTGCTGGACGAGGTAAAGAAGTCGGACGGCAACATAATACTGTTCATCGATGAGCTGCACAACATAGTGGGCGCGGGCAAGACCGAAGGCTCCATGGACGCGGGCAACCTGCTAAAGCCGCTGCTGGCGCGCGGCGAGCTGCACTGCATCGGCGCAACCACGCTGGACGAATACCGCAAATATCTGGAGAAGGATAAGGCGCTGGAGCGTCGATTCCAGCCGGTTATGGTCGATCCGCCGTCCGTGGAGGAGACCATATCCATACTGCGCGGCCTCAAGGAGAAGTACGAGCTGCATCACTCGGTGCGCATAACCGACGGCGCGATCATCGCCTGCGCGGTGCTGAGCGACCGATACATACAGGATCGTTTCCTGCCCGACAAGGCCATAGACCTGATGGACGAAGCCGCCGCGATAGTGCGTACCGAAATCAACTCCAGCCCCACCGAGCTGGACGAGGTGAACCGCCGCATATTGCAGCTTGAGATTGAACAGCAGGCTCTAAAGAAGGAGGACGACCGCGCGTCCCAGACGCGTCTGGAAGCCCTCGAAAAGGAACTGGCCGATCTGAGGCAGCAGAGTGCGGCAATGACTGCGCAATGGCAGGCTGAAAAGAAGGCCATCGACCAGTCCAAGGGCGTGCGCGAACAGCTGGACGCGGCCAAGCTGGAACTGGAGAAGGCTGAGCGCGCTTACGACCTGAACAAGATGGCCGAATTGAAGTATGGCCGTATACCTCAACTGCAAAGTCAGCTTGAAGCGCTCAAGAAGCAGAATGAGGAGCAGGACAAGCCGCTGCTGCGCGAGGTCGTGGATGCGTCCGAGATCGCCGAGGTCGTGTCGCGCTGGACGGGTATACCGGTTGCAAAGCTGACCCAGAGCGAGCGCGACAAGCTGCTCAATCTGGCCGACATACTGCACAAGCGCGTTATCGGTCAGGACGAGGCCGTTGATGCGGTAGCCGATTCAATACTGCGCGCGCGTTCGGGTCTGAGCGACCCCAACAGGCCGATTGGTTCGTTCCTGTTCCTCGGCCCCACAGGTGTTGGTAAGACCGAACTGGCCAAGGCGCTGGCCGAAGCCATGTTCGACGACGAAAGCAGCATAGTGCGTATCGATATGAGCGAGTATCAGGAGAAGCACACAGTGTCGCGTCTGGTCGGAGCGCCTCCGGGATATGTGGGCTACGAAGAGGGCGGCCAGCTTACCGAGGCCGTGCGCAGGAAGCCTTACTCGATCGTGCTGTTCGATGAGATTGAGAAGGGCCATCCGGACGTGTTCAACCTGCTGCTTCAGATGCTGGACGATGGCAGGCTGACCGACTCGCAGGGCCGCACGGTCAACTTCAAGAACACGATCGTCATAATGACATCCAATATCGGCAGTCAGTATTTGCTGGACGGCATCAACTCGGACGGCCAGATAACCGAGATGGCGCGCGCTCAGGTGAACAAGGCGCTGCAGGCCGGCTTCAAGCCCGAGTTCCTCAACCGTATGGACGAGATTGTGATGTTTAAGCCGCTGACTCAGCCCGAGATATGCCGCATTGCACGCCTGATGCTGGACAAGACCTGCCAGCGCATGAAGGATCAGGGCTACACGCTGACCGTGGAGGACAGCGCGCTGAACTACATCGCCAGCGAGGCCTACACGCCGCAGTACGGCGCGCGCCCGGTAAAGCGCTACATCCAGAACCATGTTGAGACACAGGTTGCCCGCATAGTCATGAAGGGCGATCTGAGCATGGGCGACGAGGTTGTTGTAAGCGCCGACATGGACGTCGGACTCAAGTTCGACGTTGTGCATAAGGCCGAGACGGTCGAATAACCCTTAACTATAAAGCGGACGCTTGCGCCGGTATTTGCCGGTGGGGCGCCCGCTTTTTTGTGTGCTCCCTCAGCCCCGCCGCGTTCGGGCTGAAAGCTTGGGCTAAGGGCGTTTACGGATTGCGCCTGACATTATGCCTTTCCATAAATATGCAACTTAAAGGCGGATTTTCCGCATGAAGCGCGCGCGGTACTTGACATAGTACGCCGCTTGTGCTATCCTGCAAATTAGTGAAATTATGCGTCTTTACATTTAAGACGCAAATATGAGGATGATAATATGAAGCAGCAGATAATTTTGACCGGCGACCGGCCTACCGGGCGACTGCATGTGGGGCATTATGTAGGCTCGCTCCGCCGCCGTGTGGAATTGCAGAATTCCGGCAAGTTTGACAAAATCTACATAATGATAGCCGACGCGCAGGCATTGACCGACAATGCCGACAACCCCGAAAAGGTACGTCAGAACATAATCGAGGTCGCGCTGGACTACCTGTCCTGCGGACTTGACCCGGCCAAGTCCACCATGTTCATACAGTCCATGGTGCCCCAGCTTACCGAGCTGTCGTTCTACTACATGAATCTGGTCACGGTATCGCGCCTGCAGCGCAACCCCACCGTCAAGTCCGAGATTCAGATGCGCAACTTTGAAACCAGCATACCTGTGGGCTTTTTCACCTACCCCATCAGCCAGGCGGCCGACATAACCGCGTTCAAGGCCACCGTCGTGCCCGTGGGCGAGGATCAGATGCCCATGCTGGAGCAGTGCAAGGAAATCGTGCACAAGTTCAATTCGGTATACGGCGAAACGCTGGTCGAGCCGCAGATACTGCTGCCCGACAACAAGGCGTGCATGCGCCTGCCCGGCATAGACGGCATGGCCAAGATGAGCAAGTCGCTGGGCAACGCCATATTCCTGTCCGACACCGAGGCCGAAGTGAAAAAGAAGGTCATGTCGATGTTCACCGATCCGGGCCACCTGCGCGTGGAGGATCCGGGCAAGGTCGAGGGCAACCCGGTGTTCATATATCTGGAGGCATTCGCCACGCCCGAGCACTTCGCCGAGTTCTGGCCCGAGTATTCCGGCATAGAGGAGTTGGAGGAGCACTACAAGCGCGGCGGTCTGGGCGACGTCAAGGTAAAGAAGTTCCTGAACAACGTCCTGCAGTCCATACTGCGCCCCATACGCGAACGCCGCCATCAGTGGGAGCAGGACATACCGGGCGTATACGAAATTCTGCGCAAGGGTAGCGAGGAGGCCGAACGCACCGCCGCTCAGACGCTCAAGGAAGTACGCGCATCGATGAAGATCAACTACTTCGACGATGCGGCGCTGATCGAGCAGCATCGCAAGAAGTACATGGCAAAGTAAGCACATGCAAGTCACAATGCGCTCCGAACGCCGGGGCGCATTTTTGTATTGCGCAATCGGCTGAATTGTGGTATAATACTAATTACGACGTGCGGAAATGGTGGAATGGCAGACACATGGGACTTAAAATCCTCTGTCCTTTCGGGCGTGCGGGTTCGAGTCCCGCTTTCCGCATAGCCCAAAAAGCCCGGAATATAGGCATTTCCGGGCTTTTTGCTTGTTTTGGAGTGCTTGTGGATAACTTGTGATTTCGGCCTTGCAGACACATCAGGATTGGCGGACGAAAAAATCAGCCTCAGGAGACACACTATTAGCGCTTATTGCAAGTGTAAAATCATAAAAATGGCGGCTCTTTTCAGCCGTCGTAATATTTAATACTTCCATTTGGGCTGGCTACTTTTTTCTTGCTTGCCACACGCCAACAAATTTACTCCAGTAATAAAAAATAAGCCGGTGTGAACGCACCAGCCTGCCTGAACAATACCCAACATAATCAAACGAGCGCAGTGCCCTTCATTTACTGAAAGACACTGCGCCGCTTATATTTAAGTCACTTTCTCATGCCCAACATGCCTACCCTGTCCTCGCCCGCGCCGAAGCGGGTTATCTGAACCAGATCGTCCTTTATCGAGAACACGTCAAACGCCGTTTCTGTTATGGTGCCCGCCTCGCGATCGGGGCAGCCGGGCGCCCACTTCTGCATCATCGCGCACAGCGTCGTCACCACCAGCAGCCCGTCGTCGTACAGCAGGTTATCGTAATGCACATGGCCGCTGATTGTGGCGACCACGTTTTTGCACTGCTTGACCGCGTTATATACGCGCGGGCCGTTTATCATGTCGTCGTAGGGCTTCATGCCCTGCGGCATACCCTCGGTGCCGAATATGCCCGCATTGTGCAGCGGCGCGTGGCAGAATACGATTACGCGCCGGTCGGTATTCAGCGCCTCGGTTTCAAACCACTTGGCCTGCTCGTCGGAAATCTCGTCGCGCCAGCCAAACGGATAGCGCCCGTCCACGCCCAGCACGTAATGCTTGTCGCTCACGTCAAGGAACACAAAGCGATAGCCGCTCGCATCGTCGAAGTAATAGTAATTCTTGGGCGTGGGGTTGTACTTCATGCACAGCGCGTGCATCTCGTCCGGCAATATCGCGAATTCGCGCTGATCCCAGCCGTGATCGGCGGCGTTGCCGATTACGTCGTCGTGGTTGCCTATGCAGCAGTGCACCGGCACGCTCAGGCTGTACAGCGCGTCCATTATTTCCTTATGCTGGGCGCGCACGACGTTCATGTCGGGATAGTAATCGTCGCCGATGTCGCCGCCCGACACGACGAACGATATACCGGGGCAGCGGTCGAGTATGTACTGCATCGAATACGCGGCGTTTGCAGCCAGTTCATACTTTAGCCCCGCCTTGCGGCACCAGTCCTCGTTAAGGCGGTTGTGCGGGTCGGTGAAGAATATGAAGTTGAGCGGCGCGCCGAAGTCGTTTATCTTCTTGATTTTCGCGTCGTAATGGCCAGTAAGATAGCTCAGGTCGTTCATTTGCTCTGCCTCCGTATAGCTCAGCTATTCAGCCGCTGATATATTATGACATAGTTTACGCATTGTCAAGCCCGTTTTTTCGCGTCGTGACGACATACCCGCGCAAAATCTGCGTGTCTTGACGATTCTCCCCTGTCTTTCCCAATAATACCCAAAAAGGCCTTGCAAACAATTGCCTTTACATATACAATGAACATATCATGCTCATAGCGACAATCTCCGGACTATGCAATAACAAGTAAGCAATAAGCAGCCTTCGCGCGGGCGTATGTGCAGTGTTTGTACGCACACGCCCTGTTGGCAGAACCAAAAGCATTTATTTTCTGCAATTACACACTACAAACACAATTTATAGTGTACCATTTCTAATGACATTTTTCGCCAACCAATGTATAATAATAACACGCATATCTAAAATTACCTGAAGTGGAAGTGAAAGCAGTGGATGTACGCGAATTTATCGAAGCCATTCGCAAGAGCCGTGACATGTCGTTCAATGAATTCAGCGATACTTTGGAATACAAAAGCAAGACGTCCCTTTCGCGCCTTATGCGCGGCGAATCCAATCTGCGCAGTATGGAAAGCTTTTGTCAGCGCGTAAAGGAGCATATAGACCTGACAAACGAAGAGCGGTGCGCGCTGACACAGATCATGCAGATTGCACGCAGCGGCTGCAGCGAAACCGCACAGGAGATGGAAGCCTTCCTGCGCATGGATGTGACAGACGAGACCGATATAAATTTGGAGGACAATGAAGGTCGAATACAGACGCTGGCGGCGCGCTATTCGGGAATAACCGGCATGAGCGTGTTGATTACCAATTGCCACTACGTACCCATCTATCCAACCATTTGCAGATGGCTGCGCAATCAGGACGCGCATGTGTGCCATTACATGATAATATACGACGATCCGGCGCGCACAATACATGCAATAACTGCACTGCTGCCGATAGTGTATGAAAAAAACTACGAGGGATATGCATTCAAAAAGCCGACCGAGCGCATGGTATACGGTATGCAGACCGCCGACAGCATGATTGTGACGTACACAGCGCCCGATGGCGGTTCGCATGAGGATTTAATATTATTCGATCAGACGCAGCACGGCCGCGTGCTTACTGCTGACAGGCCGAATATAAGCCGCATGTTTTCATTGCCCTGGACCGGATATGAAACAATCAAACGCACGTACTTTCAATGCACAATGCTGGATGACTATCTGCAATACAGCGAGGAATGCGCCGCGCTCGAGAGGGACTGCGCGCAATACATAATCGAATCCGACCCGTGCGTCAATATGATTCCGGTAAGCGTATTGAAGGCCGCGTTTGTAGACAAGTGCGGCGATGTGGATTCACATCTGCTTGCACAGCTGGTAGACGTATACGAGCGGCGCTTCCAAAACATGATACAGAAGCATACCGCGACGCATTACATAATGAAGCGCAGCGCGCTGATGAGCTTCGTCCGCACAGGTCGAACGCAGGATCACTTCTGGGGAATGCGCCCGTACACAGTCGAGGAACGCATACTGATTCTGGAAAACCTGATCGAGCAATCGGAACGCAACCCGTACTACCACCTGTATTTTCTAAAGGACGAGGATCTGCTGAGGGATATACAAATATGCTGCTACGAGGGACGCGGCCTGCTGATACTGGACGCGCAGACGTCATTCAATCTGGCCAAAGATCACGCGGAGATACTGATCACGCAAAACGAGTTTCTGGAGCAGTATCGGCTGTATTTCACGCAATATCTGCTGAAGGACAGCGTGCTGAGCAAGGAACAAACGCGCGAATTCCTGTACGAATGTCTTAAATACTGTAAGTCGGCCGCTTGCGCTTGATAATGATGTCGATTTAAGGCGCGTAAACACAGTTTCAAGTGTACCAATATTGTTGAACACTAAACGCACTGAGTATATAATAAGGCCAAGGCCAGAGCTCATTAATACGCCGACGGCCGCACATCAGGACTTGCACAGCAGTATGCAGGCAAATCGAATAAAGCACATCGGTTAACGCAAAGCATCCTCCGACACACATGCGCGTCGGAGGATGCTGCTTTATCGATTAGGAAAACAAACCCGTTTATTGCCTGTCGTCATCGTTAAAGACATCGCCGCATTCGGGGCAGAACTTAGGCGGATGCGCGGGATCCTCGGGCTGCCAGCCGCACTTGTCGCAGCGGAATATCGGCGCGCCCTCGGGACGCTTTGCGCCGCATTCGGAGCAGAACTTGCCGGTATTTACCGCGCCGCAGGAGCATGTCCAGCCCTGCACCTCGGGCTTCTTTGCGCCGCATTCGGGGCAGAACTTGCCCGTAACCATTGCGCCGCAGGAAGGGCACTTCCACTCGGCCACCGGTTTGGGCTCGGGCTTCTTTGCGCCGCACTCGGGGCAGAATTTGCCCGTGACCGTCGCGCCGCAGGAGCACTTCCATGCACCCGCCGCCTGAGCCTGTGCCTGCTGCTGGGTCTTCTGCTGTGCATCCATATTGTACAGCGCCTGGGCGTTCATGCCGCCTGCCTGCCCCGCCATGTTCATGCCCATGAAGCCGGTGAACGCGCCCGCCTTGTTATTGGCCGCGTCCTGCATGGCCTGAGCCTGTGCGCCCACGAGCTGTGCCGCCGCCATGCCCGGATTGCGGAACACGGCGTTGCGCTGCAGTTCCTTAATCATCTTCTCGTCCTCATCGGACGCCTTGACCGAGTTGACGCCGAATGCGACTATCTCTATGCCGCGCAGGTCGCGCCACTTTTCGGACAGCACGTCGTTGAGCGCGTCGGCCAGCTCCTGAGTATGGCCGGGCAGGGCGCTGTAGCGTACGCCCATATCGGATATGCGGGCGAATGCGGGCTGCAGGGCGGTGAGCAGTTCGCTCTTGAGCTGGCTGTCGATGGTGTCGCAGGTATATTCACCATCCACGTTGCCGCATACGTTCACATAGAACAGCATGGGGTTAATGAGCTTATAGCTGTATTCGCCGAAGCAGCGTATCGATATATCAACGTCCAGACCGATATTGTTGTCCACCACGCGGAAGGGCACGGGGCTGGGCGTACCGTACTTGTTGCCCGGAATCTCCTTAATATTGAAGAAGTACACGCGCTGGTCGCGTCCGGCCTGACCGCCGAATGAGAAACGATCGAACGTGGTCTTGAGCACCTGCTTTATCTTTTCGCCGTTAAACGCACCGTAGAATATGCTCGGCTCGCCGTTTTCGTCGAATATGTATTCGCCCGGCTCGGCGCAGAAGTCCACTATCTTGCCCTGATCAACGATCATCATGCACTGACCTTCGTTAACCGCAATCACGCTGCCCGCCGATATTACGTTGTCGTCTTCATGACGGCTGCCGCCGAAACGGCCCTTGACCTTCTTTTGTGCCTTAGCGACCAGCACGTTGTCGGGCAGTGCGTCCACATAAAAATACTCTTTCCACTGGCTGGCCATGGTACCGCCGGCCGCATTAAGCGCCGCTCTGATAAGGCCCATATCGATTCATCCTTTCCAATTTCATACAATCAAACTTTTAATGATTTTGCATAGTCATTCAGTCGATTATTTCGTTTCTTCGGATTTTCCGGCGTTTTCATCCGGCTTTTCTATCTTGCGGCGCGATACGGTTTCATACAGGAATTGATCCTGTTTGATCGACAGCTTGAACGAGCCGTCGCGCACATAGCTTTCGGCCGCGTTGTTGAGCTTTGCGGTCTTTAGCTGGGCGCGCATCATTATCACCACTATCAGCGCGACTATCAGTGCGGCTATGATAAGCACTATCCAGTACCCGGAATCCAGCGCGAATACCGACGGCGCGCTTTCATCAATCGCCGCCTCCGCACGTGCGATGCTCATGCCTATAATGCCATTCATATTACAGCACCCCCATTGCGTTAAGCAGCACCAGCAGGCCATAACCCACCGCGCATACGCCCGCGAATATGCCCATGAACCAGCCGAAGGACTTGCCCATATCGGCGGGTACGTCGCACGTCAGTTCACCTGTCTGGCCGTTTATAGCGAAGGTATAGACCTGCTTTTTGCCGTCCACCTGCTTTTCGGTCGTGATTAGCCATACCGGCAGCAGTACCGGCGTGGCCTTGCCGTCGGTCGACCTGATATTGCGGCTGCGCACGGTTACGCTGTCGTATCCGTTTACCGTATCGCGCATGGCCTGCTCGGTGCTGGTCTTTACGCGCTCGACGGCTCGGGCTTCGCACTTCTTTACATCCGTGTCGGCGCGGTCGGCCATTGCGCCCGCCAGCACTGCAGGACTGAACTCGACCGCCTTGCTCATGTCGTAAGGCTCCAGCGATTCGCATATCATGTCGTCCAGCTTGCTGCTTGCATCTACGGGGATGGAGTCAAATCCCAGACTGCCCGCACGGCGCACCATGTAATGCCGCGTGCGTGTTACCTCATAATCGCCTTCACGGCTGGTGTCGCTCTTTTCCGCGTCGAACACTATATCGGCGCTCGCGTCGCAGTCGAACAGCCAGTACGGCACGTACAGCTTGCGCATTTCGGCAATACGGTTGCGCGTGTTCAGGAATATATTGGGCATCAGGCGCTTGCCCTTGAAATAGTCCTCAAACTGCTTTTGCGCCTGTTCCTTGGTTATTTTGAAAGGCAGGACTTTTTCGGGACGCACGCCGCCGGATATGTTATCGGGCAGCACAGTCGGACTGCCGCAGTAGGCGCACTCGGTCGCCGTGGTCGTACCGTCGGTCATCAGTTCCGCGCCGCAGTTGGGGCAGACATATGCGTGCATCTGGCCGGTTTCACTGCTGCTGAAGCTGTCGGATGTTGTGGAAAAGATTATGCTGCCCTCGTCATTGCCGCCGCTCATGGCTTCTATTGCGTCTACGTCGTATTCGTTTCCGCAGGCGGCGCACTTGACCTTGCCGCTTTCGCCGTCATATGCCAGCGGCGCGCCGCAGCATGGGCATTTATATGCGATGGTGCTCACTTGCATTCACCTTTCTTTCGTAAGACAAATCTGTCGAATTATGCTGATACACTCATTCTGCGTCGAATGCACGATTCCTTTTTTATATAGCGGCGTTTTGGGTACATTCGCAGATATATTATAGCTTAATTAAGGCATTTGCGCATCAGTCAAGTGGATGAAATCGTCGTATTTTAGGTCATAAACCGCAATTATGCGTATAAACGCATCGCGGCGCTGAGGCTCAAGCGTCAACGCCGCGACGATATTAAGTGTCGATTAGAAGCAATCGGAGTGTTCCATATAAATGGGCAGCGGGAAGTAGCGGCGCGCGCAGTCGGGCAGCTGGCTCATGTCCACATACGAAACCGGCGTGAGCATCAGGTTCTGCGCGGCCAGCGTGCTGAGCACGATGTCAGGCGTATCGTCGGTAAAGCGGCAGTCGATCTCGCCGTTTTCCACGGTAATGAGCAGCGTGCGCGGCTGCTCGCAGCCATCCAGACCGGTTATGCCCAGCGCCACGCGGCCGTCGGGGAGCTTGCCCTCTATCTGCTGCTTCAGGCGCAGGTAAGTCTTTACCACGCGCTCGTAATTGAATATCATCATCATCTCGCTGGGCGATACGTCCATGCTCTCACATATCAGCTCGGCCGCGCGCACATCGTCGGCGCGGTGCGGCGGTATTCTTATGGACACACCTTCCTGATTGAACTGCTCCAGATACGCCTTTACCACGACGTCGAAATCGGCGCTGTCCTTCAGGCGCAGCTCCTCTATGCTCGCGGGATTCTTGGACGTAATCACGTAGCCGATGATATATTCGCCGCACAGCACCGCGTATGGGCGGCAGTTCCACGACGTGCAGATCTGCTCAAAATTCTCGACCGGGCGCGCGCCCGCTACCGGGCCCTGCTCGTATATATCGTGGATTTCGTTCATGCGGCCGCGCACTTCGCTGAAGGGCTTAAAGCTGATGCCGCTGGTATCGACCGCGGACAGCGCGTGGCGGCAGTTGGTGCGGGTAATGTCGAAGGAATACGATACCGCGGCCGGCTCGTAGCCGTAGTATTCGTACCTCTGGCGCTGGCCGCCCAGCATGTTGAAGTCTATGTCGTGCTCGCGCGCGTACTGGGTGGACATGGCCATACACTTTTTCATATGACCCATGCCGCGCGAATACTGATGCACGCTGACCGTGCCGATGAAGCCGACCTTGAGCGTCTCGTCCAGCACGCGCAGGTTAAAGGGCAGCAGACCCACCATGCCGCGTATGCGGCCGTTTTCGCGCGCCAGGAAGTGCTCGGGCCACATGGTGCGGTCGGGGCCATATGCCTTGGGTATAAGCGTCTTAAACTCATGCGGACGGTGAGCATAGCTGAACACAAAATTGGCAAGGTCGATTATCTCGTCATAGTCCTCGGGCTTTGCCATTTCATAGGTAACTTTTACATCTTTAGCGTCCATTTACTGCCTCCTGAATTTAATTCCTTGGTTTGATTATAGCAGAATTTTTAGGGGTGTACAAGGGGTTGACGATATGAATGCAATTCAAGTCGGCAATCAAATTGCCCTGTTTGCCGCTTTCATTCTACCCTTACTTTGCATCTGTGCGAGAGATTATTCAGTTCTTATAGGTATATCCGCTTCACCCCAAACTCCGATAAACCGCCTCCATATCCAACGCCTTCCTGACCCCATCCGCCAGCAGATCAAACTGCTCCTGCCGATACTCCTCCATCGACTTTAGTTTAGTCTGCGTCATATCGATGCCCTTGCGTCCGCATAGGAACGCCGCCAGCTTCGCCGTCAGTTCGCCGCTGTCAAACAGCCCGTGCAGATACGTCCCGAACACATTGCCGTTTACGCAGCCCTCCGGCGTGCCGTCTGGCATTACGCAAAACGGTGCGCCATCCACGCGCGTCTGTCCATTGTGTATCTCATAGCCCTCGAGCGCCGCGCCCGCAAACGGCCCGCTCCGCGCGACGGCCTGCACCTGCATTCGCTGCTTTTGGCGGTCGAATATGGTTTTCGTCGGCAGCAGCCCCATTCCGGCAAGCGTCATGCCGCGCCCGCTCTCCATGCCTTGTGAATCGTCCAAGGCCTGCCCTAACATCTGATAGCCGCCGCACACGCCTAATATTGGTGTATCTGCCTGAGCCAATTTGAGCACCGCAGCCTCCAGCCCGCTTTGACGGAACCAGAGCAGGTCTTCCATCGTATTCTTCGTACCCGGCAGGATCACCATGTCGGGCTGTTTCAATTCACGCGCGCGCTGCACATAGCGCACGCCCAGCAATTCGTGCTGCTCAAGCGGCATAAAGTCGGTGAAATTGCTGATGTGCGGCAGGCGAATTACGGCCACGTCCAGCGGCTTAACCGCGCTTTTCGCATTCAGTCTGTCGGAAAGCGAATCCTCATCCTCGATCTCCACATGCATATACGGCACCACGCCCAGCACCGGCAGTCTCGTCTTGTCCTCTATCATTTTGAGGCCAGGGCGCAGTATCTCCACATCGCCGCGGAACTTGTTGATTATCATTCCCGCGATGCGCGCGCGCTCATCCGGCTCAAGCAGTTCAACCGTGCCGTACAGTTGGGCGAACACGCCGCCGCGGTCAATGTCCCCGGCCAGCAGCACCGGCGCGTCCACCAGCTTCGCAAGGCCCATGTTCACTATATCGTCTGCCTTTAGGTTGATTTCAGCCGGGCTTCCCGCACCCTCTATTACCACTATGTCCACATCATTGCTCAGGCTGTCGAACGCCGCCATTATGTCCGGGATTAACTGCCGCTTCATTTTGAAGTAAGCCGCCGCGCTCATGTGGCCGCGCACTTCGCCGTTTACGATTACCTGACTGCCCGTGTCGCTGCTGGGCTTGAGCAATATCGGGTTCATGCGCACGTCAGGTTCTATGCCCGCCGCCTGTGCCTGAACTACCTGCGCGCGCCCCATCTCCAGTCCGTCGCGCGTGACGAAGCTGTTGAGCGCCATGTTCTGGCTCTTAAACGGTGCGACTTTATAGCCGTCCTGCGCAAATATGCGGCAAAGCGCCGCGCACAGCAGACTCTTGCCTGCGCCGCTCATCGTGCCCTGAATCATGATTTTCTTTGCCCGGCTCATAAAAGCACCTCCCGCAAAGTACTCAGCAATATGTCGTTTTCCGCCCGCGTGCGCACGGCCGTGCGGTACCATGTATCGTCCAGCCCCGGATAATTGCCGCAGCCGCGCAGGGCCACGCCGCGCTTTTCCATTTTCTCGCCCAGCTTATTTGGCGCGCGGAAAAGCAGGTAATTTGCCTTTCCCGAAATCACGCGCAGACCGAGCGAGCGCAAACCATTTTCCAGATAAGGCCGCTCTTGCTCAATAAGCGCCCGCACGCGCGCGACGTATTCCGTCTGTTCAAGCGCTGCCATTCCCGCCGCCTGAGCCAACGAAGACACTGCCCACGGCTGACCCGCGCCGCGCATCTGCGCAATCAGATTCGCGTCCGCGCAAAGTCCATATCCCAGCCGAACGCCCGCCATGCCGTAAAGCTTGGTGAATGCCTTTAATATGAACAGATTTTTCGCGCCGCTAAGTTCACTCTTCATGGTAAACGAGTCTCCATCAGGCAGGAAATCCAAGAAGCACTCGTCAACGACCAACAGCGCGCCGACCGCCTTGCACTTATCCAATATCGATTGCATAAGCGATCTCTCCGCGACTTGCCCGGTAGGATTGTTAGGCTGGCAGAGGAACACCATGTCCGCATCGCCGATTGCGTCCGCAAAATCCGCAGTCAGCGCAAAGTCATTCCGCTCAGACAGTTCATAGCGGCGAACGCTGCATCCGACCGTCTCCAGCGCCGCCGCGTATTCTGCAAACGTCGGCGCAAGTATCAGCGCGCGTTCAGGCCGCTTAGCCAGTACCAGCCTGAAAATCAAATCCGCCGCGCCGTTTCCGCACAGCACCCAATCGGCGGGCAGATTTTCCGTATGCGCAATCGCCGCACAAAGCTCACGGCAAAGCGGATCGGGATAGCGGTCTGCCTGCGCCGCCGCATCGCAGATCGCGCGCACAACCGCCTGCGGCACGCCCAGCGGACTTACGTTGGCCGAAAAATCCACCGCGTCGCGCCCGTAACGCTCCCGATAGCCTATATAATCGCCGCCATGCACCAATTTCATATTAAGACTCCTTTATATGCACAAAACCAATATTCTGACCAGCACTGCGGCGGCCAGTCCAAGTACGCTCGCGACATACATCATCGTATTCGCACGCAATATGTCTTTAGGTTCAATCGCGCGTACTGCGTCGCCGATCGTAGGCTTGTCGTAGTACTTGCCGAAATACGTTGCGGGGCCGGCGAGTTGTACGTTCAGCGCGCCCGCACATGCACTCTCGGTCTGCGCGCTATTGGGGCTGGCATGTTTACGCCGGTCGCGCCGCCATATCCGCCATGCGCTCTTTGCATCGTTGCCGGTGAGCGCCGCCGACGCAATCCACAATAGCGCCGCGATTCGACTGGGCAGGTAGTTTGCCGCGTCGTCAAGTTTCGCCGCCGCGCGCCCGAAGTTCAGGTATTTTTCGTTTTTATAGCCCACCATGCTGTCCATGGTGTTTATGGCCTTGTAAACCAGCGCCAGCGGCGCGCCGCCCAGCATCATGTAAAACAGCGGCGCGATCACGCCGTCGCTTGCGTTTTCGGCAACAGTCTCAACTGCCGCCTTTGTAACGCCTTCGCTTGTCAGTTCGGCCGTGTCGCGCCCGACAATGCGGCTGACCGCGCGGCGCGACGCGGGCAGATCGCCCTTGACGAGTTCGCGGTATACGTTTGTGCTCTCCTGAGCCAGTCCCTTTGCCGCCAATGCCTGCGCGCACCAAAGCAGTTCGATTGCAAAGCCCAGAATCGGACTTATCCTATAAAACAGCCAGCAGACGCCGCCGGTAATCAGCAATGTACCGACCGGCAGTGCCATAGCCAGAATGCGCCCGCCCAGCCGTTCGCCCTCGGGCGTGTTTGGCAAGCGTTTTCTGAGAAACTTTTCCAGCGCGGTAATTGCCTTGCCCATAATCACGACCGGATGAACCAGCCACGCCGGGTCGCCGAATATCCCGTCGAGTATAAAGCCGCCGAGCATCAATAGTACAATCCTCATATGTTTCCTCCGCATGATTAGCCGCTAAGAATATGCGCGGCATATGGAAAGCAGTAATTGTCTAAAAATTTTTGCGACTTGGGTATTGATTTTTCTCGACTATTATACGAAGTTTGGGGAGGATAGTCAACGTGGATTGCGGGGAGATTTTGTATGGAAAGGCATTGAAAAAAATTGCGGATAATTGAGAAGTTTTTCAGACATATGAAAGCACCGTGCTTTCGAGTGAAAACACGGTGCTCACTTTTCACGAGGAGTTGAGGAAAGTACATTATTGAGGCTGATTATCGATGCCAAGCTTTTCCAACATGCGTTCAGCAATGGCCTGCATACCCGCATCGCCTGGATGCGACGCCACTCCGGCATCCTCAACGGTTGATTGCGAGCCGTCGTTGTATGTGATCGTATTGCCGACGGCGCTCTTGTTTTCGTCGGTGTACAGGTCGGAAAAGTCTATAAACATGCATCCGGTATCTTCACACGCCTGCTTTATGGCCTCCAGCTTTTCTTCGCTCGAATACCATGCAGCTGCCCAAACGATGTATGCGTCAGGCGCATCGGCATGAAGCTTTTCTAGAAGGCGCTTTGCCCCCCCCCGCGGTTAAATATGCAATTGACGCATCATTATTCGTATTGTCACTCAACTGCACCATTATAAAGTCCAGATCGGCGGAAATCTTTCCTGCAATTTCCGCGTAAGCGGCATCCTGTTCTTCATCGCTCGTGGCCTTTTCCAGCGGAATACCGACCGCCTTGTCCGAAGTAAAATCGGGATTCAAGCTATGCATTGCCGCGGTCACATAATGATAGTAATCATGATCGCTGTCGGATGCACACATTCCGAAAGAACCGAAGCCCACCAACAGCGAGTTGCCTATGAACAGTGCCTTGTCGGGAACGATTGCTTGGGCATTTTCGGCAGCCGCATCTGCATCCGTAGTATTCTCCGTGTCCACCGCATTTGACTGGATTGCCGTTATATCAGCGCCCAGCCACTTTGTAGATATGCCCGCCAGCGTACCGTCGTCCGCCATCTCGTGCAATATGCGGTTTACGTTTTCGATCAGCGAACTGTCGGACATGCGAAAGCCTATGGCATGATCTTCATGCGTAAGCACTTCGTCCAGTTTGCGCAGACTGCCGCCATTTTGGGCGATATAGTAATCGGCGACAACCGCGTCGATCAGCGCCGCGTCCAGATTCCCGCTTTCCAGTTCATTCAGCATGGATTCATTGTCGCTGAATTCGTCCTTCACATTGACGCTGTTGCGGAATTGCTTATTGGCGTCAAGCGCAGTCAGGGCACTGAAACTTACTCGCGCGCCCAGATTCTTGCCAGCCAGATCGGCCAGCGTCGCCGCGTCGCTGTCACCGCGCACCACGATTGCCTGCGCGCTGTTCAGATATTGTTCGGAAAAAGACACCATCTGCTGAAGATCTTCAGTTATCGTATATCCGAAGGCGCAATCAATCGTTCCAATATTCAGATCCATCAGCATGTCGTCCAGAGGCATGAGCTTTATGACCGGCTCAACGCCCATGCGGCTGCAAATTTCGCGCGCAACGTCTGCATTGAAGCCCACCGCTTCACCGCTTCCGTCGCCGCTGCTCAGCGGCGGGCAGGAATCGTCAAGCCCGATGACAAGTTCGCCCTTGCTCAATATGCCGTCATATGCGCCGTCGCCGCCTGCAAATGCGGTTAAGCCATACAACAGCATCGTCATGGCAAGTACAATGGAAATCAGCCTCTTCATAGTGTACCTCCTCTAAAGTTGACTATTAGTAGTAAACCATCGTCATTATACTTCTTATAGTGCATATTATCAACATAGGAGGTAGTTTTTCGGCTTAAGATTTCATGTACAGACGCATTTATTCATGCAATAAAATAAAACGCGCTCCGAAATCGAAGCGCGCCTTATAATCCACTCTAATCAGAAATTAGCCTTAACATCCCAGGGATTAGGAATAAAATCCCCGCCGCGGCAGAACTTCAAATACTTCAGCGCGTGCATCTGACCGGTCATTTCCCATTCGCCGCTGTAAATCGGATCGTGATATCCCTCTATGCACACGTCGCCCTCATAGCCGTTTTCGTGCAGTATGGAGAACACGTCGCGCCAGTTGGTATCGCCAAAGCCCGGCGTGCGCTCCGGCACGGACGTATCGAAGAAGCGATTGCGGTATATGCCGCGGCGGCGAATGGCCTCCCAGTCAACCGACGCGTCCTTGCCATGCATATGCACGATCTTCTTGGCCCATATGCGCAGCTCGGCGATGGGGTCGATCAGCTGTATCAGCTGATGCGCCGGTTCCCACTCCAGACCCAGCGCGTCGGAGGGCACGGCATCGAACATCATTTCCCACGCGTCGGGGTTGAAGCCGATGTTGCAGGTGTTGTGGTTCCAGGTGCCGCCCATCGGGCAGTTCTCGATAGCCAGCTTAACGCCGTTGGCCTCGGCGCGGCGCGCCAGTTCGGAGTATACCTCCTTGAACCGCGGTATCGCCGACGGCACGTCCTTGCCCTCCAGCGCGCCCGCGAAGGTCGCGACGGTCTTTGCGCCGAACAAGTGGGCGTTATCTATGGCGAACTCCAGATCGTGCAGCTGGGATTCGTTCTCCAGCGCGTTGCAGTAGTAGCCTATCGTGGAAACATACGTATCGGTATCGGCCAGTATCTCGTTTACCTTGGGCGCAAGCACCTTGAGGTCAACGCCGTAATAGCCCATGTGGAAGTTGATGGCGAAGCACTCATAGCCCTTGTCCTTCATTACCGGCAGCCACCGCTCGGCAAACTGACCCGGCACGCAGGTGCCTATGTTGATTTGCTTCATGTTTTTCATATGGATCTCTCCTTTCAAATTAAACGGGCGCCGCCCGTTCTTTTAGCTATTCGTTTATGCCCAGTATGCGCTGCGCCTGACGTATGCCGTCCACGGCGGCCGACATTATGCCGCCCGCCCAGCCCGCGCCCTCGCCGGTTGGGTATAGGCCGCCTATGTTGGCACAGCCGTCCGCGCCGCGCTCGATGCGAACCGGCGCGCTTGAGCGCGTCTCTACGCCCGTGAGCACCGCGTCCGGGTGGTCGAAGCCGCGCAGGAGCCTTCCCATCTGAGGCAGAGCCTCGCGCATGGACTCAAACGCGAAATCGGGCAGTACGGCGCTTAGATTAGCCGGACGCACGCCGGGCATGTAGCTGGGCGCAACATCGCCGAAGCGACGGCTGGCGCGATTCTTGAGGAAGTCCTCCACGCGCTGCGCCGGGGCACGATAGTCGCCGCCGCCCGCGAGAAACGCCGCGCGCTCGTACCTGCGCTGAAACTCAACGCCCGCCAGCACGTCATCCGAGCCGAAGTCGCCTGGATTTACCGATACCAGCAGCGCGCTGTTGGCATTCTCGCCGTCGCGCGCGTGCAGGCTCATGCCGTTGGTTGCGACCATGCCCTCCTCGGACGAGGAGCACACCACCTGCCCGCCCGGGCACATACAGAAGGTATACACGCCGCGCCCGCTTTTGAGCTGACGGCTTAGCTTGTATTCCGCCGCGCCCAGTATTTTTAGTGTCGCCGGGTCTGCGCCCGCGCGGCCATACTGCGCGACATTTATCATAGATTGGCGATGCTCTATGCGCGCGCCGATCGAGAAGGGCTTTTGTTTCATAGCCACGTTTCGCGCCTTCAACATTTCATACGTGTCGCGCGCGCTGTGGCCGCACGCCAGTATCAGCGCTTCACAGCCCAGCTCATATTCGCCCTCCGCACTGCTCACGCGCACGGCGTGCAATGCGCCGTCCTTTATTATAAGGTCGCTCAGGCGCGAACTGAACCGCACCTCGCCGCCCAGTTCGACAATGCGTTCGCGTATACGCCTTACCACGCCGCGCAGCATGTCGGTGCCTATATGCGGCTTGGCAAGGTACAGCGCCTCGGGCGGTGCGCCGAACTCAACCAGCTGTTCAGTCACCCAGCTGCAGCGCCTATCCTTTATACCCGTGGTCAGCTTGCCGTCCGAGAACGTACCCGCGCCGCCCTCGCCAAATAGTATGTTGCTGTCGGGCGAAAACGCGCCGCCCGCGCGGAAGGCATCCACGTCGCGCGCGCGTTCGTCCACAGGCCGCCCGCGCTCAAGTATGATGGGACGCGCCCCGGCCAAGGCCAGCGTAAGTCCCGCGAACAGTCCTGCCGGGCCTAAGCCCGCGATTACGGGCCGCGCATTCAGCTTTGCGGGCACAATCGTAATTTCGGGCGCGGCATCTACAATCGAGGCCTGCTGGCAGCGCGCCGCAATCGCGCGCTCGTCGCCGCGCACGGACGCGTCTATGTTCAGCGAAAAGTGCATATTACCCTTGTCGCGCGCGTCCACCGATCGGCGGCTCAGGCGCACCGACAGCACGTCCTTGGGCGCAAGCTTGAGCGCCCGCGCGACGCTCGTACGCAGAAACGCCTCGTCAAAAGTCAGCGGCGCTTTAACGCCGGTTATTCTTATCAATATAATTCCTCCAGAAGTTTTGCCTGGTCAGTTTTTTGTAATGCTGAGGCGGTTAAACGGCGTTTGTTCGGATTGCAGCTTTCAGTCTGATTAGCCAGCGCTTCGGCCTTACCACCTGAAAAAAAATCATATGCTATTGAACATTCAGACATCAGCCTAAGCCCAATGCCTTACCGCCGCTTCTTCCTATTAATATTGTCAGCGCGGCGCTCGTCCCTGTCGCGCGGCTCGCCAAGTATGCCGTCGGCCACGGTCAGCGCGCTTGCCCACGCCCACATCAGGTTGTAGCCGCCGCATTCGCCGTCCACGTCCAGCATCTCGCCGCACGCATACAGCCCGCGCGCCCGCCGCGACATAAGATGTTCGTCAAAGCCATCAAGCGCCGCGCCGCCGCGCATAACCTGCGCGCTCTTGAAGTCCTGTCCGCCCAGCACATTCACATTAAAGTGCTTCAGGCATTTCGCCAGCGCGTTCACTTCGTCGCGGCTGAGTTCGCTGCAAGGCTTTGCAGGTGCAACGCCCGCCGCGCGCAGTACGCACATATTCAGCATACGATTGAGTGTGCCGGCAAGGAAGCCCTCGCAGGAGCGCGGCGACATGCCCTGCACGCGGCTTAACAGCATCGCGGCAGTGTTCGCTTCGCTCATCTCAGGCAGAAAGTCGATGGCCAGCGTACAATGCCGCATGCCGCCCAAGGCGCGCGAAAGCTGCATCGCGGCGATACCGCTCACGCCGTAGTCGGTGAACAGCGCCTCGCCTTCTTCCCGCCTGAGCACGCGCCCGCCTTCATCGGCCAGCGTCAGCGCACAGCGCGCCCTTACGCCCTTTAGCCCGCGCAGGTTGGCCATATCACAGCGCAGAGCCGTAAGCACCGGCTCGGGCGGGTACACGCTGTGCCCCAGCGCCGCCAGCACCTCCAGCGCGTCGAACGGCCGCGACTGCTTGTCGGCGGGTGAGGTAGGCTGTGCACGCCCGCCGCACGCGAGTATGACGCGCCGCGCGCCTACCTCGCGGCCATCGCACAGCCGCGCGCGCCAGCCGAAACGGGTCTGAGCAAGCTGCATGGCCGGGCTGGCCGTAAGCGTTTCCACGCCGCGCTCATCGCAGGAAAGCCTGAGCACGTCAAGTACAGACGCAGCCTGTCCGCTGAGCGGATACACGCGCCCGTCGTCCTCCTCGCGCGTCAGAAGCCCCAGAATGCCGAACTCGCCAATCAGCCTGTCGGGTGGATAGGAACTAAGCACGGCCATTGCCTTATCAATATCGCGGCTGAAATAGCGCTCCTCGCCCAGACGCATGTTGAGCACGTTGCACCTGCCGTTACCGGTCGCGAGTATCTTGCGCCCCACGCGGTCGCTCTGCTCAATCAGCGCCACATGCAAGCCACCCCCGGCCAGCCGCGCCGCCGTCATCAGCCCTGCCGCGCCGCCGCCGATAATCATCGCGTCGTATTCAGCCACTGAAACTCATCCCGCCTTACTTGCCAAATTCCAGCTTCTCCACGCGCTCTATGCCTAAACCTGCAAGGTAGTCGGCGGCCTTGTCGAACGCGTCGATTTCTGTCAGGCGCTCGGACTGATGCGCGTCTATGCCGATTATGCACTTGACGCCCTCGGCAGCCGCAACTTCCCAGAACTTGCTGCACGGATAGCCCAGACCGCTGTTTGCGCCCTGCGCCGTGTACCTTACGCCCAGCAGGTTGTATTCCAGCGGCATACCAGTTTCGCGCGCGCAGCGGCACAGGTCGCGGCTTACGGCTACACAGTCGTCATCCCATGCCTTGTACGAGCGGAAGCACAGATCGGGATGAGCGAGGTACTTGAACATGCCGGTCATCATGCCCTTGGTCGTTCGATCGGCGTAGGCATGTATCTCGTCGGCCTTAGTCGCGCGGCCGAAGTATATGCCGGTGCGCTCGTCGGTATCGAAATGATTGCCCAGTATGAGGTAGTCCAGACCGTATTCTTCCTTCAGATCTTTGAGCCAGTCCAACATCGCCGGATAGTATTCGCACTCCAGCCCGCAATAGATCTTTATATCGTCCGCGACCTTTTCGCCCAGCTTGCGTACTGCCTTGACATAGCCCGGGAACTCGTCCGGGTGCATACGGCAGGTCGATTCGAAGTCGTCGTCAAACGGCCACGGGCAGTGGTCGGAAAAGCCCAGCTCGGAAAAGCCGCTCTTTATCGCGTTCATCACGTACTGGCGCTCGGTGCCCGACGCGTGGCGGCAGCGGTATGTATGCGTATGATAATTATTTCTCATTTCGGCTGTAAATCTCCACATTATTCGGCTAATGGCGTTGCTTTAGCCGTAGCTACAACAATTATACATCAGCCGCGCATTTCGCGCAATACGTCGTGCTGACGAATAATTAATCATAACAGGCGTGAATCCATACAGCCGATTGTGATATAATGCGCATATTGCGGCCGCCTGAAACGGCCCGATTATAAAGAAGCAACTGTATATAGTCTACATGGAGGCGCGCTTATGTCACTTAAACTCAGGTCAAGCCTTATGCTGCTGCTGGCGGCGTTCATATGGGGCACGGCGTTTGTTGCCCAGAGCATAGGCATGGACTACATCGGCCCGCACACCTTCGGCGGCATACGATTTATAATAGGCGGTATAGTGCTGCTGCCGCTGATCGCCTACCGCACAAAGCACGGTCAGGATGTGACCGCAAAGCTTGCGGCAAAGTCTTCTCCCAAAGAAGCCAACCGCGCGACCATAATCGCGGGGCTGTGCTGCGGCGCGGCGCTGTTTTGCGGTGCAACGCTGCAGCAGATGGGTCTGACCGGCACCGACGCGGGCAAGGCGGGCTTCATTACGGCGCTGTACATCGTGCTTGTGCCGGTGTTCGGGCTATTTCTGGGGCGCAAGGTTACGCCGATAGTCGGCATAAGCGTTGCCTTGGGTGTTGTGGGTCTTTACCTGCTGTGCGTAAATAACGGCTTCTCATTTGAGACTACCGACCTGTATCTGTTGGCGTGCGCGCTGTGCTTCGCGGTGCACATTACGGTAATCGACCACTTCTCATATGTCGATCCGGTGCGGCTGTCCAGCACGCAGTTCTTCGTCGCGGGCGCGCTGGGACTTATATGCATGTTCATATTTGAAAAGCCCGAAATCAGCGCGATACTGGCCTGCTGGGGGCCGATACTGTATGCGGGCGTGCTGTCCTCGGGCGTGGCCTACACGCTGCAGGTGGTGGGACAGGTGCATACTCCCCCGGCCGCCGCGTCGCTGCTGATGAGCTTTGAATCGGTATTCTCGGTACTGTCGGGCGCGGTTGTGCTGGGCGAGCGGCTGTCGCTGAAGGAGGGAATCGGCTGCGTGATAATGTTCGCGGCGATACTGCTGTCACAGCTAGGAGATATAGTAATTTCGCGCATTAAGGGCAACAAGCCGGGCAGCGGCGCTGCCGCTTAACGGAATTTCAGAAAAAATATTGATGTAAAAGACTGAAAATATTT
>CAOKFD010000028.1:0-38100 GCA_948467645.1 uncultured Eubacteriales bacterium | reverse complement strand
TGTTTAGGCAGTTTTCCCCCGCGCCATGTTCGCCACCCCTCGGCGGCTCAGATGGTTGCTCGGCGGTGAGGTTCACGCCCGCCGAAAGTAGGGCGGGCGCGAAAACAAACTATACTGCCGCGAAACTGGATGTATGAGCGGCCATCCATGCCGCGCCCACCATATATTAGAGTGGGCGCGGAAGGGGCAATCAGGCCTTGGGGTTCTGTATAAGCTCGTTCCACGCTCAGAGAGCAACAGTACGATAAGCACGACAAATCGCCTTTTTTCGTCAACGCCTCGCCGCCTGCCCAAACTCCGCAAGGTCAACCCTGTTTGACAGGGGTTGGCAACAACCCCTTGACCATCCCGGAGCACAGCCAGCGCGCCGTGTCAAGGATGCCGCAGGCACGGCGAAGCCGCTCGTCCTTGACTCGGTGCGCTGGCTGTGCTATTTTTCAGCCTCCATCCGCATCTCTACCGCTGCCATCACAGTCCATCTCCATCTGACCGTTTTCTGCCAATACCTCACCCTAAACCTTCATTTTTCGTTAGAGTGTGTCTCAAAAATTCCTTAATCCGCAATTTCGGCGTCTTTTCCGCCATTTCTGCGTCATCAACCCTCGACTTAGCGCTGCTAAGCCTTCGAATTTATTCCTTGAACTGACGAAAAATCCACTCGAACTTGCGGATTTCCCTTTTTGAGACGCACTCTAGGTACCTTACAAATTAATGCTCAGGTGTTATAATTAAATTTGCAAGTGCCCTTACGATTATTAGAAGGTGAGTACATGGACGACGGGCTAAACCTGCGTTTGCTGGGAGCCATGGTTCAAAGCTCCTATGTCATGCAGACGCGCGAAAAGTATCGCGGGCAGGGGCGTCTGCTGATACTGCTGCACATATACGGCGCGCTTACTCAGCGGGAATTGATCGAGCTTACCGGGCGGCGCTCGGCCACGCTCAGCGAACAGCTGGACGGCATGGAGCGCGCCGGGCTGATAACCCGCTGCAAACACGCTCAGGACAAGCGCAACATCGACGTTACGCTGACTCCGCGCGGTGAGGCGGCGGCGCTTCAGGCGATACGCAACCGGCAGCAATATGCGGACGAGATGCTCGGCGGGTTATCCGACTTACGCAAGCGGCAGTTACTTGACATAATGGACGAACTGCTGGCCGAATGGGGCGTGGCCGCGAATCCGCGGGAATACGAATATTACGGCAAGGAGGAAGATTCAGATGGATGCAAATGAAGCGATTTTCACCCGCCGCAGTGTGCGGCAGTTTAGCGGAAAGGCTATCGAGCCGGACAAGCTGCATCAGATACTTGAGGCGGCTATGAGCGGCCCCTGCTGCGTCAACGCGCGCGAGTGGGCGTTCATCGCCGTGACCGACCCGGCTAAGCTGAATCAGATGGCCGACGCAAACGGCGGCCCCGCGCGCCCGCTCAGGAGCGCCGCCGCGGGCATACTGGTGTGCGGCGATCTGGAGCGCGCGTTTAAGCCCGCGCCCGACTACTGGGTAATCGACGGCGCGATTGCGGCGCAAAACATATGCCTGTGCGCGCACAATTTTGGCATCGGCTCGGTATGGCTGGGCACATGGCCGCAGATGGATCGCGTCGAGAAACAGCGCGCGCTGTTTAACCTGCCTGAGACAATTATACCGCATTCTATAATCGCACTGGGCTACTCAGATGCGGATATAGCCGCGCCGCGCGATAGCCGATACGAAGCCGACCGTGTGCACTTTGAGAAGTGGTGACGTCGGTTAAGGCAGTTGACGCTGCGTTGATGTAAACGGTTTGCGGCGCGCTTTCAGGCGGGTGCTTGGAGCGCGCCTGATTTACTAAACCAAGGGAGAGATAGCAAATGAATCCGCTGGGCGGACACAAAATGGCGCAAATGCCGGTCAAAAAACTGCTGCTCAACATGGGCACGCCTATGATGATTTCCATGCTGGGGCAGGCGCTTTACAATGTAGTCGATACGTTCTTTGTCTCGCACATACCTGACACCGCCGCCGTCGCGGACATGGGCGACAAGGCAATCAATGCGCTTACGCTGGCGTGGGCGCTGTCGATGCTGCCCAACGCGGCGGATGTAATTTGGGCGGCACTGCCCATTGCCGAGGCGGGCGCGTGCGCTGCGGCGGTTATACTGACTAAGGAGGCTTATAAGGCGGCTATGTGATGTTAGAGTGTGTCTCAAAAATTCCTGAGTACGCAATTTCGGGCGTCGCTGCGCCATTTCTGCGTCACAAAGCTTGACTTAGTGCTGCTAAGCCTTCGGGTTTCTTCCTTGAACTGACGCAAAATCTACTCGAACTTGCGGATTGTTCCGCTTGAGACATACTCTAGGGCAGTGCTTTGATGATAAGCGGCGCTGTCCTGATGAGTAGCCTGCGTTAAACAAAATTAAGATATGAAAAGGCGCTGTCCGTTATCGGATAGCGCCTTTGTCTTGCCTTAATAAGCTTTTTTTATGCCGCAGGTTCAGTTACCGCGTCAACCGCGTCCCAGGTGCGGGTCTCGCCGGTGTAGATCGAGGTGATTTGCGCCGAGGTGATGGCCTCGATGGGGTTGTTCAGGTTGACTATCACGGCGATGCCGTCGTGTGCGAATGTGGTCTGGGTCAGCGTGGCCAGCTCGTCGTCCTTGAGCGCGCGGCTGGACATGCCGATGTTTACCTTGCCCTCGGTTACGTCCTTGATGCCCGCGGAGGAACCCGAGAAGGTGATTTCGACGTTAACGTCGGGGTTGAGCGCAGTGTAACCTTCCTTCAGCGCCTCAATGACCTTTTCAACCGAGGTGGAGCCCGACAGCGTGAGCTTGCCGCTCAGACCGGAGGCGGTGTACTCGGTAGCGGCAACAGCCTCGGAGCCGTCCGCAGTGGTCGCGGTATCGTCGGTGGCGGTCACATAGCCGCGCTCGGCGACGATGGCCTGACCCTGAGTGCTGAGCACATATGCGATGAAGTCGGCGGCCAGTGGGTCGTCAGCGCCGGTCTGCGTGGCCAGTACGAACGGACGCGCCAGCGCATAGGAGCCGCTCTTTACGTTCTCAACAGTGGCTTCCACGCCGCCTACGGGCAGTGCCTTAACCTTGTCGTTGACCGCGCCCAGCGAGGTGTAGCCGATTGCCTGCTCGTCAACTTCGACCTTGCTCACAACCGCGTCGGTGGAGTCAACCAGCACGGCCTCCTCAAACAAGCGGTCTTCCGCGCCCTCGTCGGTCTTTACAACTATATTCATCATCTCGTCGAACGCGCCGCGCGTGCCGGAATTGGCTTCACGGGAAATGACCGTGATTTCGCCGGTCTGCTCAAATGCCAGTGCCGAACCGCTAACCATCATCGCGCCCGCCAGCAATAGACTTGCAATCTTCTTGAGTTTCATGTTCCTGCTCCTCCTGATTCTGCTCTGCTTTTCTATCTTCTCTTTGTGACGGGTACATTGTAAGCCCGCCGCATTTGTTTAATAGCAAACATTAGTGAGGGTATTGTAAGAGCGTGAGTGTGATGGGACTTACAAAGCTAACGGAGGGCTTGATTTGAGCGGAATGAAATCAATTTTAGGGTTACAACATTGACGTGACTTTGATTCAATGGAAAAGGCAAATAAAATACCCCTCTCTTTAGAATGACTAAAGGTCGGCCATTCTAAAGAGAGGGGCAATGCTTTTGTACCTTATCCCGCGCTTATTTCCCCGAACCAGCCTGCGCCGTGGGTTCACTTGTCGTGCTCGCGCCTGCGTCGTCGCTCGGCGCGGGCGTGGCGGCGGCCGTGCCATATTCGGTGAAGGTTATGCCCTCAAGCGCCGAGTCGGGCGCCTGACCGTTGAACGTAATCATCGTGATTATGTACGCGCTGCCGTCGTCGCTGAGCATCAGCACGTATTCCGCGTTCACGTTCTGAAACGTAGACAGTATGCGCGAACACGGCCGTCCCGCAAATTCCTGATCGGACAGTATCTGCCAGGTCGTGCCGTTTTCGTCAGGATGATCGACCGACGCGCCCAAGTCCTCGGCATATGCCTGAGTAAGCTCGTTTACGTTGTCATAGGGCGATTCAGCCGCGCAGTATACGAACAGCTGCGATTGCGTATCGGCGCTGAACACCTCCAGTATCAGATCGGGCTTTACGTTGCCGGAGCGCTCGAAGCCGTTGGTCTGCGCGAGGGTTTCATCGTCGGTACGGGTGAACGCGTTGTCGATCTCGATTGACATGCCCAGATCGTATATCACAAACGCCCATCCATAGTGCTGCGCATATGCACACGGCGTCAGGCACAGCATTATCAGCGCGGTTAACAGGGCGAGCAGCCTTTTCATGCGTATGCCTCCTTGCATTGTGGGTAAAGCGCGCTATCCTTGGGCTATGGGCAGGCTTAAAACAGATACCGCGCTCGGCCGGGGAGGGAGTATTTACTCCTCAGCCGGGCGCAAAACGGAGCCTAAATATACTGTCTTAGCCCAAACGCGCCGGGGTACGCTTGTAATTATACATCGCAATGATGTCATTTTATTGCCAAAACGTCGGCTTAAATCTTAAAACCGAAGAAGCGCACGGCGTTGTTGTAGCTGATGTCCTTGACCACCTGACCTGCGGTCTCGAAGTCCGCCGGATACTCGCCGTCCTCGATCCACTGGCCGATCACGCCGCACAGTATGCGGCGGAAGTATTCGTGCCGGGTGTAGCTCAGGAACGAGCGCGAGTCGGTCAGCATACCGATGAAGTTGCCCAGCACGCCCACGTTGGCCAGCGAGGTCAGCTGAGCTTGCATACCGGTCTTGGTGTCGTTGAACCACCACGCCGAGCCGTGCTGTATCTTGCCCGCGCAGGTAGCATCCTGGAACGCGCCCGCGATTACGTCGAGTATCTCGTTGTCGTTGGCGTTGAGCGAATAGAGCACCATGCGGGGGAGCTTGTCGTCAACGTTCAGGGCGTTCATGAGCTTTGCGAGGCTGTCCAGGCACTGGGTCTGGCCCATGCTGTCGAAGCCGGTGTCCGGGCCGAGCTGCTTAAACATGCGCTCGTTGGGGTTGCGCAGAGCGCTGTAATGAATCTGCATTACCCAGCCGCGCTCGGCGTACTCGCGGCCCAGGAACATGAGCATCGCGGTTATGTACTTGGCCGCGTCGCAGGTGGACATTTCGCCGCCCGCCATCGCGCGCTGGAATACCTCATTGACTTCCTCGTCGGAGGCGGGGGCATAAGGCACGTAATCCAGACCGTGGTCGCTGGCGACGCAGCCCATCTTGCCGAAGAAGTCCAGACGGCTCTTCAGCGCGGCGCGCAGGCCGTTTATATCGTCAACCGCATAGCCGCTGACCTCGCCCAGCTTCTTTACGTAGGCCGCAAAGCCGGGCTTGTCGATGTTGACGGCCTTGTCGGGACGCCATGCGGGCAGTACCTTTACCTCGCAGGTGGGGTCGGCCGCGATGGCCTCGTGCCAGTACAGATCGTCCACCGGGTCATCGGTGGTGCAGATCAGGGTTACGTTGCTCTTCTTAATAATGCCGCGCACGCTCATGTCCGGCTCCTGCAGTTTTGCATTGCACCAGTCGTAAATCGCGCGGGCGTTTTCTTCATTGATGAGCAGGTCGCAGCCGAAGTAGCGCTTCAGCTCCAGATGCGTCCAGTGGTACAGCGGGTTGCCGATTGCGCGCGGCAGCACCTTGGCATAGGCCAGGAACTTTTCCCAGTCGCTCGCGTCGCCGGTGATATAGCGCTCGTCCACGCCCGCGTTGCGCATCATGCGCCACTTGTAATGGTCGCCGCCCAGCCACGCCTCGGTTATCGTCTTAAAGCGGTAATCGTTGGCAATCTGTTCGGGATTGATGTGGCAGTGGTAGTCCAGTATGGGCATTGTCTCGGCATAGTCATGATAGAGCTTCTTCGCGCTCTCGGTATTGAGCAGAAAATTATCGCCCATGAACTTCTTCATCGGAAAATCGTCTCCTTTTACTTACAAGATATTATCTGAATACTATCGCAATGTTATACCATGATTGTCACGCTGCGACGCGTACAACCGGACAGTCTGATAATATTATATCGCACGCGCGCAAAATGCGCAATATCCATGCGCAGGTTTATTATCTTATATAGAAAGTACGCTGTTGCATGTTGAATTGCGCAACACGACAATCGAGACGCGACTAATTGCATTTTATTTTGAGAAAGGGGTTGACAAGCGGGCAGAGGCGTGGTACAATATATTTCGTAAGGCGAACATAAGTTCGCAAATATAGACTTGGCCGCGCGAGCAGTGCGGCATGATTATTGACTGCTACATGCAAGAAGTTGCATACGGAGGTGAGGCGATGCAGGATGGGCTGGCGGCGATGTGCGGCGCAAGTCCGGCCGAGCGGGCGAAATTGGGCGGCCTGCCCGACGATGCGCGCGGTATGCTGGGCGCGCAGATTGCATTCATGGCGCTGAGGCAAAGCCGCGCTATGCAGGAACTGAAGGCGTTTTCGCGGGAGGCGGGCGTTAAGGGCATTGGCGCGTTGGAGGAATCGTCCGATAAGGACGCGTGCACGGGCGGCAAGGCTGGCCCGGACAGCGAGCAGAACTCGCGCGAGCGCGTGATCAAGCGCCGCTCGGCGTTCGACGCGCGGCAGGAGATCGAGGCGCGGCTGAACAAGCTGGGCGATCAGATGCTAAAGGCTATCGAGCTGATGGTCGCGCTGGAGGAGCGCGGCGCGGACTCGGGCGGCGATGCGCCGCGCACCTGCATACTGATACCTGACAATGGACGCGGCCGCGCGGAGCAGGAACGGGGGTGAGTAATACGGGCGAGGCAGAATTGTGCCCCGATAACGCAATGAGTTGCATATCACCTCAGCCGGGGCCGCAGAGTGCGTTTCTCAGCTCGGATGCCGACATAGTAATCTATGGCGGCGCGGCGGGCGGCGGCAAGACTTATGCGCTTTTGATGGAGGCATTGCGCAACGTGGACGTGCCGGGCTTTGGCGCGGTGATATTCCGCAAGAATGCCAATCAGGTATTGGCGCAGGGCGGGCTGTGGGATACGTCGCGCGCGCTGTATGCGGGGCTGGGGCAGATGCGGCTTACGCCGTCGCCGCGCTGGACATTTCCGTCGGGCGCGAAGATTTCATTTGCGTGTCTGGAGGACGACGCGGCGGTGCTGAAGTGGCAGGGCAGTCAGATTGCCCTTATCTGCTTTGACGAGCTGACGCACTTCAGCCGGGCGCAGTTTTTCTACATGCTGTCGCGCAACCGATCGACGTGCGGCGTGCGGCCGTATGTGCGCGCGACGTGCAATCCGGACAGCGAGAGCTGGGTAGCGGACTTAATCAGATGGTGGATAGACCCGGAGACGGGCTATCCGATACCCGAGCGCGCGGGGGTGAAGCGGTACATGCTGCGCGCGGGGGACGAGCTATACTGGGCGGGCAGTGCCGGGGAGCTAAAGGCGCGTTTCAGCGGGAGCGAGTATGCGGATGTTCAGCCTAAGAGCGTGACATTCATTGCGGCGACGCTTAGCGACAACCGGATACTGATGGAGCGCGACCCGGGCTATGCGGCCAACTTGATGGCTCTGCCCACGGTGGAGCGGGAGCGGC
This sequence comes from uncultured Eubacteriales bacterium, assembly GCA_948467645.1. Lineage (GTDB taxonomy): Bacteria > Bacillota > Clostridia > Christensenellales > Aristaeellaceae > Fimadaptatus. Next base: position 30,526 of record CAOKFD010000028.1, on the reverse strand, counting down.
TGCTCGGCGGCAACTGGCGCATACGACCGGCGGCAGGCATGTATTTTAAGCGCGAGCGCGCGCCTATCCTAACTGAAATGCCTAACGACATAATATCATATGTACGGGCATGGGACTTAGCGGCGGGCGAAGAGCGAACGGGCAGCACGGCGGCTTACACGGCGGGCGTACTGATGGGCAAGCGGCGCGGCGGCGGATACGTCGTATTAGACGTAATCAACCGGCGCATGAGTGCAAGCGATGTACGCGCGTGCATCCAATCGACGGCTATTACAGACCAACTGCGATTCAAGCCTCTGCGCATACGCCTGAACCAGGACCCGGGGCAAGCAGGCAAAGACCAGGCTGAACAATACCTAAAGCTACTAACAGGCCACGCAGTAAGCATAGTCCGAGAAAGCGGTTCCAAGCTAGTCCGCGCGGAGCCATTCTCAGCGCAATGGCAAGGCCTAGCCGGAACATCGCACGGCAATGTAAGTCTACTTCCCGGTGAATGGAACGCCGAATACCTATCCCAACTAGAGGCCTTCCCGGACAGCAAATACAAAGACATGGTTGACGCAAGCGCCACGGCCTTCAGCGAGCTGGAAAGTCATGCAGGGGTTATACCGGCAAAGAGCATTGGAGGGGTGGGGGCTACGTCACGATGGAGGATATGACGGGGAGGAGTACGAGGGGTTACGAAGGGCTACGTGTTCTTTCTTTTTAGAGAAAAAGAAAGAACCAAAGAAAAATCGATTGGCTGTTCTCCCGAATGGGTTACTTTCGCTCGAGTTAGGGGTTACGGGTTTCTTTATACGAGAGGCGGCGCGTGTATGCTGCTTTAAGATGCTTACTCGCTATGAGTCAGCGGCGTTTCTTTGGTACTATTATTTGTGGCTCACGCGATTTGGTATCTTGGGCGTTTCGGGATACCGCGAATCGGGGGTTCCTATTTAAGGCGGGTTTCGCCCGCGGTGAGTTCACCGCCACGCAAGCGGGGCGGCTCAGGGCAGATTCGGGGCGCTGCCCGCGCTTAACCATAAACGAGAGTTAAACGCGGGAAGATGCATTGCGCCCGCGATACTGGTTCGGGTACGGGTTACTGGCCCGCACTCGACAATACGCCGCTGGCTCTGGGCGGGACGAGCGGCACAAGAAAGCAGGGCAGCTTCTCGTATATAGCCCATCCTAAAACGCCTGAATTAAGTAAGCGTAGCGGGCGATAGACCCAATCGACTTTTCTTTGGTTCTTTCGCTCTTCCGAAAAGAAAGAACACGTACCCAAAGACAGAAAGGAATCGAAAGAAAGATGTACACACCCAAAGGACGAGTTGGACAGAGAAGGTATGGCGGAAGGTTTTTTGAGGAGTTTTTGCCCGCGCTGCAGGGGCGGCAGGGGATTGAGATGTATAAGCAGATGGCCGAGAATGATTCGGTTGTCGGGGCTATACTATTCGCGGTGGAGATGCTCGTCAGGCAGGTTCGGTTTGATGTGGAGCCTGCGTCGGATGAGGAACGCGATTTTCGGGCCGCTAAGTTTGTGGAGCAGTGCATGAACGATATGAGCGTGTCCTGGCAGGATACGCTTAGTGAAATGCTCTCATTCCTTACTTATGGGTTTAGCTACCATGAGATCGTTTATAAGCGCAGGCTCGGCGCGCGAAACGGCTCGCAGTCCAGCAGATACTCCGATGGGCTTATCGGCTGGCGCGATTTCCCTGTGCGCGCGCAGGATAGCCTCGTGCGCTGGGAGTACGACGACGGCGATGAACTTATCGGCATGGTGCAGGCCGCGCCGCCTGACTTCGAGGAACGCTTTATACCTTTGGATAAGGCAATACACCTGCGCACTAAATCGCGTAAGGCTAACCCCGAGGGCGTGTCCATACTGCGTACATGCTACCGCGATTACTTCTTTAAGAAGAACCTGCAGGAAACCGAGGGCATAGGCGCGGAACGCGGCGCAGTCGGTATGCCCGTGCTCACGCCGCCCGAGGGCGTGAATATCTGGGACGACGATCCCGACAGCCGCGCATTGCTCAGTCAGGCCGAAGAACTGGTGCGCAATGTACGCCGCGATAACGTGGACGGCGTGGTGCTGCCATATGGCTGGAAGCTGGAGCTGATGAGCGGCGGCAGGCAGATCGATCTGGGCGCGATCATCGAACGCTACGACCGACGAATCGCAATGTCGGTGCTGGCTGACTTTATAATGCTCGGCTCCAACTCGGCGGGCAGTTATGCGCTCTCGTCCGACAAAACCGAACTGTTTTCGCTGGCGCTGGGCACATACCTTGACATAATCTGCGACGCGTTCAACACGCAGGCGATACCGCGGCTTTTCGACATGAACAGGCGCGCGTTTGCGGGACTGAAGGAGCTGCCTAAAATGGTGCACGGCGATGTTGAAAAGCCCGATCTGGACAAGTTGGGCAGCTTCATCGAACGCATGACCGGCGCGGGCCTGATTAAGCCCAACGCGCGCACCGAAAAGTACGTGCGCCGACTGGCTGAACTGCCCGAGGACGACATGCCGACCGGGGACGGCGAATGGAGGTGAGGGAGACGTATTATTCGGTTGCAGGCAAAAGCGGCGACGAACATCTGGTGTTCGGCTGGGCATGGGTGTCTAGCGGCACGGACGGCCGTCCGGTCGTGGACAGCCAAGGCGACGCGATCGAGCCGGAAGAACTGGAACAGGCCGCGTATCAGCATGTGCTAGAATTCCGCAGCGCGGGCGGCGGGCATGACCCAAAGCTGCGCGGCGTGGGCGTGCTGGTGGAGTCGGTGGTGTTCACCGCTGAAAAGCGCCGCGCGATGGGTGTGGGCGACGCGGTGCCCGACGGCTGGTGGGTCGGGTATCTGATACGCGACGAGGATACCTGGCGGCGCATTGTCGAGGGCGAGTACACGATGTTCTCGATAGAGGGCGCGGCGTGGCGCGAGGATGGACAGTAAGCAGAGGCTTGGAGAAATGGCTATGTATAGGGATAGGTATGCCAACGATACGCAAGACATTGCATATGAAACGCGATGTTTCACGTGAAACATTTTAGAATTTTCGTGTGAAACAGGCTGACGCCGATCCATCGATAACGATAGCCTGCGGCTGTATAGCGTGCAGGCGTGAAAGCTTGCCTAGAGCGTGTCTCAAAAATTCCTGAGTACGCAATTTCGGGCGTCGCTGCGCCATTTCTGCGTCACAAAGCTCGACTTAGCGCTGCTAAGTCTTCGGGTTTCTTCCTTGAACTGACGCAAAATCCACTCGAACTTGCGAATTGTCCCGCTTGAGACACACTCTAAACATTAGTTATATATGAAATGGAGGGAATGAATTTATGCCTAATCTGCTAAAGAAACTCAGAATATCCAGCGTCGATCTATGCAGGCGCGGCGCAAACCCGCTGGCGAAAATCGCGCTGAGCAAGTCGGACGATGAGCAGTGGCGCACGCGACTGAAGGAGCTGGCCGAGGATACGGACGCGCCGCTCACCGATATAGCCGACGAATTGCGCGCAATTGCCGCGAAAATCGGCCAATCCGCCGAGGAAAACGCCGAGGATGAGGAGGTGGTCAGACAGCATGAAGCCGTGGTTGCCAAGCAGTACGCGGCGGTGTGCGATGAAAATGAGCTGACAAAGCGTCTGGTGCAGATGCGCGCGGCGGGCGGCGGCGCCTATGAGGAGTATGTGAAGCTGCTGGACGAGCTGGCCGAGGCCAAGCGCGTGGAACCGCTGATGAAGGAATACGGCACGGCGCGAACCGCAAGCGGCGCATTGGAGGCGCGCGTGGCCGAAATAATGCACGCCGATCCTAAGCTTAGCCGCGCACAGGCGGTCGTGCGCGCGTATCAGATAGACCCGGATATTCCCGAGGTACTGTAAGGCAAAGCGGCCCCTTGTGCGGCTGAGTGTACATATGATGCGCAATGAATTGCATTATGCGAGCAAACGAAATGACTCTGGCCACACAGATGCGGCGGCAAATGCCTTATTCGATAAACGATTTTGAAGGAGGAATACAATGAGTTACATAGGCGATTCCATTAACGCCTCGCCGACGATTGCGGAGCGTGCGGGCGCGGCCATACCGGGCGGCGCTGGGCTGGCGGTCAAATATGACGCAAACGGATGTATAGTTCCGTGCGCGACGGCGGGCGAACCGGCGCTGGGCGTGATTATCATGCAGCAGGGTGACGTCGCCGTCGGCGACAGCGTGACCGTGCAGATAAAGGACGTGGCGACGTGCGTAAGCGGTGGCGCGGTGAGTAAAGGCGCGCTGGTGGCGGTCAACGCGAGCGCACAGGCGGTTGCAGCTGGGGCGGGTGACTTTGCAATTGGCATGGCGCTGAGCGGCGCTTCGGCGGCGGGACAGATGGTGCAGGTGCAGATTTGTAAGTGCGGGTTTGTGCCTGAGGCGAAGTAAGAAGTAATAAGAGTATTGGGGTGAAGCTGTATATGGATGAGGATGAGTAGGGCGCAGGTTTGTACTGAGAAGGCGGAAACATGTAACTTATATGCAATAAGTTGCGTTCCGCGCGCGGCGGCTTTTCTAGCGTAGGATAAACTCATGCAGAACTACAAGTTCGGAGTGAGTCTCAAAATTCAGGAAAACGCAATTTAGAGTGTTTCGTTTGAGACACACTCTAACATTTCAAAAAATGTACGGAGGGTAAAAATATGGCGGCGGTTTCTATTACTGGCAGCGGACACAACAGTGAGATTACTCTGAAAAAAATACACGACGGCGGCAACTCGTTCAAGCGTGACACGGCGACTACGCATTCGCAGGTAAAGCTCATGCAACAGGCGCTGACCAGCATCGGATATGATACGCAGGGCGCGGACGGCAAGTTTGGAGCGAACACGGAGAGCGCAGTCAAGGCGTTCCAAAGTGCGTGCGGGCTGGATGCGGACGGATGCTTTGGCAAGCGTAGTCTGGAAGAACTGGAGTCGCGCATTGGCCGACATCTAGACCCGGACAACTGCACCAGCTCGTCCGGCGGTACGACCGGAACGGAAGCGCTGCGCAAGGGCGATTCGGGCGAGCGCGTCAAGGCGCTGCAAAACCGGCTGAACGAGCTGCTTTATTATTGCGGAACTGCCGACGGTTCGTATGGCGAAAGCACGTATCTGGCGGTAAAGTATTTTCAGGAACGCAACGAATTGTCCGTCGATGGCATAGCCGGTTCGGGCACGTTGGGCAAGCTGAACTCTGCTAGCCCTGTAAAGGGCGTAAGCAGCTCCATAATCAATTGGAAGGCGCAGCAGGAGCCGGTGACGTTCTATCAGAACAGAGGATTCTGGGCAGACTATCCTTACGATGCAAAGAATACGACAGAAGTTGAAATAATGGCCAAAGCCGCTTGTGGTCCGACGTCCATGGCAGTAGTAGCATCTACATTGCTGGGCAAAGCTATTATACCGCCCATTATGGCGAATCTGGCACTCAGTATGGGCTATCGTAATCACGACGGCTATGGTACGGATGAAGGATTTTTCAAAGCGTGCGCGGGTAAGTTTGGGCTGACCTATGGCGGACGGTATGAGTCCAAGTCGAGAAGCACGTTTGAAAAGGTAAAAAGCTGGTGCCAGAATGGCGGACTTGTGATAATCAACGTAAAAGAGGCATCGCCTTACACCAATGGCGGTCACTTTAACGTTTGCTACAAGGTCGAAAACGACAAGGTCTACATAAAGGACGTCAACTACAACAAGCGCAACGAACCGCATCACACCATATCCGAATGGATAAACACGAGTAATGGTGAATGGTTTGATGAGCTTCACCTCATAAAGCGCTAAAAAATAGAATGGCCGCATGACTACGGCTTAAAAATCGGGTCATGCGGCTGATAATTGATCACTTGAGTATGAATCCAGCTGCCCCACGCAGGCTGACGACGTAATAATCGTCGGTTTCCCTGATTACCGCGACGCGCTTGCCGCGCGGCATGAGTGCGACACGTTCTGCGTCTTCAGACGGATACGCATAGATCGGGGTGGCTGCGTCGGATTCGAACCAATAAGGTTCAAGCAATACGTAGGCGATTTTTACGTAACCGCTGGCGTGGACGTCGGCCATGTAAGTAGCATCGTACCATTCGTCGTTATCTTCAGCCGGGAAACCGACGTACAACTTTGCGCCGTAATCCAACGTGCATATGGCGGGCGCACTGTCGGACGGTTCGCTGCGCAGGGTAAGCGTATTGCACAGCACGTAACCGCGCAGCGCGCCGTCCCATTCGCCGTTTTCCCAATGTTCCTCGCCCCATTCCTCGCTGCACCTGTCCCAACCGTCGTCGGGCGCGTCTGCAAGCGAAACGGAGCAGAATGCGAGGGCGAGTATTGCGGCAAGCAATGCGAAAACAGATTTTCTCATGGTGAGCCTCCTTAACAGTTTCGTTACGTTACTTATATCATGCGGATTGGGCGTAATTGAGGCGGTTGTGAGGCGAGATTGACGCGAGGTGGTTAGAGTGTGTCTCAAAAATTCTCTAATCCGCAATTTCGGGCGTCGCTGCGCCATTTCTGCGTCACAAAGCTCGACTTAGCGCTGCTAAGCCTTCGGGCCTCTTCCTTGAACTGACACAAAATCCACTCGAACTTGCGGATTTCCCTTTTTGAGACACACTCTAATAGCAGATCACTTGAGTATGAATCCAGCTGCCCCACGCAGGCTGACGACGTAATAATCGTCGGTTTCCCTGATTACCGCGACGCGCTTGCCGCGCGGCATGAGTGCGACACGTTCTGCGTCTTCAGACGGATACGCATAGATCGGGGTGGCTGCGTCGGATTCGAACCAATAAGGTTCAAGCAATACGTAGGCGATTTTTACGTAACCGCTGGCGTGGACGTCGGCCATGTAAGTAGCATCGTACCATTCGTCGTTATCTTCAGCCGGGAAACCGACGTACAACTTTGCGCCGTAATCCAACGTGCATATGGCGGGCGCACTGTCGGACGGTTCGCTGCGCAGGGTAAGCGTATTGCACAGCACGTAACCGCGCAGCGCGCCGTCCCATTCGCCGTTTTCCCAATGTTCCTCGCCCCATTCCTCGCTGCACCTGTCCCAACCGTCGTCGGGCGCGTCTGCAAGCGAAACGGAGCAGAATGCGAGGGCGAGTATTGCGGCAAGCAATGCGAAAACAGATTTTCTCATGGTGAGCCTCCTTAACGGTTTTATTACGCTATTTATAGCATAGGGATTGGGCGTAATTGAGGCGGTTGTGAGGCGAGATTGACGCGAGATTGACGCGAGGTGGTTAGCGGGTTGTACTGAGGGCGAGGAATCCCTCAATTGCTTGCGCGGGGACGGAAACCTCTCCACCGCTCCTTTCATGGGCGGCTTTGGAGCTTGGCTACGATGTGACTTTGCGTGCTTGTTGTTTTGCTGCTCTCTGAGCGTGGAAGATGCTCATACAGAACCCCAAGGCCAGCGGAAAATCTTCCGCGCCCACTTTAATATATGGTGGGCGCGGCGTGGATGGATGCTCATACATCTAGTTTCGCGTCTGGACGGTCTGTTTTCGCGGCCGCCATACTTTACGGCGGCCGTGAACCTCACCGCCGGGTCTGCAATTGAGCCGCCGAGGGGTGGCGAACATGGCGCGGGTGTATACCTACTAAACAGGAAGCGTCCATTCGCGGAATCCCGAAGCTAATACAGATTATAGTATGCGTGAGCCAGAAACAAGGATAGCGTAATCGCCACTGGCTCTGGGCGAAACAAGCATCGCAAGAAAGCAATGCACCTTCCCGTATATAGCCCCTAAAAAACGCCTGAACTAAGTAAGCGCTGCGGGCGGCAGGCAAAATCGACTTTTCTTTGGTTCTTTCTTTTCTTCCGAAAAGAAAGAACACGTACCCCATAAAAAGAAGGAGGAATAGAAAGAATGTCCGTATCAACAGTAAATGTAATGAAGAGTGTGAATGGAGGGACGTTTCAGCCGAATACGTATTTGACGAATTTGTCGCTGGCGGCGTTTCAGAGCGAGGATGATTATGCGGCTACTAAGCTGTTTCCGGTGGTGCCGGTGGCGCTGCCTTCGGGTAAGTATTTTAAGTTTTCCGCCGCAGATCTGGCGCGCGATAATGTGCAGATGAAGCCCGCGTTTGGCCGCGTGCAGCCTGCGCTCATGGGTATTAGTGACGATGGGTATGATTGCCGCGTTGAGCAGCTTATTATCGGTGTGGATAAGATAGGGGCTCTGCCTTATACGCGAATCGGCGCGCCCGGCGCGGCTGACCCGCGCGTGGGTAAGGTGCGCGCCGCCGTGGAACAGGCTAAGCTTCATTTGGATGCGCGCTTTGCGGAAAAGTTCTTTACGCCAAACGCATGGTCTAATGTGTATGCGGGCACGGATTCCTCGCCCAGTGGTAAGCAGTTTAAGAAGTTCTCGTCCGATGGCTCTGACCCGGTTATGCTCGTCGATCGCCTGATGCTGGACGTGCGTAAAAACGGCCGCCGTAAGCCTAATAAAATAGCGCTCGGCATGGAAACCTTTATCGCCCTTAAACATAACCCCGCCGTGCTCGATCGCATTAAGTACTCCGGTCAGGCCGAACACCCCGCCGCCGTTAACGAAAACGTGCTGGCCCAGCTGTTCGGCGTGGATAGAGTCGTCGTGCTCGCCAGCAGCTATAATAAAGCAGCTCCCGGCGCTGACGCGGATATGAGCTTCGTGTGCGACCCTGCCGGTATGCTGATCTGCTATGCCCCCGATCAGCCCGCAATCGACGAACCCTCCGCCGGATATACCTTCGCGTGGGATATACTGGGCGGCGGTCAGTATATCGCAATGAGCCAGTGGGAGGGCGAACCCGGCACTCATAGCGAGTATGTCGAGGCGCTGATGGCGCTGGATATGAAAAAGACCAGCGACGAACTGGCCGTGTATTGCAAGGACTGCGCGTAAGCGCAGGAAGGCGGGCAGGGCATGACTTGTACTTATACCTACGACACGCAGAAGCTTACCGAGTTCGGGCGCGACAAGATGCGCATGGATCTGGGCGATATTGAGGTGGATGGCGGCGCTGATACCTGTGCGCTGGCCGACGAGGAGTACGACGCGCTGATAGCCGAAACCTACGGCGCGGGCAAGTCGTGGAAGGTGGCGCAGTACCGCTGCCTTCAGGCCATAGTATCGCGCATGGCCATGATGGTCGACGTAAACATAGACGGCATGAAGCTGGACATGGAATCGCGCTATCAGCGATGGCTGATTATGCTGCGCTGCAAGGAAAAGCTGCTCATGGGTCTGAGTTCACCGCTCACCTCGCGCAGCCGCACCGGCTATGCGATAACCAAGGGCATACACGACAATCCGCGCGCGATGGGAGACATGATATGCTAAAGTTCATTGCGGGTCAGCAACTAAAGGAATTTGAGGCATACCGCCGCGGCACAGAAGTCGGCGGAGACGGGCGCACAGCCCGTCTCTCCAGCGCATCGCTGGGCAAACTGCGTGCGGCCGCAGCCGAAATCAATCCGAATACGGACGAGCGCGCGCGTCAGCTAACTCATCCGGCGACGCACCGCATAATAATCCGCGGCGAAACATGCATCCGAGAGGGCGACATACTTACGCGCGGCGATGAGTGCTACTATGTACTACAAAAGCGCGCCCCGGGCTTAATGGGCCTATACACGGTTCTGATTTGCGAAAGGCGGCGCACATGACCATAAGCGCATCGATACAGCGCGTCATGGATTCGGCATTGGAAGGCATAAAATCCGACTTACGCTCCAATCTACAAAACGCACTGCCATCGGCAGAGCAAGCCGCGCGAACGATCATAAGCAACCGATTTTCAGCCCCCGGCACACCACCGGCGAAAGCAACAGGCGCATACGCATCAAGCTGGCGCGCCGCCCCAATCGAAGAATCATCCGACAGCGGGGGCGTGACATTCACAATACGACTTGTGACAAGTATGCCCGAACGCACTCAAAGTCTTGAGAAAAGGGCGGGAAGACCTCACTTAGAGAAGATGAGAGAGGCTATGGCGGAGGTTATTCGCAGAGGGGTGACGTAGGGACGAGGGGGACGTGTTCTTTCTTTTTAGAAAAAAAGAAAGAACCAAAGAAAAATCGATTGGCTGTTCTTGCGCGGGGATGACTTTAATTCGATACATGGGTTACGGCTTTCTTTATACGAGAGGCGGCGCGCGTATGCCGCTTTAAGATGCTTACTTGCTATGAGTCAGCGGCTTTTACTGAATGCTATTATTCGCGGCTCCCGCGATTCGTTATTTTGAGCGGTTCGGGATACCGCGAATCGGGGTTACTTATTTAAGGCAGGTTTCGCCCGCGGCGGGTTCACCGCCACGCAAGCGGGGCGGCTCAGGGGAAAGTCGGGGCGCTGCCCGCGCTTAACCATAAACCAGAGTTAAGCGCGGGAAGAGGATGGTCTGACGTGCGGCAGGCTTTGGTTACGGGGATTCTGGCTCGTGCCCGCCGGGAAGTATGGCGGGCGCGAGAAATGGCAATGCTGACGCGCGGCAGGTTGCATCGCAACATTTCATGCTCGCGCCCGCCGGGAAGTATGGCGGGCGCGAGAAGTGGCAACGCTGACGCGCGGCAGGTTAGCATCCTGCGCGGCGGTTAGCACTCGCTTCTTGGTTATAAATCGATTTTACCACGGCGAAACCATACATACGGTGCGCAATATGTTGCATCTATGGCAGACTGCTATCAAAAAAAAGAGGTGTTCAAATGACCGAAGCAGACATATATTCCGTGCTTTCCGAATGTGCGGCGCTGAATGATCTTGCCCTATTCAACGGGCGGCGGGCCATATTCTGCGGTGCGCCGCCGGACGATGTTGATCTTTGCGGCTATCCGCGCTGTGTGTTCGATCTGGCTATGCAGGCCGGTATGCGGCGCGCGGGTGTGCTTACCGTACTTATAACGGCCAGCGACGAATGCGGCGTATCGTCCGGCGACATGGCTACGCGCCTGCGTGGCGAGCTTAACGGGTGGGTATTTGGCGGCGACTGTGCGACGGTGCTCATCTGGAAGTCATCGCGCGAAATTCTGCCTGACCCTATCGAAATGCGTGCGCCGCGCCTTATTAGCATGGAACTGGAGTTCTTTGTGTACAAATTTACGCGGCCCACGGGCGTTTTGCGGGCGATTGAGGAGGCTTTGGGTGCGCTTATCGGCGCTGACTTTGGCGATGTATACTCAGGCGGGGCTTGCGGCGCGGTTTATTCGTTACAGCTATCGTCCATGCGCGCTCAGGATGAATGGCCGGGCTGCGCGTGGCGGGTTCTGGATGCGGGGCTATACCTGCCCGGTGCGGACAGGGCGGCGGTGTTTAAGGCTTACGACAAGCTGGGCGGGCTTGACCGGCTGGGCACGGCGGCGGGCGGTATGCTTGTCGATTTGGTTAAGCTGGATGCAGACGCGGACGGCTGTGAGCGCGCTCAGATTGCATTGCGCCTCAGGTACAACGCGCATATTGAGTGCGCTGAGGCGGATTGCGAACCGCTCCGGCGAGTGCTCATCAGGTCGGACGAAACCGGGCGCTTCGTGTGCCAGTGAGACGCAAGACACTGCACATCCAACTACAATTGACTTAACAGGAGGTATAAAATGGCGGGAATTGCATTTTCGGCTGGGCAGAGTATGATTCGCCCCGGCGTGTACAACCGGTACGTTCAGGTGGCCAGTCCGCTTTATGCGGGCGCGAGCGACGGCATAGTGGGCTGTGCGTTCAGTGCGCAGTGGGGGCCGTTGGGCGAGGTTATCGAGATAACCAGCCTTAAACAGGCGATCAGTGCTTTTGGCGGCGACGGCGGTATATTCCGCCAGATATTCATGGGCGGCGCGAGCACGGTTTACGCGGTACGCGCGGGACTGGGCGGCACGGCGGCCGTGTGTACGCTTATGGACGCGGCGGGCGCTGCGGCGGTTGAGGTATCGGCGCGCTATGTGGGTACGCGCGGGCTGAAGTATGAGCTTACCGCTGCGGACGGAGGCGTGCGTTACTTTATACTGCGCGAGGACGGCGCGGAGCTGGAGCGTATTGTGCTTGTTGCTGGCGGCGACGAAGCGGCGGCGCTCATCGAAGCGGGCGCGCGTTCGGAGTATGTGATTATGAAGCGTGCCAGCGGCTATTCGGGCGGCGGCGCTTTGGCGGTTGTCACCGAGACGGCCATGACTGCGGGCACCGATCCGCAGCTTGACGGCGACGATTACGGCGAGGCGCTCGACCGGCTGACCGCGTATGCGTGGAACTGCGTATGTGTAGACAGCTGTGCGCAGGACGTGCGCGCCGGGGTATTGGCCTACATGAAGCGTGCTTCTGCCGACGGGCACATGGGTTTTGGCGTTGTGGGCGAGGGCGTGGATGTGGATTTCAGCCTGCGCACGGCACATGCGATTGCGCTGAACGATTACAGCATGGTATATGTGGGCGGCGGCTGGTACGAGGATGATGTGCTTATCGACGGCTGGCGAGCGGCGGCGCGCATTGCGGGCATGATTGCGCGCGTACCGGCCAGTCAGTCGCTGACGCACCGTGCGATAAGCGGGGCCACGCGCTGTGCGGAGGCGCTTACCAATGCAAAGTATGTTACGTGTACCAATGCGGGTATGCTTACTTTTTCGCCGTCGACCGCGGGCGGCGTATGGGTGGAAAATGCCATAACCAGCCTGCACACGCCGTCGGGCGAGGATGATGCGGGCTGGAAGAAGATCAAGCGTGCGCGCGTACGCTTTGAGCTGATGGACAGGGCGAGCGCGACTGTTGCGCCCATGATAGGCAACATATCGAACGATTCAGACGGGCGCGCGGCTGTGATACAGGCATTGCAGGGGCTTTTACGCGCTATGGCTAGTGAGGGCAAGCTAATGCCGGGCGGCACTGTGACGCTCGACCCGGACGTATCGTCGGGCGGCGACAGTGCGGGCTTTATAATCGAGGCGGACGATGTGGACGCATTGGAGAAGGTATACTTTACGTACCGATTCAGCTTTATACAGAACTAACGGGAGGCACGAATGAGCGAACAGACACTGGACATACGCAAGCTAATGACGGGCAAGGACGGACAGCTATTCATAACCGGCTCAGACCGCAGTCAGATCTTCCTTGCCGAGGTAGACCAATTTGAAGCGCGCATAAACTTTTCCAACGCGGACTATCAGCCGATAAGCTCCTATCTAAGCATCTCAGTCCCGACCTCCTACACGGTAACTTTAACCTTCTCCGAGGCAGTAATCCGCGACGACGTAGTATTAAAGCCAATATACGACGCCCTGGCAAGCGGCATCTCCCCGGTCTTTGAATTCTGCGGCCGTTTCCGCACGTCATCGGGTCGCTACAACCGTCAGGTATTCCGCGAATGCATCCCGGACGGCTCTGTGGACTTGATGTCGCTGAAACCCGGCGAAATCATCAAGCGTCAATGGTCGTTTAGGGTGAACTCTACTCCTCAGCTTCAGGAGTTTATTACGGGGGAGTGACGGGGGACGAGGGGTTACGGTTCTTTCTTTTTAGGAAAAAAGAAAGAACCAAAGAAAAACCGATTTTGTCTTTCTCCCGATTGGATGTTTTTATTCGCTATTTGGGGCTACGGCTTCTTTATACGAGAGGCGGCGCGCATGGGCGGCTTTGACAGGCTTACTCGCTATGAGTCAGCGGCTTTTACTTGGGACTATTTTTATGGCTCCCTCAATTCGCTATCTTGAGCGTTTTGGGATACCGCGAATCGGGGGTTTCTATTTTAGGTATTTTTCGCCCGCGCCATGTTCACCGCCACGCAAGCGGGGCGGCTCATTGCAGGGTCGGGGCGCTGCCCGCACTCAACCATATATCGGAGTTGAGTGCGGGACGGGGCCATTGCTGACGCAATCTGGTTATATTCGACGCTCATCGTTGCCCGCGCCCACCATAAATTAGAGTTGGCGCGGGAAGCGGACATCCATATGCGATGGGCTAAATTCGGGGCGTTACCTGCCTGCATACGCCATAAATCGGAGCGTGTGCGGGACGGGGCCATTCATATGCTATTGGCGAAAGGCGGCAGACTACAAAGCTATTTACAACACTGAACATTGATTGGAGTGAAGTTTATGAACGATGTGATTACTGACGTTAACCCGGATTCCGGGCTTTCCATTCTGGAAGGCATACTCACGGCGGCGGGTTTCAAGGACGATCCCGACTGCTGGGAGCGCATCAACATTTCCCGCGGCGGCGAGAAGCTATTCTCCTTTCGCATACGCCCGCTTGACGAGCAGGAGGTGGCCGACCTTCGCCGTCAATGCACGCGCTTTCTGCCCAACCCGAATGGCGCGGGCTATCCCCGCATCGAGGGTGAGGTCAATCTGGTACGTTTACGCTCCATGAAGATTTACGCGGCCACCGTGCCCGACGACCGCGCGCTCATTTGGGACTCTGCCGAGGCACAGCAGCGTTTGGGCGTAATGCGCGGCGAGGACATGATTGACTGCGTGCTTATGGCGGGCGAGAAGGATGCGGTTATCGAGCGCATCGACGCGCTATCGGGCTACGGCGTGCGCGTATTTGACACGCTAAAAAACTGATTCAGGCCGGCGGCGCGGCCTGGCTTTTGCACTCTGTATTCCAGCGCTGCGGCGTTACGCCCGCGCAGGTGCTGGGCATAGGGCCGGACAGGCTCAATGCGCGCGCCCACGCCGAATTTCTGCTGGCCAGCGAAGTACTGGCGCAGGAAGCGGGCGCTGCGCGTGGTGGGAGGGAATGCGATGGATGATGTAACTATTGAGATACAGGCGCGTTTGAATGATCAGGCTTCACAGCCGCTCCGGGCGCTTACCCAACTCAGCGACAGGTTCAGCGCGTCGCTTGACGCGATGCGAACCCGCATGAGCCTTATCGGGGCGGAAGCGGCTGCGCTGGGCGCGTCGATTGCGCGCGTTAGTGCAGCGGGCGGGCGCGCCGGCGGAAGTTCGTCGGGCGGCAAGGCTGGTTCGGGCGCTTCGGGCGGCAGTGCGGGTGCGGCGGTTTCGCAGGAGGGCGCATCTGCCATGAACAATGCGGCGCTGCGCGCGGCGGCGGTGCTGGGCGAGCTTTCGGGGAGTGCGGGCGGCGCGGGTGCCGCCTTGGGCGAATTTTCCGTTCAGGCGGCCAATGGCGCTGTGCGTTCAGGCACGGCGATCAATGCGCTGGCTTCGGCCAGCAGCGCCGGTGCGGGCGGCGTGCGCGCGCTTGCGTCCGCACAGCAAAGCGCGTCCGCGTCCGTGCGCGCATCGGCAAGCGGCTTCAGTCAGGGCGCGGCCGCGGCGCGCAGTGCGGCGGCTTACCTTTCCGCGCTCGGCAGTGCGGCGGGGGCGCTGAGCAGCCGGTTTTCGTCGTTCAGGCTGCCGAGTGCGGCACACGCGGACGGAGGCATACTTACCGTGCCCCATATCGGCATGGTGGCCGAGGACGGCCCGGAGGCGATAATCCCGCTGGGCGGCAAGCGGCGCTTGCGCGGCATGGAGCTATGGAAGCAGGCGGGGCGCGCATTGGGTGTAAGGCAGTATGCCGAGGGCGGCGTGCCCCCGGCCGCTCAGGCCACGGCGGCGGGCATAAACATGGGCGGCGTGAACGTGAACATATCGCTCAGCGGCTCCAACGCGGGCGATACCATCCGCCAGAGCAGCGACCGCATAGCCGATGATGTGGCGCGCGCGATTGCCGAGGGGCTTTCGCGGGCGCTCAGGAATATGGCTTAGGCAGGGCTTTTAAGGGCGAGTGTGTTTTGAAGCGGCTTTGCCGACTTAATGCGCTTTTAGCCTGCCTTAAAAAGCAGTCGAACATATATGTCTTAATAAAAATAATGCGGAGGATAAAATGGCAATACGAGTAATAGACACCGTGACCGGCGCAGGCTTCACATTTCCGATGCTTCCCGAGTCGCTGGAATACAGCCGCTTTGGCAGGTTTGAACAGCTCAAATTGCTGGACGGCGACGCAAGCCTGCCCACGGGCGAAACGGCCGGGCGCATCTCGTTTTCGGGCAAGCTGCCCGGCAGCAAGCGCTCAGGCGCGTACATAGAGAGCCGCCGCGCGCCCGGCGAGGTACAGAAGCTTTGGGCGGCGTGGCTGGAGGGCAAGCGCCGACTGCGCATAGTGGTGGGCGGCACGCCCATCGACGAAAGCGTGTATCTGGAGAGCTTCAAGCTGACGTTTGCGGGCGGGTTTGGAGACTGCGACTACGCCATATCGTTTTTGCGCGCGGGCAGTGTGGACTATGGCGAATCGTCCGGCTCGAATGTGCCGCACACGTACACGGTCATGGCGGGAGACACGCTGTGGGACATTGCGCGGCGCACGCTGGGCGACGGCGCGAGCTATGGCGCTATATTCGACGCGAATTACGACGCGATAGTCAAGTCGGGCGGCATACGTCCGGGCATGACGATTACCATTCCGGAGGTCGGCTGATGAGCGCGTGCAGCGTATTTGTATACGACGGCGATACGCCGCTTGACCTGACTAAGGCGGTAATCGGGCTGGAGTGGGGCGACATGAAGGGCGAGCTGGCGGCGCGCGCGGTGCTCAGGATGAACGCGCGCATGGGTGGCGCGGAGCTGGCCGAATATGCGCGGCTGAATGCGCCGATAAGCATACTCGCGTACGGGCGCGAGGTGTTTTCGGGCGTGATATGGGATTACTCGCTTATCGACGGGCGCACGGTGAACATGGTCTGTTATGACCGGCTGATATTTCTGAGCGGCAGTGCGGACAGCGCGTACTTCCCGGCGGGGCTAAATACACGGCGCGTATTGGAAAGCATATGCAGGCGGTGGGACATGCCGCTTAAATACGACTACACGGGCTGCACGCACGGGCGGCTCAGCTATCGCGCACAGAGCGTCGCAAGTCAGATAATATCCACGCTGGATGCGGCGCAGGCGGTATGCGGCGACAAGTACATGCTGCGCATGGAGGGCGGCACGCTGCACGTCGGATTGCGCGGCGCAGGCAAGCCGGTATGCGACGTAAGCCGCGCGCGCCTGATCTCGTACACGCACCGGCGCGACATGAGCGGGCTGGTTACGCGCGTCGCGATAACCACCGGCAGCAGCGGCCCGGTCAGGGTGCGCGAGGTGTTCGACGGCGACACGTCCCTGGGCATATTGCAGGAGGTGGTGGACGCGTCGGGCGCGACGCTCAGCGATGCGCGTAAGCAAGCGCGGCGATTGCTCATAGAGCGCGGCACGCCGGTCGAGACTATCGAAGTGGCGTGTCAGGACGAGCCGACATTGCGGCGCGGCGACCGGGTTACTATAAGCGCGGGCAGTCTGGCGGGCGAGTACGATGTGCTGGGCGTTATGCACGACCGGCTGCTGAGTATGCAGATGGAGCTGGCGCGCCACACGGATGGGGAGGGATAATGTGCAGGGCGGAATAAGCGCGCTCGCATCGGTTTTGCGTGCGCACGAACGCGCGGCGGCGCGCGATCTATTCATGGCGAAGGTGACGAGCAGCCGTGCGCTGGACGACGGCTGCGGCATTACCGTGCCGGAGGACGACTATCTGGTGATAAAGAGCGCAGGCGAACTGAGCGAGGGCATGAACGTACTGGCGGCCTGGGTGGACGGCTGTGCGGTTGTTATAGGGGTGGTTTAGGGCAATGGAACAGATGTAATTATACTACCGATACGCAATGAGTTGCACATAAAAGCACAAACATAAGCAAAGGAGGTAAGGCATATGGCGGCAACCACATTCGACGTGCCCGCGGCAGGCGGCTCGTATGCGCAGCGCGCCCGCTGGGGAATATCGCCCCGATTCGACTTTGAGACCGGCGATATAGTGCTGGACGGCGCGGGGCGCGTGGATATGACCGACGCGGCAAACAGCTGGCTGCAATGGTGTGTCAAGGCCGTGCATACCCAGCGCGGCGCGTGCCGCGCGTATACGGACTCGTTCGGCGCGGACATGGAATGGGCCATGAGCCAGACGGGGCGCGATGCGCGCGGCGAGGCCATCATAAACGCGATAACCGACGCGCTGAAGGCCGATCCGTACGGGCGCACGCTCGCGGTGAGCGGTTTTGAATTCGACTGGTCGGCCGACGGGGTTAACGTGTCGTTCGAGCTGACCGGCGCGGGCGGCTGTCAGAGAAGTTTGTCCGTGGGGCTGGATGATTCGGGCGTTTGAGCGGGCCAGAGTGTGTCTCGAAAATTCCGGAGTACGCAATTTTAAGCGGCGCTATGCCGCTTCTGCGGCACAAAGCTGGATTTAGCTTTTGCCATTTCAATAATGGGAAATTCACCCGAACCTGCGAATTGTTTCGTTTGAGGCACACTCTAAGGCAGGGCGCGCAAGGCGGCTTCTTTTAAGGGCGGGAAGAATTAAACCTGCTGCCGTAACCGCCTGAACAGTTCCTGAAAAGCGCCTGACGAATGCCTTAACGGGCAGAAGCGGATTATGCAAAGCAGCTTTTCAGCCCGGAAACGGCTCATGACTACTTACACTAACCACTAAAAACGGAGGCGATAACCAAATGGACGATACGGCAAAGTTCATACTGCCCGACTTTTTACAGGGGCAGGACGCGGACTCGATTCAGGCCGGGATGCTGTCCGCGCTGCCCGACGAATTCGATAAATCCGAGGGCGGCATCGTATGGGATCTTACCTACCCGGTCGCGCTGGAAAAGGCGCGCGCCGCGCAATACCTGATACCCGAAGCTTTGCGCGCGATGTTCCCCAGGTTCGCGCGCGGCGAAATGCTGGACATGCACGCCGAAAATCGCGGCATGGCGCGCAAGAGCGCCACGTATGCCGAATGCGTGCTGCGCTTTACCGGCGCGGATGGCGCGCGCGTGCCCGTCGGCGCTCAGGCCAGCACCGTGGCTACCGCGGAATCGGCGGCGGTTACGTTTATCACGCTGGCCGCGGGCGTGGTATCGCAGGGAAGCTGCGAAATCAGCGCCTGCGCGCGCGTGGCCGGTGCGGGCGGCAACGCGGCGGCGGGCAGCGTATGTAGGCTGGACGAGCCGATAACCGGCATAACTGCCGTGACCAACCCGCAGGCCGCGCTGGGCGGCGTGGACGAGGAAGTTGACGCGGCTTTGCGCGCGCGAATCACCGCGTTCGACGCGGCGCAGGGAGCAAACCACGTCGGATCGGCAGCCGACTACCGCCGCTGGGCGATGGAGGTGGCGGGCGTGGGCGGCGCGCAGGTCAAGTCCGCGGCCGACGACAGCGGGCTTGTGACAATCATAATAACCGACGAGCAGGGGCAGAGCGCATCGGAGACGCTGTGTCAGGCTGTGCTGAACCACATAATGCGCCCCGACGACCCGGTGAGCCGCCTGTCCCCGATAAACGCAATCGTGGAGGTAAAGACCCCATTGCCCCGCCCGATAAGCGTATCGGCGCACGTTACGCTTATCGGCGCGGCACTGGGCGACGTTAAGGCGGCGTTTGAGGCGGCGCTTAACGCCTACTTCGCCGGTGGACACGACGGCGCGGTGCGCATTACGCGCGTGGGCGCGCTGCTTAGCGGCGTGGCGGGCGTGAGCGATTATTCCGATCTGCTGCTGGACGGCGGCAGTGAGAATATCGAGCTTACCGATATGCAATTGCCTGTGCTCGCGGAAGGCGGGGTGACGCTTACTTGAGCGGCGATACCGATATTATGCTTAAAAGCGCATCCGCGCGGCGTATGCTGGATTCGATCTCGCCCATATATGGCCGCGCGCGCAATTTTCTTGCGATACTCGACGCGCTGGGCGGGGAGACTCAGCAGATTAACGACTGGGCTGAGCAGCTGAGCCTTCAGGCAATGCCTCAGACCGCCGACTGGGCGCTTAATCTGTGGGAGGACGAATACGCGCTGCGCCCCGGCGACATGGGCGCGGACGCGCGCCGCGCACAATTGCTCAGCCGCGTGCGCGCGGTCGGCTCGGCCAATCCGCATACCATATGCAGCCGCGCCGGGGCCGCGGTGGGCTGCCGCGTGCGCGCGGTCGAAAATACGGGAAAGAATCGATTCACGCTGTACGCAAAGCGGTACTCGGTGGACGAGGACGCACTGCGCGCCGCCGTGGACGCGATAAAGCCGGCTCACCTTAACTATCAGGTCAAGTGCGAACAGGACGCGCCCACACGCGTAAGCGCAGCCTGCGGCCTGAGATGGGCGCGCACATACGCCCTTAACCAATCCAATTGACGGGAGGAACATGAATGGCGCTAACCGATTTTGTAATAACCGACGCGGGGCGCGAAATGCTGACGCGCGCGGCGCTGGAGGGCGACGTGATATTCACGCGCGGCGCAGTGGGGCGCGGCGCGCTGAAGCCCGGCAGCAGTCTGGCGGCGCGCACCACGATGAACGACCGCATGGCCGACATGCGCGTGGCCGCGCCCGAAATAAGCGGCGATACCGTGCGCATACGCTGTCAGTTCAGCAATGCGGACGGGCGCGGCGGCTACCTGCCCGCGTTCAGGTGGAACGAGTGCGGACTGTTCGCGCGGCTGAATGCGGACGGCGCGGAGACGCTGATTGCCTATGCCAATACGTGCGACGCGGCGGCGGGCGATATGATACCCGCCAGCGAGTGCGAGTTCGAGGTGGAGTTCGCACTCGCGATAGCCGGTGCTGAGGGCCTGAGCTTCGGTTCTGAGGGCATGATATTCGCAACCCGGCACGAGATGAGCGTCGCCCTCACCCAAAAGGCCAACAACACCCACAGCCAGTCCGCATCGACAATAACCGAGGGCGTGCTGTCGGGCAGGGTGCTGGCCAACACCGACGCAATCGCGGCGCTTGCGGGCAGGCAGGTGAGAAACATAATCATATCCACCGACGAGCCCACGCAGGGCGTGCACGACGGCGACATATGGCTAAAGTACGTGAAGTAGGAGGCGGCGCATGGCGAAATACTGGTTCAAACGCTATAAGGCCATAGCGCATTTGAGCCGCGACAGTGAGGAACTGGACACCAGCACCTCGGGCGGCCCGTATTCCTATGTAACCGACCTATGGTGGCCTGCCGACCAGGGACTTTATATCCATCTGGACGCGGACGAGTACGGCGGCTATCAGCTAAAGTATGAGAACAGGTACTCGCCTATCCGATTATCGAACCGTCCCGCGGGTTACAGCGACTTCGTTCGCTGGTACGGCAGATACAACGCGAAGGTATATACCTACGACATAACCGAGGACAAGATGTCGGCGTGGGAATACTATGCGACATTCGACGGAAATAATACCTATTCTCAGTCGATATACCGCACGGGCAAATACACGCTGATACCCGTATACACGCGCGGCGAATACGTGGACGAGGTTATCGGCGATGATGGCATCTACCCCGACAGCGGGCGTTATGACGGCGACGGCTACTGGTACGAGCGCGACCGATTAGCGACGCAGTTCTATGCGCGCGTTAATGGCAGGTGGATCGAGACGGAAAGCTATGCGCGCGTGAACGGAATTTGGCGCAAGGCTGAACTGGGCGTGCTTAGCGGTAAAAGCATACTTTCCGTGGATGAGGCAGGCAATGCGACGGCTGCGGGCGGTACTGAGGTTAGCGGCGGCGACATGACCGCTTCATTTACAGTCAATGTTTATCACGGCGGGTTTGCGGAGGTGTAAAAATGGCAGACGAGATACGAAGCCTAAACGGGTATCTGTTTAAGGACGAAAGCGCGCGGGCGGCGAACGAGCTGCTGGAAGCGCGCGTGGAGGCATTGGAAAAGACCGCCAGCACGGGCGGCGGCTCTACCGGCGGCGGCAGTATTGCCGTGGATGAGACGCTTACCCAAAGCGGCGCGGCGGCGGACGCGGCGGCGGTGGGCACGCGGTTTGGCGCGGTCGAGGGCGCGCAGACGGTGCTTGAGGGGCGCGTCACTGCGCTCGAGGGCGGCAGTATCGCCGTGGATGAGACGCTTACCCAAAGCGGCAAGGCGGCGGATGCTAAGGCGGTAGGCGATGCTGTGCAGGGCTTACAGGCGGCTCACGACAATCTGGCGGCGCAGGTGGGCGCTATTCAGCCGGGGCTTACTCAGGCCGAGAAAAGCGCATTGCTTACTCTGCTGGGCGGCGCGGCGTATGGCAGCGCGGAGATGAAAGCGAACTACGACGCGTTGAGCGCGCTGTGGGAGGGCGGCGACGCGCCCGAGGTTGTGCCGGTTCAGAGTGTGACGATCAGTCAGGGCACGCTTACGCTGACCGTGGGCGACACGGCGACGCTTACGGCAACGGTTCTGCCTGACAACGCGACTGACAAAACCGTGACGTGGACTGTCTCGCCCAGCGGCTTTGCGCGCGTGGTGGGCGGCGTGGTGACGGCTCAGGCGGCGGGCGAATGCGTGGTTACGGCGAGCTGCGGCGGGAAGTCGGCGAGCTGTGCGGTTACTGTGCAAGAGGCCGCGAGCGCCCTTATAATTGACACGGCCAGCAACGCGGGCGTAAACCGCGTATGGCAGGCGAACACGCCGCTGGTCAAATCGCTGTACGTACCGCTGACCATGAAAAAGAGCTTCAAGCTGAAGCAGCTTGACTTTACGATCAAGCTGACGGGCGCGACGAGCATCGAAGTGAGCTTCTACAACAAGACCAAGGCGCGCAACGAGGGCACGAACGTAAATCTTGCGGGCACGGCGGGCGACTACCGCGCCGTGGTGGACTGCGACATCGACGTGTCGGCGGGCGACGAGTATCAGATATGGATAAATTCGACCGACACGGTGATGTGCTATCCCAGCGTGCTGGACACGTCGCTGGGCGAAAACGAATACTTCTCGACCGAGGGCAGCGAATACCGCTGGAACAACAGCAAGATCAAGTATCTGGGCTACATAACGATTGAGGTGTGATATGGCGATATATGACGTGAACGGCGGCGAGATTACAAGCGTTGATAACGCCGCGAAGCTGAAACTTTATCCGTGGCCGGTGATACTGGGCGCGGCAGATTTGACCACAAGCGCGGCGGGCGCGGGCACGCTTCAGGGCGATGTGTTCACGCTGTCGGGCGGCGCGGGCGTGTACGCCGCGTTTGGCGTGCCGGTAAGCGAGGTTGAAAGCCAGATGGTTAGGTTCAGGGCGGGCTGTACCGCCCTGACTGGCGGCGCGAAACTTGTTATTGCGGGCACAAAGAAAAACAGCACTGACGGCGTGACGCTTGACTTGTGCACGCTTGGAGTAGGAAGCGTTGAGCAGGACATTGACTTAGCGTGGTACGATGTGTATTCCACACTGGATATGGCTAAGGCGGTCAGCGTGCGGATTGTGCTGAATGCGGCGGGTTCAAGCGTTACGTTGAACGCGCCCGAGCTGTGCGAGAAGGTCATGGATTGCGCTTACGTGGATGAAGGCGGCGCGACGCTGGGCAAGGCGCTTGAAAACGTGCAGACGGCGGTCAGAGAAGCTTCGACGGGCTTTGACGGGCAGTTTACCGCGCCCGACGGGAGCAAGTACATACTTCAGGTATCTGCGGCGGGCGAGGCGGTATTTACGCCGGTTGTGCCCAGTAAGGCGCTGTTCATCGGCAATTCACTGCTCGTTGGCTTTGGTCAGTTCGGCATGTGTGCGAGCAATGCGCAGTCGGATTACTACTATCACGTCACGCAGGCGATAACCGCAAAGAACGCGAGCTTCACGGCGGCTAAGGCGGGCGGTACGGCGATTGAGGCGGCAACCGATGATGATACTTTGGACACGGCCTACAACAATATCGCGAGCAAGGTGACAAACGATCTCGACCTTATCATTGTACAGCTCAGCGACAACACGAACTCGACGGAGAAGATTGCATATCTCAAGTCGGGCGGCGCGAAACGATTGCTAAGTAAGCTCAGGACTGCCGCGCCCCATGCGCGCGTGGTATGGGCGGCGGCATGGTATACCAGCACCGAAAGGCTGGACGCGATACAGGCGGCGTGCGCGGCGACGGGGTGTGAGTTTATACCTTTCAATGACCTGAACGCGGCTGAAAATCGCGGCGCAATCGGCAACACGATAACCTACCCGGACGGCAATACGTCAACCGTTGAGGCAAGCGGCGTTGCGTCCCATCCGGGCGATGCGGGTATGCTGGCGATTGCACAGAGGATATTGGGCAAACTGGGGATTAACTGAAAGAGGTGATACAAATGGCTAAGACGAACTTTGGGCTAGTTGATTGGGCGAAGAAATGGGTGGGTATGCCCTACTGGTACGGATGCGTTTGCTACAAGTGCACGCAGGATTTGCTTACTCGCAAGACGCGACAATATCCGAAGCACTACACTTCTAATCGCACGGCGCGCTATAAGGCAGATATAGCGGGCGATAAGTGGGCTTCTGACTGCATCGGGTTGGCCAAAGGTTATATGTGGTGGGACGCGGAAAAGGGCGGCGTGCGCTATGCTGTGAACGGATGCCCGGACATGAGCGCGAACGGTATGCTGGAATGCGCTAAAGTCAAGGGCGATATTAAGGACATGCCCGAAATTCCCGGCCTGATGCTGTGGATGGACGGTCACGCGGGCGTGTATATCGGAAATGGCTGGGCTATCGAGGAACGCGGATTTGCTTACGGGTGCGTCAAAACCAAAGTCTCTGACAGGCCGTGGAAGAAGTGGTACAGGCTGCCCGGACTTACTTATATGGACGCGGACGACGGTAGCGGGCGCGAAAATGTGCCTTTCAAGGTCGAAAATGCTGAACATGATGCGATTGCCAAAGTCAGGATTACTGGCAACAGCGTTAACATACGTAACGCGCCGGGAACGGAATCCAGCATCGTGGCCGTGCTCAATAAGGGCGCTGAATTGGAGGCGGTTGACACGTCCGGCTGGCGCGCCGTGAAGCGGAACGGCGTTGTGTGCTGGGTGTCCGAAAAATACTCGGAGGTGATCTGATGGACAAGGCATGGGATAAGGTAGTCAAGGTATTGGCCGCGATCGGCGGCGCGATTGCGGGATGGTTCGGCGAGTGGAATGCGCTGCTTACTGCGCTGGCGGTGATGATGGTCATGGACTACCTGACCGGCTGCATGGTGGCGTTCGCGGGAAAAAGCCTCAAGACCGAGGGCGGCGGCTGGCTGTCCAGCGAGGGGTTCAAGGGGCTGCTCAGGAAGGGCGCTATTGTGGCTATGGTGTTGCTGGGAACGCTGCTTGACCGGGCGATTGGTACGGACGGGATGGTGTTCCAGACGGCGACGGCGTGCTATTATATTGCCAACGAGGGCTTGAGTGTTTTGGAGAACGTCGCGCTAATCGGCGTGCCGGTGCCCGAAGTGATTAAGCGGGCGCTGGAAGCCATGCGCAGCAAGGGCGACGCACAGGAATGAAAAACGCGGGAGGTCGCGATACAAGCGGCCTTCCGCGCTTTTTTCATATTTAGATGGCTTTAGAGTGTGTCTCAAAAATTACCTAATCCGCAATTTCGGCGTCTTTTCCGCCATTTCTGCGTCATCAATCCTCGACTTAGCGCTGCTAAGCCTTCGGATTTCTTCCTTGAACTGACGAAAAATCCACTCGAACTTGCGGATTTTCCTTTTTGAGACACACTCTAGATGGCAAAATCAAAGTGCCGCAATCCTCTCCTCCGCCCGAACCGCAAACGCCCTCTGCTTCTCATCAAAGCACCTCTCAGCGGCCGCCAGACACGCCTCATGTGCCTTGAGCTTATCAATAGCCTTGGGCTTAGTCCCCACAAACGAATCGTGCGTGCGCGACATTATCTGCTCCACAACGTCCTCGGGCAGCTTAAAGCCCTTGACATCCAAGCCCGCAAAGTCGAACCGGTCGTCCGTCGAGAGGAAGCGCATTATGTTGTCACGCATCTTTGTACCGTATTTGTGCGCGGGGTCGTCGCAGTCGGTGTCAGTGCCGAACTGTATTCTATCGGCATAGCGCAGGAAGAAGCCGCGGAAGAAGTCCGCGCGCTCGGTGAAGCCCTGGTACATCTCGGTGCCGGGCGTCAGGTCGAAGCGCACGTTGGGATAGCGCGTCATCATGCGCTCGGCGTGCGCCGGGTCGTCGGACACGAAGTAGAAGTGCGCGAACGTCACCTTGAGCTTGGGGTGGCGCTCCAGCACGTTTTCGACTATCGAGTAAAGCTCCTCAAGCGAAAGGCAGCCCTTATCCCAGTAGCCCCAGCCGTTCTCAACCGCCCACTTGGGGCACTCGTCCGGCTTCCAGAAGGTGGCCGGGTCGCCGTTATGCCACAGCACGGGCACGGAATGCTCCTCAAGGTAGGCAAACATCGCGTCGAAGTACATGGCGTCCAGCCGCGCGCCGGTTGCGTGCTGACAGTTGGGCTTGGTTTCGATGAACTTCACGCCGTCAAAGCCCGCGTCGAGCCATGCCTTAACCTGAGTGAGCGGATCGGGCATGGGATGGCCGGGTCGGGAGTGGTCAAGGCTGCACAGCGCGAAGCAGCGCTCCGGGTCGAGCGCCTTGGCCAGCAGCGTTTCGGGATTTTCGGCCGGGTCGGCGCGCAGCTGGGACAGCGCCAGCACGCTGTAACGCGCCGCGCCCTCAGCATTCGCCGCCAGCCGCACGTCGTCGGCATAGCCGGGGCGCAGGTGGATGTGTCCGTCGCATATGGTCATTTTAGTGCGCCTCCTTACTCGGCATATTGCATTTTATCGACCGTCCAGTCCTTAAGCACGCGCTTCATGTCGATAGCCAGATCGCGCGCCGCGGGCAGATCGTGCTCCAGCCAGTTGCCGCACTCGCGCGAGGACTGCGCTCCCGGTATGGGCGCGTCGAACGTGGAGATGAACTCCAGCGTATCGCGGAACAGGTCGAGCGCCTGCTGATGCGTTATGCCGCGTGTCAGAAAGTAAAAGCCCGTGCGGCAGCCCATCGGCCCGACGTACACTATCGAATCGGTCAGGGCGCTGTTGCGCACGTATGTGGCGAACAGGTGCTCGAATGTGTGTGTCGCCGGGTTGGTCAGGTATGCGCCCGAGTTGGGTATTGCCATGCGTATGTCGTATGTCGCTATGTCACCGTCTATGCGCGATATGTAAAAGCCCTTTTTAAGCACGTCGTGATTGACTGTAAATGATGCAATCTGCTTCATCAGGCTTTGCCCTCCAGATGGGTTATCGCGTTGGCGCGCACGCAGACCGGCTCGCCGTCCACGCTGATGAATACGTCGATCGGGCTTACGTTCTGCACCATCGTGTTGTCCGCGCTGAATTTGAGCGCGCGCATTGCGTTCAGGTAGTCGACGATCTCGATGTTGGTCGCGTACCATACGTCGCCGCGGCCGCCCGCCAGCTCGCAGAAGGACTCGATCACGTTCCAGTTGTCCTGACGGTCGAACTCGAACGAATGCCCCCACAGGTAGAACAGGCGCGGTTTGGCGAACGAATAGCGGTCGCTTATGAACTTGTCCCACAATTCGTTTATGCTCACGCCGTTCAGGCCGTTGTGGTGACAGGTGGGATCCCAGCGCAGGAAGTCGCCCGGCACGTCGAACTTGCCCGTGGCGCGCGTTGTGCGCGAATACTCGACGTTCAGCGCGCGCAGGAGATCGACCACGCCGTCGTTAAAGTCGCCGTAAGGATAGCTCATGCCCCGCAGGGGATAGCCCGCCAGCGGCTCCAGTATGCGCCGGTTCTCGGCCACCTCGTCCGCTACATGCGCAAGCGGCATCTGGGTGGGGAACGGGTGCGTGTGCATGTGCAGGCTGAGCTCGTGACGCGCGGCCAGGTCGCGCACCTCGTCCGCATTCAGGTGCCAGTCGTTGGAGCCGTCCATCGCATAGTTGCTGTTAAGGTGGAAAGTGCCGCGTATGCCGTGCGCGTCGAACAGTTTGCTTAGTCTCACATCGAACTTCACGCCATCGTCATAGCTCATGGTCAGCGCGTGCGTTTTGCCGCCCGGCCAGCGGTTAAGCGTTATCTTCATATATCGAATCCCTCCGTTAAATGACCCGCGCTTTGTGGCGGGACTTATCAAGTATCATTGTACACGTACCGGGCGCGTTGTCAACTGCCGCAATTAACGTTTGATGCAAGTAATTTACATTCGAACGGAAAAGATTGACGAATTGGCATTTTTAGGGTATAATTTGTGTAGAGTAGGTTTAATTTAAATAAATGATTCATATTACAAAATGCTTATTGTTAAATGAAACTTGCTCCGTTTTATACAGGTAAAGGCGGTGGGTAGGTATGGCGATAAACGGATGCCTGACGCTGGCGTGGCTTGAGGAGGATGACCCGTCGCGCGGCTTTTTCCGGGTACGACCGGCGGCGCTGATTGCGCCGGAATCAAAGGTATATGTTCACGATGGCGAGTATGGCGATGAAGATTTCCTGCGCGTAGTCCCTGACAAAAATGAAATGAGCACATTCAAACAGCGTATGCGCACATTGGGCAAATTGTGCCTTATAGATTTGAGGGCTCATTCGCGTGAAAATGATAAAATACGTCAAAACAAAAATTACGCCGCCGGCAACGACAGAAATCCCTTCATGATATATTCCGATGTGATACGCGAGGTGCCCGACGGGTTGGTATGCGAAATATGCCCGTCCGCGGGCGAAGCGATGACCAAAGTAGCCTTCCGCAGGGAGGGCGGCGAGCTGATCGGCCCGTACAGGGACGACGGCGGCGCGTGGACCGAGTGCGAGGATTGCGCGCGCGTGCCGCTGGAAAGCTGCGGCGGGCGCGTGGTGGAGCTGACCGACACGCAGGGCGGCATAGCGACGCTGCTTATACGGCGCGTGGAGGCTCCGCAGGACGGCGGAGCGGACAGGGCGGTTCAGGCTGTTCAGCCGTGTCCGATCGAAGAAACGCCCTCAGCACGCGAAACCGAAACCGTTCAGCCCTCGACAAACGCGGAAACAGCGCCCGGGGAGCGCCAGTCGCGCGTGCGCATCGAGGAAGAAGTATCGTATGCGTTCAAGCGCCTGAAGGAGCAGATGGGGCTTAACCCGCGCAAGGGCCGCAGTCTGAGCGAGGTGGTGGACGAGCAGTGGCGCATGAGGAAGCAGGAGGAGCTGGCCCAAACTGTGCCGCCGCAGGCCACGTCCGAACCCGCGCAAAGCCCCGCTGAGCGCGCGATAGACGCGATAAACGCGGCGTGGGAGTTCACCGGCGCACAGGCGACTCTGGTCGAAGGCATAATATCCAACGACGAGCTGGTGCGCCGCATAGTGGAGGTGTACTCCCCGGGCGAGCACGCGCGCCCCACCGACGCGCGCATGATAGAGATGGAGGCCGAGCGCCTGCGCCTGATAACCGAAATGGACGGGCTGAAACGCCGCACGCGCGAGATGAAGGCCGAAGTGCTGCGCGAAATGCGCGCCGAAAACGAGGTGGATGCGGAGGCGCTCAAAAGCAGCATAGTACTGCTTGAGACGGAGCTGGAGAACCGCCGCGCCGAAATAAGCGCGCTGGAGGAGCAGGGCAAGGCATTGAAGGCGGAAATCGCGGCCGCGCTGGACACGCCGATGAGCAAGCGGCTGGCCGGGATGATAGTCGAATCGAAGATAAAGGAGTTGCTGAGGACGGAATCTGGCGCGCAGGCTAACGCGAGCGAACCTGACTTAACCGATGTAAAACCGCCTGTACAGCCTGAACCCAAGGCCGAAATACCTGAATTTATCGCGCCCGACGCGCTGATAGACACTGCGTCGATGGGCATGAGCGCGCGCGGCTGGCAGATGGCGCGCGACGACGTGACGCATATGCTGATCGCGCTGGCGATGAACAGGCCGCTGATACTGACCGGCTTTGCGGGCAGCGACGATGTGCGCTTTGCGGAGGCATTGGGCGAAACGCTGGCGGATGAAAGCCTGAGCGAATGCGTGCGCCTTAACGCGCCCGGAGCAGGCGCCTCTGCGCCCAAGGGCAGGGGCGTGTGCGCGGCGCTGAGTCACCAAGACGGCGCGCCGATCGACGCGGCAAGGCTGGACGCGGGCTTCCTGATGCTGGACTGTACGGCGCTGTGCCTGCCGTGCGCTGCGCCCGAGGCAAAGCCGGTGAGCGAGGAGAGCTGGACAAAACTGCTGGAGGGCGAACTGAGCATAAACGCGGGCAACCGCCTGCGCGTGATGTGCGCAAGGCTGAATGAGTTCGGCGCAAAGGTGCCGCATGGCGCGCTGATAGACTGCGCACGGTACGTGGCGGCGGCGACGGGCCGCATGAGCGGCGGCGAGGAAATGGCGCTGGATTACGCGATAGCGACGAGACTGCTGCCGCCGGTGATAGCTGCCGCGCCGGCAGAGCTGTTGAGCGCGCTTCCGGATATGGTCAAGGGCATGGATAAGTGCGCGAAGCTGCTGAGAGCGCCTCTGCCGCTGGATAGGTGAGGGAAGCGTGCGGCTGAAATTACGTAAATCTTATTGCATATGTGAAATGCGGCCGGAAAGCGGCGCAATGCGGATTTGCCGGGCGGCGTATGCAGGGGAAGTTTTTTGCGGACTGAGCCGCGACTAAGTGAGCGAAAATCCAATCTGTGCGCGAGTTTTTGGGCGCAGATTGGATTTTTTATTTTCATTGTACTGATTTTGAATGATCCGGAACTGAAATATTGCGCTAGAGTGTGTCTCAAAAATTCCGGAGTACGCAATTTCGGGCGTCGCTGCGCCAT
>CAOKFD010000027.1:0-38414 GCA_948467645.1 uncultured Eubacteriales bacterium | reverse complement strand
AAATAGCAATATTTAAATATTTGGTACACATGACAAAAACATTTACACGGCGCAATAGCGTATTGAGCAATAACTTACACTATGAGAAGTAAAAAATGCTACAAATAGAGTGGTGAAAATTGACAGATAGTGCAAGCACACTATCTGTCAACAAACTGGAAAAGAATAATGTTGCTATTGCATTAATATGTCAAAACACTATCGCATTAACCAACCATCACAACTCCACCCGATAAACCGGCACAACCCGCGCCGCCTTTAAGCAAGGCACGGTATCAACCGGCAAATCATGATAAAACTCCTCGGTAGGCGAGTACACGCGCATAGTCAGCTCCTTGGGATACCCCAGCCGCTTGAGCGCCGTGCGCCACTTTTCGCCGCTGTTGAACCAGTCGGCCACCAGCCTGCCATCCGCATACAGCTCCGCGCGGTCGCCGCCAAAGTCCAGCTCCAGCAGCATATCCGCCAGACCGTCGGTTTTTGCCTCGCCCAGCTTAATCTCATACTCGATATAGTCGCCGTCGTAGGCCGACTTGCGCTCCGCGGGCTTATGCACGCCGCCGATCTGCCTGAACTCGCACGCGCACTTCACTTCTGGTCTGCGCACCTCGATATGCTCCGGGTCGCTGGCCTCGCCCCAGCGCGTCACGCTCAGCACGCGGTTCTCGGTCTCGGCGATTATGCTTTCGCCGTCCGAGTATATCAGCGCGTCGGATATGAACAGTTCGCCGTTCAGCACGCACGCCTTATCGGCTTCATCGGCAGTCAGCGTATCGATGTATGCCTCGCCCTTGGCAAAGTCATACACCGGCTCGCCATCGCACCAGAAGAACCAGTGCTTGCCGATGCGGCACAGCGGCTGGGCGTTCGTCGCGCGCAGCACTGCGGCGTCCATCTTGAAATTATACGGCAGCGCCATGCACGCGTCGGGCCGGAGCGTAATCTCAGGCAGTTTGATCGTCTCGTCAGGCAGATTCAGCTCCACGCTGAAATGCTTTTCTTCCATATTAATGCCGCGCTGATGGTTGTTCACGAATACGAATCCGCCGTTTTCGCCGGGGCGCGCGTCGTGGCGCACGCATACGCGCGGCGTGTCCGCGTCGGACGCGTCCTTAGGACGGTCGTTTTCGTCAGGCAGTATGCAGCAGCCGGGCGCGATGTCGCCGCCGAACTGATTCAGCATTATCAGGTGCTTGCGTATCTTGCCATAGCTTTCCGACGCTTCGCCCGATTCGCGCAGCGGCGCGAAGAAGTCGTAGCTCTTTATGGGCAGGTCGTTGGGATAGCCGGTCGCGCGCGACTCCTGCAGCGTGGTATGCTTGCCGTCGGGATTCACGCCGCCGTGGTACATGTAATACCCGATCAGGTTCGCGCCCGAACCAATGCGGCACAACGTCAGCGCCTCCACATCGCGCGCGCTGGGGTAGGTGCGGCGATGGTGCGTGACCTGCAGCCCGCCGCCCAGCTCGGCAGTGAGGAAGGGGTAGTCGTCCGGGTCGAAAGTAAAGTGCTTTTCCTTTGCACCGTCTGCCCAGTCCGCGCCCGTGCCGCCGTCGTCCAGGAAAGGCGCGAACATGTGCAGCATCGTAGGCGGGTTGGCGTGGGTGTGCTGATCCCACGGCGCGTCCACATATCCGCCCTGAACTGGCAGAGTTTCTTCCTTAATTATATATGCGCCGCCCCAGCCCGTCGCGGTGAAGAACGGCACGTCCAGTCCGGCCTCGAGCGCCAGGTGCTTAAGCATCTTCATGTGAGCCTCGCCCACGCCCTTGTCGGACGGGCCGCCCACATGGCCGTATTCGTTTTCAAGCTGCACGCCGATTATCGGGCCGCCGTCCTTGAATGTCTGTCCCTTGACCTGCTCACCGATTTTCATGTACAGTTCGCGCACGCATTCTATGTACTTTGCGTCGTTGGTGCGCGGAGTCATGGACTTGTCATCGACTATCCAGTCGGGCAGACCGCCGTTACGGCACTCGCCGTGCGCGAACGGGCCTATCCTCAGCACCAGCGGCATGTTAATATCGCGGCACACCCGGACGAACGCGCCCAGATCGCGATTGCCGCTGAAGTCCCATTCACCCTTGACCTCCTCATGGTGGTTCCAAAATACGTACGTCGCGGCCACCTGCACGCCGCCCGCGCGCATCTTGCTTAGCTCGCGCCGCCATTCATCGGCCGGGTAACGCGAAAAGTGTATCTCGCCCATGACCGGCAATATGGGCGCACCCTTCACGGTAAAGTAGCGGCTGTTCACGCGTATATCGTCCGTGCCCATGTTTAGCGGGCGCGGCTGCTGATAGCGTGCGTTTACGTCTATGCGCATATGTTTTCCTCCTTGCGGATTTATTGCTTAATATAATTATACATTATTCCGATTGTTATGTGAATGCCCCGGGACGGCTATTTGTCGGGATTTTTTTACAAATTGAGCGGCAGCGAAACAGTTAAATTTCAGCATATAAATGGACAAGCACACCAACAGGGATTATAATTGATTACATATTAATGCCAATACCCGTATATATGCTTTTGAATAGTCAGGAGTACCTGCATGAAGCTTGATTCATTTTATGGCAAGGCGGTCACCGTACTGATCGCACTCAGCGCATTCATAATCCCCGCAAGCAATACCACGCCCGAGGCCGAGAACGCATATGAACAGGCAGCGTATCAGGAATTGCTTGCGGCCATGCCCAGCGCCGCGCCCACGGAAGAGCCTGTCCCGACTGAAATACCCGCACCACTCGACAGAGCAGGAAGTGCAGCATTGCCTACCGCGGCCGCCGCGACGACGATTCTGCCCACGTTCGCACCCACAAACGCACCGACATACACCCTGCCGATGGACACATACGCGGGCGGCTATTCCCCGGATGAAACCGCTTACTATACTCAAAGCGACATATTCCTGCCCGACGGCAGTACCACCACCGCCGAATGCTATAAAGACCCGTCGATTGAGGCCGTCAGCTATACATGGCGCACCTATGAATCCGACTGCCATATAGTTCGCATAAAGTTAAGCCACGCGAGCCAACTGCGCACGGCCACGTCCAAGGAATCCGTAGGCTCCAGCACGGCCACCACATCCAGCATGGCGCGCGCCAAGAACGCGCTGATCGCGATAAGCGGCGAATACTATTCTCAGCGCGAAGGCTCGGTGTTCATAGTAAAGCAGTCCCAGATACTTAAATCCAAACCGTCGAGAAGTCTGCATCAGCTAATCATAGACACCGACGGCAACTTCCACATAACCACCAGTCGATCGGATAGTGAAGCGATGGTTGCGGAGCTGCAAGGCAGAATATATCAGGCGTTTTCGTTCGGCCCGGCATTGGTAATCGACGGCGTTAAGACAGAATACAGCGACTATCCGTTCGACGCGGACAGCGAGAACCCGCGCATGGCGATAGGACAGCTCGGGCCGCTGGAATACATAGTATGCGCGGTGGATGGCCGCACTGACTGGAGCCGCGGCGTTACCGATCCGCAGCTGGCCGATATAATGGAAAAGCTGGGCTGCCAAAACGCGTACAATCTGGACGGCGGCGGTTCGACTACGCTGTACTGGCGTGGCAATGTAGTCAACCGCGTCAATTACAGCGGCTCGGAGCGCGATATAAGCGACTGCGTATACTTCGCGTCCGCGTATCAGCGCTGAACTTGTTCCAGAGAAAGGAATGATTAAACATGGATACGCCCGGTACTATATTCGCTTTGGGCGGCGTGCGGCTGACCGGCTATGGACTGTTTACCGCGCTGGGCCTGCTGGCCGGGTACATGCTGTCCCGGCGGCAGGCGGAGCGCGGACACATCCGCCAGAGTGCGCTTGAAAAGGTATGTTTATTCGCAATGCTGTATGCAATGATACTGGGGCGTGCGGTTTACGTCGTATCGAACGTGGGCTTCTTTGGCGAATATCCGTCCGCGATACTGCGCATATGGGAAGGCGGCATATCTACGATGGGCGCTTTTGCGGGTGCACTGCTGGGCACGCGGCAGGGCGCGGGCAAGCGCGGGTTCAGGCGCGCGCTGGATACGCTGATGCCTGGGCTTTTGCTCACACTTGCGGTAAGCCGCCTGGGTGAGCTTACCTGCTGGCAGGGGCGCGGCATGATCGTGGGCGGCGGAATATTTCCGCTTACCATCAGCAATTCGCAGGGCGCGCGCTGTCTGGCGGTGTGCGTGTATGAGGCGGTCGTTGCGCTGGGGCTTATGGCCTATGCACTGCGCAGGGAGAATAAGCCCGCCGGATGTGTAGGCTTTACCTGCATAATGCTCCTGAGCCTTGCGCAGGTACCGCTCGAATCCATGCGTTCGGACGATTTCCTTGCGTTGGGCTTTGTCAAGGTGGATCAGCTCATCGCGATGATAATGGCTGTCACGATGATAGTCATGTTCCTGCGCGGCTGTCTGCGCGCGTACAAAAGCAACGTATTAGACTTTATCGCGCTGGGTGTAGCCGTAATCATGGTGGTAATGTGCGTGGTTGAGGAATTCCGCATAGACGGCAGCGCCAATCCCGCGCTGAACTACTTCATGCTGTTCATATACGCATCCGTCATGGCGATGTGCGGCATGTACCTGCGCATGGGCTGGCGCGCCGCTCCAGAAGCGCATTCTCAGATTAAGGCGCGTTCGACTGCGCCGACGTATGCCAACAGCCGCCGCACGTCGACCTACTATCCCGATATGCGTGAAAGCGCGGCTTCTGCCCAAGCGCGCAATAAGCAGGCAGAAGCTCAAGCGCCCAGGTATTCCAACAAAGTGGACGCATACCGCCGTGCCAACGTGCAATCGGGCCGCCGCGAGCGCGGCTAAACCGCGAAACATACATCTGCCGCGCAGCGTTTACGGACGGGCGCGGCCTTTATAATATCGATACGGGAGCAGCATTTATGTTTGATAAAGTGATAGAGATAAACGGATTCAGCGTTCACGCGCGGTATACTCAGGCCACGGTTGGAAATGTGTTCAGGCCGCTATGCGCAAGATTAAGCGAACTTCATGCACAATCGGGCAAGCCGGTAGTCGCGCTGCTGGCCGCGCCGCCGGGCGCTGGCAAGAGCACATTTGTATACGCACTGAATGATTATGCTGAATCGACAGGCTTTGCGCCTATCGTGCCGCTGGGCATGGACGGCTTTCATTACCCGAACGCATATCTCAGAACGCATACAGCGCCTGACGGCACGCCGCTTTCAGACATAAAGGGCGCGCCGCCTACGTATGATCTTGCAAAAATGCAAAGCGCAATAGCCAACCTGCGTACAGGCAATTACGAATGGCCGGTATACGATCGCCGGCTGCACGACCCCGCGCCCGAACCGCTGCAGGTAAGCGGTGACATATTCATCATCGAAGGCAATTGGCTGCTGCTGGATGAACAGATCTGGCGGGATTTGAAGGGCGAATGCGACATAAGCATCGCAATCGACGCGGATGAGAAGATGCTGATGCCGCGGCTGATTGCGCGCAAGGTGCGCGGCGGCATGGCTGAGGGCGCGGCGCGCGCGTTCTGCATGAGGTCAGATCTGAACAACATAAGACTGTACAACGAAAGGCGCCTGCCCGCCGACATTGAACTGTACGAGCACGACGCGGACGGCGCGGTTGAACTTACTCCGCTGTCAAAAATCTGATACGAATAACAGCCCTGCACAATCCTAAGCCGCCTTTAATCAGCGGCGGGGGGAGAGCGCAGGGCTGAATTATTTATTAGTGCTCAGGCATTATACCTTCTCAATTGTAAAACCGGCCGCACGGTCTAGACGGTTCATGAGTGCCAAACCTATGCCGCGCGTATCGAACGTCTGGCAGAACGCGACTTCTATTTCGTCGCGGTCGAGTTGTCGTAGAGCCGCGAACACGCGATGCGAAGCTTCGCTCAGATCGCCGCCCAGCGAATATGCGCGCGCATTCGGGAAGTCGGGTATCATGCTTTCGGGGAGCAGGAGACATACCTTGTGTCCGCGCGCTTCCTCCTCGGCATACCGTGCGCGCAGTGCTGCCTTTACGTTTTCTGGCGCGCCGTCGATCAGAATCAGCTTGCCCTTGGGCGCGTAGTGGCGGTACTTCATGCCGGGCGAGCGGGCAATCTGCCCCTCGGCCAGCGGCTTGAGTGCCGTC
The DNA here is from genome assembly GCA_948467645.1 of uncultured Eubacteriales bacterium. Classification (GTDB taxonomy): domain Bacteria; phylum Bacillota; class Clostridia; order Christensenellales; family Aristaeellaceae; genus Fimadaptatus. The sequence continues at coordinate 32,282 of CAOKFD010000027.1, read as the reverse complement.
GGGTCAACGTCAACGCCGCCCAACACGCGCTCGATCATCTCGGGCGTTATCCCGCCCGGCCGCAGTATGCGCGCGCGCTCGTCGGCCAGCGATATTACCGTGGATTCCAATCCGATGTCGCATTCGCCGCCGTCCAGTATCATCGGCACGCGCCCGTCCATGTCCTCGAACACGTCCTGCGCGCAGGTAGGACTGGGCCGACCTGAACGGTTGGCGCTGGGCGCGGCGATTGGACAGCCACTCGCCTTAATCAGCGCGCGCGCAACCGGGTTGGACGGCATACGTATGCCCACCGTGTCCAGCCCGGCGCTTACTTCGTCCGGTATTAGTGCGGATTTTTTCAGTATCAGCGTCATAGGTCCCGGCCAGTACGCCGCCGCCAGCCTGCGCGCGCTTTCGGGCAAATCGCCCGATATGAGCAGCGCGATCTCGTCAAGCGCGCTTATGTGGACGATCAGCGGATTGTCGGCGGGACGGCCCTTTGCCGCAAATATTTTGAGCACCGCTTTGCCGTCAAGCGCGTTTGCGCCCAGCCCGTACACCGTCTCGGTGGGGAAGCCCACTACTTCGCCCGCGCGTATAAGCTCGGCGGCGCACTCTATCGCGCGCTCGTCCGCGCGCAGAAGTTTAGTCTCCATAAACAATCTCTCCCGATAAACTATGCGTATCCGCGCACAAACAGCGGCGCGGCAAAGTGCGCCGCGCCGTCTGACTTTTAATCAATTACTTGCCCAGCTTCTCCATGATCTCGGCATTGACCTTTTCGCGCAGAGTGGGCAGGTAGTCGTCGTTGCGCGGATAGTCGTAGAAGGTGATCTCGCGGTCGAAGCCCTCCTGAATCAGCGCAAGCACGTGCTCGCGGCTGGTCAGGCTTTCCAGCATTTTCAGCGCGCGCATGTCGGCGATGCACTCGTCGAACACCATCATGCGGATGGACTCGACCGGCTCGCCGTCCTTGCCCGGATATACCTGGAACGTGTCGCCTGCGGGCACAAAGCCGTCGCCGTCGGTCGTTCCGTACGGATCGATCGGATAGTACGAATACTGGCAATTGTAGAAGTTGTAGCCCCAGTGCAGGAAGCCCACGATATTATACTTGTACATCTGTACGCCCAGTATGCGCTCGCGATGGCTGGGCATGGCGATGAACTGGTTGGATACTTCCTTGAACTGGCTGCAGCAGTAGTACGTCCACAGGCCTTCGACCTTTGCGTCGATGAAGTCATGTATATGGTTGTTGGCGGGCACGGGGTGTTCGACCGCGCCGGTCTTGTAAAAGCGCACGTCGCTCAGCGCGTCCAGTATGTACTGGTCGCCGATGTACGGCTCGACCAGCGCCTTGTCGGCGGCATAGGACTCCATGTTCTCGAACGACGGCTCGTCCGAAATGTGCCATATCGTGTGGTCAAGCACGCCCTCGGCGGCCAGCTCGGCCTTCAGCGCGGGCAGGTAGCTGGCCAGGAACTCGGTGTACTCCGCCGAAGTGGCGCTTACGTGCCAGCCGAACAGCTTTTGCTCAACGCCGTCCACGTTCACTATGATCTTGGGCGTGGCCTTAGCGCCCCACTGCGTGAACAGGTGCGCCATCTCGTAATACTCCGCGCCGCTGCGCTTGCATATGTCTATGAAGCGGCGCAGGCGGTCGAAGCCGAACGTGTACTTGCCGTTGGTAAGATATACGTCCACCAGCTGGCTGGTCATGCGCTCGCCGCCCACTACGGTGTCCAGCGGGGGAGTGTGTATGGGGGTAAGTATCGCATTGATGCCGCGGCGCACGGCGGCGGCGATGAATTTCTCCAGATACTCCCAGTACTTTTCCGACCATATGTCGATGTGATAGTACTGCGCAATCGCGTCGCAGTGCAGCCAGCGGGTATAGATAAGCTCCTGTGCGGGCAGCTCGGCGTCCAGCACGTTTACCTTTACGGTCTGGCTGGAGGGTTCGCCTTTTGAGGGTACTACGGTTATCGTGACCTCGTGCTGGCCGGCGGGCGCGCCTTCCACGTCAACCCATACGCTGTTCCACTGATCGATAAGCGCGCGCGTCTTGCACTCGCTTATGTCGACCAGCATGTCGGGGTACAGGCCGGGCGCCTTGCGCAGATAGTCGTCGTCCGCGCCCGGATATATTGCAAGGCCTGCCGGGACGTTGACGACGCGGCGCACGCGCACGTGCTCCGCAATATCGGACTCCATCTTGACGTCGCAGAAGGTGTTCCAGCCGGCGCCTTCTAGCGGCTGGCAGTACGCTACTTGGAACGATATGGTCTCGTTCTTAAAGCCGCTGAAAACGCTTTGAGCCGCAGCCTTGGGCTCGGCGTCCAGAAATACCTTTTCCAGGCATCCTACAACTTTGGTTATCATAAAAACCAATACCTCCATTAAAACCGCCATAGGCGGATTCTATCATATATTATATGCCTATCATACGTCGATGTCCAGCATTACCGGGCAATGATCGCTGCCCATGACTGTATCGTGAATATCGGCGGCGCGTATCGCGCCGCGCAGGCGCTCGGACGTGAGGAAGTAGTCTATTCGCCAGCCCGCGTTGCGCTCGCGCGCGTGGAACATGTACGACCACCAGCTGTACCTGTCGCGCGCGTCGGGATGCAGCGCGCGGAAGGAATCCACAAAGCCGCTATTCAAAAGCTCGGTCATCTTGGCGCGCTCCTGATCGGTAAAGCCCGCCGAGTTATGGTTGGTGGCGGCGTTTTTTATATCGATCTCCTCGTGCGCGACGTTCATGTCGCCGCAGACGATTACCGGCTTTTTCTCGTCCAGCGCCTTGAGGTAAGCGCGGAAGTCGTCCTCCCACTTCATGCGGTAATCCAGCCGCTTCAAATCGCGCTGAGAATTGGGCGTGTAGACGCATACCAGATAGTGTGTGTCAAACTCGGCGCAGATCACGCGCCCTTCATGGTCGTGCTCGTCAATGCCCAGCCCCATAGTCACGTTGAACGGCTCTTTTTTGGTAAATATCGCCGTGCCGGAATAGCCCTTCTTATCGGCGCTGTTCCATATCGCGGTGTAGCCGGGCATATCCAGCTTTATCTGATCGGGACTCAGCTTAGTTTCCTGAAGGCAGAACGCGTCGGCGCCTGTCTCATTAAAGTAGTCCATAAAGCCCTTGCCCACGCACGCGCGCAGACCGTTTACATTCCACGATATATATTTCATACCGATATACCGCGTCCTTTCCCGGCCGATTGACTGTCGCCCGACGCGCCCTTCAGATCGGCCATAGACATGGCGCGCTCGTGCGGAATCTGCACCCACTTGGGCGGCTTTGTGAAAAGGCTGATAAGGTTGGCGGGCACCCATGTCAACAGGAACAGCCACAACCCAAACACCGTGCTCCACTGGCCGCGCACGGATTTGCCCTCTATTTTAAGTATCGCAAACGAGCCGAGGCTCAGTCCGATAAAACTTAGAACCGCGCCCGCGGCAGTCATTATGAGCATAGGCACAACCTGCGCGCTGTCCATAGAAAACATGGCGCGCAGGAAGAAGTACACGCCCGGTATTATCGAAAGCAACTGCACGATAGGCCCGGTGAACAGCACCGCCATGTCCAGGCATTGCAGCTTGCGCTCGCATACGGCGCGCTTTACCAACTTGCCAAAGTAGCCGCGCATACATTGCACCGTACCCGCGGCCCAGCGGCGGCGCTGCTTGAAGCTGTCCACAAAGCTGTTGGGCTGCTCGTCATACGCGCGCGCGCCGCCCAGCCACCATATGCGCACGCCGCCCAGCGCGCACTGAGCCGTAAATTCCAAGTCCTCGGTCAGCGACGAGGTGTGCCAGCCCACACTGCGCATGTAGTCCGCGCTGAGCAGTATGCCCGTGCCGTTGAGCGCCGCCGACATGTTCAGCGCACTACGCGCCTTGTTGTAGAAGCGGCTCATGCACCAGTAAAATTCGGATGAGCAGCCCGCAATCCACGAATCGCCGTAATTCTTGCTGTCGCGGAAGCCCTGACCCACCTGCGCGCCAGCACATAGCGCGTCGTTGCATACCTTAAAATAATTGCAGTCGAGCAGGTTGTCCGCGTCTACTATCACAAACGCGTCATAGTTTTCGGGGTATTTGAGTAGTTCGTCGATAGCCCACGATACGGCCTCGCCCTTTGCGTGGACGGGTACTGTGCAATTGAGTATCCTTGCACCCGCCCGGCGCGCGGCTTCCTCGGTGTCGTCGGTGCAATTGTTGGGTATTACGAATACGTCCATCAATTCGCGCGGATAGTCCTGAGCCAGCACGCTTTCGACCAGATTGCCGATTACGCTGCTTTCATTGCGCGCGGCGATTATCGCGGCGATGCGCTTTTGGGGCGCGGCGGGGGGAATAGGCTTTTCCTTACGGAGCGTGCCCAAAATGGCGATTGCGCAAAAGTACACGCCGTACAGCGTGGTAAGCGCCATCATTATCGCCATTAATATGTCTATGACCTGCATTATTTGTCCTCCTGCGCCTTGGCGGCTTCGGCCTGCTTGCGGCGCGCGTCTATCTGATTCTGGCGCTCCATTATAAGCTTAAAACGCGGCCGGTTGTAGCGCTGAATCAGCACAAACGGCAGATTGCCCAGCGCGTACAGCGTGGACGCAATAAAGCCCCACGCGTTGTGATATACGAAAAAGTATACGCAGTAGCCCGCAATCATCAGCAGCACGTGCACTTCCTCGGCCACGCAGGTTTCGGTCACGAACCGGCGGAAGTATTCGCTGGAGCGCGACTGGGGTATGGCGTGCTTGGGCAGCATCCATTTGAACAGTATGCTCATGTCGGGCACTCTGTCCTTCCACTCGTTTATGCGCAGCCTGCGGTAAAAGCTGCCGTCCTTTTCAAACGAAAACTCGTTGAACGGGAATCGATTGTACCTGACCCATTTGCGCGGGAACAGCTCGCCCAGTATGAACGCGATTGGCCCGAGTATCATAAATAGTACAACCGTGGTCATGAATGTCTGGAGGCAGAGCAAAATATTCTGCACAAAGCTGGACTCCATTATGGCTTCTCCCATGTAAATCTCCTTACGGGGCGTGAAATCCGCCGTTTATCAAAAGCGCGTCTGAGCGCATTAACTATCTTATCAGCTGTACCTATTCATAGTACCATTACACCGCGGAAAAATCAATCGCTATTTATAGAATTTGCCATAATGCCGCGCTAAAGCCATATCGCGTGTAAAATCTGCTCTATTGACAAGGCAATATAAATCGCATATCATTTATATCGGTATCAGCCCGGCATGTTTTTTCATATGCACGCCTTTGTAAAGCATAATGCTTTAAGGCAGAAGGGGACAGGCTTTTATGAAAGATACTTCATATGTAATAGCTCCGGCCATGAAGCCGGTAAGAATTTCGGTAAATCGCAAGCAACTTGCCGGCACGCCGCGCGACCGAGTGGTCGAGGGCGGGGACGGACTTACGCTTTCGTGGGGCGTGACGCATAGCCGTGGCCTTTGTCAGGCGGAATACGCCGTGCGTCTGGAATGCGGGGGCCGCGAGGTATATTCGAGCGGCTGGATAAAATCGGACAGGCAGGAGCACACTCTCGGCGCGTCAGACCTAAAGCGCGGCGCGCGCATTGATATGTGCGTAAAGGTGCGCGATGATGCGGGCTGTGAAAGCAGCGAAGCATGTGAATCGTTCTATCTGGGCGACGTGGAATGGAATGCCCCTTGGGTAACGTCGCGCGAGGACGCGAATCACCGCACGCTGTACTTCCGTCGGGAGTTTGAACTAAAGCATGGCATCAAGTGCGCGACGCTGTATGCGTGCGGCCTGGGTTATCACAACGCGTATATAAACGGCGCGCGCGTGGGCGATGCGCATCTCGACCCGGCGCATACCGACTATTCGGCAGTGTGTCAGTACGTCGTCGATCCCGAAGTGGAGGGGATGCTTAAAACCGGCCGCAACTGCATCGCGTTTGAGGTGGGCGGCGGCTGGCGCGACAATCCGGGCCAGTACACCGCGCTGTTCCGGGATGCGACGTTCTTTGGCGACAGGCGGCTCACGTTCATGCTGGACGTGGAGTACGCCGACGGCACCGGCGAGCGCATATCCTCGGGCGAGGCGGTGCAATGCGGATTCGGCCCCAGCGTAAAGAGCACGCTGTTCAACGGCGAGGATTACGACGCGAACATCGACATAACCGGCTGGAAAGAGGTCGGCTTTGGCGGGTTTGAGGAGGTAAAGCTGTGCGGCGCGCCGGTGGGCGAAATGCGCCCGATGCTGATACCGCCTATCCGCGAAAAGCGCGTGTATAAGCCGCTTTCAATATCGCGCGTGGGCGAAAGCAGCATAATTGACTTTGGCCAGAACATAGCGGGCGTGGTGCGCATGAAGCTGCCAAAACTGCCGCAGGGCACGCAGATAACTATTGCACATTCCGAAGAACTGGACGAAAACGGCGACCTGTACACGGCGGTACTGCGCGGCGCGGAGGCTACTGACAGGTACACGTTCGCGGGCGACGGGCGCGATCTTAGCGTATGGCAGCCCGACTTCACATATCATGGCTTCCGCTATGCGCGCGTGACCGGATTTGAACCCGATATGGACGGAATTGAGGCGGTCGAGCTGCATACCGACATGCAGCCCGCGGGCTTCTTCGTGAGCGGCAGCGCGGCGCTTAACGCGCTGCACGAGCAGGTGTTGCGCACCGAGGAAGGCAACATGCACTCGATACTGACCGACTGCCCGCAGCGCGACGAGCGCATGGGCTGGATGAACGACGCGACCGTGCGCTTCGAGGAAACGCCCTACAATTTCGACTGTGCGGGCATGTTTAAGAAGATCGTGCGCGATATAATGTCGGTGCAGCACTCGGACGGCGCTATTTCCTGCACAGTGCCTAAGCTGTACGGCTCGTTCCCGGCAGACCCGGTGTGCTCCAGCTTCCTCGTGGCAGGCTGGGAGGCATATGCGCACTTCGGCGACTGCGAGACGCTGGCTGAGGCGTTCGATTCGTTCGCAGCGTGGGAAAACTGCCTGCTCGCGCACAGCGACGACTATATCGTCAATTACAGCTACTATGGCGACTGGGCTGGCCCCGCGTATGCGTGCGAGCCGAACGACGGCGCGCGCTCGATAGTCACGCCGGGCATATTCATGTCGACCGGGTATTCGTACTTCAATTGCAAGCTGCTGTCGCGCATGGCAAAGGCGCTGGGGCGTGAGGCTGATGAGCAGCATTATACCGAGCTGGCCGAAAGCATAAAGCGCGCGATGCTGGCGAAGTGGTACGATGCGGACAACGCCGCGATGTGCACCGGTTCCATGGCGTGCCAGGCGTTCGCGCTGTGGTTGGGCATAGTGCCTGAAAAAGATTGCGCACGCGCTGCGAAGAATATGCGCGACGAGCTTGTAAATTCTGGCTATCAGTTCACGACCGGCAATCTATGCACGCGCTATCTGCTGGACGAGCTGGCCGAGTACGGCTATATCGATGACGCGTACGAACTGCTCACACGCGACGAGTATCCGTCGTGGGGCTTCATGCGCCAGAACGAAGCCACGACTGTGTGGGAGCGCTTCGAGCTTAAAAAGAATCCGGGCATGAACTCGCACAACCACCCGATGTACGGCGCGGCGGATGCGTTCCTGTATTCGCATATACTGGGCATACACGCGCTGGAGGCGGGTATGCGCCGCTTCGAGGTAAAGCCTTACATGCCCGAAAAGCTGCTGAGCGCGCAGGGCGGGCTTGACACGCCCTATGGCCGAATCGGCGTGCGCTGGTTCAAGCGCTATGGCGGCACACATCTGTTTATAGATGTGCCGTTCGGCTGTGAGTGCGAAGCAGAGCTCATGGGCGAGCGAAAGACGCTGAAGGCGGGTTCGCATCATCTGTTTAAGGCAGAAGGCTAAAAAGCCTGTTTCAGGCAGAAGGCCAAGGCACAATGCGTGTCCGTCTGCCTGAAAATAATATGCCAGGATGAATGGTATTCAATCACAAAGCGCGCGAAAGGCTGTGGAAAAATATAAGTGTGCGGCATGATTTGCAATATGCGCCGCAATGATGTATAATTCTTGTGGGTGATGATATGGACATGTACGTGGGCACCTACACCGGTAAAAGCGATTCGTGCGGCATATACCGCGTGCGGCTGCTGGATGACGGCCGCCTGAGCACTCCCGAGCTGATCGTCGAAACGCGCGACCCGTCGTATATTGCGCTGAGCGCTGACGGCAACTCGCTGTTTGCAGTGGACGAGCAGCAGGGGCAGGGCGGTCTGGTCAGCTTTACGAAGTGTGCGGGCAAGTGGCTTGAATGCGGGCGGGCATCCTCGGGCGGCGGCTGGCCGTGCCATGTGGCGCTGTCTCCGGACGAAAGCGAAATCGCAGTGGCCAACTTTGAGGACGGCGCGGTCGCCATAGGCGAACTGAGCGGCGGCAGGCTCACCGGCAAGGTTCAGTCTCTGCCGGGGCGCACCGATGCGCCGGGCACCGAGCGACAGGAATGCTCGCACGCGCATATGTGCGCATTCTGGTTCGGGCGGCTGCTGGTGTGCGATTTGGGCTGCGACATGGTGCGCGCGTTTGACAAGGCGGACGACGTGTGGCGCGAGGGCGAACCGTTCCTGCGCCTGCCCCAAGGCACCGGGCCGCGCCACATGGCGCGCGGCAGGTGCGGCGCGATATACGTGCTGGGCGAACTGGACAGCAGACTGCATGTATTTCTGCCCGAGGGCGATTCATACCGCCACGCGGCGGCGCTTCCCGCGACTGTGCCCGATGCACATGCGGACGCGGCGGCAGTGCGCGTATCTAAGGACGGCGCACATGTGCTGTGCTCGACCCGCAAAGATGGGCGCATAAGCATATTCGACGTGGACGAGCACGGAATGCCGCATATGACCTCATCATTTGATTGCGGCGGGAGCATACCGCGCGACGCGGATTTCACGGGCGAATACATAGTCTGCGCGTGCCAGAGCGCGGGCGGGATAGTATCGCTGAGGCCTGACGGCAGGGGCGGCGCGCAGATCGTGGGCCGCGCAATGCTGGGCGCGCCGGTGTGCATACTTAATCTGGATAAGGAGTGATTGGCATGATAGATACCGACGATTACATAATCGACAATATACGCAAGGCGTTTGAATCGCTGGCGCAGATTCTGACCAGCCATGATATCAAGAACAGCGACTTGTTTGAGAAGTCCGAGATAAAGACGGACGAGGCTAAGCTGTACATTGTGCTGAGACAGCTTGCGGCGACTGGTAAGATATGTAAGGCGGAGGACCTGCTGTTCGACGCGCTCAAGATGCGCCCCACGCCGCTGTGCCTGAAAACCGCGCGCATGTTCTACCGCGACATAAACACGCTGACCGACGAGCAGCTCGACAAGTGCAATTTCTCGCGCAAGGAAATCCTCGACGGCATGTGGGACGCGGAGCATGTGTTCATGCAGAACGAGGACGCAGTGGGCTGATCGACTTAATATGGCAATGTAAAGCGCTTTCCGTTATCGGATGGCGCTTTTTGTTTGCAAAAATGCATATGCAGGTGATGAAACTAAACAACCATGTTCAGGCATAAGAGATAAATTTTCGGAGAAGGCGATACAAGAAATAGATAGCTCGGTTTTGGTCTCGGTCTCATATGATTTGGCCATAGCATATCTATTTGGATATATCGTTCAAATGGGCGAAAAGGATAGGAAATCCAGTATAATTTTTGAAATTTCCGTATTTTGGAAATTTAAGCATGTTACATCATCAATTTTGTTTTTCAAAAAGCTCTTGGCAAGTTTCTGATTTCGGAAATTTGCTTGAGATGTCTTATATGAACGATTACTTATGGCTGCAATTGCAGAATCTCAATCGCCTGTATAAGGAAAACTCAAGGGCAATTCATATGTTTCTGATGGCCGCAATCGCCTGAGCAGCCCATTCCTCAATGTATGTTAAATGCCTGAACCGCGCATAATTGCCATATGACGCTTGATTTGCAAGCGCCGGTGTGCGGCGCGGGGAGGCGGATGAATGAGGTCGGTTGAGTACGGCTGTGCGCGCGCGTATGACACGCTCGCGGAGGACGCGCTGGGGCGGCACATAAGCGAAAGGGCGACGGTGTGGCACGCGGAGGGGCGGGTGCGTCTGGGCGACGGGCGCGCCGCGCTTAAACTGCTGCGCGAGGAAAGAAAGCGCATGTCGCATCTGAGCGGCGCGCAGGATCACGCGCTTAACTGGGCGGCGCAGAACGTATCGCAGTTTATGGCGGCGCTGGAAAATTGCAATTTTCAGTGCAAACTGCCCGGCGTGGGGCGAGAGGCGCGAGTGCGGCTGCTGGCGCGCGAGATATGCGTGCATTCGGAATTGCTGCTTAGCGCTCGGCGGCTGCTGACCGTACTTGAGACGTTTGAGTCGGTCGAGCCAATGGAAGCCGAAGAACTTTGGGCGCTGAACGCGGCGCTAAAGCTGGAAATATGCACGGCGTTTGCGGACGTGTGTGCCCAGGTGGTGCACGCCGGGTATGCGCGCATAAGCGCGATGGAATACGCTGATAAGCTGGCGGGCGGCGCGGCGATGTCGGCACTGGGAGATATACGGCGCGCGCCTGAATTTTATGAAAAGCTGGCTCAGATGCTCGAAACGCGCGGCATGGCGGCGCGGCTGGGTGAATTGCGCGCACATATGCGTGCGCTGGGGCTTGATCTGGACGAAACCGTGCGCGCCGCGCAGATCGCCGGGGCGCAAAATGCGCTGCTGATAAAGAATGCCAAGGAGACGCTGCACACTCTCGACCGCATAGACTGGCGTAAGCTCACCTGCGCGCTGGGCAGTGTACATACGTGGCTGATGCGCGACCCGGCGGGCATATATCCGCGCATGGATTTTGAGTCTCAGCAGCTATATATAGGCGCGGTGTCCGACATAGCGCGCCGCAGCGGCATATCGCAGGACGCAGTGGCGCGCGCGTGCGTAATCGCCGCCGGCGAGTCGGTGGGCCTCAGCCGCCATGTGGGCTGGCATCTGGTGGACGACGTGGGCAGGATGCACTTCATCGCGTCGCTGGGCGCGGATACGCCCGCCATGCGCATGTTGGCGCGTCTGCGCCGCGATGGGAAATACCTGTACATCGCGGCCAACATTGCGATTGCACTTGCGTGGCTATGCGCGCTGTGCGTTTTGGGTATGCCGTGGTGGATGGGCGTTTTAGGCATTGCACCGGCGCTTGCATTTGGTCAGGGCGCAGTGAACAGGCTGTGCAATCTGCTGATTAAGCCGAGGATGCTTCCGCGCCTCGACTTGAGCGAGGGCGTGCCTGAGAATCTGCGTACGCTCGTTGTGATACCGGGCCTGCTTACGTCGCCCGAACGCGCGCGGGAACTAATAAGCCAGCTTGAGACGATGGCGGCGCTTGAGCCGGGCGCGGGCGTGGACTTTCTGCTGTTGGGGGATTTTTCCGATTCGCCGCGTGCGCAGGAGCTGGATGACGCGGACATAGTGGACGCGGCGCGGATATCGATAGCCCGGGCCAACGCGCGCGCCGGGCATACGCGCTTCTTCTATTTACAGCGTCGACGCGAGTTTAACGACCGACACGATCGCTTCATGGCGCATGAACGCAAGCGCGGCGCGCTGATGGCGCTGAACCGGCTGCTGCTTACCGGTGAAAGCGAGTTCGAGGGCGACATACCCGCGGAACTTGTCGGGCAGTATCAGTTTGTAATGACGCTGGACGCGGATACGCGCGTGCCGCCGGGCGGTATACGGCGATTGGTGAGCACGCTGGCGCACCCGCTCAACCGTGCAGCGGATATTGGCGGCGCCATGCACGGCTGGGCGGTGCTCGCGCCGCGCATGGAACTAAGCCTTGCCGCAGTCAAAAACGGCTTCGTGCGTGCAATGGCGGGCGGGGGCGGCTTCGACGCATATCAGCGCGGCGTGAGCGAGGCATACTGGGACGCGTCGGGCGAGGCGGTCTATGCGGGCAAGGGCATATACGATCTGCGCGCGTTCGACGGCAAACTGCGCGGCGCTTTGCCTGACAACACGATACTCAGTCACGACATGCTGGAAGGCATGATCGCGGGCGCGGGCTATGTAAGCGACGCGCCGCTGTACGACGGCTTCCCGCTGAAGCTGGGCAGTTACCTCAAGCGCCTGCACCGCTGGACGCGCGGCGACTGGCAGCTCATTCGCTATCTGGGGCGCGGCGTGCCGGTCAGCGGCGGCGAAGTCAGGCGCAATATGCTGGGCGCGTTTGACCGGTGGAAGGTGTTTGCCAATCTGTTCCGCTCGGCAAGTGCACCGGTGGGGCTGGCGCTGCTGCTTTCCGCGCTGTATATGGGCAATCTGCCGCTTATGGCGCTGGGGATAGCGCCGCTGGTTATGCCTGTGCTTATCAATCGTTGGTCGCGGCGGGGCTTTGTAAACATGCTTTACAGAATAGCCATATGGCCGTCGGAAGCCGCCTGCATACTGGACGCGATATGCCGCACGATATACCGCGTGTACGCCAGCGGGCGCAACATGCTGGAATGGGTAACGTCGGCCGACGCGGAGTCCCAGTCAAAACACCGCCCGATGTATCCGAACCTCATCTGCGCGGCGCTGTGCCTGCCCGCGCTTTTGCAGCCGGTATCTATTGTGCCCGCGCTGATACTGGGCGCGCTGTTTGCGCTTGCGCCGCTTTGGACAAGGCGGCTGGAGCATATGCCTGAACAGGAAAAACTTAGCCGCTCGGACGAACTTTACCTGCGAGATGTAGCGCGCGACGGCTGGAGCTTCTTCACCAAGAACGTATCCGACACCGGCCTGCCGCCCGACAATGTGCAGCTAGACCCGCCCGTGGGCGCGAGTATGCGTACGTCGCCCACTAATATCGGCATGTACATGGCCTCGTGCGTGGCCGCGCAGGAACTGGGCTTTATCGACGTGCGGGAGATGCTTACTCGCATGGGGCGCACAATGCGCAGTCTGGAGCGCATGGACAAGTGGCGCGGTCATCCATATAATTGGGTCGATATACAGACGCTTGAGCCGCTGCGGCCAAAGTACGTTTCTACTGTGGACAGCGGCAATCTGCTGGGATGTCTGTACCTGTGCATGGCCGAGCTGGATTCGCTCATGGACAGCGACTTAAACAAAAACGCCCCCATCGCCCTGCCTGACCCGGAAGTGTACGAGCGAACTAAACAGTTAAAGACGCGTATATCCGATTTCATCGCGGGCATGGATTTTAAGGTGCTGTACGACGAGGTGCGCAACCTGTTCCACATAGGAGTGAACACCGAGCAGGGCGCGCTGAGCCGTGCATATTACGACATGCTGGGGAGCGAGGCACGGCTGGCCAGCTTTGCCGCAATGATGAAGGGCGATGCGCCACCCAAGCACTTTGAAAGCCTGGGCAGGACATGCGTGCGCGCGGGCGGGCATAACGCGCTGGTCAGCTGGAGCGGCACCATGTTTGAATACTTCATGCCGCATCTGCTTATGGACGTGCCGCGCGGCTCACTGCTCTATGAGACACTTGCGGGCGTGCTGGCCGAGCAGATGGCGCGCGACCCGGATATGCCGTGGGGCGTGTCGGAGTCGGGCTATTACGGATTCGATGCACAGCTTAACTATCAGTACAAGGCGTTCGGAATGCCGCACCTCGCGCTGTCGGGCGGCGACGCGGGCGTTATCGCGCCCTATGCCAGCGAGATGGCCGCCGGATTCGCGCCTGTTAAAGCTGTGGAAAACTTAAAGCGAATGCAAAAGATGGGCTTTCGCGGAGTGCAGGGCTTTTATGAGGCCGTGGACTGCGAACCGGGCCGCCTGCCCGACGGCGCAAAGTATCGCATAGTCAAGAGCTATATGGCGCATCACAAGGGCATGGGCCTTATCGGAATAGCAAACGCGCTTACCGACAACGCGCTCGTGCATCTGTTCATGAGCCGCCCTGAGGCGCGCGCACTTTCGATAATGCTGGAGGAACGCCCCGCGCGCGGCGCGTCGGTTATGCCTGAGCAGCCTTCTGTAACTCAGCGCCCTGCACCCGGCGGCAACTGGGCGCGCCGGGCAAGCGCCGATATGTATCCGCCCGATGTGATTATGCTGACCGGGCCAGATGCGTCAGCACTGCTGACCGCAGATGGCGGCGGCTATGCAAGGCGCGGCGGAATGGATATAAACCGCTGGCGCGCGGACGCGTTCAACCGGCGTTATGGCCCGCGCGTGTGGGCTGAAATCGACGGAAACACGATTGATATGGCAAAGGGCGCGGCGAGGTTCGAGCCGGGCGCGGCGACATGGACGCGCCGCGAACCCAGCGCCAACATGGAATTGGAGATGATTATGTCGCCCGAGGACGGCGCGCTGCTGGCGCGGGCGACGGTGGAAAATGCTTCGGGTCAGCCGCTTGAGGTACAAGTGACCGGCTTTTGCGAAATCGCGCTGAGTGCGCGCTCCGACGACGAAGCGCATCCCGGCTTCAGAGGATTGTTCGTGCAGAGTGAAAGTCCTGCGCCGGGCGCATTGCTTTTCAAGCGGCGCAGGCGTGACGCGGGCGCGGATGAACCGCTCGCGCTCGCGATGATATGCGCCCCGGAGGACGCGCTGCTGTCCTGCGAAAGCAACCGGCGCGAGTTCATGGGGCGAGGCGGGCAGGAGCCGCGCGGCCTTGAACGACAGCTTAACGGCGACGTGGGCCGCATACTCGACCCGTGCGCCGCAGTGCGCGCGCGCTTTACCGTGCCGCCGTATGAGCGCAGGACGGTTGGACTTGCGCTGTGTTCACCGCCGGACAGAACCGCCGCCGCCGATATGCTAGAAAAGTATTCCGACGCGGAAAGCTATTCGCGAGCGGCTGAACTTAGCCGTCTGCGTGCAAGGACACAACTGGAATTCATGGGACTGACTGCAGACGAGTCCTTTGCAATCATGCGCGTGGCGGCATATCTGGCATTTGCAAACGCGCCCAGGCCTGAAACTAGCCATACGCAGCTTGACAGAAAATCGCTGTGGCAGTTGGGCATATCGGGCGATCTGCCGATACTGCTTGTGGAGCTGGACGAAAACGCGCATTACGACACGGCGCGCAATGCAATAAGATATGTGTACATGCTAAGGCATCTCGGCATGGAATGCGACTTGATAATAATCTGCGCTGGTGAAGCGGATTACCGCCGAAACGCGCTGGACGAACTGCGCGCAATGGCGAATGCGCACGGCGGCGCGCATATCATCGAAGGGCATACGCTGCATGGCGAACTGCGCACGCTTATCCGCGCAATTGCGGCCGTGCGCTTTAATGGAGAAACGCCGCTCGACAGGCAGATGATGCTGCTGGGCGACGAGTCCGCCGAATGTGAAAAGACGGTGTGGCCCGAACACGCGCGCGAGTATTTGCCCGCGAAACTGCCTGAAATAAGCCTTGACAGCTTCAACGGCTTTGGCGGCTTCGACGCGCAGGGCGGCTATGTGATCGATATTGCGGACATGCCCACGCCCGCACCATGGGTCAACATACTCGCAAACGAAAGCTTCGGCATGATTGTGGGCGAGGATGGCGGCGGATTCATCTGGCACGGCAGCAGCCGCGAGGGCGGACTGACGCGCTGGCGGGGCGATGTGCTGAATGCGGGCTGTGAGCAGGTCGTCTACCTGCGCGACGAGCAGACGGGCACATTCGCATCGCTCACGCCCGCGCCGTGCGGCGCATTGCCCATACGCGTGCGCCACGCGCCCGGCGAAACATGCTTCTCAGGACGTGCTATGGACGTTGACTATGAACTGAAACTGAATTGCGACGACGAGCTTCCGGTAATATACATGCGCGTAAGGCTGGATTCGACAAAAGCGCGGCGCGTGTCGCTGACCGGGTTTGCGGATTGGGTGATGGGCGCGCACACGTCCCGCCTGACACGCGCGTATGCTCAGGGCGGCATGGCATTGTGCGAAGGCGATATGCCGGGCGTGGGCTGGTGCGCCTATGTTGAGACGGACGGCGAAATCTGCCTGAACCTGCTGGAGATTCTGGGAACAGATGGCGACCGCGCACAGCCCGGAGCGATGAAGCGCGCACGCCTTAACCCGAAAAACGCCCTGCAAGCGACTTCACCCTGCGGCGCGGTGCGCATATACGAATCGCTTAGGCCCGGCGAAACGCTGGAGCGCACATTTGCAATCGGCTGGGCAAGAAGCGCAGATGAAGCGCGTCAGACGCTTAGCAGTCTGCGCGCATGGAGCCCGGCCATACGCGCGCGGCGCTCGCTCGAAAACTGGCGCGCAAGGCTGGAAAGGCTAAGTTTCGATACGCCCGACAACGCCCTTAACGTGATGCTGAACCAGTGGCTTCCGTACCAGACGCAGGTATCGCGCATATGGGCACGCGCGGGCTATTATCAGCCGGGCGGCGCGTATGGCTTCCGCGATCAGCTTCAGGATATGCTCGCCTTAATCGATACCGACCCGGCGCAGGTGCGCGCGCATATACTGCGCTGTGCCGCGCATCAGTTTGAGGACGGTGACGTACAGCACTGGTGGCACGAGCCATACCGCGGCGTACGCACGCACATAAGCGACGACATGCTGTTCCTGCCATACGTAACGGCGCTGTACGCGGAGCATACCGGCGACGACAATATATTAGAAGAAACTGTGCCATTCCTAAAAAACGTAAGCATCCCTGACGGCGCGGAGGACATATATACCGAATGCGAACCGTCGGACAATCGGGGCACACTGCGCGAACACTGTCTGCGCGCGATAAGGCGAGCCGATACGCGCGGCATACACGGTCTGCCGCTGATGGGCGCGGGCGACTGGAACGACGGCATGAACCGCGTGGGCGCGCAGGGCAGGGGCGAAAGCGTGTGGCTGGGCATGTTCATGTGCGAAGTGCTGAGGGTGTTTGCGCCGCTGTCCGGCATAAGCGATGAACTCATGGCGCGCAGGCGCGATTTGCTGGCGGCGCTGGAAAAACACGGCTGGGACGGCCAGTGGTACAGGCGCGCTTATTACGACGACGGCACGCCGCTGGGCAGTGCGCAGGGCGAGGAATGCCGCATCGACGTGCTGTCTCAGGCATGGGCGGCGCTGGCGGGACTGGACAGTGAACGCGTGGCGGGCGCGCTGGACGCGGCATGGGAACTGCTGGTCGACCGCGACGCGGGCATAGTGCGGCTGCTCACGCCGCCCTTTGACGAGGGAAGCCAGCAGCCCGGATACATAAAGGGCTACCTGCCCGGCATACGCGAAAACGGCGGCCAGTACACGCACGCGGCGGTGTGGCTGATGATGGCGCTGATTCAGACCGGCCAGCGTCGCCGCGCTTGGCGCATATTGGAAATGCTGCTGCCGCCCAATCACTCCGATAGTATGGAATCCGCTGAACGATACGTAGTCGAGCCGTATGTGCTGGCCGCGGATATATATGGCGCGCCGCCCAACGAGGGGCGCGGCGGCTGGACATGGTATACCGGCTCGGCGGCGTGGCTGGTCTATGCGGTCAGACGGTACATGCTGGGATTTGAGGTGCGCGCGGACCGGCTGAGGTTTGCGCCCAAAGTACCCGAATACTGGCAGGAGGTCGGCGTAAGCTATGCCTATGGCGGCGCGCGCTACGAAATAAAGGCGCGCCGGGACTGCCGAAAGGCCCAGCCTGCGGGCATAATGAAGGACGGCTGGATACAGCTTAAGGACGACGGCGAAACGCATGAAATAATATTGCCGCTTAAATAGCGGCGGGAAATTTGCCCGGCGCGCGTTTTCGCCGGGCTTTTGTGTTGCGCTCTGTGCATGGACTATGCTAAAATATACGAAAATAAGAGATTGCGGAGGCGCGGCATGGACTTAAGAATTTCCGATATACTGGCTATGCAGACAGAACTTCAGAAAAAGTATGAGGGCATATGGGAGCCGATCTCGCCGCAGCGGGGCGTAAAGCAGCTTTTGTGGAGCATATGCGAGATGGGCGAAGTGGCCGACATAATAAAGAAAAAGGGCGACGACGCTATAATGAACGACCCCAAGGTGCGCGCCTCGTTTACGGAGGAGTTCGCGGACGTGCTTATGTATCTGGGCGACCTGCTCATGTGCTATGGCGTAAATGCGGACGAGATTTCGCGTGCATTTGCCGAAAAGCATGAGTACAACATGCGCCGCGAGTACAAGGGCGTTACTCACTATGAGCAGAAAAACGACGACTGAGCGCAGGCAGGCGGCGTTAATAAAACGTTTCAAAGAATGCGGAGACACGCTGTTGACAGCGCTCGACGCGGCGATATATAATTGCACTTGCAATATGCGAAAATACCGATTAGGAGGCCCCCGTTATGCAGTATAAGTGGCAAACCGACGTGGCGCTGGAAGGCGATTTTGCCGTGGCCTATGGCCGCAAGTGGCATTTCGATGATAAGGCGGTAAGCCGGATAGTCCTTAAGGACGGCGAAATACCGTTTGCATCCGCGCGCAGCGTGGTGCGCAGTGAGCTTAAAACCGGTCTGGGCAATGGCGTCAGCACGGTGTATTCCGACTTTGAAAACTATCCCGAACTTTCGTTTGAAACCCGCGTGCAGGTAAACGGCACCACCGGCATGATCGACTTTACGTTTGTGCCGCTCAAGACAGACGGTCTGAATATAACCGAAGTGCGCTGGCCCGCGCCCGTGTGCGCCGACGAACCCGGCTCCTACGCCGTGCTCAACACCATGCAGGGTCAGATTCTGCCTACCGACTGGCCGATCGAGATCGGCAAGGCCCTGCCGTTCAACGGCCAGATGTGCTCCGAAAGCGCGTACATGCCGTGGTGGGGCGAGGTTGCCCCCGACGGCGCGTACATGGCGGTCGTGCGCGCGCCCTGGGACAGCGCGTATGACATATCGCATCCTGCGGGCGGCCCCACGCGCGTAAGCCTGCGCCACCTGCCGTCGATGGGTAAGATGGCCTATCCGCGCACGGTATCGTACATGTTCTTCCCGGCGGGCAGCGACTATAACGATCTGTGCAAGGCGTACCGCAAAATAGCCGAGGAAGAAGGCCGCGTGCGCACACTGAAGGAAAAGGCCGCCGCCAATCCTACTCTTGCAAACCTCATCGGCGCGTGCGTGTTCCATGTGCCCGGCAAGGAGCACATATCGCCCGATTCGCGCTACTACGACAAGGAGCACCCCGAAAAGAACGACAGTCTGCACCCGTTCAATAGCTGGAACGATACGCTCGACAAGGCGCGTGAACTGGGCGTTGAGAAGCTGTACCTGCATCTGGATGGCTGGGGCGAGCATGGCTATGACAACCAGCACCCCGACTACCTGCCCGCGTGCGCCGAGGCCGGCGGCTGGGAGGGCATGAAGGCGCTGCAGGACAAGCTGCATTCGCTGGGCTATCTGTTCGGCCTGCACGATCAGTACCGCGATTACTACCTCGACGCGCAGAGCTATGATCCCGACAACGCCATGATGATGGCCGACGGCACGATTTACTCGCACGCGATATGGGCGGGCGGCAAGCAGAACTACCTGTGCGCCGAGCTGGCGTTCGACTATGTACAGCGCAATTTTGAAGAGCTGTACCGCCACGGCATACATCCGGATTGCACTTATCTGGACGTATTCACCTGTAACGAGGCTGACGAGTGCGTCAACCCGCATCACCCGATGACGCGTAAGGACAGCCTTGAGGCGCGTGCCCGCTGCTTCCGCTACCTTACGGCCAATAACATACTGCCCTCGTCCGAGGAGGTCAACGACTGGGCGATGCAGTCGCTGTACTTCTGCCATTGGGCGCCGTATTTTGGCGAGACTGCGATACCCGTGCCGCTGTTCAATCTGGTATACCACGACTGCGTGCTGATACCGTGGAAGCTGGGCGGCCCGCAGTGGGGCATCCCGGAGGGCACGACGGGCTTTTTGCACGCGCTGCTTAACGGCGACATGGGCTATCTGGAATATGACCTCACCGGCGACGAGTTCAAGCAGAACGCCGAGCAGGTCAAGGAGCTGCGCAAGCTGACCGAGCGTGTGGCAATGTCCCAGATGGTAAAGCACGAATTTCTGTCCGACGACAAGAAGCGCCAGCGCACCACATTCGCGGACGGCACGACCGTGACCGTCGATTTCGGCGACAACAGCTGGAGCGTATCCGAAGGCTGGTAACCGCCTTAAATGCCTATAACGAATCCCGTGGCTTCTTTGCAGGCCGCGGGATTTTTCTGCGCGACAAGTCGGTTTACAAAGCCCGGACGTGCTGTTATAATATAATAAGATGGAAAGGCGGCGGTTGCGCCGGTTCTGTCTTACATACTTGAAAAAAATGATGGTGAACGGATGAAGACTCAGGATAGTCATAAAGATATGCACATGGAATTTCTGCCCGTGACGATGGAGGAGATGCGTGCGCGCGGCTGGGATCAGCCCGACTTTGTGTACGTGTCGGGCGACGCATACGTCGACCACCCCTCATTCGGCCATGCGATAATATGCCGCGTGCTGGAACACGCGGGCTACCGCGTCGCCATGCTCAGTCAGCCCGATTGGCACGATACCGCAGATTTCATGCGCTTTGGCCAGCCGCGCTTGGGCTTTATGGTCAGCGCGGGCAATATCGACTCCATGGTCAATCATTACAGTGTAGCCAAGCGGCCACGCGACAAGGACAGCTATACCCCCGGCGGCGCGCCCGGCAAGCGCCCCGACCGCGCGACGATAGTGTACTGCAACATGATACGCCGCGCGTATCCGCATGTGCAGATAGTGATCGGCGGCGTGGAGGCTTCGCTCAGGCGGTTCGCGCATTACGACTACTGGGACGACCGCGTGCGCAATTCCATACTGGTGGACTCGGGCGCAGATATACTCAGCTACGGCATGGGCGAGCGCTGCATACTCGAGGTGGCGCAGGCGATGGAGGACGGCGCGCTGGAGCGCCGCGCCATACGCGGCACATGCCGCATGATGAAGGATATACCAAAGGGCTATATAGAACTCCCCAGTGCCGAAGCCGTGCGCAGCGATAAGATCGCCTACTGCGAAATGTACAACATATGCGCGCGCGAACAGGATCCCGTGCGCGGCAAGGGACTTGCTCAGAAACACGGCGACAGGTATCTGGTAGCGCACCCGCCGCAGTTGCCGCTCAACGAAAAGGAGCTGGACTCCACGTTCGATCTGCCGTTTACGCGCCGCTGGCATCCCATGTACGACGCGATGGGCGGCGTGCCCGCGCTGGACGAAGTGAAGTTTTCTATAATGGCCACGCGCGGCTGCTTCGGCTCGTGCAGCTTTTGTGCGCTTACGTTCCATCAGGGGCGCATCGTCACCGCGCGCAGTCACGAATCGGTGCTGAAGGAAGCGCGCGAGCTTACCAAGATGCCCGACTTTAAGGGCTACATACACGACGTGGGCGGCCCCACGGCCAACTTCCGCCGTCCGGCCTGCCCTAAACAGCTAAAGAGCGGCACATGCCCCGACCGGCAATGCCTGTTCCCGGAGATATGCGCCGCCGCCAAGCCCGATCATTCCGAGTTTGTAAAACTGCTCAGGCAGATGCGCGCCATACCCGGCATCAAGAAGGTATTCATACGCTCGGGTCTGCGTTACGACTGGCTGCTCAAGGATAAGGACTCGACCTTCCTGCGCGAACTGGTCGAAAATCACGTCAGCGGCCAGCTAAAGGTCGCGCCCGAACACGTAAGCCCGCGCGTGCTCAGCATGATGGGCAAGCCCGGCCAGCCCGTGTTCGAGGAGTTTGCGCGGCGCTATGCCGATATGAATAAGCAACTGGGCAAGAAGCAGTACCTCGTATGCTACTTCATGAGCTCGCATCCGGGCAGCGAACTCAGCGACGCGATACGCCTGGCCGAGTTCCTGCGCGACAGCGATATTCGCCCGGAACAGGTTCAGGACTTTTACCCCACGCCCGGCACGCTCAGCACGGCAATGTACTATACCGGGCTGGACCCGCGCACTATGAAGCCGGTGTATGTGGCACGCTCGCCGCACGAAAAGGCGATGCAGCGCGCGCTGATGCAATACACGGTGCCCTCGAACGCGCCGCTCGTCAGGCAGGCATTGCGGCTGGCGGGACGCGACGACCTGATCGGCTATGGCCCCAAGTGTCTGGTGCGCCCCGAATCCGGGCGCGACGAGCGCAGGGAACGCGCAGACGGTGAAGGCGATAAGCGCAACTCGGGACGTAAACACGCCGACAACAGCCGCAAGCCGAATAGGCAGGCCAATGCCCCCAAGCGCGACCGCCCCGTATCGAGCGCAAAGAGCGCCGGGCGCAGCGCGACGCACGGCAGGTATTCGGATAAGGCAAATACCGGACGGAACGATTACCCGCGCGGCAGAGGCAGGTAAAAGGCGCGCGTTGCGGCCAAACTGAATATAATCTGCGTACACCTTACAGCGCGTTTTTGAATGGCGTTCCATTCTGAAACGCGCTGCAAGTCTTTTATTGACAAAATGAATTGTAAAAATTATAATTAGTCCATATAAATCCAAACGTGCAATGGGAGGTACGTATGGCAGTTACGTTTGACAGAACCGGCTTTAATATCGATGGCCGGGACGACTTTTTCGTCTCGGGCGAGTTCCACTATTTCCGCGTGCCGCACGATGACTGGCGGCGGCGTATGCGCATGTTCAAGGAATCGGGCGGCACGGCTCTGGCAACGTATATACCGTGGCTGATTCACGAGCCGGAGGAGGGAAGCATACTCTTTGGCGACCGTCCGGAGCGCGATCTTGCGGGCTTCCTCAAAATGGCGGCTGAGGAGGGCTTAAAGGTAATCGTGCGCCCCGGCCCGTACCAGTATTCCGAACTGGTCAATTCAGGCATACCGACGTGGCTTATCGAAAAGCATCCCGAAATACTGGCGCGCAACGTAAACGGCGAGCTGTTCTGCGAATCCGCGGTATCGTACATGCACCCGACGTTTTTGAAGTATGCCGAGCGCTACGTGCGCCATGTGGCCAAGATCATCCGCCCGTTTACCGAGGAAAACGGCGGTACGGTAACGATGGTTCAGGCGGATAACGAACTGATGGGCGTTCAGGTATGGCGCGGCTCGATCGACTATAACCCGGAGACGTTCGGATATGGCCGCGCGGACGGCTATTACGCGTGCTTCCTCGCAAAGAAGTACGGCGATATAGCCGCCCTGAACAAGGCATACGATACCGACTATCCCGACTTCGCCAGCGTGCGCCCGATTGCGGAAAGCTGCCACGGCGAGGCCGAGCTGCGCCATGTGCGCGATCAGCAGAAGTGCTACCTTGAAAACTGCTTTGACTATATCGAGACAATAACCGCGTGGCTGCGCGCCGAGGGCGTAAATGCGCCCATGTGCCACAACAGCGGCAATCCGGGCATGAACGCGCTGTTTGTCGATCTGACCAAGCGCATGAATGAACCCTTCCTGCTCGGCTCGGATCACTATTACACGCTTAATCAGGACTGGGCGCAGAATAACCCCACGCCGCAGTACGCGCTGTATGTCCAGCATTCCATGGCGATGCTGCGCGCGATGGGTATGCCGCCGTCCGTGCTGGAAATGCCGGGTGGTTCACCCTCCGATACGCCGCCGATACTTAAAAACGACCTGCTGGCGTGCTATATGACCAATCTCGCGGTGGGTATGCGCGGCGTTAACTATTACGTGTACACCGGCGGCCCTAACTTCCCGGGCAGCGGCGATACGTGCGATATTTACGACTACAACGCGCTGATACACGCTGATGGCACGCTAAACGATACGTTTGAGGCGATGCGCGAATTCCACAAGTTCCTCATCGACAACCGCGACCTGAGCCATGCTAAACAGATCGCGTCTGTTCAGGTAGGCTATACGTGGGAGGACGCGCAGGCCGTGGGACTTAACGACGCAGGGCACGGCGCGTCCGGAGAGACGCTGGATTTTCTGCGCCGGGGCATAATGTACACGCTTATGTGCGGCAATTATAGCGGCGAATATGTCAATCTGAATGATGAGGCATTCGACGTATCGCGCCCGCTGATAGTGGCCGCGTCCGATCGTATGAGCTGGGCGGCGCAGACGCGCCTGGTCGAATTCATGCGCGCGGGCGGCAGGGTAATCATAGCGCCCGCCGTGCCTGAGATAGACGAGCAGGGCAATACCTGCACCGTGCTAAAGGATTACATAGGCGGTTATACCGCGCGCGAGTGCGCCTGCTATCCCAACCGCAACCCGTCGGCATTGCGCGAAGGCGTATCGCAGACGCTGATTGTAAACGGGCGCAGGGTGTACGGGCTTAACGCCGGGCATGTGTATACCGATCTGCCCGCGGGCGCACAAGCTGTGCTTACCGACGCGGCAGACGGCAAGGTATTGGGCTTTAAGGCGGGCAATTGCATTGTGTTTGGCGCAAAGTGGCATATGTCCACCTTCAATCAGGCTGACATGCTCGCAGAAATAGTGCGCGCGATGGGCGCACAGCCTACCGAGCGGCTTACTAACCGCAACCTTTTCCACACGCTGTGGCAGTTGCCGGGCGGCGGCAAGATGCTGTTCATACTCAATTTGTTCAGCAGTCCGCAGTCCACCGATGTAATCATGCCGGACGGACAGCAGCTTCATGCTGATCTCGACGCGATGCAGGTGCGCGCGTTCAGGCTGAACTAGAGCATAGAGCATATAAATAAGAAGCGCGGCAGATTCGTTTGAACGAAGTCTGCCGCGCACTATGTTTGTGCTTTAAGGTATGTCAAGCTTGCTTATGTCGCGCCACGTCTCAAGTGCAGATTGCATTTGAACTATGGTTTCGCTTAGTGCGGTACGCTCCGCGCCATCGGGTAAGGTTTGCATGTTGTTAAGGCTAGAATCGATTATCTCGCTGTACCATGCCGCGCACAGCAAGCCTTTTGCATCGGATTGGCCAGAAATAAGCATTTGTGTCATTGCGGGCGTGATTTCGTTAGCGGCAATCATGAGCATAAGATGCGTATTTTCATTGCCCTGATCGGAATCGGACAGCGGCAGCGCCGCATAGATCGCGCCCTCAACGTCGCCAGTGGCGATTATCGTACGCGCGCGCTGGATGTCGTCGTCCCCGGCGGCGCTGTTTAGCGCCAGAGCGAGTATGCGGTCGAGCGCGGCGGCGCTTTCATCGCTTGCGGAATCTGCATCAGCGATAGGCGCGGACGTGCTGCCGTCAAGTATGCCGAACATATTTGTGCCGGTTGCACGCGACCACGCAGTAACAGCGTCCAGCGCCCCGGCCTTATCGACTCGGGCGTCGTCGGCTTCGGCCAGTTCGTACAGCCAGCCAGCGCACAGTATGCTTTGCTGGTCGAGCAAACCGCGTTCCAGCAGGCTGAGCATCGCTGCATAAAGCCCATCCGATTCGGCCGTAAGCAGTCTGTTTACCGAAAAGCCCTCGGGCGCGGCGTGCAATGTATCCACGGCCCATTGCCCCAGCTCGTGATCTTCGACCATCTGCGCGGCGGCCGTGTCGAAATCGGCGCTTGCTTCCAGACGCGCGCACGCGTCCAGCGCGTAACGGATGAAGTCATCCACGTTGTCGCTGGCGATTATCAACTGGGCATAGGGCAGATCGCCCTGCCCGTCGCCGACGCGCGTGAGCGCCAGCGTGAATATGTCGTGCAGAATGTCGTCGGCCGAATCGCCGCCGCGCAGCGTGTATTCGTCGGAATACGGCTGCGCCGTGGCCGAGTCCTCAAGCGCTAGCGCCGCAAATGAGGGAAATATTGCGGTGATCGCCAGGGCGGTTAAGGTAATCAGCGCGCCCATGCGCCGGGTCTTTTGCTTGAACATAGCGCTTATCCTGCGTTTCATGACGTGCTTTCCTCCTGAAAAATCGGTTGTCAGCGGTGATGTGTGCTGGTTAACGGCTGAGGTAAGTATCGCCGATACGTATGTCATGCGCTGGCCGGATTGCGAATCCAGCGTGCGCTCGTCGCATGACTGTTCACATGCAAGCTCAATCTCGCGCGTAATTGCGGGCATGATCGGGTTGAACCAGTGCATCGCGCGTACGACAAGCATAAGGTACTTTAACGCGATGTCGCCGCCTTTCATATGCGCCTGTTCGTGCGCAAGTATCAGCCGCAGCTCATCAGGCGGGTAATCGGCGCGCGGCAGTACGATGATTGGCCTGAAAAGTCCGATAAGCATCGGCGTGCGCGCGGCGGGCGAAACCAGCACACGAACCCGCATAGATACAAGCGCGCGCACAGCGTTGGGCGCTGGCTCTGACCAGCGCAGTACGATATGCCTGAACCGCACGTGTCGCACTATGCCAACGGTCAGCGCCGCAATCGCACCGCACAGCCACACGGCAAACAGCGCGTCGTGCATGCTGAACTGAACGGCGGGCGATGGAGCAGCGCTGATTGGCACAGCCTGCGCATTTACGTTTGTATTTACGTTCATGGCAATGCGCGGCAGTGCGGTGCGTATGCCTGTCGAAATTGCGCCGACTGCCGACTGTGCGCGCGGAGGCAGACTGACAATGTGCGAAAACTGTGGCCGAACCGGGCACGCAAAGCCCAGCGCGACGATTATCCACACCCGCCGCACTACCCGCGCCGATATACTGCGCGTGCGTGCAAAGCGCCTGACAAGCATCCCGCACAGCATTATCGCAAGCGCGGCAATGCTCATGGCCAGTGAGCAGGTAAGAAGTGAATTTATGAATCTAAGCAAAGTCCGCACCTGCCTTTCAACGTTGTCGCTCGTCCGGACATTCGGCTTCCTTGGCGCGCGCCCAGCTTATCAGCTCCTCGCAGTCGGCACGTGTCAGCTCATTCCCGCCGCCGAGCGCGCTCATCAGACTGCGCAGGGATCCGCCGTGCACGCGGCTTAAAAAGTGTTCGGTTTCGTATTGCAGGTATTCGTCGCGCGCAACCAGCGGGTAGTACAGCCGCTCCCTGCCCGGCTTTTCACTGCGCAGAAAGCCGCGCTCTATCAGCCGGTTTAAGAGTGTTATCAGCGCGGGTGTTTTCCAGCCGCGCTCGCTGCCCATGCGCCGCATTATTTCGCCGCTGGTCACGGGCGCGTCGCATTGCCATATGCACGCCATCACGTCGAACTCTGCATCGGGCAGTCGCTTCATAAGCAATCCCTCCTTCTCAAATGAAATTGATATTGGCTATTCAAAACATATTCTGCCTACGAACGAATTATACAACTGTATAACTTACCTGTCAATATACAATTGTATAACGCGGCACATAAACGCGATAAAATCATCGCACAAAATAAATATGTCTGGCAAATGGCGGCGCGGCATGATATAATGAGGAAGGAAATTGCAAGGGCATACGCTTAATCACGCCGCGCAAGCGGTTAAAAGGAGATCTGCAATGGACGAGATGAGAAAGTTCCTGGTCGAGGCCGCGCATGTAACGCCCTCCGACAGGCAGATGAAATGGTACGACCGCGAATTCTATGCGTTTGTGCACTTTTCGCCCAACACCTATACCGGCCTTGAATGGGGCCTGGGCGACGAGGATGAGCGCATATTCAACCCCACCGAGCTGGACTGCGACCAGTGGGTCGAGGCGATCAAGTCCGCCGGTATGAAGGGCATGATACTGACCGCCAAGCACCACGACGGCTTCTGCCTGTGGCCCAGCAAATACACCGAGCATTCGGTCAAGAACTGCCCACTGGACATCGACGTGGTTAAGGAAGCGTCCGAGGCGTGCCGCCGCGGCGGTATCGAATTCGGCTTCTACCTCTCTCCGTGGGACAGGAATTCCAAGCTCTACGGCACCGACGAGTATAACGATTATTATAAGAAGCAGCTTACCGAGCTGCTGACCGGCTACGGCGATATATTCTGCGTATGGCTGGACGGCGCGTGCGGCGAAGGCCCCAACGGCCGCAAGCAGGTGTACGACTTCCCCGGCATAATCGAGTTGGTGCGCAAGTATCAGCCGGGCGCCGTAATATTCCAGGACGGCGGTCCCGACACCCGCTGGATAGGCAACGAGGCCGGTACCAGCCGCGTAAGCGAGTGGGCGGTCGTGCCCAACGAGCTGTGCAAGCTGACCAGCGGCCCGCAGAGCGGCCCCGGCCCGTGGTATATCGAGGGCGTGGATCAGCTGGACTACCTGTACAACCCTCAGGAGGACATAGGCAGCGACGGCCTTATCGCGCGTTCGCGCGGCTTAAACTTCTGCGGCGCGGAGGTGGATATGTCCATACGCCCCGGCTGGTTCTATCATGAAAATGAGGAGCCGTATTCGGTCGAGCGCCTGATGAAGACTTACATGAACTCGGTCGGCCACAACGCGTGCTTCAACCTGAACATACCGCCCATGCCAAACGGCAAGTTCGACGAGCGCGATGTAAAGCGCCTTGCCGAATTTGGTCAGGCACTCAAGGACGCGTTCGGTAATAATCTGGCTGAGGGCAAGGCTGTTGAGCGCCATGACCGTCCTGCCGGAAATCAGTGCGAGTTCATCGTGGAACTGGGCGAGGAGCGGGAGATAAGCTACGTCGAACTGCGCGAGCAGATCGCCAGGGGCCAGCGCGTTACCGGCTACCGCATAATGCTCCGCGACAGCTTCGGCATATGGCGCGACCTGACCGGCGGCGCGACCATCGGCCATAAGCAGATAAATCCGCTGGCGATACCGGGCCATTCCGGCATAAAGACCGACGCAGTAAAGGTGCTTATAACCGGCGCGCGCGATCGCGTCGAGGACATCGGAATAGCCCTTTACTAAGCCATATACAATCGCCTCCTGCACCGCGCGCAGGGGGCGATTTTCTTTGACGAATATTCTGTTCCCATCAATAAATACATTATGTTAAGTCAAAAGCCCGAATCTGGCTCAAAGCCTATACGTGCGACAAATGGTCGGTTTCAAGGATAAAATACCACTTCCAAACTAAACTAAAAGAGTGTATAATAAATTTGAATGATGATTAATTTTAAGCGGGGTGATTACGTGTGCAAGGCGACGAGCTGCTTTTAAGGCGCGCCTGTAAGGGCGACGTGCAGGCTTTTGAGGAACTGATGCAGTCGCATGAAAGCCGCATCTATGCCATTGCCCTGCGCATGATGGGCAATCGCGAGGATGCGCAGGACTGCGCGCAGGAGGCAATGGTGCGCATATATCGCGCGATGGGCTCGTTCAAGGGTCAGTCCGCGCTGGCCACATGGATATACCGCATTACGATGAATACCTGCCTGGACGAACTCAGGCGGCGCAAGGCGCGCAAGGTAACGTCTTTGGATTCGCTGGTGGATAACGGCTGGTCACCCACCGACACCGGCGATACGCCCGAGGAACACGGCCTGCGCGTAGAAAAGCAGAACGCGCTCAATCAGGCGATACAGTCCCTGCCCGACGATATGCGCGCCGCGATAATACTGCGCGATGTCAAGGGCTATTCATACGACGAAATCGCGTCGATACTGGACGCAAACGTGGGCACAATAAAATCGCGCATAAGCCGCGGACGCGAAAAATTGCGGGAAATACTGTCAAAACAGTCGGAACTTTTTGGACGCACGGCCGTCAAATAGATGTAAACGATTTGAGGGCGCGCGCCGTAGAATCGCTTAAACATAAATCTTAGTAAGGAGGGGCGGATATGGTGCCTGTGAACTGCGAGGAATTCCAGAAAAACGTCCATCCGCTTCTCGACGGTGAACTGTCAGACGAAATGGCCGATGCGATGCGCACACATATGGCGGCGTGCGCGGACTGCCGGGAGGAATACGAACAGCTTGCGTCCGTGCGCGATATGCTTGCGCATATGGACGACGATCTGGAAACGCCCGTCGAATTCGAGCGCGGCTGGCGCAAAGCCGTGCGCGAGGAGCACAGTACGCGCCGCACGCGCGGCTGGGTAAGGGCGCTTTCGGGCGTGGCGGCGGGCTTTATACTGCTGGCGGGTGCGACGGTGATAAACCGCATGAGCGGCAATATGGCAAATATGACCGCACAGCCTACGGCGGTGATTGAGAACGAATACGAAGTTTATTCCTCCACACCGCGCGCCATGGCCGTAAGCTTGGATGGCGAATCGGACGCGCTGCCGACCGAATATGCGCTGATGGCGACGGCCGAAAGCGATGACGAGGCCGCTGACGCGGTACAGCCCAAGTACAGCTATTCCAACAATGACGCTTTGGGCGCAACGTCTTCGGGCGGCATACTCGACGTGGACGGCGATTCAGGCAGTACGAGCATGGCCAAGCGGCTGCGCAGTGCGACGCTGAATATCGATACCGGCGATTTCGACAATGACCTTAGCGAGATAAAGAACCTGCTGACCAAGTATGGTGGACTTATCGAGCGCAACGCGATCTCGGGCGAAAACGGCAGCCGCATTGCCGAACTGACGCTGAGGGTACCTGCGGGCTTCCTTGAAAGCTTTGTCGAGCAGATGCGCGGCATAGGCAGTGTTACCCGTAGCGAGGTAAGCGCGCAGGACGTTTCGTCCCAGTACAGCGATACGGCACTCCGGCTGGATACGTACCGCACGCAGCTGAACCGCGTGAAGGAACTGACCAGCTCGGCCAGCGACTTAAACGAGGTGCTGGAGCTGGAGGCCGAGGCCTCAAGGCTGCAATACGAAATCGACAAGCTGACCGGCGCGCTGAAGGGCTGGGACAGTCAGGCCGAGATGAGTACCGTTAACGTGGTGCTGAGCGAATACACGCACATGGACGCGGGATTTTCTGCCTCCACATTCGGCGATCAGCTGGGCGAGCAGTTTTCCGAATCAATGAGCAACGTGAGCGGCTTCTTCGGCGATATGATGCTCACTGCGACGGCACTTCTGCCGTATTTGATGTGGATAGTGCCGCTGGGACTGTTGACATTCTTCGGCATAAAGCTGTTCAAAAAGGATAGCAAGCGCAGACATGCGGATGGAACCTGACGATACTTTCAAAAAGATGGAATGATTCAATAAATACAGCGAATTTGACAAACCAATATGCGCATCCCGCGCAGCCGACGCGCGCGTCGGTCTGGTTTGTCATACCCAAACCGTGCAATGCGGGAATGATAAGGAGGATATTGAACAATGAAGAAGATAATAGCAACTGTACTGGCTTCGATGATGCTAGCAATGCCCGTTATGTCGATGGCCGAAAGCGCCGTGATTACTCCTACCGCCGAGATAGCCGAACAGGCCAGCGTGATAAGCGTGCAAGGCTCGGCCAGCATAACCGTCGAACCCGATCAGGCAGAACTTTCGTTCGGCGCTGAGTTCATTGAGGAGGACGCGCAGACCGCACAGGGCAAGGTAAACGACGCAATCAACGCCGCAGTGGAAGCGCTGAAGAAGCTGGGCATAGACGAAAAGGCGATTCAGACCGACAGCATAAGCATATACCGCCAGTACGATTACAGCGGCGATACCCCGGTAGTGACCGGCTTCAGCGCCAGTACACAGCTGCGCGTGTCGCTGAGCGATATATCGCTTGCGGGCGCGGCAATCGACGCGGGCATAAACGCGGGCCTGAATAACGTGAACGATATAACCTTCTCCAGCAGCAAACAGGCCGAATACTACGATCAGGTACTGGCCGAGGCAGTAAAGAGCGCGCACCATAAGGCCGAAATAATGGCGGCGGCCGAGGGCGGCACCATATCCCGGCTAATATCGGCCAACGAGGGCTACTCCGGCAGCATGTATGCGCGCACTAATTCGGTGCAGTATTCCATGGTTGAGGACGCGGACTATGGCTCCACCAATATATCCGCGGGCGAAATCGAGATAACCGCGAATATAAATGCAACATATGAGATGGTTCAGGACTAACTAAATAACTATAAAGCTCAGCGCGTCTCGTGCAAATGCATGGGACGCGTTAAGTGGATTCCGGGAAGGAAAATAAATATGAAAGATCAAAAGACCGAAATTAAAGAGGCAATGGACGCCGCAGATGAAGCGCTCGACTGTCTGCGCCGCGCGCAGGACAGGCTGGCCAGCGCAAAAAATTGGGGCATACTGGATATACTCGGCGGCGGCCTGATAAGCACGTTCATGAAGCAAAACCGCATGAGCGAGGCCAATGACGAATTGGCGAGCGCACGCGACGCGCTGAAGAATTTCGCGAGCGAATTGAAGGATGTCAGCGATGTAAATCTTGATAACATTGAGGTGAATGACTTCCTGTCGTTTGCGGATTACTTCTTCGATGGTGCAATAGCCGACTGGATGGTGCAGTCGCGCATAAGCGACGCGCGGGATCAGGTGCGCAGGGCCATAGATCAGATCGAAACAATACGCGATAATTTGCAGGCAGAATTTGATAAGCTGGGCTAGATTGTGTCTCAAAAATTCCCTAATCCGCAATTTCGGGCGTCGCTGCGCCATTTCTGC
>CAOKFD010000026.1:0-39881 GCA_948467645.1 uncultured Eubacteriales bacterium | reverse complement strand
TGGCGCAGCGACGCCCGAAATTGCGTACTCAGGAATTTTTGAGACACACTCTAGGCAGCCTCAGCCTCTTCCAAATCCTTCCGCCTTAAAATCCATTATACGTTGAACAGGAACTCCACCATGTCGCCGTCCTTCATGACGTACTCCTTGCCCTCGGAGCGCACCAGGCCCTTTTCCTTGCAGGTCTTCATGGAGCCGCCCTCGGCGATGAAGGTGTTGTAGTCTACCACCTCGGCGCGTATGAAGCCGCGCTCGAAGTCGCTGTGAATCTTGCCCGCGGCCTGCGGAGCCTTGGTGCCGCGCTCGATAGTCCATGCGCGCACTTCCTTGGGGCCGGCGGTGAGGAAGCTTATCAGACCCAGCAGCTCGTAGCACGCCGATACCAGACGGTCGAGGCCGCTCTTGCCTATGCCCATGTCGGTCAGGAACTCCTGCTTCTCGTCCGGCTCCATCTGGGCGATTTCCTCTTCCACGCTGGCGCAGATTACCAGCACCTGCGCGTGCTGCTCCTTCGCGATGTCCTCTACCTTCTTAACCAGCGGCAGAGCGTCCACGTCACCGCCCAGATCGCCCTCGCCGATGTTGGCGGCGTAGATGACCGGCTTGCTGGTCAAGAGGAACCAGTCGCGCATGATCTCCTCGTCCTTGTCGGCAAAGGGATATGTGCGCGCGGGCTTGCCCTCGTTCAGGTGCTCCAGCACTTTAGTGGCCAAATCGGCCTCGGCGGCATAGCGTGCGTCGCCGTTTTTCTTGTACTTGACGGCCTTGTCGGCGCGCTTTTGCAGCGTCTCGATGTCGGCCAGTATCAGCTCGGTCTCGATTATCTGTATGTCGCGCGCGGGATCGACGCTGCCCTCCACGTGAATTACGTTTTCGTCCTCAAAGCAGCGCACGACGTGCACTATCGCGTCCACCTCGCGGATATGGGACAGGAACTTGTTGCCCAGACCCTCGCCGTGGCTCGCGCCCTTTACCAGACCCGCGATGTCCACGAATTCCAGCATGGCGGGCGTGCGCTTCTGGGGCTTGAATATATCGCACAGCACGTCCAGCCGTTCGTCGGGCACGGGCACCACGCCCGTGTTGGGTTCGATTGTGCAGAAAGGGTAATTCGCCGCCTGCGCGCCCGCGCAGGTTATCGCGTTGAACAGCGTGCTCTTGCCCACGTTAGGCAGACCGACTACGCCCAGCTTCATATGTAAAACAACCTCCGTAATGGCGGGGAAAGCAAGTCTCGCCCGCTTCGTTTATGCAATTAACGGCCATGCAATTTACAGCCCGCCCGGATAAATTCGACGGGCGGGCGGCAAATTCCTTTATTAAGATTTACTATTGCGCCGATATTTCGCCGTACTGCGCGGTGGGCGCGGAGAGCATATCGCTTATCGCAACGGTCATGGAGATGTCTTTTACCTCATCGCCCATTATCAGCTCGCCCTTCAGCGTTATGCGCGTGTCGCTGGGCAGCGCGCTGTCCACCGCATAGCTGCCCATGAGTTTGAGGTCGCGGCCTGCGGCGGTATCCTTGGCGTACTGTATCATGTTGTTCACGCCGTCCAGTATCAGCTGGTTCACGGTATCCTGCGCCGCGACCGCGTCGGCCAGCACGGGATAATCGAACACTATCATCTCCGGGCTGGGCAGTATGGCAAGGCTGCTGCCCGACACGTACTGCGTCTCGTCAAAGTACAGCTGCAGCTGCGCCTTCCATTCCAGCTTTATCGCCAGCTGGCCGTCGCTCAGGCGCGCGCTCGCGATGACCGCGCCGTCGCCTTCGCGCTTTGCCAGACACATCTGCACGCCGTCCACGCCGTAATAGTCCATAAAGCCCTGCGCGCGCAGGTAATTGGCGTATGCCTGCACGTCGTCGCTGCCTGCGCCCGAATAATTGACGAGTATCGAATCGGTCTTGCCGTCGGAGCTATTGTCGGTGCGGCTTTCATATTTGCGATCGCCCACAACTTTGGTAAGCGAATCCACGGTAATATTCGCCGCGCTCAGGTTATAGCTGTCGGGCGCGGGATTGCTGCCGCACGCCGACATAGCAAACATGACCGCCATGGCGATGGTGAGCGCCATGACCCTTTTAAATTTTTTCATTCACAGCCTCCAGCACATTTTATCGTCTTTATTTTAACTCTGTACGCGCGCGCTGTCGATACCGCCACCGTTAAGCACTTTAGCCAAAATAGGGGCGATTGCTTTGCAAACCGCCCCATATTGCATTGCCGGTTACTCCTCCATCAGCACCGCGTTCTGCGCGGACACGCTTATCTCGCGACCGTCAACGCTTACGGTTATGTTTTCATCCGTCCAGTTGATAAGCAGCTGCGCGATGGAGCCGTCCGCGGCCTGCCAGCGGCTGGTGAGCACGCGCGGCACTGTGAGCGTATCGCGGCACATCAGCATCTCAAACGTATGCTCGCCCGCGCCCACGACCTCGTGCGGCCTCAGCATACGCCCGCCGTGCAGATACTTCTTGCCCGACTTGCGGCGCAGGCGCATTACGTTCCTCAGCAGGTTGATTATGCCCTCGCGGTCAGGCAGTATGTCGAACTGCTGGTCGCACCAGCACTGCATTATGCTCCCGTCATCGGTTATTATAAGCGTAGCCAGATCGCCTGCCGCCAGCGAATACGCCGTGCGGTACGCAAGGCTGTCCGCGCAGGGCTTGAACCAGAAGTGCGCGCAGCACTGATTGCCCATGAAGTTATTCAGGTATTCGTGGTACACATACGCATACATCGGCACAGGCATACCATTCATGTAATTCAGGTTGTAACGGTTGTCGCTAAGCAGCAATTCGGGAATAAACGGCTCGCTCGCCGCCGATTCGCAGCCCAGCAGCATGTTGGGCGCGGCCGCGCGTATCTGTTTAAGTATATCCTGCATGGCGCTGGTCATCCACGGGCCGGGCGTGGGCGCGTGGCCGTGCTCGCGGCTATAGCAGAAGTACGGGTTGCCGCCGTGGTTCTGGTCGAGTATCTGGGCATAGTCCACGCCTGCCTGCGCGATCTTGCGCGCCTCGCCCACGGCGATTTCGGCGGTATCCTTGCCCATCGGGCACATGTCGTAGCCGTCGCGCTGCGCGGTGCAGATGTGGCTGTGTACGATCTCGCCCTCGGGCGACACCACGAAGTCGCGCTTGTATCCGCCCTCCTCGATGAGTTTAGTGCAGTCATAGTCCATAAGATTGCTCTTCTCGGTAAAGCCTATGCCGCTCAGGTACACACCGATCAGATGCCCATGCGCGTGCAGCTTGTCGATGAACGTGCGCAGGGCTTCCTCACCGCCATACGGCGGCCATACAAACGGCGGTGCCCACGGCGCAGTGCCCTCCCAGTGCATCAGCAGCACCATTATGCGCGCGTTGGTCTTGCGCGCCAGCTCGTCGATAAACGGCATTGCGTTTTCATACGGGAACAGCTTGTTAGGCGTGATTTCGTCGGTGTCGAACAGCCCGCGTACCGGGTAGCTCACAACTATCGGCGCATCCCCGTACCAGCGCGGCAATTCGGTATTTTCGCTTAGCTTTTTAAGACCCTCGGGCATGTGTTTTTCAAACCACGCGCGGTACATGTCCGCCGCCTCGATCCAGCCGCCCTCAAACGGAGTCGTCACAACGTCGAAGTCGGTCGCGTAATCCGCGCCGAACTCGCCGCCCGCGTATGTGCGTATCTTGAGCCGCACGCAATTTTCCAGCGGCACGATGTCGATATTCTTGATGCCGCGCTTTTCGTCGTATGCAGCCATGTATAGTCCGCCGTCCAGCTCGTATGCCACAAACTGGCTTTCGACCATGCCCGGGAACAGCGCGTAACTGCCTTCGCCCGGGAATTCCGTCTCTCGGTAGGGCTGCCAGCCATTTTCGCGCATGTTGATATCGTCTATCTGAACGCCTTCATTGAAAGGCCAGTAGAACGACGCCTTGCGCTCGTCGTTTTCGCCCTTGAGCGCAATCTGCGGGAAGTCCACCCACTCGACTGCGCCCTCGGTGGTGTTCTTAATGGACATGCGCCACGCAGCCCAATCCTCGCCGCCGAAGCGCACGCTGATCGTCGCGCGCAGGCCGTCGAATTTGTCAAACGCGTATTCGGCGCTCGCAAAGTCCGCGCCGCTTTGCTCGCTTACCAGCTTAGCGTCGTGTGCATTGAACTCCACCGCCTCGCAGGTCGGCATACGCAGTCTGAACGAAAACAGCGGCAGGCGTACGTCGGCGCTGATCGTCTTGCCATTGCATTTTAGCGATACTACCTCGCCCTGTTCAAACGATATGTCTATTGAACTGCCGTTAGCTTCATAGTGAACCATAGTGCATTTTGTCCTTTCAAAATATTATGATATTATGCCTCGTCCAGCGTGCGCACTTCGTCTGCGGTAAGCACCAGATCGCCCGCCTCGCGCACGTCGTGCATGTATTCCTCGCGCGACACGCCCACTATCGGGAACACCGGGAATTCCTGCCCGGTCAGGTAGCCCAGCGCCACCGCGCCCACGCTCACGCCGTGTTCGGCGGCTATGCGCTCGACCACGCTTAGCTTATTCAGGTTTTCAGCCGCGTCATAAGGTTTCATGCTGCCCAGCTCCAGCGCCGCCCTGCCCTGAGTATGCAGCTTGGAATAAAAGCCCTTCGCCTGGGACGAATACGGCACGACCGGCATACCCGTGCGCCTGTGGAACTCGCGCAGTTCGTCGTGCATCTGCACCAGCGTGGTATCGCCCGGCACAACCTGCCGCGCCAAACTCCACTGCGGCTGGTCGGCCGAGAAGCCCGCCTTGCCGGTGCGCGCGGCGTAGGCATTGGCCTCGGCAAGGCGCTTTGCCGTCCAGTTGCTCGCGCCCAGCGCGCCAACATAGCCGCGCGATTTGAGTTCGTTGAGCGTATCCACGATTTCTTCGACCGGGCGCGTGTCGTCGTCGCGGTGCAGCCAGTATATGTCGATGAAGTCCACGCCCAGATCGTCCAGACTGTGCTCGCAGTCGGATATTATGTCCGTGCGCGACAGTCGGCGCTCTTTTGTGCGGGGATTATAGTGCGCGCCCTTTGTGCCCAGCACTATCTTATCCCTAATGCCGCGCGACCTGAGCCACGCGCCCACGCAGCGCTCGCTCAAGGACGTACCGTCGGCCTGCTGGCCGTATATGCGCGCGGTATCGATGAAGTTGCCGCCGATTTCGGCATACATGTCAAGCAGCTTATGCGACAGCTCGGTACTGCGCGACGAGCCCATCACGTCGGTGCCCATACATATAACAGATACGCGCTTGCCCACGCCCGGAAAGTCTGTATATCTCATAATAAAACTCCTCCGCATACATCCGCGCGGCGCTTACGCCGCCCGGGCCTTTGCCATTCAATACATTCTACCATACGGCGCGAAATTTTGCACTACCGGCGCGCGAGATACCCGCAAGAATAATTATGCGTGTCCCTCATGCGATGTTTTATGCTTTTTCGCGTCCGTTGTGCATAAATTTACATTTAGTTCCTTGATTCTACGCGATGCTTGCCGTATAATCTATCGCATTCAGTGCATTGCGCTAAAGCGATGAACGCATCGGCGCGGGGAGGTATCCATGTATAAGATTGAAAAAGTACCCGAGATATTCCTGAAAAACCTGAGTAACTTTTTAAGCGGCACGGGACTTACGCTGGAGCTGGCGTTTTACACGGTTATATTCGGCACGCTGCTGGGCGTAATTGTGACGCTGCTAAGGCGATGCAAGATTGCGCCGGTGCGCTGGATAATGAACCTGTACGTAGAATTCCTGCGCGGTACTCCCTTGCTGGTTCAGGCGCTCATGGTGGTATACGGCGCGCCGCAGCTGGGCATAAACCCGGGGCGCAAGATGCTTTCGATAATCGCGCTGGTAATCAACTCGTCGGCGTACATGTCGGAGATAGTGCGCGCGGGCATACAGGCGATCGACCACGGCCAGACCGAGGCGGCGGTATCGCTGGGCATGACGCGCACGCAGAACATGCTGTATATAATCCTGCCGCAGGCGATGAAGACGACGCTCCCGGCGATGGGCAACGAGTTTGTGTCGATAATCAAGGAGTCCTCGCTTCTGTACGCCGTGGGTCTTTACGAGCTTACGTATCAGGCGCAGAAGCTGGCGGCGACCAACTATCTGTATCTGGAGACGATGACGGTGGCGGCGCTGGTATACTTTGTGCTTACGTTTACCGCGTCCCGGCTGCTGGGGCTGCTTGAGAGGAGGCTGAGGCAGAGTGAACAGCATTAATAGCGATTCCAGCAAGAAGCTGGGCGAAGTGCTTATCGAGGTAAAGGGGCTTAAAAAGGACTTTGGCAAGCTGGAAGTATTAAAGGGCGTTGACCTTAACGTGCGGCGCGGCGAGGTGGTCGTAATCATCGGCCCCAGCGGCAGCGGCAAATCGACGTTCCTGCGTTCGCTGAACCTGCTTGAAAAGCCGACGGCGGGCACCATACTGGTCGAGGGCAAGGACATAATGGCCGACCGCAACCAGACGCGCCAACTGCGCGAGCGCATGGGCATGGTGTTTCAGCAGTTCAACTTGTTCCCCCACCTGCGCGTACTAGACAACATAACTATCGCGCCGATGAAGGTAAAAAAGGTGCCGAAGCAGGAAATCGAAGCAAAGGCGCTGCAGCTGCTCGACAGGGTAGGTCTCAAGGACAAGGCCGACGCGTGGCCGAGTCAGCTCTCGGGCGGCCAGAAGCAGCGCGTGGCGATAGTGCGCGCGCTGGCGATGGACCCGGACATGATGCTGTTTGACGAGCCGACGAGCGCGCTCGACCCCGAGATGGTAGGCGAGGTATTGGACGTAATGAAGAATCTGGCGCTGGGCGGCATGACCATGATCGTGGTCACGCACGAGATGGGCTTTGCGCGCGAGGTAGGCGACCGCGTGCTGTTCATGGACGGCGGCGTAATCGTGGAGGAAGGCACGCCCGCGCAGATATTCGGCGCGCCGCGCGAGAAGCGCACGCAGGACTTCCTGCGCAAGGTGTTGTGATACCGCCTTACGCTACTTAAATCACTTGAAAACCTTTCAGCGTGTCGGTCATTCAGCTATCGAAGTTATATGGCGCGGCACGCCGGGAGGTTTATTATTTTAAGGCACATTTGAAAGGAGCATGACTTTATGGACGCACTTAAACTGCTTGAAAAATACGTATCCATGCCCAGCGGTTCGGTTGATATTGACGACGTTAACGCGCTGGCCGAGGTAATACTTGACGATATACAGTCTTTGGGATTTGAGCTGAAGCCGCACCGCGCGCCCGGCAAGCCCACGATAATCGAGGCCACATACGGCCACGGCCCGAAGAAGATAATGCTGATTGGGCACATGGACACTGTATTCCCGCGCCACGACTTCATGCCTTTCCGCATTGAGGGCGACACAGCTTACGGTTCGGGCGTTATGGACATGAAGGGCGGCATTGCGATCATGCTCTGCGCATTGGAGAAGGCGCTTCCCGGCGTGGACAAGGACAAGTACACCTTACAGATACTGATCAACCCGGACGAAGAATTGGGTTCGCCGTCCAGTCAGGAGCTTATAACTGAAAGCGCGAAAACTGCGGCTGCATGTCTGAGCTTTGAACCGGCGCGGCCAAGCGGTGCGCTGGTATGCGAGCGCAAGGGCGTTTCGTCGTTCACGATAAAGTGCCGCGGCGTGCGCGGTCACGCGGGCATGGTATACAAGTCCTGCCACAGTGCGATACAGGAGATATGCCATCGTGTGGAGCGGCTATACACTTTACGCGACGATGCGCGCGACATATCGATAAACGTAGGCAGCATAACCGGCGGTACTGCGGAGAACGTGGTTGCGGACTATGCGGAGGCGCACTGCGAGTACCGCTATTTTGACATGGCGTACAAGCAGGAAATCGCCGACAAGATAAAATCCATCTGTGCCGAGCCGGGCATAGAGGGCTGCACGACCGAGCTTACATTCGGCCCATCGCACCCGGCGGCCAAGCTCAGCGCGGGCAGTCAGTGTTTATACAACATGGCGCGCGAGATTGCGTCCAACTTAGGCGAGACGGCCACTCTCGAACAGACGGGCGGTGCCGGCGACATCTCCATAGCCGCCGCAGCAGGCGCGCCCGTCCTGGACGGCCTAGGCATGGAGGGCGCAGGCGCGCACACGCGCGAAGAATTCGCCAAGCTAAACCGAATGCCCTACAAAATCGAACTAGCCGCACAACTGATCGCAGGGTTAACGTGGTAACGACGGGGGCGTACTTTCTTTCCTTTTCTTTAGAAAAAGAAAAGGAAAGAAAGTACCAAAGAAAGTAAAAGAAACCGGTTATATTCGTTTCTTTGCTTTCTTATGAAGCGGCGCTGCTTGTTCGTGCGCGCCGTAAAGTATGGCGCGCGCGAATCGGGCGGTTTCTGCGTTCGCCGCTTTTTTAGGGGCTATGGCTCGCCGCACTGCGCAAAAAGCCCGCCGGTATTCCCCTGCTTTGGAATATCGGCGGGCCTTATTTTGCCGTTTAATCGTCGCTGGATTTTTTAGCGGACAGGTATACTTTTCCGGCCGTAAGCTCTATGCCTTTCAGCTTGAACAGTTCGTCTATCGTGCACAGCTGATACCCCTGCGCCACCAGATCGGGCACGGCCATGCTGACCGCCTCGGCGGTCGAGGCATACAGATCGTGCATCAGGATTATGTCGCCGTCCTCGACGTTGTTCATAATCTCGTTATACACGCTGTTGGCATCGCGGCTTTCCCAGTCGCGCGTGTCTATCGACCAGTTTATCATGGGCTGCTCGACGGTCGCCTTTACCGTGTCGTTGACCGCGCCGTAGGGCGGGCGCACCAGTTGTGAATATTCGCCCGTGTACTTGTAGATCAAATCGTTGGTCTTGTTTATTTCATCGAGTATCTCGCTCTTTGAGAGCTTTCTCAGGTTGGCGTGACTGTAGGTGTGCATACCGATCTGACAACCCGAATCGTAAATCATCTGGAGCGTTTCGGAATAGTCGTCCAGCCGCTCGCCCACGGTGAAGAACGTCGCGAGGCCGTCATATTCGGCCAGCGTCGCCAGTATCTTGCGGGTCTGCTTGCTGGGGCCGTCATCGAACGTCAGCGCAATCGCTTTTTTGTCGGGGTCGAGCACGCGGCCCGGAACCTCGGTGGGCGCAAACGTGGGCAGCTCAGTCGGCTGTTCGGTGGGCGCGGGCACTTCTGTCGCCGCCGGGTCGGGCGTGGGCGACGCGAACACGTCCTCAAACGGGGTCTGCGCAGTAGGCACAGTGCCCAGTCCCGCGACGCTGGCGGTCAGTCCGCTGAACAGTCCGCCGCGTATGCTAAGCGGTATCGCGATAATCAGCACCGCCGCCAGCAGCGCTATCGCCACGTACTTTCCCGTATTGTTGGGCTTGCGGGAGTGCGAACCGTATGAGCGGCTGCGTTCGGCGAAGTCGTAATCGTCCTCTTCGCGCACGTTGCGGCGAGACTGCGAATTGCGCGGGCGCGCATACTCGGTCTGCGCGTGGGAGTAGTTTTCAGAGGCGCGGCGCACGGCTCTATGCTGCACCGGCTCGTCGTCGTAATCGTCGTCCACGCGCGAATAGCTGCGGCGCGCGGCGTAGTCGTCATAGCTGGTTCCGCGGCGCTCGTCGTCGGAATACCTGCGCGATGCGGAGGCATACTGACGGCTGCCTTGTGTGGAGCGCCCTTCGTAGGCATTGCGGCTGCTCTGCGCTGAACGCCCTTCATAGGAGCTGTGACTGCCCTGAGCCGAACGGCCTTCATAGGCATTGCGGCTGCTCTGCGCTGAACGCCCTTCATAGGAACTGCGACTGCCCTGAGCCGAACGCCCTTCATATGTATTCCGACTGCTTTGTGCCGGACGGTTATCGTAAGTGGGCGCGGCCGAACGCCTGCGGCGCGTATCCTCGCGCGGCTCGTCATCGTACATGTCGTCGTCGTAGCTGTCGCGCGCGTTCGTGCGCCGACGCACCTTATCGTCATCATAATTCATCGAAAATGCACCTCGGTATGCCGTTATATTGCCGGTTATATCCCCGCTTAAAATGCACGTTCTGCCCTTATTCGGACAGTATCCGCGCGCATTTGTAAACGACCTTAACGCAAAAAAATTTTCGCGCTATTTAGACATTATCCGCGCGCGGTTTGTTCCCTGCGCGGCCACCGTTTACACAGCCAAATAGCACCTTTCAGGTTGCGTATCGGTTAAATACGCTTATCCTGCGGATTTTGCAAAATTCATACATGTACGTGCGTTGATTTGCGCGCGCGCATGTGGTATCATGGCGAAAAAAATACCGCCGCGCATATCGTGCGGCGACGATATGGAGAGTAAACCGATTTGAACAGCCTAAGCCGCCGCCCCCGCGCGGCCATATGTGACTTTGACGGCACCATCGCCGAATCGATGCACGTATGGACGGACGCGCCCCGCGATCTGATAATCAGCCACGGAGCCACTCCCCCCGACAACCTGCTTGAGCTTATCGCGCCCATGGTCATGGAGGACACGATGGAATGGATACACGACAACTTCATCCCCGATGGCGACGTAGACGCGCTCACCGAAGAACTGTACCAGACCATCCGG
Source organism: uncultured Eubacteriales bacterium (assembly GCA_948467645.1). Taxonomy (GTDB): domain Bacteria; phylum Bacillota; class Clostridia; order Christensenellales; family Aristaeellaceae; genus Fimadaptatus. Next base: position 29,295 of record CAOKFD010000026.1, on the reverse strand, counting down.
CGCATGTACGCGCACGAGGTTCAGCCCAAGCCGGGCGCGCTGGACGCGCTGCGCCGCATGAAGGATGCGGGTATGCGCCTGTGCATACTGTCGGCCACGGGCAGCGACATGGTGCGCTCGGCTCTTGAGCGCTTCGGCGTGCTCAATCTGTTCGAGTTTGTGGCGTGCTCGGACGACTGGGGCGGCAAGACGCATGAGCGCTGCTTCTTAGCCGCCGCCGATAAGCTGGGCGTGCGCCCGGATGAAGCCATCGTGTTCGAGGACGCGCTGCACGCGGCGCGCACGGCAAAGGCCGCGGGCTTCATGGTCGGCGGCGTGCACGACTGGAGTTCGGACGCGGACTGGCCGGAGCTAAGGCGCATCGCCGACTGGAGCGCCGAAACTTTGGGCGAGTTCAAGATATAATTGCTTGCGAATATCCGTCTTAATCCCAGACGCACGACGTTCCCTCTGCCGCATGTGCAGGGGGAACGCTTTTTTTGCCATTCATTATCGCTTGCCGATCTGATCTATGTCGTACGGCGTCTCCTGATATACGTAATAGTTTAGCCAGTTGGAGAACAAAAGGTTCCCGTGCGCGCGCCAGCGCACCATCGGCTCGCGGGTGGGATCGTCCTCCGGGAAGTAGTTATACGGTATCTGCGGATTGAGTCCGCGCGCGGTGTCGCGCTCGTACTCCAGCTTGAGTGTATCCGCGTCGTACTCAGCGTGGCCGGTCACGAATACGTGCTTGCCGTCGCGGCTGGCGACCAGATACACGCCCGCCTTAACGCTGTCGCACAGTATTTGCAATTCGGGCACGTTCACAATGTTCTCCGCGCGTACCTCGGTATGGCGCGAGTGCGGCGCGAAGAAATAATCGTCAAAGCCGCGCAGCAGCGGACAGTTTTTGACCAGTATACGGTGGCGGTACACGCCCGAGCATTTCTTTTCGAGTTCATACTTGGGCACGCCATAACGGTAGTACATGCCGGCCTGCGCCGCCCAGCAGATGTACAGCGTGGAGAATACGTGCTCCTCGGCCCAATCCATTATGCGGGTCAGCTCGTTCCAGTACTGAACCTCCTCAAAGTCCAGCATCTCGACCGGCGCGCCGGTGATTATCAGTCCGTCGAACTTGCTGTCGCGCACTTCGTCGAACGTCTTATAGAACGTATCCAGATGCGCGCTGGACACGTTGCGCGCCTGATAGCTGGCCGTTCGCAAGAGCGTCACGTCCACCTGAAGCGGCGTGTTGCCGATCAGACGCAGCAGCTGGGTTTCGGTGACTTCCTTGGTAGGCATAAGGTTAAGTATCGCGATTTTAAGCGGGCGAATTTCCTGTATGCGCGCGCGCCGCTCGGTCATCACGAATATATTTTCATCTTTGAGCACCTGCGCTGCGGGCAGGCTATTGGGTATTCTTACGGGCATGACGCAATTCCTCCTGATATGTCGATCGATAAAGCAAGGCGTAAGCGCGTTTCGATTTATGTTCCGGCATTACAAGGGCGTGTCCCAAGCAGGACAATCCGCATGTTCGGATGATTTTGCTTGGTAAGCCGAAAGCTCTGTCGCACTTGATTGAGCTTTGTAACGCTCAAACAGCTCTGAGCCGCCTGAAATTGTGCGCTCAGAAATTAATGGAGACACACTCCGAATCGCCGTTTTACACGCGCGTCGCTGCCGCGCACATGCGGCGCGGGCAGACCGTAAAATACCCACGGCGGGTCGAATATTCACTTTTCATACAGTCCATCCCTTCGGCACGGGCGCGTGCTCTGCGTCGGATACGCGGGCGCGCCCGATTTATATTTGCCGCGATAAAGATTACGCGGCGCAGTGTTTTCAGTGTACGGCTGAACATGGTCTTAGTCAAGTTTTTTTCCGGTTACATTGTGTAAACCGCTGAAAAAGCCAGCGCCGCCGCATCCCATGCTCTGCTTAGGGTATGCGGCGGCGCTAAAAAATCAGCTCAGGTATTCCAGCGTTATATCTATATCAACGAAGTTTTCTTCCAGCGGCCTGTCCTCATACGAGAAGCGGTACACGGTAAACGTGACCGTATCGCCCGCCGTGTAGCCCTGCATGACGTTGGCAAGATCGCGGCCGCTCTTTACGCGCTCGCCCGCGACGGAGTAAATCACGTCGCCCACGCGCATACCCGCGTTTTCGGCAGGCGTGTCCGCGCCCACCTCGCCCACTAAAAGACCCGCGGGCAGGTAGTTTTTAAGCGGTTCGTCGGGGCCGTCCTGAACGGTGTAGTATATGCCTATGCTGGGCTTGCGCACCTTGCCGTACTCGATAAGCTCGGCGGCAACATCGCGCATGGTGTTTACGGGTATCGCGAAGTTAAGCCCCTCGTAAAGCAGCACGCCCAGCGCGGGTATGCCCACCAGCTCGCCCCTGCTGTTAAGCAGCGCGCCGCCCGATATGCCGGGGCTCATGGCCGCGTCGGTCTGGATTATCTGCATGGGGCGCGCGAACTGCTCTATGTCGCGCTCCAGCGCGCTGACTACGCCAACCGATACCGAGCCGTAATAGCCGCCCGGATTGCCTATCGCGATAAGCAAATCGCCCACGCGCAGCTTTTCCGAATCGCCCAGCGCGATTGCGGGCTGGTTAAGTCCCTCGACGTACAGCACGGCCAAATCGGAATCGGTATCCGTACCCACGATTTCGGCCTCCAGCTCACTGTCGTCGACCAGGAGCACCTTCACCTTGTCCGCGCCCTGAACCACATGGGCGTTGGTGATTATGTGGCCATCGTCGTCGATTACCACACCTGAGCCATAAGCATACTCCTCGTCGTTGGTCTTGCGCGAATCGAAGTCGAACGTGGATACCATGTTGATTACGCCCACCACGCTGGGCAGGCAGCGCTCCGCGATGTCGGGCACGGGGTTGTTGGTGAACAGCAGCGAATAGCCCGTGTCCTCCTGTGCGTCTGAGGTCTGCACCTCGGTTTCGGACTTATCCTCGCTCACTCCGCCCTTTGTCGCGGGCTTGCTTACATCGGCCAGCGCCGTGCCGCTCAGCATCAGCGCCGCCAGCAGGGTGCATACGGCGCGCTTTGCGAATATACCTGTCATATGTATCCCGTCCCTTCTGTCGCATTGACTTACTATGCTTTATCCTGATTATCGGCCGGCGGCAGCTCGCGTGCGGACTGCTTTGCGCCATCGGCCTGCGCCTTTTCGGCCTGTTTCTTTTCTAATTCAGGCGTGTATTTGGCCAGCGTGAACATGAACGACGTGCCGCGGCCGGGCGTGGACGTGCACTTGATCTCCTGACCGTGCTGCTCCAGTATCTTCTTTACTATGGAAAGTCCCAGTCCCGTGCCCTTGCCCGAGTGCGCCTTGTCGGCCTTATAGAACCTGTCGAATATATACGGCAGATCGTCCGACGCGATGCCGGGGCCGTCGTCCTTTATCGTGATTATGGCGTGATCCTCGTCCATCAGCGTCCATAAGGTAAGGCTGCCGCCATCCTGAAGGAACTTGACCGCGTTGTCGATCAGGTTCACGACCACCTGACTTATCCTGTCGGGGTCGGCCCAGACCAAGCACTGCTCCTGCCTGAACGATATATCGACATTGATGTGCTTTTCCTCGATGCGGCCCTCGTACTGGAACATTATGCGCGCGATAAGTTCGTTCACGTCGAACTTCTGGCAGTTGAGCGGGAACTTGCCCGACTCTATGCGCGACAGGTCGAGCAATTCGCTTATCAGCTTATTGAGCCGCTTGGTTTCGGACAGCACCACGTTCAGGTATTGCGGATAGTCCTCCTCCGGTATGGTGCCGTCCAACATGCCCTGAACATAGCCCTGCATACTGGTCATGGGCGAGCGCAGTTCGTGCGACACGTTGGCGACAAAGCCGCGCCGGAGCGTCTCAAGCTTGCTTAAATCCTCGGCCATCGAGTTAAATGCGTCGGCCAGCTCGCCCAGCTCGTCATGCCTGTTTATATCCACGCGGCTGTCCAGTTCGCCCTTGGCAAACCGGCCCACCGCCTTGGATATGGTGGTTATCGGGCGCGTGATCGAGCGCGACATAAGGTACGACAGCGCCACGCCCAGTATCAGCGCCGCTATCGCCGCGACCGCCACCTGACGGCCCATCGCACCGAAGCTTACATCCAGATTGCTCACGTCGGTATGCAGGAGTACCGCGCCGCCCACATCGCCATAGCGATCGATCCACGGCACGCCGACGGTGACTATCTGGCCGCCCAGCTCGGAAAACAGGCCCTGAACCTGTATCTCCTCGCCCGACAGCACGCGCTGAAGCTGTGCCAGCACGTTTTCGTCCCTCAGGCGTTTGGCCAAAGAATCGGTGTCGTCGGACAGGCTGAGCACAAACCCGTTGCGATCTACCAGCCAGATCGTCGCGTCGTTGTCCTCGCTGATCGAACGTATCTTTTCGCGTATTACCTTGTCCCAGTTGGTCGTGACCGACCACATATACGTGCCGTCGCGCTGGCTCATCATCGCGGCCACGTCGCGCGCCTGTTCGCGCAAAAGCTCCTGCTTCTGCGCCACGCCGTTTGCGCGCAGGAAGCCCACCAGCGTAAACGAAAGCACCAGCAGCGTGACCAGCACCGTGACCAGTATCGAGCTAAGCACTCGCAAAAACAGCGGATAGCGCATCATTTCACCTCGAACTTATATCCGACGCTCCACACGGTCTTTATGCTCCAGCCCAGTTCTTCACAGCCGGTCAGCTTTTCGCGCAGGCGCTTTATGTGCACGTCCACGGTGCGGCTGTCGCCGAAGAACTCATAGCCCCACACCTGTTCAAGCAGCTGTTCGCGCGTAAAGACCTGGTTTTTATGGCTGCACAGGAAGTACAGCAGCTCCAGCTCCTTGGGCGGGACTTCCAATTGCTGGCCGCGGTAGGTGACTTCGTACTGCGTCAGGTTCACTGTCAGTCCGGGGAAAACCAGTTCCTTCGCGGGCGCGGCCTCGGCGGGCTGGAAGCGGCGGCACACGGCCTTTATGCGCGCGGTCACTTCCTTGGGGTCGAAGGGCTTGACTATGTAGTCGTCAGCGCCCAGCTCAAGACCCAGCACCTTGTCAAAGGTTTCGTCCTTTGCGGTCAGCATGATTATCGGTATGTTGGATACCTTACGCACCTCGCGCAATACCTGCCAGCCGTCCATGCCGGGCAGCATTACGTCCAGCAGCATTATGCTGGGCGGGTTTTGCTTGAACATAGTCACGGCGGTATCGCCGCGCTCGGCCATTTCGACCTGATAGCCCTCCTTGGTCAGATACAGATTAAGCAGCTGGCGTATATTGGGATCGTCATCCACAAGCAGTATCTTCAAAGCAGCCATACGGCACCTCCACAGTCGGCGCTTTAGCGCGCGCTGGATTTCATTAATATATCCTTATTATACCACTGCCCGCGCTACACAGCAAAAGCTTTGTGTGGCGCGGGCGAAAATATTTGCGCAGTTTATCAGTTTTCCTTGCGTACAAAGTCCAGATAGCGGCCGTCCATGTCCTCAACCACGAATCCGTAATTGCCGCCATTGCTGTTTTCGAGCGGCTTAGGTATGCGCGCGCCCTTGGCCATAAATTCGCGCTGGAGCGCCTCAACCGCGTCGGTCGCGAAGAAGCCGTCACAGCCGCTGCCGTACAGGTCGCGGTTGGTGCGCACGGGCGCGCCGTTGGAGTCGGTCAGGATTATCTCGATGCCCTCGCGGTACAGGCATATGTGCGGCTCGCTGTCATTCAAGTACCGCTCTGCGCGGAAGCCTAAACAACGCGAGTACCACTCGGCGGTCTTGTCCATATCGGGCGTGGGAAACACGCAGCTCGATTCGACGCAGCCGTGTATGGTGTGCACGTCGTCGCCATGTCCGCCGTGCTCCGGCTCGGACATGTGCTTCAGGCGTTCGTCGCGCTCTTCCTCGACGCGTATTTCGTGATGTATCAGCAGGTTCAGCACGCCGCGCAGCAATATTATCGCGCCGACAATTGCGATCTCGCTCCAGTCGCGCACCTGCACCGTGCGCAGTATCTCGCCGCCCAGCTTAAATTCCAGCGCCAGCGCCATGCTCTCGGCCAGTTTAAGCCTGACCCCCGGATTGTGCCGGAACAGCTCGTATACCGCGCGCACCGCGCCCACTAGTATAGTCGCCACGCCCATGAATTCCAGCAGGTGTATGCTGAATTCGATCACCACGTTCAGCATCTGCTCAAACCCGTTCATGAATTCCGTCATTTGTTTCTCCTCCGCATACGCGCCTTTAATGCGCGCCATGGAATTCATTATACGCCCTATACTGGTTTAGGGCAATATGAATTTGCATACATCACATATCGGAGTCACAAAACTGAGCTGGTGCAGAAAATTTGGGTAATGAATACGGAGAGAGCACGCTCTCTCCGTATTGGATTTTTTGAAAGCTTTCTTCTCAATTAGAGTGTGTCTCAAGCGGGACAATCCGCAGACCCAAGTGGATTTTTCGTCAGTTCAAGGAATAAATCCGAAGGCTTAGCAGCGCTAAGTCGAGCCTTGTGACGCAGAAATGGCGGAGCGACGCCCGAATTTGCGTACTCCGGAATTTTTGAGACACACCCTAAGTTTAACGAATACAATTAAACTCACAACGTTCATGACAACGCGCTTGACAGTCGTAATAAATTTGCAATATAATATATGAGGATTCCATTAGAATTCATCAGGCGGCAAGCGATTGTCCGCAATATTTGTATAGAGGTGCAATATGAGCATTATTAAAGCCGGTCGCAGCGCAATCGCGGGCGCGCTCTCGTTTGCGATGTTGATGGCCGCCCCTGTCCAGACTTTTGCCGACGAGGTTGCCGACTATACCTGCGCCGAGGAAGCCACGCTTGATTTGGACTCGGCGGATATGTATGCCTTCAAGATAATAAAGCAGGGCTCGTCGGGCACTGCCGTGCGCGATATACAGCGCCGCCTTAGCGAACTGGGCTACTTCAATAACCCCATCACTGGCAACTTTGGCTCCATAACCAAGCAGGCCGTGACCGCGTTCCAGATAAATTGCGGCCTGATCGCCGACGGCATCGTGGGCGAAACCACGTATAACCGCCTGTTCGCGGACGATGCGCCCAAGGCCGACGCGGCCGTATCCGCGCCCACCGCGGCCCCCACTGCCGCGCCCGCAGACGACGATTCGTCGTCCGGCACAAACAGCGTCGTATCGTCCAGCACGCCGGAGTTTTCGGGCGTACTGAAGACCGGCTCCGTCGGCGAGGCGGTCAAGCAGATGCAGCGCCGCCTGAGCGCGCTGGGGTATCTGAAGGGCACCGCGGACGGCGCGTTCGGCAAGAACACCGCCGCCGCTGTAAAGGCGTTCCAGATAAAGTGCGGCATAACTGTGGACGGCACGCTCAACTTTGAAACCTACATTCGCCTGTATTCGGACGAAGCGCCCTCGGCCGGAAGCGAGGCTGCCGCGCCCGCTCCCACGCAGGCGCCCGATGACAACTGGTTTATAGAAAACCAACCCGCGACGGCGGCGCCCACCATAATACCCACGCCCGTGCCTACGCCTACGTCCGCGCCCACCAATTCGACGAGCGTCGCCTTCCCCGGCACGCTGTCCAAGGGCAGCACGGGGGCGGCGGTCAAGCAGCTGCAAAAGCGGCTCATAGAGCTAAACTATCTCACCGGCGCGGCCGATGGCGCGTTCGGCAACGCGACCAAGGCGGCTGTCAAGGCGTTTCAGGCCGCGCGCGGACTGAACGTTACCGGCGATGTGGATCAGCTTACACACAACGCGCTGTACTCCTCCGGCGCGGACACGCCCGCGGGCGACAACTTTGTCGAGATAAGCCGTGGTTCGACCGGCGAGGCGGTAAAGACGCTGCAGCAGCGCCTGACCGCACTGGGCTATTACAGCGGTTCGCTGCAGGGCACGTTCGGCGCGCTGACCGAGGCCGCGCTGATGGACTTCCAGTCCACGGCGGGACTTACCCGCACGGGCGTGCTGGACAAGGCCACATATACGCTGCTCTACTCCCCCCGCGCACCCTATAAGGAGGGCGAGGACGGCGACTATACCGAGCTTAAAATGGGCGACATGGGCAGCGACGTAAAGAAGCTGCAGCAGCGCCTGATCGATCTGAAGTTCCTGAATGACAATGCCGACGGCTACTTCGGCGGCAATACTCAGACAGCAGTTAAGGCATTCCAAGTCGCGTGCGGCATAAGCGTAACCGGCGTTGCCACCATGGAGACGCAGGAGCGTCTGTTCGCATACGACGCACCGATGGCGGGCACAGCGACTGCGACCCCCGCGCCCAGTGCAGCGCCTGCGGCCACCGCCTATCCCGAGCTTAAAACCGGCTCGGTCGGCGCAAATGTAAAGACGCTGCAGCGTAGCCTTATCGAGCTTAAATTGTTGACTGGCTCCGCTGACGGCGCATATGGCGCAAAGACTGCGGCGGCGGTTAAGATGTTCCAGATCAGCGTGGGTCTGGAGGCCACCGGAATAGCCGACTCGGCCACGCAGATCGCGCTTTACACGGGCAATCTGCCTACCGTGACCCCCGCGCCTACTGCAACTGCCACTCCCGACCCCGACGCTACCCCCGCGCCCACCTATACCATACTGAAGTCCGGCTCGACCGGCGATGCGGTTAAGAAGCTGCAGGAGCGTTTGAAGGAGCTGGGCTACTACACCGCGACTGTAAACTCGATATACGACTCCAACACCGTCAACGCGGTAAAGAGCTTCCAGAAGGGCAATCAGATAAGCGTGGACGGCGTAGCGGGCACTCAGACGCAGACGCGCCTGTATTCGGACGACGCGGTGTCGTATGACGAGGCGGGTGATCGCGCCGACGTCGAATCCAACACTCCCTCCGAGGTCGCGGGCAGCGCGCCGCACCCGGTTATCGGCGAAATTGAGGATATGGACTGGTTTGAAAACACCGACGGCTTCCTCAACCGCTCGCACGGCACGTTCAAGGACGGCACTACCGCGGTTGTCACCGACGTAAAGACCGGCATATCGTTCACGATACGCCGCTTGGGCGGCAAGAATCACGCCGACTCCGAACCGCTGACCGAGTTTGACTCGTGGCAGATCTACCGTCTGTACGGCGGCAAGTGGTCGTGGACGCGCCGCGCGATAATCGTGACCGTGGGCGGTAAAAATATCGCCGCGTCGATGAACGGTATGCCCCACGGCGGCGAGTCAATATCCAACAACAGCTTCGTCGGCCACTTTTGCATCCACTTTACCAACAGCCGCACGCACGGCACCAACCGCGTTGACCCTGACCATCAGGCGGCGGTTAAGACCGCTCTGGCCGCCGACGTTTCCGCGCTAAACGCACGGATTCAGGCGCAGTAAATCTCAGAAAGCATTTCGCGTCCTTCCTCAATCGGAAGGGCGCTTTTTTGCGGGCGCTAGAGTGTGTCTCAAGCGGAACAATCCGCAAGTTCGAGTGGATTTTGCGTCAGTTCAAGGAAGAAACCCGAAGGCTTAGCAGCGCTAAGTCGAGCTTTGTGACGCAGAAATGGCGCAGCGACGCCCGAAATTGCGGATTAGGGAATTTTTGAGACACACTCTAAGGCAGCTGTTCAGGGCTGAACTGCCTTAACGCCGCCTATCCTTCTGGACTTTTGCGCGCGTTTCTGCTATACTGCGGCTTGTACAAACTGATTTGCGGATGTGAATTGCATGGATATATCAAGCGCCGTTATCGACTACCTCAGGCAAAAATACTCGCCCGACGCGATAATCGCATACGGTTCGTTCGCCGACGGAAGTGCGGGCGAGCACAGCGACTTCGACGCGCTGGTCATCGCGCCCGGCGCGCGCACGCACGATTCGTCTATCGTCGCGGGTACGGTGCTGGACGTGTTCGTATATCCGCCCGAGACGTTCGCGAACGACTATGACCCTGAGGAGTTCGTTCAGGTATTCGACGGGCGCATAATTCTGGATAAGTCGGGCATTGCCGCGCGGCTTAAACGGCGCGTGCTGGACTATATTGCGTCCATTCCCAAGAAGTCCGCGGACGAACTGCGCGAGGAAGCCGAGTGGTGCAGAAAGATGCTGGCACGTTCGGCACGCGGCGACGCAGAGGGCATGTTCCGCTGGCACTGGGTGCTTATCGACAGTCTGGAGATATACTTTGACCTGCACGGACTGCATTACTATGGGCCTAAAAAGGCGCTGCGGTTCATGCGTGAAAACGACCAAAAGGCGTTTAAGGCATACTCACGGGCGCTGGGCGAGTTCTCGCGCGAGGCGCTGTGCGCGTGGATTGAACTGCTCACGGACGGCTGGAGCAGGTAATCGCGTTTATCTGGTCAAAGCGCAGTGAGTCTGAACTGCCGCCTCGCCCTGTAAATGCCTTAATAACAGTTAACATAACCCAGCGTACAGGTAGGAAAACGCCCCGATCGGTTAATAAATCCAGCGAGTTTACCATCGTATAACCATTTCGCCCGATAATCGCTTCGGAATCCTTCCCATATAATTACAAATTCGACTGCATTATGCAACATGGCAGGAGTAAAATACATCCCGCCGGGAGCGATAAGCGCAGGCGGCTGAGACTGCCGCGCAGAGCCACGGCAACAGAATTTCGGCCATCGGCCGACAGAGTAAAGGGAGGAACAAAATATGAAAATGCGCGTAAAGCTTAGCACTCCGGAGGACATCCGCAGGTTCGTTGAAATCGCCTCCCGCTACAAGCAGGACATGGAGCTGGTGCTGGGCCGGTACATCGTTGATGCGAAGTCCATCCTCGGCATACTCTCTCTTGATCTTAGCAAGCCGCTCGACCTGGTTGTGAGCGACTACGTAGACGGGTTGGAGTCCGACATGCGCGGTTTCCTGGCGGCGTAAGAGCCGTCGATTGCAAGTGCTGCGTTCACGGCCTAAAGCCGGACGCAGAGATACGATCTTATCCGCGCAATGCGGAATGCGTGCAAAAGCCCGACGGCACTGTGCCGTCGGGCTTGGTTTGCGTTTTGGGGTAAGGCGGGACGTTCGGCCGCCGCAATTACTCAGGGATGTTCGCGTATCTGAACGACCACCCATTCTCCGCCATCGTCCCTTTCCACCTTCCAAAGCGATGGAATGTCTTTGCTTACGCAGGCTTTGCTGCCATCATGATTGAACGTCTGTGACGAATAGCACACCCATATCCAGCCTTCATCGCTGCCTAGAGTGTGTCTCAAGCGGAACAATTCGCAGACCCAAGTGGATTTTGCGTCAATTCAAGGAAGAAGCCCGAAGGCTTAGCAACGCTAAGTCGAGCTTTGTGACGCGGAAATGGCGCAGCGACGCCCGAAATCGCGTACTCAGGAATTTTTGAGACACACTCTAAAGAAATCTTACAGGAAAAATCAAAAAATATCTGTACATAATCGGCGGCAAATGCCGCGTTTGTCGCGACGATTTGCCGCCGTTCCAGCCTTTTACAGTATAGCATCATTCTGCCGCGTTTGCATTAGTGCCTCTGCCATCCGCGGCGCGTACTGTTTCAAGCATATTCAGCGCAAGTTTTGCCGCCTGAACATACTTGCGAAGCCTGCCGCCCGACAGCTCGTCGGCGTGATCGGATAAATATTGCTTCAGTTCATCGACAGTGCGCGCACCGCTGTTCATGGCCAGCTCATACAGTCCCTCGACCAGCCGCGCCAGCGCCGCCTGCGGCAGATTGTCGATCAGCTCACGCACGAATGCGCGCAATCGTATGCTGTACTGGCTCAGCTCGCCGTCGCACACAAGCCCCTTCGCGTCTGTCAGCCATGTAAACGCGTCGTGCTGAAGTATGCCGCGCGCGGTTGACTTTACCACGCATTCTTCGCCGCCCTGCCACAAAAGCATTCCCACCGTGGATTCGGGCGGCACTGCGGTAAGCAGCCTGTCATTTATGCGTGAATAGGCATCCGACTCAAACGTTGCGCGCGATACGCCCGGCCCGTCGAAAGAGTACAGCCGCCCGATGCGCGCTTGCGCCGCGCCCGCCGTTATGCCCGCGTACAGCGCCAGTGCACCGCCCTTGGAATGCCCGCCCGCGTACAGTCCGCCGTCAAACCGCGCCGCCATGCGCGCAAAGTAGGCTTGAGCCAGCGTCTGCGCGGGCACGGGTTCGGCGTAAGCCAATTGCAGATCCTCGAACCAGCCCGCAAGCGTGCCGTCCGTAGCGCGATAGGCCGCGTACGCGCCCTGACCATCCCATATCGTCACGGCGGCGAACTGCGTCGCGGGGCTTTGCTCGTCGCGCCGCTCGAAGTCTATCAGCACAAGTTCGCTAAAGCGCGGCGATGCGGCCATAGCCGAAAGCAGCGCCCGCAGGTTGGACGATACCGATTCAAGCTCCCGTGTATGTACCTTAACCGCCGCCGCAATAGTCATGCCGCTTGAATCCAGCCGCGTCCAGTCCACGCCCGCCGCGAGTGCCAGCGCTAGCGCATCCGCCGCGTTCATACCATTCAGCATGAGTACGCCGTCCGCGCCGCGCACATAATCGATTATGTTTGCCAACAGTAATCCCTCCCCCGGCATTGCTATGCGCGCCGAGGGAGGGATATTCTGCTTAATATGTTGTGCCGGTTTCGCTTAGGTTGCTTTTCAACTGACCGCCGCGCCATTACAGGAGAATGTACTGACAGCCCGTCGCTGCTTTGGTACACAATATTTTATGCACTTGAATTTTTGTCTTCGTCCTGTCTTGTAAAGCTCCGCTTAGTACACAGCGCTTTGTGTACTGCAATAGTTCAGAATGGACATTACGCTTTCCCGTTTTCCTCCATGCGCTTGTGAACCTTGGGATCCTCGAACGAGCCTTGCGTGGTTGGGTGCATACTGCGCGCGGTTTCGTCGCATACCTCGCACGGCACGTTTTCGGGCGTTACGTACATACCGGTCTCGGTGGGGTACGTGTTCTTCTGCATGTTGGAATAGTCGGGCAGGCCGGACTTGCTCACGCCCGGCGCGGACTTGCGCTCCCTGCCTGAACGGATGCTGTTTTTTATATCGCCCATCAGTTCAGGCAGCATCTCGATTACGCGGTCGATAGGAGCCATGTACTGCGCGGGCAACAGCTTAACATCGCCGTCGTTTACCACCAGAAAGCCCATCGGGTTAACGCTTACGCCCGTGCCCGCGCCGCCCGCGAACGGCAGCTTGGGCTGAGTAGTGCCGTATTCGCCGCCGCCCGACACGAAGCCGAACGATACGCGCGATATGGGTATTATAGTTGCGCCCGCGCCGGTCTCCACCGCGTCGCCCACGACCACGTTCACGTCGATCATGTCCTTCAGATTCTCCATAGTAGTGCTCATTATGCTTTCAATCGGGGTAGAATGGTTCTGCCTATCCATCGTCTGAACGCCTCCTTGCAAAATTCGCCTGCGCCCGCAAGCCCTGCGCCGATAATATGCCCCAATCGCAGGCAAAACATGCCTTGCGCGCGCAATACAAACGTGCGGTGCGCATAGTCGGGCTGCACGTCTATTTCGGGCGGCGCGTCGGCCACGGCGCAAAATCCGGCCGCCAGTATGCACATAATCCCCGCCGCCATGGCGCTCGCAGCCGCATCGCCCAGCCCCAGCCGCGCCTGTACGCCCAATTTGCGCGCATCCACATTGCGCATTATGTGCCTGGCGCCCGCCTTAATCGCGGGCATTGCCGCGTCGAGCGCGGGGCGGGATTCGTGCATCTGCGCCAGCGTGCGCGTATGACTGCGGCTGGAGTTGGCGCGCTTATATTCGAGCACAAAGCCGTCCTCGCCATGCCTGAGCGCCATTATATACTCAACTGTGATACCGGCGATATTTACGCGTACACGCGCGCCGGGCGCACGGTTTATGTTCAGCTCCACGTCCAACTCAATCGGCAGCGCCATCAGCACCGCCGCAGCCATCGCCCATAAATAAACTGCCATGCGAACACCTCGCTCGCATGGCAGTATTACCAGTTTTATTATAAAGTATGCGATTTTAAGGCAGATTATTTCAGCGTAACCACGGTCACGCCGTCCTCGCCCTCGCCGTATTTGCCCAAGCGGAACGACTTTACATGCGGATGATGGCGCAGGTGATCCTGTATGCCCGCGCGCAGCACGCCCGTGCCCTTGCCGTGGATTATGTATACCTCGCCCAGCTGCTGCATTGCGGCGTTGTCCAGATACAGATCGACCGCCAGTATGGCCTCCTCCAGCGTCATGCCGCGCACATCGGTTTCGGTCGCCACCGAGCGGTCGCGCACGCTTACGCTGGCCGCGCTCTTGCTGGAGTCCTTGCCCAGCGCGGGAGTCCACTTGTTCTTCTCCTTTTTAGGCGGCTTGGCCGAACGCAGCGACTTGAGCGGTACCTTGAGTTTAAGCGCGCCCGCCTGCACCTGTACCTCGCCCCTGGCGTCAGGCAGCGACGCAACCGTGCCGGTGGTGTTCAGATGGGTAATCTCAACATAGTCGCCCACCTTGACCGACTTGAGCGGCTGGCCCTCGTCTTGAGAAGCCGACGTATTTATCGCGCTTACCTCGTCCAGACCGCTTTGCAGCTTGGAGCGCATGGCCGCGAGTTCGTGTTCCTTCAGGCCGCTCGCGCCCGCCGCGCGCTGCTTCTTCAGCTCGGATATGATCTGCTCCGATTCGCGCTGGGCGCTTTGCAGCACGCGCCTTGCGTCGTCGCGCGCCTTGCGCATCATGCTTTCGCGCTGCTTCTCCAGCTCCTTGCGCTGACGGTCGGTCTCGTCGCGCAGCCGCTGCATCTCGATGCGCGCCTGCTGGGCCAGCTCGCGTTCGCGTTCGGCGATCTGGCGCTGACTTTCGGCGTTGGATATTACGTCCTCGAATCGCACCTGATCGTGGCTCAGGCGCTTGGACGCTTCCTCAATGATTTCTTCGGGCAGACCCAGTTTGCGCGATATTTCAAACGCGTTTGACTTGCCGGGTATGCCTATCGACAGCCGGTATGTGGGGCGGAGCGTCTGCACGTTAAACTCGACCGACGCGTTCTCCACGCCCGGATGGGACAGCGCGTATTCCTTCAGTTCGGAATAGTGCGTGGTGGCCATCGTGCGCACCTTGTCCTTTAGCAGCGTGTCCAATATCGCCATTGCCAGCGCCGCGCCCTCGGTGGGGTCGGTGCCCGCGCCCAGCTCGTCGAACATAACCAGCGAGTCGGGCGTCATGTCCTGCAATATTGATACGATGTTGGTCATATGCGACGAGAAAGTAGACAGGGATTGTTCGATCGACTGCTCGTCGCCGATGTCGGCGAACACGCTGTCGAATACGGCCAGTTCAGTGCCCAGATCGGCGGGCACCTGCAAACCGGCCTGCGCCATCAGCGTAAACAGGCCCACCGTCTTTAGCGTAACCGTCTTACCGCCGGTATTGGGGCCGGTTATGACCAGCGTGGTAAACTCCGCGCCCAGCCATATGTCGGACGGCACGACCTTTTCCGGGTCGAGCAGCGGATGGCGGCCGCGGATTATGCGCAGGTAGCCGTTGTTGTTCAGCTTGGGCTGCACGGCGCGCATGCTGCGGCTTAATTGCGCCTTGGCAAAGGCAAAATCCAGCTGCGCCAGTATCTCAAGATTGGAGCGCAGGCTATCGCATTCGGGCGCGATCTGCTGTGTAAACGAAGCCAGTATGCGCTCGATCTCCTGCTTTTCCTTGCCCATCAGCTCTTTCAGGTCGTTGTTGATCTCCACAATCGCCATCGGCTCTATGAACAGCGTCGCGCCGGTCGCGCTCTGATCGTGGATTAGGCCGGGCACAGCGCCGCGGCATTCTGCCTTAACCGGCAATACGTACCGGCCATTGCGCACGGTGATTATGAAGTCCTGCAGGTACTTCTGGGTATTGGGATTGTGTATGTACGAATTAAGGCGCTCGCGAATCTTGTCGTTGGCGGTGCGTATCTTGCGGCGCAGTTCGTACAGTTCTGGGCTGGCGTGGTCGCTCATCTCATCCTCGGAGATAATCGCCGCGTCTATGTCCTCCTCCAGTTGGCGGAAGGACATAAGCCCGCTCGCCAAACTGTTTATGTACGGCGTATTGTCTCGGTCAGTCACCAGCGCCGCGCGGGCCGATCGGCCCGCGCGCATGAACGCGGCCACAGCCAAAAGCGCCTTCATCGAAAGCGACGAGCCTATCTGCGCCAGCCTTAAATACGGCCGCACGTCCTCAAACGACGTAAGCGGGTTGGAGCCGATGTAGGTAAGTATTACGCTGGCTTCCTCCGTCTCCTGCTGCCAAAGCTGTGCGGTGGCGAGGTCGCTGGTGGGTTCCAGCTTTTCGATAAGCTCGCGGCCCGCGTCCGACAGCGCCAGCGGCTTCATCATATCCTTTATCTTATTAAACTCAAGCACTCTGAGCGTGCGTTCCAACATGTGTGTTCACCTCACAAAGGTATGGTCTTATTCAGCTTCAAGCAAACTTTTACGCGGTCAGTCTGTACAATCAGTACGCTTGAAACACGCTTCAATTTTTTATCGAGCCGGGCTTACTCCACCCCACGGAAGTAATGCCCCGCGGTAGCGCCCTGTACCGGCGCGACATTCGCCGCACGGCCGCTTATGAGCGCGTCAATCGCTTCCCGCGCGCCCCTTGCAACGGCCCGGCGCGTGTCCTCGTCTTCGCCGGTAAATATTATCCTCGCCGCGTCGCAGTCGGGCAGTCGGTTGAGTCTGCCCCTCACGTCGTGCGGCGCGGAATTAAGTATCTGCGCATAGCAGCCGCTTTCTCCCCTATACCGCCTGAGCGGGAAACTCACGCGCTTGCGGTCTATGAGACTGCACTCCTCCAACCCCCGCCCCGCGTCGCACAGATGGCAGTCGGCGTGACATAGCTTTGCGTGCGCGTTGACCGGGCAATGGCGCATGGTCATGAGCGCCGCGCGGCCATATACTATTATTTCGCGTTCCAGCCCCGCGTGCCCCGCCTGCTTTATCTCGGCCGAGGTAAGCTCCAGCGGCGCAGTCACGCGCGCAAGCCCGCAGTCCTTCAATACCTTCATCGTCTGCGAGTTCCACGCGTTCAGGTTCATGTCGCCCACCAGCTCGCCCGGCCATTTAAGCGCGAGCTGCGCGATATTGGTCAGCACGCACCCGCGCAGTCTGTCGGCGTGCGCGTGGGCAAATTCGTTTATTTCGATAAGTTCGGTTTCGGTCAGCATGTTTGGCATGCGCAGATATACCTGCGCATCGCCCGGCCATGCGTCGAATGCGCGGTCAAGTTCCGCGCCCGTCACGCACTCCGGCTCCCAGTACAGCGCGTCGCAAAGTTCAGCATCGCCCAGGTCGCGCGACTGTGCTATCAGCATGGGCGCGCGGCTTTCGCTTCGCTCATCTTTGGCCGATGGGATATGCACAGACACCTGCGCCGGCACGGGGCACCCGCGCCGCTTTTTGAGCACCTCAGCCATGTATTTATCCACAGCCGCGCGCCTCAGCTCGTTGAGCGCCGACACCGGCAGGAACGCGCCTGCGTCCAAATCCACCTCAATATCCGCAGCATTCAGCGCCGTGCCGCCCAGTTTGCTTAGCTGCGCGCGCACCGCTTCATGAGTAAGCGGCGCTTTGCGGGCGGGGCTTACCTGAGCGCCATCGGCTTGTACCTCAACGTCCGCAATATCAACTGCGCTTTTGTCCACAGCCGTGTGGATAACCAGTTGTGCGGCTTCGCCCACGCGCAATGCCGCGCGCATGTTCACGCTGATCGGCCTGTGCTCGCCCTCGCACGCATCGTGCGCGCGGCTTAGCTGGCTTGCGCTGGCCGCGCGGAATACCTGCGCGCCGGTTATGTCGAATTGCGGTTTCAGTTCGGCTATGCTCAGTTCGCACTCGCCTGCGGGCAATGCCTGTTTAAGCTCGAACCCGGTTTCCTGACCGCCCAGCCGGATTGCAATCTGGTCGCCCGCATCCAGCGGCGTTATCAGCCTAAGCCTTACCCGCCCGCCGCGCGCGCGCAGTACCTCACCCACCTGCACGCCCATGTTGTTGGGGCGGGTGGGGTCGATTATGTCGCAGTCGCGGAAGCGCGTGTCCAGATACGCGTGCGAAAAGCCGCCGCGATTGAATATCTGCCTGAGCGCAAGTTCGCCGTCCGCGTCGGGCGTGAAGCGCTCGGGATGCTCCTCCAGCTCGTCCAGCGCGCGCCGGTACACGCGCGTTACCTCGCTCACGTATTCGGGACGCTTGAGCCGGCCTTCTATCTTGAGCGAGCACACGCCCGCCTGTTTCAGTTCGGGCAGTTTATGCAGCATCATTATGTCGCGCGGCGATATTAGACAGCCCTGCGCCGATTTCGCGCCCGCCAGCTCGTAATTGAGCCTGCACGGCTGGGCGCACATGCCGCGGTTGCCGCTGCGCCCGCCCACCATGCTTGAAAACAGGCATTGACCCGAGAAGCACACGCACAGCGCGCCGTGGACGAACGTCTCTATCTCCACACCCTCGCGCGCACACCTCGCGATTTCGTCCAGCGAGCATTCGCGCGCCAGCACCACGCGGTCATAGCCGTGCGCACGCGCATACCTCACGCCCGACGCGCTAAAGCACGCCGCCTGAGTGCTCATATGCAGCTTGAGTCCGGGGCAGAGCTGTTTAATCAGCGCCGCGCCGCCCAGATCCTGCACGATCACCGCGTCCACGCCCGCGCGCGCCGCCTCCAGCGCCGCCGCCGCGAAGCCATCCAGCTCGTTTTCCTTAATTAAGGTATTGAGCGTGACATGCACCTTAACGCCGCGCGCGTGACAGTATTCGACGGCGCGCTCGAAGTCTGCGCCCGCAAAGTTGCCCGCCGACCGGCGCGCATTGAACCCGCCAAAGCCCAGATACACCGCGTCCGCGCCGCTCTGCACTGCGGCGACCAGCGAATCGAAATTGCCCGCGGGCGATAACAGTTCCATATGAAAATTCCCCTCAGTTTTTATAGCGCGGATATTTCGCGTCCGCCCGTATTGCCGCGCGTTACTCGTCCGCGTTTGCCTGCTCTTTAGCCGATTCTTCCAGCTTTTCCAGTTTCATGCGCAGTACGCTTATCTCGCGGTTAAGTTCGTCGTTTTTGCGCTCAAGTTCGAACACATGCGCGCGCACACCCGTCAGGTCGCGGCGCAGGCGCGTGTTCTCGTCCTGCGCGAGGAAAGTTTCGTCGCCCAGCCTGAGCATGGTTTCCATAAGCCGCCCGGCCTCGTCCGGCTCGCGGCCATGCGCCTGAGCGCGCACGTCGGTTTCCGAAAGCGCCTGTTCCACATGCCGCGCCACGCGCTCCATGCGCTCGCGGCTGTCGCCCGGGCACAGCGGCACGTCGCGCCCCACGACCACAACATATCTGTCTGCCATAATCACTTGCCCGCCGCGTCCAGTTCGGCGCGGTACTGCTTCAGGCTCTCATGCGTGACGGTCGCCAGCGCTGAGAAGTGTATGCCCATCGCCTTATCGACCAGCTTCTTTGCGTCGGCCATATAGGTTTCCGCCTGATTTATTGAATCGCTGTCGCCCTGCTGCATAAGCTGTTCAGCCTCGGCCTGATTGACCTTGGCGAGGTAGTACATGCTGTCCACCTGAGTGGGACGGATTTCGAGCGCCTTACCTAAGTACTCGCGCGCCTTCTCGTAATCGCCGGTGCGCTGATAGTACTGGCCCACGTTGTCCAGCACGACCGCGTCCTCGTCGTCATAGTCCATCGCCTCGTCGTTGAACTTCTTGGCCTCGCTGTAATCGCCGGTCTTGTCGCCGCGCGCGATAAGCATGTAGCCCAAGGAGCCGTATACTGTCGAGTTTTTGTAAGTCTTGCTCAGCTCGATCATCGCGCCTATCGCGTGGTCAATGTCGCCCAATTTCCACTGGCATATGGAGTAGTTTATAATCAGGCGGCGCTTCTGGTCGTCGTTAAGGTTGGGCATTTTTTCGGTCTGCCGGATTATCTCCATCGCCTTTTCAAATTTGCCCGTGCGCAGAAGCAGCACGGTGTAGGCTATCAGGTAGTTTACCTGATTCATGCCCTTGGCCATCGCCTTTTCATAGCCCTCCAGCGCCTTGTTTTCGCATTCTATCGCCGCGGCGTAGTCCTGCTTGTCCAGCGCCTGCATGGACTTGGCCTGGCTCAGATACGCCTTGTACGCCATCATATTTCCAATTATAGCCATATCAGTTTATCCTCCTGCCTTGGACAGCTTTTGAAGTATTCGTTGTCTGCGGTGTTCCAGTTCTTTAAGCGCGTCGCTGTCGCCAAGCGCGCGCGCCCTGCTTTGAGCGCGCTCGACAATTTCCAGCGCGGATTTATAGTCGCGCAGGCGATGTTCGTATGCCTTGCTAAGTTCTATATAGGGCATAAGCCCACCCAATCCGCGCGCGGTCATGTCGCGCCAGACCTCCATAGCCCGGTCAAGCTCCTTCTGACGCTTGAGCAGCATCGACATCGACGCGCCCGAACGCCCGGCCAGTTTGCCGTGCGATACCGCGCGGTAGCACTTAATCGCGCCCTCGCCGCTGCCGCCGCGCTCCAGCGCGCGCCCCAGCGAATATATATCCTCCTGATACCCGGCCAGCAGCGGCGCGCGGAACAGATCGGCCATGCGCCCCATCAGCAGCATCAGCGTCACTATGTCCTGCCGGTTGTGCTCGATTACCTCTTTCATCTCGGTAAAGTCGTGCGTCTTCAGGTAATGAAAGTATCTTTCGGGCACCTCCGCGCCGGGTATGTCTATGTCGCGGCTCACGCCCAGCACGCTTTGCTCCAGCGCGCCCAGCGAGCACCGTTCCAGCCTCAGCTTCCATATGCGCCGCGCCGGGTGCAGCAGGTCTATGTGCCTCAGCTCCCGCCAGTCGCTCCTCATGCGCATCAGCGTAAAGCGGCTTTCCAATAGCGGGCAGTCGAACGATTTGCCGTTGAACGTGACAACATGCGTGCGCCCCGCCATGCGCACGGCGATGCGTCTGAGCATAAACACTTCTTCCGAATAGTCACGCAGGAAGTACTGCTCGACGATAAAGCGCCCGTTCTCGACCCAGCCTAAACCCGTCAAAAACGCCAACGTGCCCGCGCCGCCCGACAGCCCGGTCGTCTCGGTGTCCAGAAACAGCGCGCGGTTTATGTCAAAGCCCGCGCCGTCCGTGCCGCACATCAGGCGCATGTCGTCCTCACACGCGCGCATCGCGCTTTCGTCCAGCGGATAGTCGGCGCGCAGCACCATGCAATCGGCGCTCTGCGGCGCGGCGGGCTTTTGCGGCTGCGCGCCGGTTGTGCGCGCGACTGCGTTCAGTCTGCCTTTAAGTCCCGACAGCATTTGTAAGCTCCCCCAGCAATTCTATCGCAATGCGCTTGCCGCCCGCGCCCACGTCGCTGGGCGGGCCTACGCAGCTGGGACAGCCGTCCGCACACGGGCAGTCCATCAGCATACGCCGCGCTTCCTTAAACAGCTCGTCGTCCATCTCGTACACACGGTCGCTCAGCCCCACGCCGCCCGCGCAGTTGTCGTACAAAAACAGCGTAGGCCTGTTTGTAAATGGATCGCGCACATGGTACACCACGCCTATGTCGCGCGGCGAACACATAAGGAATACCGGTGCGATATGCTCTATAATGTGGCTTATGCCCACCATAGCGCCCTGCAATTCCTCGCGCGTGTACTTATCGGCTATGCTGTCGGGCAGAGTCCACCAGCACGCCGTAGTCTGCATCTCCAGTTCGGGCAGCGTGACCGGCCCCCAGCCCAGATTTTCCTGAGTGTCCAGCTTCATCTTCTTAAACAGCGTCACTATGCTGCTGACCAGTACCTCGCCCGCGGCCTTCGCCATAACGCCCGGCTTTTCGCGGAATACGTCCAGCACCTTCATCGTGACCGTCAGATTCGCGTCTGTGTAGTAGTCCACGTCTACCGCGCGCACGTATGCCTTCTTGTCGTCGAAGTCCAGCTCCTCCACCTGATACTGCCTGCCCTCGTGCAGGTATATCGCGTACTGATGCAGCAGCATGGGCACGGTAAAGCGATCCATCTCGCCGATCACGCGGCGCTTGCCGGGCACGCTTATGTCGATTATCATGAAGTTCTGGTCGCTGGCCGAACGCAGGCTTATGCCCGCCTGCGGGAACTCCTCTGCCGTCCAGTAGTAGCGATTGCCGACATGGTTCAGTATATTCTGCTCGCACAGGTATTCCAGCAGCTCCGGCGTTGCCTCCACGTCGCCAAACTGTTCGCCATCCTCAAACGGCAGTTCATACGCCGCGCACTTGAAGTGGTTGAGGAGTATGTACAGGTTGTCGGGGTTTATGAGCGCGTGCTCGGGCGGCTGGCTGAAAAAGTACTCCGGGTGCGCGATTATGTACTGATCCAGCGGCGAGGACGTAGCCACCATGATAAGCGCGCTCACGCCCTGCCGCCGTCCGGCGCGCCCGGCCTGCTGCCATGTGGACGCGATGGTGCCCGGATAGCCGCACAGCACGCACACGTCCAGTCGGCCGATGTCTATGCCCAGCTCCAGCGCGTTGGTGGACACAACAATGTCTACCTGACCCGCGCGCAATTCCTGCTCGATCTGATGCCGGAGCGAAGGCAGATAGCCGCCGCGGTACGCGCGCACGTTGGGCGCTTCGCCCAGCGCGTTGCGGCACTGATCCTTGAGCCGCCGCGCCAGCACCTCGACCATAAGCCGCGAGCGCGCGAACACAATCGAATGCACGCCGTTTTTAAGCAGCAGCCGCGATATGCCGAACGTCTGTTTAAGCGCGGAATCGCGTATGTTCAGCTGCCTGTTTACTACGGGCGGGTTGTAGAATATCACATGCTTTTCGCCGGTGGGCGCGCCCGATTCGGCGATAAGCTCCATCGGCCTGCCCGTCAGCCGCTCGGCCAGCTCGCGCGGGTTGGCGATTGTCGCCGAACAGCATATGAACTGCGGATGGGCGCCGTAAAACTCGCATATGCGTTTGAGCCGCCGGATGACGTTTGCGAGGTTGGAGCCAAAAACGCCGCGATAGGCGTGTATCTCGTCTATTACTATGTACTTCAGATTTTCAAACAGCTTGACCCACTTGGTATGGTGAGGTAGTATGCCCGCGTGCAGCATGTCCGGATTGGTCACGACGATGTGCCCCGCCTGACGTATGGCCTTGCGCGCCGAAACCGGCGTGTCGCCGTCGAACGTGAACGCCTTTATGGGCGCGTCCATGGCCTTTATGATCTCGTAAAGCTCGGCCACCTGATCGCTGGAGAGCGCCTTGGTCGGGAAAAGGTAGAGCGCGCGCGACTCGTTGTCGCGCAGTATCTCGCTCAAAACCGGCAGGTTGTAGCACATGGTCTTGCCCGAGGCGGTGGGCGTTACTACAACGAAGTCCTTGCCCGCCTGAGCCAGATCAAGCGCGCGCCGCTGATGCGAGTAGAGCCGCTTCACGCCGCGCGATTCCAGCACTGCGCGCAGCGCTGGGTCGAAACCGTCGGGATAGTCGTCGTACTTGGCCGGGCGCGCAGGCATGACCTGCCAGTGCGTCACGTTAGATGCAAAGTCCGGGTTGTGTTTAAGGTAATCCAGCAGTTGACCCGTATTCATGCCCGCTCATCTCCTTTCGGCATGGCAAAGCGCGGTCGGCTATTTGGAAAACGCGTTCGTGCGCGCGGCGTATTCCAGCAGTTCGGCGGACTCGTATGGATAGGTAAGCTCCGCAGGCATGGCGTCAAACAGGCGCGTCTGCGCAATCTCGCTTTCGGGCAATTGGCCCAGCCTGCGTATATTCGCGGTAAAAACCATGGCCGCGCCGTGCGGGAACTGGTAATCGCACAGGGGCGCAATGTCGTAGTCCAGCGCGCCCGACTCCTCGAACAGCTCGCGGCGCGCGGCCTCAATGGGCGTTTCGCCCGGCTCTATGTGGCCGCCCTGATTCTGCCACGTTGTGCGCGCGCGATGGCGCGACAGCAGGAATTGGCCGTCCATGCGCGAAAGCAATACGACGAACCTGTAATCGGCAAGAGTGCCCAACGGGTACAGTCTGACTTCGGATGACATAACCGCTCCTTTCCGGCGTAAACGCCTGTGCATAAAGTTATAGCAGATCCCAGCGCCCGCCATACTTTGCGGCGGGCGCGGCAAGTGACGCCGCGTTAGAGTAAAGCAGCGCCGCGTAAGAACAAGCGGCTTTTCTCCGGTTCTTTCGCCCTGCTGAAAAGAAAAAACTAAGCGTCGGGTTCAAGCACGATGGTCTCCACACCGGCGAGCGCTTCCGCGATAAGGCCGTCTATGTCCATTGCGGCTTCGGCGGCCTCGACCTTGTCCAGACGCGGGTGCGTCACGGGGCGACGGGGCGTAAAGACTGTGCAGCAGTCTTCGTAGGGTTCGATGGAGGTTTCGTATGTGCCGATTTTGTTGGCTATGTCGATTATTTCTACCTTGTCCATGCCGATTACAGGGCGGAATATGGGCATGTTGACCACCGCGTCGGTGCAGATGAGCGATTCCATGGTCTGCGAGGCTACCTGACCTACACTCTCGCCCGTGATTAGCGCCTGACACTTGCGGCGCACGGCTATGCGCTCGGCTATGCGCATCATGAAGCGGCGCATCATGATCGTGCCCATCTCGTCGGGCGTCTTTTCGTGTATCTCCATCTGTATCTTCGTGAACGGCACTATGTGTATCTTGAACGTGCCGCTGTACCGCGCAAGCAGACGGCCAAGCGAAAGTACCTTTTCCTTGGCGCGCTCGGACGTGTACGGGAAGGAGTAGAAGTGTACGCCCTCGATAGTCACGCCGCGCTTCATGAGCATGTAGCCCGCGACCGGCGAGTCTATGCCGCCCGACAGCAGCAGCGCCGCGCGCCCGCCCGTGCCCAGCGGCATTCCGCCCGCGCCCATGTAGCTGTCAATGTACATGTACGCTTTGTCGCGTACCTCTATGTTCAGCTTGTGCTCGGGATGATGTACGTCTACCGTCAGGCCCGGTACATGCTCCAGTACATAGTGCCCTACCTCGCGCCCGATCTCCATAGAATCCAGCGGGAAACGCTTGTCGCTGCGGCGCGCTTCGATCTTGAACGTGCCCGTGCGGCCTTCCATCAGCTTTTCCGCCTGAGCATAGATCTCGTCCATGTCCTTGTCCAGCTCCCACGCGGGCGAAACCGAATGCACGCCGAATACGCGGCACACGCGCTCGATGCAGTCCTGCATGTCGGGCATACCGGTAACGAGTATGCGGCTGTCCACCATAGTGACCTGCGCGCCGATCGGCTTTACCGCCGCGCGGATGTTGGTGACGAGCGAGTTGAAAAAGTAGTTGCGGTTGTGCCCCTTCAAAAATACCTCGCCAAAACGTACAAGCAAAAGCTCTCGCATCTGATTATCTCCTTTTGAACGCCTTCAGCGCGGCATAGCTCCTGCCCGCCGCCGCTATCGCGCAGTCGATTTCTTCTTCGGTAGTCAGGGGCGACAGGCTGAACCGTATCGCCGCCTCCGCCCTGTCAGCATCAATCCCCATCGCCATAAGCACCGGCGACAGATGCCGCTTCTTGGATGAGCACGCCGAGCCGGTGGATACCAGCACGCCCTCGCCCTCCATCGCGTGCAGCATTACCTCGCCGCGCACGCCCGGGAACGATACGTTGAGTATGTGCCCCGCGCCCTCGTCCACGTCCGGGCCGTTAAGCAGGCACCCCGGCGCGCTCTCGCACAGCCCGTCGTACAGGCGGCGCTTGAGCATGTGCAGCCGGCCGCGCGGGTCGGGGAGCTTGCCGTACTCCTCAATCGCGGTTTTAAGCCCCATCAGGCCGGGCGTATTCTCGGTGCCGGAACGCATCGCGCTTTCCTGACCGCCGCCAATCTGGCGCGGCGCAAGGCGCACGCCCTTCTTTACATACAGCGCGCCCACGCCCTTGGGGCCGTGTATCTTGTGGCCGCTGAGCGTGTACATGTCCACAAAGCGCCCCGGGAACGGCTCGCGCATGAACGCCTGTACGCCGTCCACATGCAGTTTGGCCTGCGGCGCGCGCTCGGCTATCAGCTTGGCTATCTCTGCGATAGGCTGTATCGCGCCCACCTCGTTGTTTACGTGCATACAGCTTACCAGCTCGACCGAATCGTCCAGCATGTCCCTCAGCGCGTCGAGATTGATATATCCCTTGCCGTCAACCGGGATATACTTAACGTCATGCCCCATCTCCGCAATGCGGCGCATGGGTTCCAGTATCGACGGATGCTCGACCGCCGAGCAGATAAAGCGGCGCTTGCCGCGCGCCATGGCCGCCGTACCCAGCAGGGCAAGGTTGTTGCCCTCGGTGCCGCCCGAGGTGAAGTATACGTCGCCCGCCGCGCCCGGCAGATTGCGCAGTATGTCGCGGCGCAGCTGTTTCATTTGATTTTCCACATCGATAGCCGGGCGGTACATGCTCGACGGGTTAAAGTAGCCGTCGTGCATTGCGGCGGCCATTGCGTCCACCACCCGATCGAACGGGCGCGTGGTCGCGCTATTGTCCAGATATGCCAGCATCGCTTATTCTACCTCTAATCAATATAAAAAGGCGCATAGCCGCGCGTCAGTCGCCTGCGCCGTAAAAGACTGCGCCCCAAAACGGGCGGACGCCTGCGCAGCGCATGGGTAATCCGACGCGAGGTATGCACCTTCATAATGTCCATGATTGTTATCTTAGCCGTGCCATACGCCGTAGTTCATGTAAGGCTTGGCCATTTCGACCATCTCGTCACTGGGTTCGATCACGATCACATGCTTTACCGAGTTTTTGACGAAGTAGAAGTAGCACAGATTGCTTTCGCGGTTGAGGAACCAGTTGTGCTTTTTCACGTCCTTCATCGTGGCATAGCGCTGAAAGCTGGGATCGGTCACGCGGCCCGCGGACTCGACGTTCTTCATGGGCAGCGAGGTCAGGTACTTGCGGCGGGAATTGCCCAGAACCTTACTCACGTCCAGATCGCCGTTGGTAAATGTGTATTCGTATTCGGTGCGATAATTGTCCTTGTAGCGCCACAGAAGGTATGCAAGGCCGCCGAACACAACAGTGATTACGAGCGAGATCCAATTAAACCCGCCCTCGGTAAACAATGAGCCGTTCATGATGGCAGAAAAATTAAGCAGCGCGTACAGACCGAATATCACGATGAACACCCAGCTGATGCCGTACATGAGCGAGTTCAGCCCCCGATTGCGCTTGACGATTACTTCTTCCTTGAAATTATCCAGCATTGACCGCACCTCTTACGATTTATTGCTCCAATTAGTATATCACATTTTTTTCAGTTTAGATAGTAGCTTTTCAAATAATCTACCTAAAACAGGCCGCAATGTCAGATTTAAGGTTTGATCTAATAATCGCGATAAGCATTTAACGGTTATCGGATTGACTGCAACTATGCTGAAGACTAAAATTTATGTATGCCAATCTGACAGGGGCGTATTTCAAAGAGCGAAGCCCGCGCCTTTGTACGAGTAAGCTGTTTTTGAAATATACCAACTCTAATCTGCGAGGAGACTTGCTATGGAAACGATACTGGTGCTCGACTTTGGCGGTCAGTACAATCAGCTCATAGCCCGGCGCGTGCGCGAATGCAATGTGTATTGCGAGGTAAAGCCCTGCACGACGCCGCTTGACGAAATACGGAAGATGGCCCCAATAGGCATAATATTCACCGGCGGCCCGAGCAGCGTATATGCGCCCGACTCGCCGCACGTCGATCCGGAGCTGTTCCGGATGGGCATACCGATACTGGGAATATGCTACGGCTGTCAGCTGATAGCGCACCATCTGGGCGGCAAGGTAGTGCCGGCCAGCGACGCCACGGCGCGCGAATACGGCCGTACCGAAACCTTCTACGATACCGAATGCGAACTGTTTAAGGGTCTGCCCGCAAGCGGCATAAGCTGGATGAGCCACGGCGATTACATGGAAAAGGTGCCCGACGGCTTCAAGCTGACCGCGCATTCCGAGGGCTGTCCCAACGTGGCCATCGCGGATGAGGCGCGCGGCTTCTACGGCGTGCAGTTCCATCCCGAGGTAAACCACACCGAAAACGGCATAAAGATGATTCACAACTTCCTCTACCACGTATGCCATGCCAAGGGCGATTGGACGATGGGCGACTATTGCAAGACGGCCATCGAATCGCTGCGCAAAAAGATCGGCTCGGGCAAGGTATTGCTCGCGCTGTCGGGCGGCGTGGACTCGTCGGTCGCGGCGGCGCTGCTGGCCGAGGCCGTGGGCAATCAGCTGACCTGCGTATTCGTGGATCACGGTCTGATGCGCCTGAACGAGGGCGACGAGGTTGAGGCCGCGTTCAAGCAGTGGGACATCAACTTCATCCGCGTGGACGCGGAAAAGCGCTTCCTTGATAAGCTGGCGGGCGTGACCGAGCCGGAGCGCAAGCGCAAGATAATCGGCGAGGAATTCATCCGCGTATTTGAGGAAGAGGCCAAGAAGATTGGCAAGGTGGACTTCCTGGCGCAGGGCACGATTTACCCGGACGTGATCGAATCGGGACTGGGCAATGCGGCCACCATAAAGAGCCACCACAACGTAGGCGGTCTGCCTGACTACGTTGACTTTAAGGAAATCGTCGAACCGCTGAGGATGCTGTTCAAGGACGAAGTGCGCGCGCTGGGCCGCGAATTGAAGCTGCCCGAATACCTGGTATCGCGCCAGCCCTTCCCCGGCCCCGGACTTGCCATACGCGTAATCGGCGACATAACCAAGGAAAAGCTGGACATACTGCGCAAGGCCGACTGGGTATTCCGCGACGAGCTGCACCGCGAGGGCGCGGACAAGTCGCTGAGCCAATACTTCGCGGTGCTGACCGGTATGCGCTCGGTGGGCGTAATGGGCGATGGCCGCACATACGACTACACGCTGGCGCTGCGCGCGGTGGAGACGTCGGACTTCATGACCGCGGACTGGGCGCGCATACCTTACGACGTGCTGGATCGCATTTCGGTGCGGCTGGTCAACGAGGTGGGCAGCATTAACCGCGTCGTGTATGATATTACTTCTAAGCCGCCGGCTACTATTGAGTGGGAATAAATAATTAGTGTTTTCTGAATCCTGAAAAGCGTTGGTAATACAGCGTTTTTCAGGATTTTTCTTTTTTAGCGGCTACAAATTGGCTACATTTGCAGCGATTTTTGTAGCCAGAGGCTCACGGCATAATGCCGTCAAGCTGTCTGGCTACCTCCACCTGCTTGTTGGGGTACAGGTGGCTGTACGTGTCCATCGTGGTCTGCACCTTCTCGTGTCCGAGCCGCTCCGCGATCAGCAGCGTGGAGAAGCCCATCTCCACCAGCAGGCTGGCGTGGCTGTGCCCTTACGGTATAATTACGACAAACCGGAAAAGCCCCGTATATCAAGGG
>CAOKFD010000025.1:0-41434 GCA_948467645.1 uncultured Eubacteriales bacterium | reverse complement strand
TGACGCAAAATCCACTCGAACTTGCGGATTGTTCCGCTTGAGACACACTCTAAAAATCTACTATAATGATGTCGAAAACCTTTGCTCAGAACTCGCCCTGAGCGTTGATTAATTGAAGTCCTCAGCCTTCAGCTCGTAAGTGCGGCCGGCGGAGATCTTCACGTACTTGACATGATCGCCGTATACCACGCGCAGCGGATGATCGAAATCGTGCTCGGCGTACAGGCGCGCCAGCTTGAGCTTGCCGCCCGCGAAGTCTATGTCCACGGTCAGCCCGCCCGGTGCGCGCAGACCGTACATGTGACCCGACTTCCACTCGCTGGGCAGGGCGGGCAGCAGCAGTAGATTGCCGCGATAGCCCTGGCAGAACATCTCGGCTATGCCCGCGCAGGTGCCGTAGTTGCCGTCGATCTGGAACGGCGGATGCGCGTCGAACATGTTGGGGTAGGTGCCGCCGCCCTTCTTATAATTGTAATCGCTCTCCTCGACCAGGCGCAGCTGACGCTTTAGCAGCCTGAACGCATGGTCGCCGTCCAGCAGCCGCGCCCAGTGGTTTATCTTCCAGCCCAGCGACCAGCCGGTGCCGTCGTCGCCGCGCAGGTTGAGCGTGGTGCGGCACGCGTCGGCCAGCGCCGCCTGATTGCCTATGGGCGATTTATACTCGTCGGGGCAGTCCGCGCCCGAGGGCTTGCCCGCCTCGGGGGTTATGAGGTGCGCCGGGTGCAGCGCGTACATGTGCGAGGTGTGGCGGTGATGCGGCTCGGCCTCCTCGTACTCGCTGTCCCATTCTAGCAGCTGGCCCTTGGAGCCTATGTCGAACTGCTTTAGCCTGGGCAGCGCTTCGCGCACGCGGCGGGTAACGTCATCCTCTATGCCCGCCTTTTCGCTCAGGCGCAGCAGATTTTCAAATGTCTCGTAAACTATCGCGCAGGTCATTGCGGCCGAGCGCGCTACGGCACGCGTTTCGCCCTCGTATATGAACGAGTTTTCGGGCGATGTCATGGGCGTGATTATCAGCTTGCCCTCGTCGTTCTCGCGCAGTACCGACAGGTAAAAGAGCGCGCAGTCCTCGAGCGTGGGCACGACTTCGTTTTTGAGCGCGTCCGCGTCGGGGTTGTATTCGTAATGATCCACCATGTGGCGGCACAGCCAGCCGAACGACATCGGCCAGAACGCCCATACCGCCGAATCGCGCTTGCCGTTGCCCACGGGGTTGGTCATGGCCCATATATCGGTGTTGTGGTGCGCCACGGAGCCTTCCGCGCCGTAGTGCAGACGCGCGGTTTCGCGCCCGTTTTTGCGCATCGCCTGGATTAGCGCCATTAGCGGCTGATGCATGTCGCTCATGCCGCACACCTCGGCGGGCCAGTAGTTCATTTCGGTGTTTATGTTTACCGTGAAGTTGCTCGACCAGGGCGCGCGCAGGTGCGGGTTCCAAATGCCCTGCAGGTTGGTCGCGACGGTGCCCGGGCGCGACGCGGAGAACGTCAGGTAACGGCCGTAGTGGAATATCTGCTCGTAAAGCAGGGGATCGTTCTGCTCGTCGCGGAAGCGGCGCAGGCGCTCGTCGGTCGGCATGTCGTCCGGCTCGCCCGCAAGCTCAAACCGCACGCGGTCGAACAGCGGCACAAAGTCGCTCAGATGGCGCTCCAGCAGCCGGTCGAATTCAAAGCCCTTTATCGCGTCCAAATCGCGCGCGACGTCGGCCTTTTCATCGCGGCCCTCGATCTCGGGGGACTTGTCAGCGCCGTTGAAGCTGGTGCGCGCGGCGATTATTATCATCGCGCTGTCCGCGCCGCGAACGTTTATGCGTCCGTCGGCACTGCTTATATTGCCGCCGTCGGCGCTGGCGGATATTACGGCGCGGCAGCGTATGCCCATCTTTTCCGGATCGTCGGAATACGTTACGGCGTCCTTTTCGTCCACGTAGACCGGCTTGGCGCGCGACGGCGCGCGCAGGTCGGCGCATATGGCGCTGCCTTCGGCGGTAATATCGCTGCGCAGCTGGCTTTCAAACTGCGCGGAGAAATTCACGCTGCCCGGCTTGCTGCTCTCTATGAACATGACCATTACCTGATCGGGATAGGATATGAACGACGTGCGCTTGAAGTGCGCGTCGCCCGCATCAAATTCGCATATATTAAGCCCGGAACGCATGTCGAGCAGCCGGGTGTAGTTTTGCACGTCGCCCTCAATGTCGTGCTGTATGTACATATCGCCCATGGGCAGGTAGCACTCGGAGAATTCGCCCTCCATGTGATCCTCTATGAGCGTCTGCGCTTCCTTGAGGCGACCCTCCGCGGCAAGGCGCTGGGCTTCGGCATAGTATTTGTGCGCGTCGGGATTGTTCTTGCTGCGCGGATAGCCGGACCACAGCGTGTCCTCGTTGAGCGCCACGCGCTCGTCCTTTACGCCGCTGAACATCATGGCGCCAATGCGGCCGTTGCCAATGGGCAGAGCTTCAGTCCACTTGTCAGCGCTTTGACGGTACCAGAGCGTATTGCGCTTATCGCATCTGTAATCCATTTCCATTCACCTCATAACATATACTTATATAACGGGTGAGCTTTCGTCGGCATAGATCGCCTGACAATGCATTGCATAATGTGATTATATCAGATTATCGGTCTGAATGGAAGCAATTTATAGATATTGGTACGTGCTGTGCAAAAATTGAGCGCATATACATTAAAAACTCCGCCGCGACGCATTGCGCTCAGGCAAAAAACAGCGCTGTGTTATGCGGACAACGGAATTGCACGTATGCCTTAAACGCGTAAAAAAGATGGAACGCCTTATGCTTTAACATACATTGCCCGAATATGCGGCAGGCGATATTTGAAATAAGAATAAATGCGCCGTTTGCAGACCCCAAAAATCGGAATTTCATCCTTGACAATACGTGCGCCAATATATAAAATGTAAGCGTAAGAAATGCGCAGTCAGCGGCGCGAAAGCGTCGCATAAATCGAAGTTTATGGAGGTACCATGATATGAAACTGAGCGTATTTGCGGTACTGCTGAAGGACAGGCCGTTTGACGAGGCGTGCAAGTACCTCGCCGAGGCGGGCGTACAGCAGGTCGAAATCGGCTGCGGCGGCTATCCGGGCAAGGAGCATTGCGACCCCGAAGTGCTGCTGCACGACGATAAGAAGCTGGAGGAGTTCAAAAACACCCTCAAGAAGTACAACCTGACCATAGCCGGTCTGAGCACCCACGGCAACGCCGTGCACCCCGTGCCCGAAATCGCCAAGAAGTTCCACGACGACTTCGTAAACGCCGTGCTGCTGGCCGAAAAGCTGGGCGTTGAGACGGTAGTTACCTTCTCGGGCTGCCCCGGCGGTTCGCCGGTAGACCGCACCCCCAACTGGGCGACCTGTGCGTGGCCCGAGGATTACCTCGAGGTGCTGGACTATCAGTGGAATAAGGTGCTGATTCCGTACTGGAAGGAGCAGGCCGAGTTCGCCAAGGCGCATGGCATCAAGAAAATCGCGTTCGAGATGCACCCCGGCTTCTGCGTGTATAACCCCGAGACGCTGCTCAAGCTCCGTAACGCCGTGGGCGATATAATCGGCGCTAACTTCGACCCCAGCCACCTGTTCTGGCAGGGTATCGACCCCGTGGCGGCCATTCGCTATCTGGGCGAGCAGAACGCCATCTACTTCTTCCACGCCAAGGATACCAAGATCGACGAGATAAATACCGCCAAGAACGGCGTGCTGGATACCAAGCATTATTCCGATGAAATCCATCGCAGCTGGATATTCCGCACACTGGGCTATGGCCATGGCATGACCACCTGGAAGGACATCATGAGTGCACTGCGCATGGTGGGCTATGACGGCCCGATCTCGATCGAGCATGAGGATAGCCTGATGAGCGTGAATGAGGGTCTCAAGAAGGCCATCGCCGTGCTGAAGGAGAGCATGATGTTCGAGGATAACGGCGGTATGTGGTGGGCATAATCCTTCACAAAAACGCATAATGAAGTCACGCGGAGTCGGCAAGCCCGGCTCCGCGCGGTTTTTATATTGAACGCTTTATGCAATCACCCCGCCGCATTTTCGCGCACTTTGGCAAATATCATCCGCCCCGCCGAAGTCTGTAACACCGTGCTCACAGTCACCACAACAGCTTGCCCAATAAACCTCCGCCCGTTTTCCACAACAATCATCGTGCCGTCGTCCAGGAAGGCCACGCCCTGATTCGACTCCTTGCCCTCGCGGACTATCTGGACGGTCAGTTCTTCGCCAGGGAGTAGGGCAGGCTTCATGGATTCGGCCAGTTCGTTTATGTTCAGGACCTTTACGTCGGACAGGACGGCTACCTTGTTCAGATTGTAGTCGTTGGTTACTATGCGGCCGCCCAGCTGCTTGGTCAGTTTTAATAGCTTTATGTCCGCGTCGGTTATGTCAGGAAAGTCGGTATCCACTATGCGCACCTCAACGTCGGTTTCGGTTTGTATGCGTTTTACTATGTCAAGGCCGCGCCGACCGCGTCCGCGCTTTAACGCATCTGCGGAGTCCGCTATGTGCTGAAGCTCCTCGAGTATGAAGTGAGGGACTATCAGCGGGCCGTCTATGAAGCCTGTGCGGCATATGTCGAATATGCGCCCGTCGATTAATGTGCTCGTGTCGAGCAGCTTTGCGACGGCGTGCGAAACGTGCTTGTCGGCGGAGCGCTCGCCCAGACGCTTGAACGAGGCCGGAAGCGGCAATTCCTCCCAGCGCCGCCCGATCAGCATGTAGCCCGCCGTGCCCAGCGAAAAGTATATCATCGCGTTTATGACCGAGCCGGTTACGCCCATGTTCAGACTGCTTATCAGGGTGGATATGAAAAACGCAATTATAAGTCCGATGATTAACCCTATAAGCCCTAACATCAGCTCGGGCAAAGGCTGATCGCTGGTTATCTTTATCAGCCAGTTGATGAATCGTCTGACCTGCGTGCGCCAGTACGGCGCGAGCGCATACGTGAGCATAAACCCGGCCAGAAGCGTAAGCGCATATACGCCCACCAATACCCGCCACAACGCCTCGTCCCATACAAGCATGGAAAAATGATCGATTATCTGAAGAACAATCGTGACCACGCCCGCCAGACCTAACCCGCCTAGCGATGCCACTATAATGCGATTTCGCCTTATCAAGCCGCAATATCCCTCCTTTTCAAACCGTTATAGCATTATTCAGCCGCCGTGTGAGTTGGTTTATCCGCGTTTGAGGCAGGCATAACAAGCGCCGTGCGCAAAGCCTCGCCGATAGTCTCAACGCCCCACGCGCGTACCCCCTCGGGCAGCTTCAGCCCACGCATACAGCTTCGCGGCAAAAGCACGTTCTTGAATCCCAGCCGCGCACATTCGCCCACACGCCGCTGTACCTGACTTACCGCGCGCACCTCGCCCGCCAGACCAACCTCGCCCATCACGGCAAATGTTTCATCCACAGGTATGTTGCGCGCCGCCGACGCAACCGCAACCATAAGCGCCAGGTCGCACGCCGGCTCGTCCAGCGTAAGCCCGCCCGCAATGTTTATATACACATCCTGATTGTACATAGGCAGTCCCGCGCGCTTCTCCAGCACCGCCAGCATCAAGGCCAATCGCCCCTGCTCCACACCCGAAGCCATCCGGCGCGGATACCCGATCGCCGTGGGCGCAACCAACGCCTGCACGTCCACCAGCACCGGCCGCGTGCCCTCGAGCGCGCACAGTACGACCGAACCGCTCTGCCCATGCGCGCGCTGGCTCAGCAGCATTTCGGACGGGTTGGGCACCTCGACCATGCCTAAGCGCCGCATCTCGAATATGCCTATCTCATTTATCGAACCAAAACGGTTCTTGACCGCGCGCAGTATGCGGTACTGGTTCTGCCGGTCGCCCTCAAAATACAGCACGCAGTCCACCATGTGCTCCAGCACGCGCGGCCCTGCGATTGCGCCTTCCTTAGTCACATGTCCCACGATGAATATCGAACACGCCGACGACTTGGCCGCGCGCATAAGCAGCGCCGCCGATTCGCGCACCTGCGGCACGGAGCCGGGCGCGCTTGCCATGTCGGGGCGGTACATGGTCTGTATCGAGTCCACGACCACAAATTCGGGGTGCAGCCGGTCGATCTGATCCATCACGTTGCTGATGTCGTTCTCGGCCAGCATCATCAGGTTTCCGAGGTTAAGCTCCAGCCTCTGTGCACGCAGTTTGATCTGCCGCGCGGATTCCTCGCCCGAAACGTACAAAACGTTCATGCCGCCCGCCGCCAGATGCGCCGCTACCTGCAATAGCAGCGTTGACTTGCCTATGCCCGGCTCGCCGCCTACCAATGTCATTGATCCCGGCACTATGCCGCCGCCCAGCACGCGGTCGAGTTCGCCCACGCCGCTTTTTACGCGCGGGTCTTCTTCCTCTATTATGTCCTTCAATATGACGGGCTGTGCGCCGCTGCCGCGCGCCTGCTTTAGCTTTTTTGCGGGCGCGTCGTCGGATATATTGCCCATAGGCGTTTCAACCAGCGTGTTCCATTGGTCGCAGCCGGGGCATTTGCCCAGCCAGCGCGGCGTTTCATATCCGCATTCGGAACAGACGTACCTTGTCTTGAGCTTGGCCATGCGTGCCTCCCGTGGGTGGAATAGTCGTGCATTTTAAGAAAACGCAGTGAATTCATTATACCACACGCGCGCCGCGATTGCCACAATATTTAAGCGGCCGACGCACTGGCCGGCCGCTTTAACGGATTATCTGTTTAGTTCTGCCTTACAATAGTCGATGTTAATCAGCTTTTCGATAAGGTCGTTTACCGTATAGTAGTAGTGGTTGCTGGCCTCATAGCCTATGCGGTCGTCTTTGTGACGCAGGGCGAGCATGTTCATGACGTTCGTTCGCTCGGATTCGATAATAGCCAGCATTTCGCTGCGCGCCTTTTCATCACCATCCGCAAACCGCCTGCGCGCTCTGACAAAGCGTATCTGATTAAGCGTGGCCTCAAAGTGGCTCAGCGCGCCCGCCGCCATGCGGTATACCTCGCCCAGCTCGCCGTCCAAGTCCGCAAACGGCCTCAACATCTCAACGCCCGCGCGCCAGCCAGTGACCAGCTTGTCGAACTGCCTTTCAAATGTATCCTCGTCGTAAATCGCGCGCCATGTGGTTATGTCGTCGTATGGGAAGCCGATCATGCACGCCGTGTAACCCGTGGGCGTAAGGTAGAACGGTGCCATCGGGCCGTAGTTCTGCGGCGCAGTGTAGAGCACCTCGATGTTGAACGGGAATTCGCCGAACGCACGGCTCATGAGCCTTTGCGCCCTGTCGACCGTATCGCCGTGCTCCGCGCCCAGCCATTCGATAAGGTAGTCATGCACGCTTATGCCCTCGCTCATCATGCGCGAAGCCATCCTCAGCATGGGCGTGGGATAACCGCCCAGCGTCCAGCTCATCTGCAGATGCTTAACGCCTGCCGCCTTGAGCGACAGTATATGTTCGGCCACCTTGTCAAACACCGGCAGGTAGGGCACGGCCGACATTTCCCAGCTGTTGTTGATCTGCACCTTGGCGCAGGTTTCGTGGCCGCTTTCGCGCGCGGCACTCCAGACGGTCAGCGCCTTTTGCCCCGGGCCGGGCTGTGATATGGAATAGTCGCGCACTACGCCCGCAACGCCGCCGACGTTGGTTGCAAGCCGCTCCTCGCTTACGCACTGTACGATCTGTCCCTCGGTCAGCAGCGCGGGCACCTTGGCTGCCCATTCGTCGCCCCATGCCCAACTCCACGCAATCGCGCGCGCATTCGGCGCGGAGGCATGTGCGCCGCGCGCCATAAGGTTATTGACCTCAGCCACGACCTCCCACGGTTTGCGCGCGGCACAGCGCGGGCAGGTGAGCGGGCCTTTCGCGCGCGAATAGCAGTTGGTCAGGTTCTCGGACATAGTGATCGTGAAGAAGCCGCCCAGCCCAGGCGCTTCGGCGAACAACTGCTTCATGCCGTCCTCGAGGTAACGCTTTACCTCGGGGCGCGAGGTGCACATCGCATAGAAGTCGTCCTCGCGCTCGCCGCGCAGTTCGGGCCACTTCTTAAAGAATGCGTCGTTCATCGAGCGCGGTTCGTTCAGGTACAGGTACACGCTTATGCCGTATCTGCCCGCGCGTTCGATCAGCGAGTTCAGATTGCGCATACGCGTCTCGTGACCGCGCGACATTTCGGGCGCAAACGGAAATTCGATGAGCTGATACAGTATGCCCTGCAGCCACACGCCGCGCACGCCCATCTTTGCGTATTCGCACAGCAGCGCGTCCGGGAACGGGTCGAATTCCGGGTTCATGAGCGGGTCGCCGTACAGCGCAAAGTACGAATACACGGTCGCCAGCCCGCCCTCGGACGCGCGCGCATTCGCGTCGACCGGCGCGCCGCTGAAATGCCTTACAAAGCCGAATGCGTTTTCGCGCCGCAGTTCGGGCGATATGTCTTCGACCAATGCGCGCAGGTGCGCCGTGCGGGTGCGCTGCCCGTCGGTCAGCGGAGAAAAGCGGTTGTCGGGCACGGTGGGCTTTATCTTGCCCAGCTTGTGCCACAGGAAGTCGTCCTCTTTAAGCAGAAACGCCAGCTTCTCCGCGCTTATGCCCAGCAGCATCTGAATCTGCTCAAACGAGCAAAGGTGCCAGTTGTCGCGGATGATGGTAAGGTAGCCGCGCGTGAGCCACATCGGCTCGGCGTCAAGTTTCGGGTCAAGCCCCATATCGCCCGCGGCGGCGCGCAGGGTGCTTTCGTCTGCGCCCAGCACCGCGCACAGCCTGTCAATGGGCACCACGCCCCAGTTGCGCCACAGCACCGCCTGCCAGCGGGTGGGAAACCATTCGAGCGCCAGCGCCGCCTTTTCGCTGGTTTCGGGAAGCAGATTCATAATGCGAATTATCTCCTTGCGATTTTGAGTTTGAATAACCGGAAGCCCTGGCTAAGCCAAGGCTTCCGCAGCTTCGTTTAAGGCAGAATGCGCGGCGGTTCGGCAGCCGGCTTTCTGCCTTAGCCTTAATCAGTCCTTCAGCGTAATCTCGATGACGGTATCCCACGGGTCGGGCAGTTCCTCGCTGCGCCCGCCCATGAAGAAGAACGCGTCGCCCGGATACTCGCGGTATATCGGGCCGTGGAACGAGTTCGGGTCGAGCAGCTTAACCTCCGAGCCGTCGCGCAGCAGGCGTATGCTCTCGATCTTATCCAGCAGTCCGCACAGCCGGATGGGGCGGTTGCACTTTTCGTACAGGTGCAGGTACAGCTTGTTGCCACGCTGAGTGTACCGACCGAAGTCGGGATACTTAACGTCCGACATGCCGCAGCCATATATGCTGTCGCCGTTTTCGTCCAGCCAGCCGCCGACCTCGCGCAGCACGCGTTCGGCGGGCGCGGGTATGCGGCCCAGCGCGTCCGGCCCGACGTTGAGCAGGAAGTTGCCGCTTTTGCTCACGCAGTCACTCAGATCGCGCACCAGATCGCGCGCGGACTTGTACGCAAAGTCGGTGCCGCAGTATCCCCAGTGGTTGTTGAGCGTCATGCATGATTCCCACGGCACGGGTTCGCCCAGCTCGTTGCGCGGGCACTCGAACGGCACTAGACCCTCGGGGCACATGAAGTCGCCCGAAAACGGCGTGGGGTTGGCCGAAAGTATGCTGCCCGCTGAGCCGCCCGCACCTTCCAGCCGGTTGTCGGTGATAAGGTGGGGCTGATACTTGCGCACCATTTCGATGATGTGGCTCGCGCCCCACTTTTCGCCGCGCATCTCGCCGTAGGAGTAGTCGAACCACATTATGTCCAGATGGCCGTAATTGGTCAGCAGCTCCTCAATCTGCGCGTGCATGAATTTGAGGTAGTTATCGTAGCCCTTGCGCGGATTCTTTTTAAGGTATTCATCGGTGTGGATTATGCCGTCGAACTCGGGAAAGTCCGGGTGGTGCCAGTCCAGCAGCGAGAAGTACAGCCCGACCTTCAGCCCCTCGGCGCGGAATGCCTCCACAAACTCGCGTACCAAATCGCGCCCGCACGGCGTATTGGTGGACTTAAAGTCGGTTTGCGCGCTGTCGAACAGGCAGAATCCGTCGTGGTGCTTGGCAGTCAGTACGGCGTACTTCATGCCCGCGGCCTTGGCGATGCGCGCCCACTGGCGCGGGTCGTACTTGACGGGGTTGAACTCGCGGAAGTACGGCTCGTAATGTTCGTCGTCAACGCGCTCGTAATAGCGCAGCCACTCGCCGCGCGCGGGTATCGCGTACAGTCCCCAGTGGATGAACATGCCGAATCGGTCGTGCTGGAACCAGCGTATGCGCTCGGCGCGGGCCTGCTTGCTGTTGAAATCCATGACTTGTACCTCCTGACAAAGTAAATTTGACGAATGTAAGATGCACTTGCGTTATCAAAAGTTTAACTTATATGTGGGGAAATGTCAATTGGGGAAGGGCGAGTTGGCGTGATAAATTGTGCAGAGTATGGGAGAGGCAGTAATCTGTATCATGACATGCACTTTCAAAACTTCAAATTCTGCCTAAACAAAAAAACTCCCCGCGCGGCCATCCGCGCGGGGAGAATCGATTACTCAGCAGTTAAGAATTATTCCTCAACAGCCTTGAAGCGATCGTAGCGAGCCTGATATACGCCGATAACCTCGTCCAGGCCGTAGGCGCGCAGCTCGTCCAGATAGGTGTCCAGATCGTCCAGCGACTTTTCGCCGTTGATCAGGTCAACGAACAGGTCGGTCATGGCCATATCCAGATCGGCGTTGTACATGTCCAGAGTATCAACTTCCTCATCGGTGGGCAGCGCCAGGTAGGTGGCGGTGTTGGTCTGGTACATCACAGCGTCCTTCTGCTCCATCTGATCCCAAGCAGCGATCTGCAGCTCGCGGCGCTTGCCGGTGGGATCGTTCTGGTCGCACTTGGCAAGCTCGTTCTGGCCGTAAGCGCTGGCCATCAGGTCAGCGGCGGTAGCGAAGGAGCCAACCTTTTCGCCGTTGAAGGTATAGTAGGTTCGGCCGATTTCGAAGCAGGGCAGGTTAGCACGGTCCATGTAGAAACGGCCGCTGCCGCTCTTGTTGTCGATAACCTGATCAGCAGTCCAACCATCGTGCAGGTAGATGATGTTGCCGTTCTCGTCGAAGTCGTAGTCCATACCCTGCAGACCGTCGCGGTTCCAGCGCCAATACTCTTCACCGAAGAAGAAGTCCAGCAGCTTGGCAGCAGCCTCAACGTCAACGCTGTTCATGAAGGCATAGTAGCCGTTGTATACGGACAGGTTGTAGTCGCCGCGGCAGGTGGGCTTTACGGTAGAACCCTGGATATAAACGGGGCGATAGTCAGCGTTTTCGTCGCCGGTCAGATCGTCGCGGGTGAACATAGTGGCGGTCTGGAAGTACATGGCGCCGATGTTGTTCTGGGAGATAAGGGAAGAAGTATCGGTGGTGTACAGCGAACCGTTGTCGGCAAGCGACATAACGCCCGCATCAACCATCTTCTTGACGAAGGTGATGTAATCCTTGAAGCCATCCTGATAGAAGATGGTGGTGATTTCATCGGTGTTGGGGTCAAGGCCGATGGTGTTCATGATCAGGCCGAACCAGCCGGCGATACCGCTGTGACGCAGCAGGCTCAGATCGCTGGCGAACAGCGCCTTTTCATCCTGAACGCCGTTGCCGTTGGCGTCGTTGTCACGGAAGGCGATCAGAGTGTCGACGAACTCATCGGTGGTGGTGGGCATGGGCAGGTTCAGCTTGTCCAGCCAGTCCTGACGGATACCTACCGAGTAGGAGCCCATCCAGTCGTTGATGTTGTACACACCGGTGTTAATGCCCTGCAGTACCCAGAAGGTGCCGTCAGCTGCGGTGCCCGCGCTGCGCAGGGTGGCGTACTCGCCGTCGGGAGCCAGGAAGCCGGCGGCAGTGCCGTCGCTGTGCTCGAGGATGGAATCAACGCTGGTCAGCATACCGCGGTTGATCAGGTTGTTCAGGGTAACGTTGTCCACTTCCAGGAACATCATGTCGGCCAGGTCAACGCCGGTGGCCAGACGGGTGGTGATGGTGGTGGAGTACTGGTCGGCCTCTACGTAGTCCAGCTGCAGATCGATGCCCATTTCGTGGGTCTTTTCAACCAGCCACTCGTAGGTCTTGGAATCCTTGAAGTAGCCCATGCGCGCGCCGCCCTGATTGTAGCCCAGCACGGTCACGGTCGTAAGCTCGGACGAGTCCGCGCCGTCTGCCAGGCTCATGCCGGCGGGCACAAGCATGGCCAGCGCCAGAATCAGAGCCAGTACAGATTTGAGTTTCTTCATACAGTTACCTCCCTAAGATAATAATTTATGTGGTGATAATCGGGATAAGCTCCCAATTATTGCGCCCGTCACTCTTTAAGGGAACCCAGCATAACGCCCTTTACGAAATACTTCTGGAAGAAGGGGTATGCGACCAGCATGGGCAGGGACGATACGATTATGATCGTGTACTTGAGCTGGTTATTGGAAATCTGCTGCTCCTGAGCCATGCGCAGCGTTTCTGCGTCGTCCATGGTGGCGTTGGCGAGCTGCTCGGTCTGTTCGACCAGTATGCGGCGCAGGAAGAGCTGCAGCGGCTGCCACTCGCGGTCGGTGATGTATATCGAGGCATGGTACCAGCTGTTCCACACGCCGATTATCGTGTACAGCGCGATAACCGCCAGTATGGGCTTGGACGTGGGCAGGAACACGTTCCACAGTATGCGGAAGCTGTTCGCGCCGTCGATCTTGGCCGATTCACGCAGCGATTCGGGGATGGTGCGGAAGTACGACCTGACCAGTATGATATAGAATATCGCATACGAGCCGGGCAGTATCAGCGCCAGCGGGGAGTTGTACAGTCCCAGCTTGGTCATCAGTATGAACTCGGGGATTATGCCGCCGCTTACATACATCGGGATAAGCAGGAACATGGTCACGAACTTGCGGCCGTACAGGTGTTTAACGGTCAGCGGGTAAGCCGCCAGTACCGACGTGGCCAACGTGAGTATTGCGCGCGTTGCGCAGTACATTATGGTATTGCGGTAGCTCAGCCACAGGTTGCTGTTGGTAAGTATGCGCTTGTAGCCGTCCACAAAGAAGCCCTTGGGCCACCAGTACACGCGCATGGTCAGCGCCTCGCGCGGCGAGCTGAACGACAGCACCAGCACGTAGTACATAGGATATATCGTAATGAATGCAATCAGCGCCGCAAAGAAGTACAGCAGCACGGTGCCTACAATGCCGCGGTCTTTAATGCGGTTCTGCTTGGGGACAAATGCCTTGGAATTATTCATGCGCGCCCTCCTTACCAAAGTCCGCTGCCGGTGAGTTTGTTGCTTATCTTATTGGCCGCGGAGGTCAGCGCAAAGCCGATCAGCGACATGAACAGGTTCACGGCGGTGGTGTAGCTGAACTTACCGCCCTGTATACCCAAGCGGTATACGTAAGTGCCGATAACGTCGGCGGTCTTCTGAGTGGCGGTATTGTACAGAAGCAGTATCATATCGGTGTTGGAGCTGAGTATGGAGCCGACGCTCATTATCAGCTTTATCGCGATTATGGCCTTTAGACCCGGCAGGGTGATGTGCCATATCTGCTGCATGTGGGTTGCGCCGTCTATGCGCGCTGCCTCGTACAGCGACGGGTCAATCGACGACAGCGTGGAGAAGTAAAGTATGCTGCCGAAGCCGAAGTCCTTCCATATTGTCGTTATCGTGTATATGGCCGGGAAACTGTTAGGATCGGTCATGTACTCATACGGCGCAATGCCCAGATGGCCCAGCAGGTTATTGATAAGGCCGTTTACGTCAAGGAAGGAAATGACCATACCGGCGACGACAACCGACGATACGAAGTAGGGCATGTAGCTGCAGGTCTGAACGACCTTCTTAAATCGCAAGTTGGTTACTTCATTGAGGAACAGCGCGAATATAATCGGCACCCAAAACGCAAAGCAGATTTGAAGCAGGCTCAGACGCAGAGTGTTTATAATCAGGCGCGAGAAGAACGGGCTGTTGATAAACTGGCGTATGTGCTTCAGCCCCACCCAGTTGTTCGGATCAAAGAACGGACTGCCCGGCTGATAATTCTGGAACGCGATTATTACGCCCCAAAGTGGTATGTAGCTGAATATGAATATTACTACCAGTACCGGCAGCATCATAAGCCATACTTCGATGTTTTCCCTTACGATGTCCTGGCGGTACTTTTTGCGCTTACGCGCGGGTGCGGTGGTTGTTTGGGACATGCGCCAATCTCCTTTTTATATAGGTTTCATTACATAATGCTAACCGCAGCGATGAAAGCAGCTTACGGACGCAAACATAATTTACCATATTTTATCACCGAATATGGTATATGTCAACTAATTTGTTTGAAATTGAAAAAAATTGCGCCACAGGCCTGCCACATATTAACAGGCGCAAAACCGGCGCGCCATTTATATGCCTAAAATATATAGTACTGTACACATAAATGCCGTGCATATGGAGGTAATTGTGTTATGAATATGTTCGATATTGCCGGGAAAAGGGCTATTGTTACCGGCGCGTCGCGCGGATTGGGCTTTGCGATGGCTCAGGCGCTTAAAGAAGCGGGCGCAAGCCTTGCCATAATCAGTTCGTCCGACAGGGTGTACACCGCGGCCGGAGAACTGGGTGCACATGCGGTGAGGGCCGATCTGGGCGACTTAAAAGAGCTGGAACGCGGCTTTAACGATGCGCTTTGTGCGCTGGGCGGCGTGGATATACTGGTCAACTGCGCGGGTATGACGCGCCGCTATCCGTGCGAAAAGTTTCCAATTGAGGACTGGCAGCGTGTAATTGACGTGAACTTGACCGCGACGTTTAGGCTGTGCCAGCTTGCGGGGCATGAGATGCTTAAAACCGGCCATGGCAAGATAATCAACGTCGCGTCCATGCTCAGCTTCTTCGGCGGCTGGACGGTGCCCGCGTATGCGGCCAGCAAGGGCGGCGTGGCTCAGCTCACCAAGTCCTTCGCCAACGAGTGGGCCT
Source organism: uncultured Eubacteriales bacterium (assembly GCA_948467645.1). Taxonomy (GTDB): domain Bacteria; phylum Bacillota; class Clostridia; order Christensenellales; family Aristaeellaceae; genus Fimadaptatus. The sequence continues at coordinate 26,427 of CAOKFD010000025.1, read as the reverse complement.
CGCATGGCATAAACGTAAATGCGATTGCGCCCGGCTATATGGCTACCGAAATAAATACCGATCTGCGCGCGGACAAGGTGCGCAATGACGAGATAGTGATGCGCATACCCGCGGGGCGTTGGGGCACGCCTGATGATATGAAGGGCATAACCGTGTTTTTAAGCTCGCCCGCGTCCGATTATGTAAACGGCGCGATAATTCCGGTGGACGGCGGCTATCTGGGGCGCTGAATCGAAAATCGCCTATAAAAAGACGCGCTTATTTCACTTATTTGCGGCTTGTACGCGCCGCGCAGTGGGATGTATAATATATAAGAAATACAATGGGATTTTCAGCGCGGAGGGCGGAGATGCGCACGAGTAAGCAACAGACGATAATCAAACCTAAAAAGGCGGTAAAACGCTCGCTGAAGGATAGACTCCGATTCGACCGCTGGCAGCTGGCGGCACTGATACTGCTGGTGGTGGTAACTGTGTCGTGGACGCTGATTGCGATGGGCAATTCCACGCTGTCGGTCACTACACGCACGCTGTCCATACCCGGCCTGCCTTCGGCGCTGGAGGGCTATACCATCGTGCAGGTGAGCGACCTAAACGGCGCGCGCTTTGGCGATAATCAGGAGAAGCTGGTTAAATCAATCACTTCCATTAATTACGACGCGCTGTGCATGACGGGCGACATGATAGGCGCATCCGGCGACGCACAGCCGCTGTATGAACTGGTGGATGGGCTTAACGCGCAAAAGAGCAAGCCGATGCTGTTCATAACCGGTGACGCCGATCCCGATCCGATTGAGTCCGCGTCCGGCGACGACGGCAATGTCTATGCCGACTACATAAATCAATTGATCGCGCGCGGCGTGACCTACCTCGACAGCCCATATGAGGTAGAAAAAGGCGATGCGAGAGTGTGGTTCACATCGGCGCTGCACCTGAACGTAAACACCAGCGACTATCTGGACGCGGCACAGCAGCGCTGCCTGAACGCAATGTCTCAGGGCGACGCGGATACCGTGCAGATGGAGGCATACCGGCTGGACTGCGCACAGAAGCTCAACACTGCGGCACAGTCGATGCAATCCACCGACGTGCACATCGCGCTCAGCCATACGCCCCTGTCGGACGACTTCGTGCGCTCGTTGCAATACGCCGAGGGCGATTTGTCGGCGGAGTCACAGGACAGCTCGCGCAGCAATCAGTATCTCAGACTGATCGACGTGGCGCTGTGCGGGCATTATGTGGGCGGACAATGGCGTGTGCCTTTCGTGGGCGCAATGTATGTGCCGGACGAACGACTGCCGCGCGGCGGCTGGTTCCCGGATCAGAGTCAGGTCAAGGGTCTGCGCCGCTCCAATTCGGTCTACATATACACGACATCGGGTCTGGGTACTTCGTCGGCGTACCACCTGCCCAGTTTCCGACTGTTCAACACGCCCGAGATAGTCGTGATAAAGCTGACCGCCAAGCTGGACGCATAGGCGGCAAAAACTGCCAGAGTACATTTTACAAAATTATTACGGCTCGGACTAAGATATGCTGTAAAATGTGATATAATATATCTGTGATACGCTGTGGGTGACTGAACATTTCGCCCGGCGAATTGAGGAGGATAATGATGCGCAAGGCAAATTCATTACTGAAAACGCTGCTTGTCATGGCACTTATGGCCGGTACGCTGGCGTTTGCGGGCGCGGCGCTGGCTGACGGAACCGTAGTTGAGTTTACCACCTATACGGACGGTACGACGACTGTTTCCAGCTATGCGCTGTCTGAGCGGGGCGATGGATACGCGATAAATAACTACATGGCCACCAGCCCGTGGTCGTTCACCATGGACCCCAGCGGCATTAACATGAGTTCAAGCGCCGTAATTGAGGCATGGGAAGCCGGTATGCGCGAATGGAACCGCTATCTTGAAAAACCGATGTTTACGCTGAACAACTCCACGTCCAGCGTAACGCTTCCCAAGGACAGCGACGGCGAGATTGCAAAGCGCAAGGATGGACTCAACACCATCTCGTTTGCAAAACTGGGCGGCACGAAGCTGGCGATGACGCGCGCGTACATGGCTTCGGGTACTCTGTCCGATGAGTATCCGGTAAGCAGGTACGCCGATGAAGTCGATATAATATTCAACAGCGATATAGACTGGGTTAACGTTGCCATAAATGAAGAAGGCTATGACCTTCAGTCAATCGCCACTCACGAAATCGGCCACACCCTTGGTCTGGGCGATGTGTACGACGCGGCGTATAATTATGTCACCATGTACGCCTATGGCATACGCAATAGCGTTGACCAGCGCACGCTGGCCGAACCCGACATAAAGGGATTGAGCAATCTGTACAAGGTGTACGGCTATGACGATCCGGTTAAGCCTACGGCCACGCCTGAGCCTACCGTCGAGCCTACGCCCGACCCCTCAGCGTCCGCAGAGCCGTCGCTCGAGCCGACGCAGGAGCCTACCAGCGACCCTGCGACTACGCCGACCGTAACGCCCACGGTAGTGCCCACGGCTGAGCCGACCGCGACGCCCACCGTTGCGCCGGTGCTTACCGCGACGGTAAACACCACCTCGGGCAATCTTAACATGCGCGCCGCGGCTTCCGCCACAAGCGCCAAGCTTACCTCCATACCGCGCGGCGCAACCGTTACCGTACTTGAGAAGGGCACGACGTGGAGCCGCATCAGCTATGGCGGCTACACCGGCTATGTAATGACCCAGTACTTGAAGTTCGACGGCGGTTCGACCGCACAGCCCACCGGCACGCCTACGCCCGGCGGCAGCACTGCGACGGTAATCGCCAGCAGGCTTAACATGCGCGCCTCGGCCAGCACCACAGGGGCGCTGCTTACTCAGATTCCGAACGGTGCAACCGTTACCGTGCTGGGCACCACCGGCGCGTGGAGTCATATCCGCTATGGCAGCTACACCGGCTATGTGATGAGCCAGTACCTGCGGATAAACGGCAGCTCCACAGCGCAGCCCACCGCCGCGCCCACCCATGAGCCCACCGCCGAACCCACCATCGGCACGGCGACAGTAACCTCGGGTTCGCGCCTTAACATGCGCAGTGCCAAGAGCACGTCCGCGTCGGTCGTTACCCGGATACCTTCGGGCGCGACCGTCGGCGTAATCAGCTATGCCAGCGATTGGAGCAAGGTCACGTATAACGGCTACACCGGTTACGTATCCTCGCCCTACATATCCATGAACGGCAGTCAGACCGAAACGCCCGCCACCCCCAAGCCCGACGACGGCAAGACGTATAAGACCGTGACGATAAGCGGCTCGGCTACCAAGCTGAACATGCGCTCAGGCGCGGGCACGGGCTATGCGCTCGTGGGTCAGGTACCCAAGGGCACGCGCGTCGAGCTGATCTCCGATCAGGGCGAATGGAGCCAGATCAGCTATAACGGCCTGAACGGCTATGTTATGAGTACCTACCTTAAATAAACAATGAATGATCGGCCGGACTGCGCACGCCGCGCGGTTCGGTCGATTTTATATCGCACTTTTTTCGTTGACATCGCAATCGGCGCATGTCATAATAATAGTAGTTTCAGGATTTGAACATGTGCCGTTTAAGGCGTGATTCGAGCCTTTAAGTAAAATAATAAGTGATATGCTCTAATCGAATCGCCGTGAACGCGGGAGGGCGGTGCTTATATGGATATTGAGGCGTTGGTGCGCAAGGGCAGGAACAAGGAGCGCTGCGAGGACAGGTGCTTGAATGGCCGCAGCGTGCTGTGCGATATAGACGGCCGCTGCTCGATCGACGGCGCGTTCATCGCGGCGGTAGCCGACGGCGTGGGCGGCAACCAGCTGGGCGACGTGGCCGCGGGGTACGTGCTGCAGCAGCTCGCGGCGGCTGACGTGGCCGCGCTGGCCGATGCCGCCACCGTAAAGAGCTTTATTCAGGCACGCAACGAAGAGCTGATCTCGCTGGCGCGCGGCATTGCGGGCGCGCGCAACATGGCCACCACGCTTACCGGCATAGTGATAAACGATCACGGCGGCTGGATATTCCATGCGGGAAACACGCGCATATACGCGATAAACGGCGCGCATATACACCGCCTGACGCGCGACCATACGACATATGCGTGGCTGATGGATGCAGGGCGTGTGGAGGACGCGCGCATGTGCAACCGCAGTGAAATCACATGCTGTCTGGGCAACGGCAATCCCGCGCAGCTGGCTCAGTTGGAGGTAATGCCGCTTAACGACTTCACGGCGCTTTTGATGACGTCGGACGGTATACACGAAACGCTGGCCGACGAGCAGATCGAATCCGTGCTAAACCGCGCGCAGTCGCCTGAAGAAGCGTGCAGGCTGCTATGCGACACCGCGCAGATGCTTGGGTCGCGCGACGATCTTACTGCGATGCTGGTATATTGATGGGGCAAGGCGCAGCCTGCCTGTGCGGACAATTGCATAGTAATATTTTCCACGAATTTTAGACGATCTTCCGGGCAGAGTATTGCCGACGGGAGGTCGTTTTATTATGAAGAAACTGCTCATGCCGATTGCGATGATTATGCTTTGCGCGATGCTGACCGGCTGCTTTGCGTCGGAAACGCCGCGCAGTACTCCGCAGACAACGCACAGCGCCGCCGCACAGCCGCCTACGTTCAAAACCGAAAGGCTGAAGGAAAGCAATCCCACGCTGAAGGTATACGACGTTAAGCAAAAGCGCATTATCGAGATGCCGCTGGAGGAATACCTGGAAGGCGTGCTGGCGGGCGAGATGCCAAACGACTGGCCGGCGGAGGCACTCAAGGCGCAGGCGATACTCGCGCGCACGTTCGTGTGCAAGTTCATAGATGAGAAGAAGTCCAAGTACGACGGCGCGGACATATCCACCGACATAAAGGAAGCGCAGGCATACGACGCGGACGGTGTGAACGACGCGATTCGCCGCGCGGTAAGCGCTACTCAGGGCAAAATCATGGTGTATGAGGGCGAACTGCCTTACGCGTGGTTCTATGCGCACGGCGGCGGCAAGACCGCGCTGGCACGCGAGGGTTTGGAGTTCAGCGGCACAGAGCCGGGCTATACTCAGGTGGTGGACTCGCGCGACAGCGACGAAGCGCCGTCGGACGTGAAGCACTGGACATGCGAGTTTACCAAGGCCGAGCTGATCGCCGCCGCAAAGGAAGCGGGCATAACGCTCAAGGACGTAGGCAGTGTTAAGGTGGGTGAGAAGGGCGACAGCGGTCGCGCAATTACGCTGGATATAGACGGCACTGAGGTAAGCGCGCCCGCACTGCGCATCGCGCTTGGCTCGACAAAGATGAAATCCACGCTGATTGAAAAGTGCGAGTACTCGGATGGCAAGCTCAAGCTGTCGGGCATGGGCTACGGCCACGGCGTGGGCATGTCGCAGTGGGGCGCATATGCACTGGCGAACGAGGGGATGACTGCGGAGGAAATCGTGAAGTACTATTTTAAGGATGTTACCATTGCAAAGCTGTAAGGCCGGTTATATTGCGGGAAAGGCGGGCTTCATGCCTTAACGATACACATTTTAAGGCGGTGGGCGTGGGAAGTACCTGAGCGCGGGAGACTGCCTTAGCCATACTGACAGTGATGTAAAACGCGCATTCAGGTTGAAATCGATACACATAGCAAGCGCCGGGCGGGCTTTTCCGCTCGGCGCTGTGTGCATTTGTAGCATGGCTATTGGGCGTGCACAAATTTGCGTGTATATATTCGCATTGAAACGAATAAATACGCATAGACGTATACCGGCGTGTCTGTGCGATAAGTTGAAACTATGCAAATAACCAAAAGTTAATGCGATAAAAGTGCAAACGAACGCACATGAAACAGGCTTAAAGCATAAAAAAATAATTCTCCACGCCCAAAACGAGAGAATTAACAAAAACCTTATTGACAAAGCTGGACAACGTTGATAACATAGTAAATTGCATTAGTGTGGATTTCCTGCCTCTGTCCAATTGAAACCGACACTGCATAAACCAACGCATACGTATTCTACAACGAATGCGCCAAATATGCAATACGCAAACGGAAATTTTTTGACCGGCCGGGCATGTTTTTGCCATAGTCATGCCGCGCGGCGAAAAATCAGGACAGCTAGGCAGAGCCGCCTCCAATTGGCAGATCAACGCATTAGGGGTGATTGCATTTATGGTCCACGAGGTACAGATGGGCAAACGCACGCGAATGAGTTTCTCCCGGGTAGAGGAATCGCTGGAGATGCCCGACCTCATCGAGGTCCAGAAAAATTCATATCAGCGCTTCCTGCAGGAGGACCTGCGCGAAGTATTAGCCGACGTGTCCCCGATAACCGACTATTCCGAGAGCCTTGTGCTCGAATTTACCGATTATTCGCTGGACGAAACCCCCAAGTATACGGTGGAAAGGTGCCGCGAGCGCGATTTGACGTATGCCGCGCCGCTGAAGGTGAATGTGCGCCTGACCAACCGCAACACGCATGAAATAAAGGAAAGCGAAGTGTTCATGGGCGACTTCCCGCTCATGACCGAGCACGGCACATTCATAATCAACGGCGCCGAGCGCGTAATCGTCAGCCAGCTGGTTCGCTCGCCGGGCGTGTACTATGTCGATACCATCGACAAGGCCGGCAAGCACCTGCACAACGCCACCGTTATACCTAACCGCGGCGCATGGCTGGAGTACGAGGCCGACTCCAACGACGTGCTGTGGGTTCGCGTGGACCGCGCCCGCAAGCTGCCCATGACCGTGCTGCTGCGCGCGCTGGGCTACGGCACCGACGCGCAGATTATGGAACTGCTGGGCGACAATGAACAGCTGTCCTGCACCATCGCGCGTGACCCGTCCAAGACCACCGAGGCCGGTCTGCTTGAGATATACAAGCGTTTGCGTCCCGGCGAGCCGCTGACCGTCGACAGCGCGCGCAGCCTGATTAATGCGCTCCTGTTCGACCCCAAGCGGTACGATTTGGCGCGCGTGGGCCGCTATAAGTTCAATAAGAAGCTGGCCATCGAAAACCGCATCGCGGGTCAGGTGGCGGGCGAGGACGTTATCAATCCCGAGACCGGCGAGGTCATGTGCGCGGCGGGCGACACCATAACCCGCGAAATGGCGCACGAGATACAGCGCGCCGGTGTCAACCGCGTTGAGCTGAACGTGGATAACCACATGGTTCGCGTAATCGGCAACTACTTTGTAGATGCGGACGCATTCCTGCCGTTCGATCCCAAGGAAGTCGGCATAAACGAGCGCGTCCATCTGCCCACTCTGAAGCAGGTCATGATTAAGGCTGAGGAGGAAGGCGTCGATCTGAAGGAAGCCGTCAAGGCCAACCTGTCGATCCTTGTGCCCAAGCACATCTACATCGATGACATCATCGCCTCTATCAGCTATCAGCTGGGTCTGCCCTTCGGCATCGGCAAGACCGACGACATCGACCATCTGGGCAATCGTCGTCTGCGCTCGGTGGGCGAGCTGCTGCAGAACCAGATCCGCATCGGCATGAGCCGTCTGGAGCGCGTGGTTAAGGAGCGCATGGCCATACAGGACAGCGAAACCGTGCGTCCGCAGGATCTGATAAACATCCGCCCTGTATCCGCGGCGATTAAGGAGTTCTTCGGCTCCTCCCAGCTGAGCCAGTTCATGGATCAGCCTAACCCGCTGGCCGAACTTACGCATAAACGCCGTCTGAGCGCTCTGGGCCCGGGCGGTCTGAACCGCGACCGCGCGTCGTTCGAAGTGCGAGACGTTCACTACTCCCACTACGCGCGCATATGCCCCATAGAAACCCCTGAAGGCCCGAACATAGGTCTGATAGGTTCGCTGGCGACCTATGCCCGCATTAACGAGTACGGTTTCATAGAGGCCCCCTACCGCAAGGTGGATAAGGCCACGCACACCGTTACCGACCAGATCGATTACATGACCGCCGATGATGAGGACAATTACGTCGTCGCGCAGGCCAACGAGCCGCTGGACGAGCAGGGCCACTTCAAGAACGCCCGCTGCAACGTCCGCATACGCGAGGAAATAATCGAGCGCCCCGCCGATGAAGTCGATTACGTGGACGTAAGCCCGCGTCAGGTTGTGTCGGTGGCGACCGCCATGATACCCTTCCTCGAAAACGACGACGCTACCCGCGCGCTGATGGGTTCTAACATGCAGCGCCAGGCCGTGCCGCTGCTCGTGCCTCAGGCGCCTATCGTAGGTACCGGCATGGAGTACAAGGCTGCGCACGACTCGGGCGTTGCGATACTATCCAAGCAGAACGGCGTTGTCGACAAGGTATCCGCAAACGAGATCGTTATCCGCGACGAGCAGGATCGCAAGTGGCGGTATAACCTGATTAAGTTCGCCCGCTCCAATCAGGGCACTTGCATTAACCAGCGCCCGGTTGTAAACAAGGGCGACGTTGTTACCGTGGGTCAGACCATCGCGGACGGCCCGTCCACTGATCAGGGTGAAATCGCGCTGGGCCGCAACGTGCTGATCGGCTTCATGACGTGGGAAGGCTACAACTACGAGGACGCCGTACTGCTGTCTGAAAAGCTGGTCATGGAGGACGCTTACACCTCGATTCATATTGAGGAGTACGAGTCCGAGGCGCGCGACACCAAGCTGGGGCCGGAAGAAATCACCCGCGACATCCCCAACGTGGGCGAGGACGCGCTCAAGGATCTGGACGAAACTGGTATCATCCGCATCGGCGCAGAGGTGCGTTCGGGCGACATACTGGTAGGTAAGGTAACGCCCAAGGGCGAAACCGAGCTGACCGCTGAAGAGCGTCTGCTGCGCGCGATATTCGGCGAAAAGGCGCGCGAGGTGCGCGATACCTCGCTGCGCGTGCCGCACGGCGAGGCTGGTACCATCGTGGATGTGAAGATATTCACCAAGGAAAACCACGACGAGCTCAGCCCGGGCGTTAACATGATGGTGCGCGTTTACATCGCGCAGAAGAGAAAGATCTCCGTCGGCGACAAGATGGCAGGCCGTCACGGCAACAAGGGTGTTGTGTCGCGCATACTGCCTGAGGAGGATATGCCTTTCCTGCCCGACGGTACTCCGCTGCAGATCGTGCTGAACCCCCTGGGCGTTCCGTCCCGAATGAACATCGGTCAGGTGCTTGAAGTTCACTTGGGCCGCGCGGCCAAGGCGCTGGGCTGGCACGTCGCCACCCCCGTATTCGACGGCGCAACCGAAGAGGATATTCAGGAGTGCCTGATTCAGGCAGGCCTCAGCCCGGACGGCAAGAGCGTGGTATATGACGGCCGCACCGGCGACCAGATGGCCAATCCCGTTACCGTGGGCTACATGTACTTCCTTAAACTGCACCACCTGGTCGATGATAAGATTCACGCGCGTTCGACCGGCCCGTACTCCCTCGTTACGCAGCAGCCTCTGGGCGGCAAGGCTCAGTTCGGCGGCCAGCGCTTCGGCGAGATGGAAGTTTGGGCGCTGGAAGCTTACGGCGCGGCGAATACCCTGCAGGAAATCCTTACCGTCAAGTCCGACGACGTCGTAGGCCGCGTAAAGACCTATGAAGCCATCGTAAAGGGCGAGAACATTCCCGAGCCGGGCGTGCCGGAATCCTTCAAGGTACTTATTAAGGAGCTGCAGTCGCTGGCTCTGGATATAAAGGTGCTCTCCGAGGACAAGCAGGAGATTATCATGCGCGAAATCGACGACGACGACGAACCGGCGCAGCTGGACGTCAACATCGACGGCGACGAAGATCAGCCCATCGATGTGCCCGCCGACTTCGACGAGGACGAAGTATCCGACGACTCGCTCGATCTGGATGACTTCGATCTGGGCGATCTGCCCTCGCTGGACGATGACAGTCTGGACGACGATTTTTAATCGGCGCGCCGTGCGCCGGACGCGAAAAAATGCGTCCGGCCGCGGATACGCTGTGAATCGGCATTGTGCTTAAGGCCGCAAGGCTTCGAGAGAGTAGAAGGGAGAGACCCTTTTGTTTGAACTTACAAATCTTGATTCAATACAGATTGGCCTGGCGTCGCCCGACAAAATACGCGAGTGGTCGCACGGCGAAGTGCTCAAGCCAGAAACCATAAATTATCGTACGCTCAAGCCGGAACGCGACGGTCTGTACTGCGAGCGCATTTTCGGACCCACTAAGGACTGGGAGTGCAACTGCGGTAAGTACAAGCGCGTGCGCTACAAGGGCGTCGTGTGCGATAAGTGCGGCGTTGAAGTAACCCGCGCCAAGGTTCGCCGCGAGCGCATGGGTCATATCGAACTGGCCGCGCCCGTAAGCCACATATGGTATTTCAAGGGCATACCCAGCCGCATGGGTATGATACTGGATATATCCCCCCGCGCGCTGGATAAGGTGCTGTACTTTGCCAGCTACATAGTGCTGGACGCGGGCGAAACCACCCTGACCAAGTATCAGCTGCTGTCTGACCGCGAATACCGCGAAGCTGCGCTCAAGTTCGGCGAAGGCTCGTTCCGCGTAGGCATGGGCGCCGAGGCTGTGCGCGAGATGCTGCAGAGCCTTGATCTGGACGAGCTGTCCGTACAGCTGCGCAAGCAGATCGACGAGCTGACCAAGAAGGAGCGCGACCGCGAGACCGAGGGTCAGAAGCGCGCCCGCATAGTAAAGCGACTGGAGGTCGTCGAGGCCTTCCGCGCCAGCGGCAATAAGCCCGAGTGGATGATACTGGATGTAGTACCCGTAATTCCGCCCGAACTGCGCCCGATGGTTCAGCTGGAGGGCGGCCGCTTCGCCACCAGCGACCTGAACGATCTGTACCGCCGCGTAATTAACCGTAATAACCGCCTGAAGCGTCTGCTCGAACTCGGCGCGCCCGACATCATTGTGCGCAACGAAAAGCGTATGCTTCAGGAAGCCGTAGACGCTCTGATTGATAATGGCCGCCGCGGCCGCGCCGTGACCGGCCCCGGCAGCCGCCCGCTCAAGAGCCTGAGCGATCTGCTGCGCGGTAAGCAGGGTCGTTTCCGCCAGAACTTGCTGGGCAAGCGCGTCGACTACTCCGGCCGAAGCGTTATAGTCGTAGGCCCGTCGCTGAAGATGTGGCAGTGCGGTCTGCCTAAGGAAATGGCGCTGGAGCTGTTCAAGCCCTTCGTAATGGAGCGCCTGGTCAAAAACGGACTGGCGCACAACATAAAGAGCGCAAAGCGCATGGTCGAGCGCGTCAAGGTCGAGGTCTGGGACGTGCTGGAAGAGGTCATCCGCGAGCATCCCGTAATGCTGAACCGCGCGCCCACGCTGCACCGTCTGGGCATACAGGCGTTCGAGCCGATTCTGGTCGAGGGCCGCGCGATCAAGCTGCACCCGCTGGCCTGCACCGCGTTCAACGCCGACTTCGACGGCGACCAGATGGCCGTGCACGTACCGCTGTCCATGGAGGCTCAGGCCGAGGCCCGCTTCCTGATGCTGGCGGCGCACAACATACTGAAGCCTTCCGATGGTAAGCCGGTTATATCGCCCTCTCAGGACATGGTTCTGGGCGTATACTGCCTGACCATGATCCGTCCCGGCGCAAAGGGCGAGGGCATGGTGTTCACCGACGTGAACGAGGCGCGCATGGCTTACGGCGTGGGCGAGCTGTCGCTGCAGGCCAAGGTCAAGATCCGCATGAAGAAGGTAATCGACGGCGTGGAGCGCACGCATCTGGTCGAGACCTCGCTGGGTCGCGTGATATTCAACGAGGTCATTCCGCAGGATATGGGCTTTGTAAAGCGCGACCCCAACGACATGGATTCCATGTTCGCGCTGGAAATAGACAAGCTGGTAGGCAAGAAGGATCTGAGCAAGATCGGCGACCGCTGCTTCCGCACGCACGGCGTTACTACTACCAGCGAAATGCTGGATAACATCAAGTCCATGGGTTACTATTATTCGACGCGCTTCGCAGTCACCATGTCGGTTGCCGACATTCGCGTGCCGCCGGATAAGCCCGAAATACTGGCCAAGGCGCAGCAGGAGGTACAGAAGATCGAGCGTCAGTTCCGCCGCGGTCTTTTGTCCGAGAACGAGCGCTATCAGTCGGTCATCCACATCTGGGAGGACGCGACCAACAATATTACTTCCCGCATAGGCGAGGTAATGGACGACTACAACCCCATCAACATGATGGCGTCTTCCGGTGCCCGAGGCTCCATGAACCAGATTCGTCAGCTGGCCGGTATGCGCGGCCTGATGGCTTCTCCTTCGGGTAAGATCATAGAGCTGCCTATAAAGGCAAACTTCCGCGAAGGCCTGAGCGTATTGGAATTCTTCCTTTCGGCGCACGGCTCGCGTAAATCGCTGGCAGATACCGCACTGCGTACTGCGGACTCGGGCTATCTGACCCGCCGTCTGGTCGACGTATCGCAGAACATGATCGTGCGTGAGGACGACTGCTTCGCCTCCCGCGGCGAGAATATCCGCGGTATGGAAGTAACCGACATAATGAGCGGCCAGCAGAAGATCGAATCCCTCGAAGATCGTATCATAGGCCGCTTCACCGCCGAGGATGTAATCGATCCTAACACCGGCGAGGTAATAGTAAAGCAGAACGTGATGATAAGCCAGGACGACGCCGAGCGCATTACCGCCGCGGGCATCCACAAGGTTTGCATCCGTACCGTACTTACCTGCCGCAACGACGTGGGCGTGTGCTCGCACTGCTACGGCGCAAACATGGCCACCGGCAAGCTGGTTGACATCGGCGAGGCCGTCGGTATCATCGCGGCGCAGTCCATAGGTGAGCCCGGTACCCAGTTGACCATGCGTACGTTCCACACCGGCGGCGTTGCTACCGGCGAGGACATCACCCAGGGTCTGCCGCGCGTTGAGGAACTGTTCGAGGCGCGCAAGCCCAAGCGCGACGCCACGCTGAGCGAAATCGCGGGCGTGGTTCACATGGGCGACAACAAGAAGAAGCGCGAGCTGACCGTAACCGGCGAGGACGGCGAGGTAAAGACTTACCCGATCAACTACGGCTCCAAGCTGAAGGTAGTCGAAGGCCAGCACATCGAGGCCGGCGACGAGCTGATCGAAGGTTCCATCAACCCGCACGACCTGCTGCGCATACTGGGCGGCAAGGCCGTTCAGGAGTACCTGGTCAAGGAAGTTCAGTCGGTTTACCGCACGCAGGGCGTTGACATCGTGGATAAGCACATCGAAGTTATCGTGCGCCAGATGATGCGCAAGGTGCGCGTCGAGGATGCGGGCGATACCAAGATGCTGCCCGGCGAGCTGGTTGACGTGTTCCGCTTCGAGCACGAAAACGACATGGCCATCATAAACGGCGGCCGTCCCGCAGTCGCAAAGCGCGTGCTGCTGGGTATCACCAAGGCGTCGTTGGCCACCGATTCGTTCCTGTCCGCCGCGTCCTTCCAGGAGACTACGCGCGTGCTGACCGAGGCCGCTATAAAGGGCAAGGTCGATCCGCTGCTGGGTCTGAAGGAGAACGTAATCATCGGTAAGATGATACCGGCCGGTACCGGCATGAAGCGCTATAAGGGCATCGAGATTCACGAAACGTACTAAGCGGCCGCGCTTGAGCGGCGGAGCGGGCCGGACGGCGGAAGCTGTCCGGTCCGCTTTCTATTGGTGATTGGAAATTGATTTATCAAGGACATAACTTCTATTGAAATGAATAAGCAAAAATTTAAAACTATATTGACGAAAATGCGTCTGAATAGTATAATGTAATCGTGGTTAAGAAATAATGCTACGGCATATGGGATTTCCGATTGTAGTGTGTTTACAGGTGACTTGTAATTGATTGTAGGATGATCGTTATGCCGCAGAATCAGGAAGGCCGGCCTGTAAAATCTTACAGGGGCATTTGAAAGGTGGGATTTGCGGGTCGGTCACAGAGAGAAGCTCCCGAACGTTTTGAATATGTCATTTCGACCGAACAGGAAAGGAGCATTACTGTGAAGAAAATAGTTGTAGCGTTGTTGCTTATTGTTGTGCTTAGCATGGCAATGCAGGCGGTATGCTATGCCAGTCCGACATTTTCGTTTAACATTGGCAACACGGGACAGAACTTCAATGTTGACGATGATTGTGAAAACACAAAGACGATAGCAGGCTCACCATGTACGTTCTTTATTGACCGGTTGAGCAATGTGCAGGGCGCGGGAGTGAAGTTTGTCGGCATGAACTATCACTGGGCGAATCTGCACTATTCGTGGGTAAAGACCACGAACGAGAGCGGATGGGTAAAATCAGCGCAGTCGGACCGCATACTGCTTTCGTACAGCTCCGGGTGGGCAGACCAGACGGGTATTCCTTACAGCCCGGGCGCAAGAATAGATGATGACTACAATGGAACGACGAGTGTTGGCGGCAGGTTTAATGCCGACAGGGCAAGCAGCTAATCACAATATGGCGGAGCGGCGGCAATTATTGCGGCCGCTCCGCCTTGATGATTAAAGCGGGAATAAGGGTAAAGGAGGTCGCAATAAATGTGCTATGCTTCGAAACGCTTATTGGCATTGCTGTGTGTTGTGTGTTTGATGCTGCTGGGCGCATGTCAGTCCGCCGGGAGGATAACCGAGCAGAACGGCGTTACCGTTGCGTCAGACCCGGAAGAGGCGCATATAGATGAAATTGCGCGGGCCAATCAGGATACGTTTTCAAATGTAAGCGCCGTAAACGGTACGCATTTGGAGCGCGAGCTTTCCGGAGTGGACGGCAGGTCGCTCAGGCTAGATGCGGAAGTAAAGATTCCGGATGCCGGATGTATAAGCCGGTTTTCACTTGTGCCGCTTAAGCCCAATATGGAGCTTGCTATGAGGCTGTTTTGGGGTGAAAACGCCGCAAACGCCGAAGTAAATCAGGCGGGCGGCGGCTATAAGCTAAATACTGCGGACGGTCGCACCGAATTTATGAATTGGTATGATGCAAACGGCAACGCGCAGAACAGATTTGCATTTAGTTACGAGGCGTCATTCAAAGACGAATCGACGGGCGAAATTGCGTATGAGGATGTGGTAAAACAAATCAAAGCCATATTGAACGAGTTTGGCGTGCCGGATATGACGATAACATATGCGAACCGTTTTGGCGGTACCATAAACTTTTCGTTTGTGCCGAAGTTCACACCGTTTGACATTGTGAGCAGTATGTATATGAAAACTCCGGCAAATGCACAGGCGGCAGTACGACCGGGCGCGATAGAATTTGTACAGGGCAGATTCATGCTGGAAAAGGCAGATGAATTTGTGCTGGACAGACTGCTTACGCTTGAAGGCGCGCTTAAGATTGTAGAGAAAAGCGTGGGCGGAGATATAGTTGCCGGAGAACCGGTATATGTAAACTCGGTGGAACTTCGGCATTTCTACAGTTTGGACGACAATGCGCAGCATATCTCGGCCGTGCCGGTCTGGTATTTTCAGACGAATATAAATGAGGTTGCGGGCGATTTGGGAGAGACTATACCAACCGGACTGTTTTGGGTAGATGCGGTGTCGGGCGAGCTGTACACGGCGTTTGGTTAGGAGCAGCTTATGAAAAATATATCTACGGATATCAGGGATATGTTCAGGTCGCCGGCATTATACGTCTGCATTGCGGTAACGGTGTATGTGCTGCTGTTGAGCATAAAGGAATATTTGTTCACCGGACTGGCGACGGAAGTGAATTTCAGTGCGCTGGAACTTATAACGGATATGTTTGCAAGCAGCGGATTTACGCCGTTTGCGGTTGTGATATGTCTGCTGCCATACAGCACAATTTTTTGCGACGAGTACAAAAGCTCTGCTGCCCGCTACGCGATAATGCGTACAAGTCGATGCGCATATGCAGTTGGCAAGATAGTCTCGGTCTGTCTGTCAGGTGTGGTGGTGATGACGGTTGCAACTTCGGTTGTGTTTGCGGTGGCTTTTGCGATTGGCAGTCGTAGCCCTGATGCGTCTGTGCCTGACTGGTTTATTAATGCGCCGCAATGGGCAAGGTATGGGCAAAACCGACAGTGGGGTGCGATAGCGGGGTACAAGATAGTATTTGCTGCTTTGTTCGGTGGTGTTTGGGCGCTTGCAGGGCTGCTTTGTTCGGCAGTGTTTCTTGATAGATTTGTGGGGCTTGTGGTGCCGTTTGCGATATATCAGGGTTTGTGGGGATTGCTGAACAAGTCGCCATTTAACCCTGTACGCTTATTGCGAGGCGATGCAACGCAAATTCCATCTGTCGGATTTGTGACAGGTGTGCAGTCGTGCGCAATACTGCTGCTTGGCATAGCGAGCTTTCTTGTGATTAACAGGAGATGCAGATATGTGTAGCATAAGAATATTGCTAAGACAGCTGCACATTCAGTTCAACGCATGGCTGTCAAAGCCGCATGTGTGGGCAGGATTGCTGCTGGGTGTGAGCCTTGCGTTTTATCCGACGTTTAGCCTTATAGAACTGGCTAATAACCGCGGAGCATATATAAATGTGCTGGAAGCATTTGTGATTATAGGATCCAGCAGAAACTACTGTATGTTCACACTGTTGGGTGTGCTGGTAATGCTGTCGGACGCGCCGTTCATAGACGATATGAATATATATGTGTCGTTGCGGGTTACACGCAGGACGTGGTTTGTATCCAAATTCGTGTATGTTCTGATGAGTTGCATGCTTTTCTATTTGGCCGTAATGATTGCAACGGTGCTTTTATGCGCGCCGGTAGGGTATGTGGATAATGTTTGGAGCAAAACCATGCTGGAGCTGCTTAAAAACGAAAATCTCAAGTTTGAATATGGTTTGGCTATTGACAATGAACTGCTGCTTGTGCGTTTTACTCCGATAAGTGCTGCACTGCTTACGTTTGCGCTGCAGAGCATGTATACGGCGATACTTGCGGAGCTTATGTTTTTGCTTAATATGAAACGCAATAAAGCGGTGGGCGTATTTGCAGCGCTAATAATACATGCAGTTGGCAGTTGGATAATTTCAGAAACTATAATGTTTAATCAAATGCTCACTTTGCTGGGACACTCCATGCTAGGCTATCACAATCTGGCACTTCGCGGATTTCCTGATGTACTGGCATGGCTTTCCTTCTTGTGCAGCAGATACGCAACTCTTGAGGAGTCGATTGTGCTCTTTGTTGTTATACTGCTTATAGAATTGCTGACGGGTCTTAAGCGGGTGCGTAGCATGAGGTTTAAAGTGCCCAATAGGGACATATAGCAAACGACATTGAGAGGTAAGCGGATATGATAGAAATATCGGACGTCAATATGACATTTGGCAAAGAGACAGTGCTGAGACATGTGTCGCTGTCAGTAGAGCGAGGGCGAATTATTGGTTTGACGGGTAACAATGGTTCTGGAAAGACAGTGCTGCTAAAGTGCATATGCGGGCTGTTTAAACCACAATCGGGAAAAATAGTTGTGGA
This sequence comes from uncultured Eubacteriales bacterium, assembly GCA_948467645.1. GTDB lineage: Bacteria > Bacillota > Clostridia > Christensenellales > Aristaeellaceae > Fimadaptatus. Next base: position 9,082 of record CAOKFD010000025.1, on the reverse strand, counting down.
TGGAAAACGTGTGGGGATTGATGTGGATTTTCCACAGGACCTTGGCGCTATAATAGAAGCGCCCGGATTCTTGCCGCACAAGAGCGGATATGCAAATCTGGATTACCTGCGGAGACTGCGCAAAAAGGTCGAAAAATCAAGAATTAGCTCAGCGCTTTCGCAAGTTGGTTTGGATAAAGGCGCGGCGCGCAAACACGTCGGCAAGTACTCCATGGGCATGAAACAGCGTTTGGGCATAGCGCAGGCGATAATGGAAGACCCGGATGTGATAATACTTGACGAGCCTATGAACGGGCTTGATAATGCCGGGGTGCGTGAGATGCGCGAGCTGTTTAAGTCTCTGCGGGCGCAGGGCAAGACGATAATAATGGCCAGCCACAACCGGGAGGACATTGACGAACTTTGTGATAACGTATACGAGATGGATGCGGGCATATTGACAAAGGTGAGATAATGAATCCGAAGATGGCGCAGGAATTGCACCGTCGGGAGGAGAAAAAGTGGATTTTGAAATAATCGACTTTCACACGCACCCGTTTTTTGAGGACAGGCAGAACATCTGTCTGCACCGGGAGTATTGAGGCATGAGCGCGGAAGGCACCCGGCGTACAATGGAGGGGCTGGGCATATCGAAAATATGCGGCTCGGTGATACGGGATTTCCGCAGCGGCATACCCACAACATGGCAGGCGCTTAGGCAGGCTAACGACGACGCGCTGCGCCTGCGCGACATGTACGGCGATTTCTACATACCCGGGTTTCACGTGCATCCGGACTATGTTGCGGAATCATGCGCGGAGATTGAACGCATGGCGGGGCTGGGCGTAAGACTGATAGGCGAGCTTGTGCCGTATGCGCACGGCTGGAGCGACTACTCCTGCGCGGGCTTTGACGATATACTGGACTGCGCACAGGAGCACGACATGGTGGTCAGCTTTCACTCGATGGATGACGATCAGATGGACAGCATGGTCAAAAAGCATCCGAACACAACGCTGGTCGCGGCGCATCCGGGCGAATACAGGGAGTTTATGCGCCATCTTAGGCGCATGAAGCTGAGCCGCAACTACTTTCTCGACCTGTCGGGCGGCGGGCTGTACCGCTACGGCATGCTGCGCCGCGGCGTAGACGAGTGCGGCGCGGAGCGCTTTCTGTTTGGCACCGACTATCCCATATGCGGCCCGGCGACGTATGTGGGCGGGGTGGCGCAGGACGATTTGCTTACTCCCGCCGAAAAACGCCTGATACTCTCCGGCAACGCGCGCCGGCTGTTGAATCTGTGAGCCGAGTCCCGCTTCGCTTGACGGAGCGGGAAATTTCTTTGTTAAAAATTGCTGCTTCGCCATCCGATTCACTGCCTGAAACCATCTAATCAGTGTAACGGCCGTTACGAAGGATGTGCTTTCATTGAATAAACCTGAGTTTGTGCAGCGCGTCGAGGACTATCAGGCGCGCATGTACCGGGTGGCGCTGACGATACTGGGCAGGGGCGCGGACGCGGAGGACGCGGTGCAGGACGCATTGCTTTCGGCGTGGCGCGCGCTGGGTTCGCTGCGCGACGAACAGTATTTTGAGACGTGGCTCATGCGGATACTGATTAACGTATGCCGCAGCGAGCTGCGTGCCCGCGCGCGGTTTAAGGGCGGCGATATTGACTCGCTGCCCGAACTGCCCGCACCGCCGCCGCCCGATCCGCATCTGTTTTACGCGCTGGAGCGGCTGGAGGAAAAATACCGCCTGCCGCTGATGCTGCACTGCGCCGAGGGGTACAGCGTAGGCGAGGTCGCGCAGATACTTCGCCTGCCCGCGGGCGCGGTCAAGTGGCGCATAAGTCAGGGGCGCACACGGCTCAGGAAGCTGATGGATGAGGAGGGCGCGGACGCATGAAGGATAAAAAGCGGGAGTTTGATCTGAAGGACGCGTTTGCCGCGCCGCCTGAAAGCTATGTCCGGCGTACAAGGGCGACGCTGGACTCTTTGGAGGAGGCGGACAGCGTGAAGAAGGTGGCGTGGGGCAGCGCGCTGGCGATAGCCTGCGCGTTGGTGATTATGACGACGGCGTTTGCCGCGGGACTGAACAACCTGCGGATGCGCGATAATATTGCGGGACAGCAGCTTTCAAACGGCAATACGCCCGCGGCCAGTACCGGCGCAGTGCGCGACGTCGATAATGACGTGACTATATCGGTGGACGACGCGCAGTTTGACGGCGAGTATCTGTACTTATATTTCGAATTGCGCGGCAACGAAGCGTATCAGAAGCGCGCGCTGGATGTCGAAAACGGATATGAAGTTTCTGTCAGCGTAAATGGCAGGGAAGTATCCCCGATGGTGGGCAGCATTGTGGCCGAGGGCGCTGGCGTGACGCGCTGCGCGGGCGTATATAAGTGCGATGCGGCGCAGGTTGCGGACGTGCTGATAGACGTTGGCAACGACAAAATCGGCGCGACGTTTGCAAAACGGGTTCAGACGGGCACGAGCATACAGCGCTGCCGCGTGTACCAAAGCGCGGATGGTGGTATGCCTGAGCCGATAGAAAGCTTTGGACTTATGGGCGATCATTTCAAGATGGTTCAGGTGAAGTACGCGGCGGGTTCGAATCTGGGCGATGCAAGTCTGGAAGTGGCGCGCGACAACTCGGTCATGAGCCAGTATACGGATGAAAACGGCGCGTGCACGATAGGCATACTTCTGCGCGACGTGGACAGCCCTGATATTACTTTCCACCTGTTTGACAGCGATACCAATGCGGCCTCCAAGTCGGTTACACTGACGCTTGCGCCAATGACTGAAGCGGTCATGGTTCCGGATACGATTACGTACAACAGCGAGGGCCAGTTCGACGGCGAGATACTGCACCTGCGCATAGAAACCGACGATGCCGCCGACATGGACGTGACCGTAAACGGTCAGACGCCCGAAGTGCTGGGCGGTGTGGCCACGATACAGCACGCGGGCGGCAACGATGTAATATCGTATGTGTACGACATGGTGTACCGCTGTGCGCAGGCGGAACAGGCCGACGTGCGCGTGACCACCCATGCCGAAACCGGCGCGGGATTTTCGATGCAGGTAAATGTCAGCAACGGCATGAAGATGTATGGGCTTGACTGGCTGGGCGCGAATGAACCGGACGGCTTTAACGGGTACGCAATCAATGGCAGCGGCTTCGGCATGGCCGTGCTGAACTGGCCGGCTGACGACGCACAGGCGCTTGGCATGGGCATGGATTACAGCCTGAACGTAAACAATGTTCAGGCAAACATCAGCGATTACTATCTTGACGAGAGCGCACAGAACCGCATGGTCGTGTACCTTGCGGGCGAAAGTCTGCCGGATGAGTTTACGCTTGCGGGCAATGAGGGGTACGACGACGTTGCCCTTAAAATGGCTGAGATTGACTCTGCGACTGTGATCGGTCAGATTGGCACCGGCAACGACGGTGAGTTTGCGTCGAATGGCACAGGTTCGGAAGCAGTAGCAGTTTCTGCCAATGTTCAGGATTTCGATGAACCTGTTGTTGAATTGGAGCAGGTGGCGCAGACAGGCGACAGCATTATACTGAGCATCAGTGTAAGCACGCCCGGCCAAGAAGTATACAGCGCGGTTAGCGGTGAGGATGAGGGCACGGCTTATGCACAGCCCGCGCCGCCTGCAGACGCAATATTAATAGAAGGAATCGAGCTGAAGGCGGGCGATGAAGCCTTGAAATGCGTGTCGCTGACCAGCACCCGCCCGAACGAGGACGACAGGAGCCGTCTGGTTCTGACCGCGGCTTATCGCGCAGCGCAGAACGCAAGCGATGCGTACAACGTCACAGTCGAGTGCGGCGGCACTAATTACGAGTTCAGCTTTACGGCTGAAAATGCGGGATTTGCGGGCAGCACGGTGGAAAGCACTTACGACGGCAGATACCTGCTGGTTTCGTACTGGCAGCCGGTGAATGATTCGATTGCCGGCGCTGAACAGACAGACGGCGAAATCACTCTGGAAACTATAGCACAGGATAATAAGCTGGAGCCGGTATGGTCGCTTGAAAAAACGGCTGACGATGGTAAGAATCTGGTGTTTGTACGCCTTTACGAATACAGCGCGGGCGACAGCGCCGACTTCAATCTGTGCCTTAACATGGATGGCAAACAGTATGAAGAGCAATTTACTGTGCATAGCAATGACAGCGCCATACATGAACTGAATGTGGAATGCGACACGCCTGACGCGGCCGTGCGCGCGTTCGAGATCGGCGGCGAGATGCTGCTTGCGGTGGAGTACGAATGCGCGGACAGCGCGAATCCGATTGTGCTTTATAGCGGCGAGAGCGGTGTGTCGGAAAACGATGTTCTGAGCGGCGATGACGGCGTACCCAAAACTGTGCGGCTGAACGTGTTATATGACTCAGTACCTGATGATGGCAATATCAAACTGTACTCAGCGGATGGCGCAGAAGCAATGCAGATATGTGTTAAGCATGCTAATGGGCTGAATGTCGAAAAGGCATATCGCGTGGGCGATTACATTTACGCGCTGGCCAGCGTTGAGCCGGAAGGCGGCAATACTGCGCGCTGGTCGGGCGAGGTCGATCGCGTTACCGACGAGATAAGCGCCCTGACTGATATAACTGACGAGCAGGAGCGGGGAGCGCGGCTGTATGAACTGACGCGCGAATACAACGATGCGATGAAGGCGCTCACCGAACCTGAAGCGGCGTCAATCGGCGGCGCAGACGGTCCGATTGACGTATATATAAAGGAAAGCGCAGGCAGTACGCCTGAAATCGGCACAGGCGATTCGAGCGCCGATGATGCAGATGACGGCAATGCGGATACGGCCAATGCTGCCGAAAGCGTAATCACGGTTGGCGGCGCGGACGGCCCGACTGACATATATATCGCGAGTTTCGGCGACATAAGTCTGGTCAGACAGCCCCGACTTTTCGTAAACGGCGAGGATGCGACGCTGTGCGTGGCCGATGTATCGGGCATTGTCGAATGCCCGGAGGGAACGCTGATGCTGGCGCTGGTATGCCGGGCGGGCGAGACGGACGGCGCGGCGCTGCATGTGATTATCGACAATAATGGATTTTGGACTGAGCTTAACGCCGAAAACTGGCTGGGCGGCGAACTTGAAGACTGGATGAACGCGGTAAATCCCGATTCGGCGGGCGCTGAAATATCGGTTGACTGAGCGTGAAAATACTTGAATTTTAGCTTTTGCATTTCACAGAATGCGGGGCGCGCAGCGATTGCGTGCCCTGTGACTTTTGGGAGCTGTAAAAAATTTATCAAACCAACGATTAACTCAAAAAACATTGACACTAGCCTCAAATAATAGTACAATTATTGAGTTTGCAGGGGGAATAATCTGTACCTGCTATGCGGATTTTTTCCATGCAGACCGGCATAAAGTTCCTGCCCGCGCGGCATAATAGCCAAGGGACAGGGCATCTGCCGCTTAACAAAATCGGCCTATAACGCTCCGAGGGTTGCGGGGTCTTTATAGAAGCTCATCTACATGTGCCGGATAATTGCCGGCCGCTATCTCCCGCGTGGGATTTACGGCGGGAGAGGGACGAAAAAGGAGGTGCTTCCATGCCCACGATCAATCAGTTGATCCACAAGGGTAGGGAAAAGATTACTGTCAAGTCGACGGCGCCGATTCTGCAGAATTGCCCGCAGAAGCGCGGTGTATGCCTGTCGGTCAAGACGCAGACGCCTAAGAAGCCTAACTCGGCTCTGCGCAAGATCGCTCGTGTCCGCCTTACCAACAACATCGAGGGTACCTGCTACATACCCGGTATCGGCCACAACCTGCAGGAGCATAGCGTTGTGCTGATCCGCGGCGGCAGGGTTCGCGACCTTCCTGGCGTACGTTACCACATCATCCGCGGTACTCTTGATGCCGCCGGCGTGGCCAAGCGTATGCAGGGCCGCTCTCTCTATGGCGCTAAGAAGCCCAAGAAGTAAGCAGCCGTAATTTTTGCGCGGCACCGCACACGAATTTATGCGTAATCGGTTTGGAACGGCTGAAAGCGCATAAAGGACGGCCTTGCCGAGCGCGTCGCTACGTTTGCTTGCGCGTCTTACGTGATCGCTACACGCTTAAAACGCGCTGATTGAGTTTCTTATGTATAATAGAGGAGGGCGAAAAAATGCCTCGTCGTGGATTTATACCCAAGCGCGAAGTGCTGCCCGATCCGGTATACGGCTCGGAAGTAGTCACCAAGCTGATTAATCAGATAATGCTCGACGGCAAGCGCGGCGTTGCGCAGTCCGTCTGCTATCAGGCTTTTGCCACCGTCGCCGAGAAGTCCGGCAAGGACGCGACCGAAGTGTTCACTCAGGCGATGAACAACATCATGCCGTCTCTGGAAGTTAAGGCTCGCCGCGTCGGCGGTGCCACTTACCAGGTGCCTATCGAAATCCGCCCCGAGCGTCGTCAGACTCTGGCGCTGCGCTGGCTGGTAGAGTTTGCCCGCAAGCGCTCCGAGCGCTCCATGGCTGACCGTCTGGCGGGTGAGATTCTCGACGCTTCCAACAACAGCGGTAACGCCGTAAAGCGTCGCGAGGATATGCACAAGATGGCCGAGGCCAACAAGGCTTTCGCCCATTATCGCTGGTAATTTACATAAAATTATTGGCAGGTTCAAGCAATATATATGGGCGCGCGGCTTATGTTCGCGCGCCCATAAACGAGTACATCCATGCGGCTGTACCGATACATAAATCGACGCCCACCTGTTTAGCCGCGCAATACGGCTAAGCGTTCATAAAATGCGCCCGGGAAGGCGCAGGGCACAAATAAAAAGGGGGAACTTCTACATGGCGAGAAGCCATACGCTGGACAAGGTGCGAAATATTGGCATAATGGCGCATATTGACGCGGGCAAGACGACCACGACCGAACGTATACTGTTCTATACCGGTCGCGTACACAAACTCGGCGAGACCCACGACGGCGCCGCTACGATGGACTGGATGGCGCAGGAGCAGGAGCGCGGCATCACCATAACGTCAGCTGCCACGACTTGCGAATGGAAGGGACATCAAATCAATATTATTGACACCCCCGGCCACGTGGACTTTACTGTTGAAGTAGAGCGCTCCCTGCGTGTTCTGGACGGCGCGGTTGCTGTTTTCTGCGCCAAGGGTGGTGTCGAGCCTCAGAGTGAAACCGTTTGGCATCAGGCTACCAAGTACGGCGTACCGCGTATTGCCTATGTCAACAAGATGGACATCATGGGCGCGGACTTCTTCCGCGTTGTTGACATGATGAAGGAGCGCCTGCACTCCAATGCTGTTCCGATACAGCTGCCCATCGGCAAGGAAGCTACCTTCACCGGCATCATCGACCTGATGACCATGAAGGCCGAAGTTTACGGCGACGACCTGGGCGAGAAGATCGACCTGGTTGACATCCCCGCCGATATGGCTGAGATGGCTCAGATGTATCACGACGAAATGGTCGAGAAGATTTCTGAGACCGACGACGAGCTGATGGAGAAGTTCCTTAACGGCGAAGAGCCCACCATCGATGAGCTTAAGAAGGCGCTGCGCAACGCGACTATCTCCGGCGACATCAACCCCGTGCTGTGCGGTACTTCCTACCGCAACAAGGGCGTTCAGATGCTGCTGGATGCTATCGTTGAGTTCCTGCCCTCGCCCGTGGACATTCCTCCGGTAACCGGCACCAACAAGGATACCGGCGAGGAGGAGACCCGCGAAGCCTCCGATGACGCGCCCTTCTCCGCACTGGCGTTCAAGATTGTTGCCGACCCGTTCGTTGGCCGTCTGGCTTATGTGCGCGCCTATTCCGGCAAGCTGGCCACCGGTTCTTACGTATATAATTCCACCAAGGGCAAGCGCGAGCGCGTTACCCGCATCATGCGTATGCACGCCAATCACCGCGCTGAGCAGGAAATGCTCTACGCCGGCGACATCGCCGGTATAGTTGGCTTCCGCGACACCACCACCGGTGACACCCTGTGCGACCAGAATCATCCGATCATTCTGGAGTCGATGGAGTTCCCGGATCCGGTTATCCGCGTAGCCATCGAGCCTAAGACCAAGGCTGGTCAGGAGAAGATGGGTCTGGCGCTGCAGAAGCTGGCCGAAGAAGATCCTACCTTCAAGACCTACACCGACGAGCAGACCGGCCAGACCATTATCGCTGGTATGGGCGAGCTGCATCTGGAGATTATCGTTGACCGTCTGCTGCGCGAGTTCAAGGTAGAGGCCACCGTAGGCGCCCCGCAGGTTGCCTATAAGGAGACCATCCGCCGTACCGCCAAGGCTGAAGGCCGCTATGTCCGTCAGACTGGTGGTCACGGTCAGTTCGGTCACTGCTGGATCGAGCTTACTCCCGCCGAGCCGGGCGCTGGCGTCACCTTCGAGAACAAGATCGTCGGCGGCGTAATCCCGAAGGAGTTCATCGCTCCTATCGAGGACGGCGTACGCGAGGCTGCTCAGAACGGCCTGCTGGGCGGATTCGAAGTCGTTGACTTCAACGCCGCTGTTGTCGATGGTTCTTACCACGACGTTGACTCCTCCGAAATGGCGTTTAAGATCGCTGGTTCCATGGCGTTCCGCGCTGCTCTGGAGAAGGCAGAAGAAGTGCTGCTCGAGCCGTACATGAAGGTCGAGGTCATCGTGCCCGACGACTACATGGGCGACGTTATCGGCAACCTGACCGCTCGCCGCGGCCGCGTCGAGGGCATGGAGAACCGCAACGGCACCACCGCCGTACACGGCATGGTTCCGCTGAGCGAGATGTTCGGTTACGCGACCGACCTGCGTTCCCGTACTCAGGGCCGCGGTCAGTTTACGATGCAGTTTGAGCACTACGAAGAAGTGCCCAAGTCCATCGCGGCTAAGGTCACCGGCAAGTAATTTAAGCAATATAAACGCGCTCAGGCAGTGCAATGGGGCGGATAAAACCGCCCCCGCACACCAGCGCGACATAATTTCAGCCGCCGTATGGCGACATATTAAGGAGGAAACTACCCATGGCGAAGGCAAAGTTTGAGCGCAATAAGCCTCACGTAAACATTGGTACTATCGGTCACGTTGACCACGGCAAGACGACCC
>CAOKFD010000024.1:0-43009 GCA_948467645.1 uncultured Eubacteriales bacterium | reverse complement strand
TTCATCTGAGCCGCCGAGGGGCGGCGAACATGGCGCGGGCGTAAACTGCCTAAACAGGAAAACTCCATTCGCGGAATCCCGAAACTAAGTAAGATTATAGCTTGTGTGAGCCACAAACAATGGCAAAAGCAAACGCCGCTGACTCTTAGAGCGAATCAGCGGCGAAAGAAAGCAATCGATGCTTTCTATATATAATTCTCCTAAAACGACTGAACTAAGCTGCACTTGCGGGAGAACAGCCAATCGGCTTTTCTTTGGTTCTTTCTTTTCTCCTGAAAAGAAAGAACACGTACCCCCCCCATCGTCCCTCCCCCGTCACCTGTCGCTTTTCTCGTAAGGTATGCCCTCGGCCTTGGGGGCGCGGGAGTTTTTGGAGGTAAAAGCGAGGACTATCAGGGTTATCAGGTATGGCAGCAGGCGGTAGAAGTGGGGGCTTATGCCCAGGTCTTTCAGCATGTAGACGCCGTCGCCGTTTATGTCCAGGCTGGAGTAGGAGGCCGCTATGCACTTGAATAGGCCGAATAGGAGTGCCGCGCCCGCTACGTTGAGCGGCTTCCAGTTGCCGAAGATCATGACCGCCAGCGCAAGGAAACCAAAGCCCGCTACATCGCCGTTTGAGGTGCAGTTCGTCGTCGTCAGCGCGTATACAAAACCGCCCATGCCCGCCAGCGCACCCGAGATGATTACGCCCGCGTAACGCATCTTCTTTACATTTATACCCAGCGAATCCGCCGCATGTGGGTTCTCGCCGCACGCGCGCAGACGCAGACCGAAGCGCGTCTTGTATAGGATTATCGATAGTACTATGTAGACTATTATGCATACATAGGTCGCAAGATAGACCTTGTTCAGGAATGTGTCGCCTAAAAAGCTCATTTCCTCGCTGCGGCCATAACCGAACATGCTCTTTTTCAGCATGAACCAGCTCGCCGAATCGCCCGTGTACATCTGAAGCGTATTCTGATTGGCTATCATGCGTACAAAGAACAGTACCAGCGCGGGCGCCATCATGTTGAGCGCAGTGCCGCCGATCGTCTGGTCTGCCTTCAGATTGATCGACGCAAACGCCAATAGCAGCGAGAACAGCGCGCCCAGCGCCGCCGCGACAAGCATTGTTATGAACATAAAGCCCTGTAAAGACCACCAGTCGCCGTTGGCCTTCGCCGCGTCAAATACACCGTATTGCTGAAGTATACGCACGAACAGCACGCCGATGAACGCGCCGAATATCATCATACCCTCCAGCGCCAGGTTGATTATGCCGCTGCGCTCGGAGAATATGCCCGCCAGCGCCACAATCATCAGCGGCACAGCGTAAATAAGCGTCTGTCTTATCAGAAACGACATTACTTATCCCCCTCCTTACCGGCGGCCGCACGCGCGCCACGGCCGCGCTTGCCCAGCCATTGCTTTATCAAATGCGCAAACGCCGCCAGATACACAATAACCGCAATAATCACGTCGGTAATGTATTCGTTGTAGGCGGTAAGATTGGTCATCTGCAGACCCGATATGTCCAGCATGGACATGAACATGCCCGCAAATATCACGCCGATAGGATTGCTGGATGCCAGCAGAGCCACGGGTATGCCGTTAAAGCCCACCGCCGGAAGCGACTGATAAGTGTTCCAGTAAAACTCGGTATTGCCCGCCAGATAGTACAGCGCGCCCGCCGTGCCCGCCAGCGCACCCGCAATCGCCATCGACAGGACTATATTGCGCTTGTCCTTTATACCCGCATAGCGCGCCGCAAAGCGGTTGGAGCCGCATACCTTCAGTTCATACCCCAGCGTCGTGCGGCTGAGCATCACGCATACGACTATCGCAAGCAGTATCGCGATTATTATGCCGCCGTTTACCTGACTGCCCGGAAAGATTATGTCCAGACCCATCTTGGGCGTAGATACGCCCGCGCCCTTGACATATGTCAGCGCCCCGTCCACCTCGGTAAGTCCGTACGACGTGCTGTAAATATAACTGGACTTGGTGTTCTCAACCACATTTTTAAGGCTGCTCATGTCGAACAGCCACGTAACCACGTTGGCCGCAATCCAGTTGGTCATTATGCACGCGATAACCTCATTTATGTTGAAGAAAGCCTTGAGCAGACCCGGTATCATGCCCCACAGCGCGCCCGCCGCCATGCCGCCTAAAAACGCCAGCGTCCATATCAGCCAGCCCGGCACGCTGTGCGTGGGTATGCCAAGCGCGATGAACAGCGTCGCCGCTGTGCCCGCAAGGTACTGCCCCGGCGCGCCGATGTTGAATAGGCCTGTCTTAAACGCCACCGCAACCGAAAGTCCGGTCAGTATCAGCGGCGTTGCGCGGAACAGCATGTTGCCCACGCTGGCCGGATTGAATCCGAACGTGAGCGCGCCCGCCGCGTCGCGGCCCGTGCTGAACAGACCCATGAATACCAGCCTTATGCCGTCCCATATGCTCTGGCCGCCCAGCGTGGGATCACTCAGACCCACCGCGATTATTACCAGCGCGCCCGCCGCAAGGCCGATGATTATCGATATAAGCGAGGCCAGCACGCTCTGCGTGCCCGCCTTTGCCATCAGGCCGGTCTTTTTGCCGCCTTTCATGCGCGCACCTCCCTCGTCTGCCGTTTGCCGCCCGCCATGTACAGTCCCAATTCTTCAATGGTCACATTCTTGGGATCAAACTCGCCCACGATCTCGCCCTCAAACATGACCAGTATCCGATCGGCCAGGTTCATGACCTCGTCCAGCTCCAGCGATACCAGCAGCACCGCCTTGCCCGCGTCGCGCTGCTCGATAAGCTGCCGGTGTATGTACTCGATCGCGCCCACGTCCAGTCCGCGCGTGGGCTGCACCGCGATTATCAGCGGCATGTCGCGGTCGAGTTCGCGCGCGATTATCGCCTTTTGCTGATTGCCGCCCGACAGCGCGCCCGCCTTGCTGATTACACCATCGCCGCTGCGCACGTCGTACTGGTCAATCAGCTTCTTTGCATAGTCGCGCACCGCGCCGAACTTTATAAAGCCATGGCTCTGGAACTGCGGGTCGAGATAGCGCTCAAGCACCATGTTCTGCTCCAGCGTGTAATCCAGCACCAGGCCGTACTTCTGCCTGTCCTCGGGGATATGACTCATTCCGGCCTGCTCACGTTCGCGCACGGGCGCGCCAGTTATGTCCTTGCCGCACAGGTTGACGCTGCCGCTGTGTATCTTTTCAAGGCCGGTCAGCGCGTATATCAGCTCGGACTGGCCGTTGCCGTCTATGCCCGCGACGCACACGATTTCGCCCCTGCGCACGTCGAACGTAACGCCGTTCACCGCGTCGCGCTTATACAGGTGCGACGCGACATGCATGTCGCTGACCTTCAGCACTGGCTCGCCCGGATGCGAATCGCCCTTGTCCACCTTCAGCTTTACGTCGCGGCCCACTATCATGCGGGACAGCTCTTCCTTATTGGTGTCGCAGGTATTGACCGTGCCGATGTACTTGCCCTTGCGCAGCACGGTTACGCGGTCTGATACCTCCATTATTTCGCTCAGCTTATGCGATATGAACAGTATGCTCTTGCCCTCGGCGGCCAGCCCACGCATTATGTGCATCAGTTCCTCAATCTCCTGCGGAGTAAGCACTGCGGTGGGCTCGTCAAATATCAGCACCTCGTTATCGCGATACAGCATTTTGAGTATCTCGACGCGCTGCTGCATACCGACGGTAATGCTTTCGACCTTGGCGTCCAGATCGACCTTTAGTCCGTACTGCTCGGACAGCGCCTTTACCTTGCGGCGCGCCTCTTTCTTTTGGAGGAAGCCCATGCGAGTATCCTCTGCACCCAATATTATGTTGTCAAGCACGCTGAAAACGTCGATCAGCTTGAAGTGCTGATGCACCATGCCGATGTGCAGCGCGGTCGCGTCGTTGGGGCTGGCTATGTGTACTTCCTGACCATTCTTCTTTATAGTACCGGCCTCGGGCTGGAGCATTCCGAACAGTATGCTCATCAGCGTTGACTTGCCCGCGCCGTTTTCACCGAGCAGAGCGTGGATCTCGCCCTTTTTCAGCTGCAAGGTTATGTCGTCGTTGGCCTTTACGCCGTTAAACTCCTTGGTGATATGAAGCATTTCGATGACATACTGGGGCGCGTTATCCATGCTTTCACCTCGCCTTCCATATTTTGATTTAACCCCGACTATACATGTGCGATGCGTGAATTGCCATATAGTAATATTATATACGCATGAATCGAAAACTGCAAGTTCATACTTAACAATCAAGGCGATATTTGCAAACAGCGGCAGACATAAAAAAGGAGCGCCGAAGCGCTCCCATTGATGATTAGCTATCAGACGTAATCCACGGTCAGGTTCTCGAACTCTACGCTCGAAATCTGGTCGTCGGTCACGATGGTGCTGTCGACTACAACTTCGCCGGACTTGATGGCCGCCAGCAGTTCGTTGTACTCCTCAACGGTGTAAGTCTCGAACAGCCAGTTTTCGGTGGGCAGACCCACAGCGTCCTCTTCCGCGCCCAGGCTCTGAGCGATGCCGCCGATTTCGTCCCACTTGCCGTCATAGAACTTGCCGATGGCCCACTGGGTAGCCGAGGACAGGCCCTTCATGGCGGAGGTGATTACGGTTTCGGACTCGGAGGACTGGTCAACGTCAACGCCTACCACATAGCCCTCGTTCTCGGCCGCAGCCGCAACGATGGAGGAGAACATGGAGCCGCCGCACGCGAACACGATCTCGGTGCCGGTCTCGTACCAGCCCTTAATCATGGTCTGCAGCTCGGGCGAAGCGGAGAAGCTGGCGCCGTACTGCCAGGAATACTTGAGTTCAACGCTTATGCCCATTTCCTTGGCCGCGGCATTCGCGCCCTGCGCAAAGCCGTAACCGAAACGGCAGCACGCGGGGTTGGTGCCGCCGCCGCCGCCCGCAAAGCCCAGCTTGGTGAAGCCATCCTTCACGACCGCGTAGCCGGCCAGATAGCCGCTCTGCTCTTCCTTAAAGGAGATGGGAGCCACGTTGCTAAGTCCGATTTCGTAGCCGTCAACGAATACGAACTTGGTGTCGGTGAATTCGGCAGCCGCCTTCTTGAGGGCGGTTTCCTGCATGAAGCCGGCGCAGATAACCACGTCAGCGCCGCCCTCGCAGGCAGCCTTCATCGCATCGTAGCGGTCGTCGTCGGTCGCCTGGTCGCCGTTGGCGGGCTGATAGTACTTGTAGGACATGCCATGTTCGGCGGCGTAACCCTTTACGCCATTCCAGGTGCCCTGGTTGAACGACTTATCCTTGAGCTGGCCAACGTCGGTAACGAAAGCGAGCTTATAGGTGCCGTCTTCGGAGGTCATTGTATCCGCAATGTAGTCGGGATCGACGGCTCCCGCAAATGCTACGGAGCACATCATAAGAACCAGCGCCATGAGTACGGCAAGCAGTTTCTTCACGTGAGTTTCCTCCTTCTTTTGCCCGTATATTCGGGCTTATGCTGGTATTCAGTATAGCATCATTTTCACTTTTGTTCAAGCGCATTGAGCGGCTTAATTGTGATTTATATAGAGCTTTGCCGCCATACTTATTCCCACGTATCCCATACCTCGGGATTATAGCCAACGGTAGCCTTCTGGCCGTTGCGCACGACGGGCGTGCGCATCAGCTTTATGTTTGCAAGCAGCTGTTCCTTCTTTTTATCCTCGCCGTTTGTATAGCGCAGTATGCTTCCGGCATAGGCCTTATTGTCCCTGTCGATCAGCTCGTCCACGCCGCCCACCGCGCGGCATACCGAGTCCAGCTCCCGCGCGCCCATCGGCTTTTTGCTAAGGTCTATCGACTGGAACTTAATCGAGCGCTCCTTAAAATAGCGCTCGGCCTTCTGCACGTCGAAGTTCTTTTTAAGGGCGTATATCTGTATGTTCATGTCTGTCCTCCGATGCTTATTTTACTTATTATACCATGCCTCAGGCGGGTTTGAACAGCCGCTGGGCGCGCGCAAAGTGTCTCCTTAAAATTTTTACCTGTACACAACTCAAACGAAATTGGCCGGACTTGACATCGCGCGCGCACACAATTATAATTACAGAGTTGACAATGACGTCGATGGGCAGGCGAGTATTTCCGGTTAATTCAAGGATACGCGCGTATGCGCGCGGCGGCTTTTTCTATTTTTAGCAAAAAATCGCACGCGGCAAACTGCCATCTTGGGAGCAATTTAAGGAGGCTTTAGCAATGCTAACCGCAATCTCCGGCATAAACTGGGGCGACGAAGGCAAGGGCCGCATGGTCGATCTGCTGAGCAGAGATTATGACATCGTAGTTCGTTATCAGGGTGGCAACAACGCCGGCCATACCGTAATAAACGAGCGCGGCGAATTTATACTGAATCTGCTGCCCTCCGGCATACTGCGCGAGGGCGTGGTAAACGTAATGGGCGCGGGCATGGTCGTCGACCTGCACCACCTGAAGGAAGAAATCGGCCGTCTGACCGAAAAGGGCGTGGCCGTTACCCCCGACAACCTTAAAGTATCCGATCGTGCGGTAATATGTATGCCGTATCATGTGGCGCAGGACGGCGCGGAAGAGGACCGTCTGGCCGGCAAGAAGTTCGGCTCGACCCGCCGCGGCATCGGCCCGGTTTACGGCGACAAGTACATGAAAAAAGCGCTGCGCATGGGCGATCTGCGCGATACTGACGCGCTGCGCGAGCGCGTCGAGGGCATCTGCGAGTGGAAGAACCTGACGCTGGTGGGCGGCTATCACATGAAGCCGCTGAACGTGGACGATATTATGGCGTGGCTGAAGGAGTACGGTGACTTCGTACTGCCCTATGTATGCGACACCGGCGCTTATCTTGACAAGGCGGCTTCCGAGGGCAAGGGCATCATGTTCGAGGCTCAGCTGGGCGCGCTGCGCGACATCGACTTCGGCATATATCCCTACACCTCCTCCTCGCCCACGATTGCGGCGTACGCGCCCATCGGCGCGGGCATACCCGGCCGTAAGCTGGACAAGACCATCGGCATAATGAAGGCGTATTCCACCTGCGTTGGCGAAGGCCCGTTCACCTGCGAGCTGTTCGGCGACGAGGCCAAGGTACTGCGTGACGCGGGTCACGAGTATGGCGCGGCCACCGGCCGTCCCCGCCGCGTAGGCCCGTTCGACGTGGTTGCGTCGCGCTACGGCGTGCGTCTGCAGGGCGCGGACGAAATCGCGCTGACCAAGCTGGATGTGCTGGCGGGCATGAAGCTGAGTGTGACCGTGGGCTATGAGATTGACGGCAAGCGCACGCAGGAGTTCCCCTACGGCGAAGCGCTAGGCCGTGCAAAGCCCGTCAACATCGAGCTGCCCGGCTGGACCGAGGACATCTCGAACTGCCGCAATGAAGAGGAGCTGCCGGTTAACGCACAGCGCTACATCGACTTCCTTGAGAAGAACGTGGGCTGCGCGATCACCTATGTATCCGTCGGCCCCGAGCGCGACCAGTACATAAAGCGTACCCCCAAGATCGGCTCCAATAAGTAAATAGCGGCCGCGCGAATGCGGCCCGAAAAGCCGGGCTCACGCCCGCAAGGCCGCACTGGCGCGACCTCAGGTGTGAGCTGTCGGCTTTTTTTGTTGGCAAAACGCTTTTCAGGCGGCTTTTGCGGCCCGACTTAAAAGAATTATCCGCGCAGGAACACTAAATCAAAGGCGGTGTGAGTATGTTTTATTCCAGCGACGAAGTATTGCAATACGTGCGGGAAAACGACGTGAAGTTCATAAGGCTTGCGTTCTGCGACATATGCGGCACGCTGAAAAATATCGCAATCATGCCCAGCCAGCTTGAGCGTGCGCTGGACGAAGGCATAACGCTCGACCCGCGCGCACTGCGCGGATTTCAGGCCGCGGGCGGGTACGACCTGCTGCTAAAGCCCGACCCATCCACGCTGACTGCGATGCCGTGGCGGCCCCAGCAGGGGCGCGTGGTAAGGCTGATGAGCAGTCTCATGACGACAAACGGCGAACCGTTCGTGCTGGACACGCGCGAGATACTGCGCCGCACGGTGCGCGAGGCGATCAAGCCGGGCTACACGTTCCGCATAGGCACGGAATGCGAGTTCTATCTGTTCGAGACGGATGAAAACGGCAAGCCCACACACACGCCACAGGACAACGCCACCTACTGCGACATAGCGCCGGTCGAAAAGGCCGAAAACGTGCGCCGCGAGATATGCCTTACACTGGAAGAAATGGGCATAAACCCGGAAAGCTCGCACCACGAGGTCGGTCCGGGTCAGAACGAGGTTGACTTCGCGTTCGCGGACGTGATGAGCGCCGCCGACAACGCGGTGCTGTTCAAGCAGGTTGTGCGCACGGTGGCCGCGATGGACGGGCTGCACGCGTCGTTCATGCCCAAGCCCCTGCGCGGGCAGGCGGGCAGCGGTATGCACATAAACCTTTCGGCCTACCGCGACGGCCGCAACATAATGAATATCGACGGCAGCGACCGCGGCGCGCTTACCGGCGACGCGGCGGGGCTGGTTGCGGGCATAATGCGCCGTCTGCCCGAGATGACGGCGCTGCTCAATCCGATAACCAACTCCTACGAGCGGCTGTCCGACATGGACATGCCGGGCAGCGTGGGCTGGTCGCTGGACAATTCGCAGGTAGTGCGCCTGCCCCACGCCACGGGCGAGCGCGCGCGCATAGAACTGCGCTCCCCCGACTCGGCGCTCAACCCGTACATCGCGTTTTCGCTGATAATTGCGGCGGGCATGGAGGGCATACGCGACGGGCTTACATTGCCCGCGTCGCGCAGGTTCGGCGATCTGCCGGGCACGGCCGACATGCTGCCGCGCGATCTGAGGAGCGCGATAGCACTTAGCCAAAGCGAGTTCATAAGCAGCGTGCTTCCCGCCGAGCTGCTAAACGCATTCACCGCCCAGCGTATGCGCGAAATAGAGTTCGTCGAAAATTCGCCCGATCGCACGTCGGCTGAAAGCGACCTCTACTTCATGTACATATAAGGAAGTGCCTGACCATGCCTTCTGCACTAATAGTATCAGCCGGAGAAAAGGGCCAGGCAGTATTGCGGGATATGCTTTCGGCCTCCCGGTTTGACAGGGTAACGACGGTATCAAACGGCAGCGACGCGCGGCGCGCGCTGATAAGCCAGGGCTACGAACTGGTGGTAATAAACACGCCGCTGACCGACGAGTTCGGCCACGAGCTGGCCGCGCACGCGTCAGCGGGCGGCGCGGGCGTAATAATGCTGTGCAAGGCAGAGCACGCCGAGCAGCTGGGCGCGGCGCTTGAGCGCGAGGGCGTGTTCGTAATGAGCAAGCCGCTGGTACGGCCGCTGTTCATGCAGGCGCTTCATCTGGTCGAGATGACGCAGGCGCGCATGTACGAACTGATCGTGGAGCGCGACAAGCTCCGGCGGCAGTTGGAAGACCTGCGCGCAGTCAGCCGCGCAAAGTGTCTGCTGATCGAGCGGCTGGGCTGGACGGAGGAAAAGGCGCACCGGCACATCGAAAAGCAGGCGATGGATCTGCGAATAAGCAAGCGCGAGGTCGCCGAGGAAATACTCAAAACCTATTCTGTATAAGCTAAAATTTATTATATAAAGGAGCCGCAGCAATGACTAAATACATATTCGTAACCGGCGGCGTAGTTTCCGGTCTGGGCAAGGGCATCACAATGGCGTCGCTGGGACGCCTGCTCAAACAGCGCGGGCTGAAGGTATGCGCGCAGAAGCTTGACCCGTACATAAACGTTGACCCCGGCACGATGAGCCCGTATCAGCACGGCGAAGTATACGTGACCGAGGATGGCGCGGAGACTGACCTCGACCTGGGCCATTATGAGCGCTTTATCGACGAAGACCTGAACAAGTTCTCAAACCTGACTACCGGCAAGGTGTACTGGAACGTGCTTAACGCCGAGCGCCGCGGCGACTATCTGGGCGAAACCGTGCAGGTAATCCCGCACATCACCAGCGAGATCAAGTCGTTCATATACGCGGTAGGCAAAAAGACCAACGCCGACATAGTGCTGACCGAAATCGGCGGCACCACGGGCGACATGGAGAGTCAGCCCTTCCTCGAGGCCATTCGCCAGATCGGCCACGAGGTAGGTCAGGACAACTGCCTGTACATACACGTCACACTCGTGCCCTACATAAAGTCCTCGGGCGAGCACAAGTCCAAGCCCACCCAGCATTCGGTAAAGGAGCTGCAGTCTTTCGGCATAATGCCCGACATAATCGTGACGCGCTCGGACGAGCCGATCGAGCAGAGCGTGCTTCACAAGATCGCGCTGTTCTGCAACGTAAAGCCCGACTGCGTGATACAGAACCTGACCATGCCGGTGCTGTATCAGGCGCCCGTAATGCTGGAGCAGAACCATTTCTCCGACATAGTGCTGCGCGAATTGCACATGGACGCGCCCGCGGCCGACATGAGCGACTGGAACGCGATGCTGGACCGCATTGCTCACCGCACGCGCCATGTAAAGGTTGCGCTGGTGGGCAAGTACGTGGCGCTGCACGACGCGTACCTGTCGGTGGCCGAGGCGCTCAGCCATGCGGGATATGAAAACGGCGTGTACGTGGATATAGACTGGATCGAGGCCGAGGACGTGACCGACGATACCGCCGAGGCCATGCTGGGCGGCGCGGACGCTATACTGGTGCCGGGCGGCTTCGGCAACCGCGGCATAGAGGGCAAGATCGTTGCCGCGCGCTATGCCCGCGAGCACGACATCCCATACCTTGGACTGTGCCTGGGTCTGCATATACTGACTATCGAGCTGGCGCGCGACGTGCTGGGCTGGCGCGATGCGGACTCGACCGAGTTCAACCCCGAAAGCACACATCAGGTAATCGCGCTTATGCCTGACCAGCAGGGCAACCTGCCCAAGGGCGGCACGATGCGTCTGGGCGCATATCCGTGCCACATCGAGCCGGGCACGATGCTGGAAAAGATTTACGGTCAGAGCGACATATCCGAGCGCCATCGCCACAGGTATGAGTTCAATAATGCCTATCGCAAGGACTTCGAGAATATCGGCCTGAGCCTGTCGGGCAAGTCGCCGGACGGCCGACTGGTCGAGGTAATCGAGTACAAGCCCTGCCGCTTCTGCGTGGCGGTGCAGTACCACCCCGAATTCAAGAGCCGCCCCAACCACGCGCATCCGCTGTTTAAGGCGTTTGTCAAGGCGGCGCTGGGCGAATAATATTAAGGCATAAATTCGCGGCCGGTTCGGACAGGCGGACAGCTTGCCTGAACCGGTCTGTTTTTGAGCGCTGCGCTTGGGTAAGGCGGGATTTCAGTCTGTCGAGGCATACGATCGACACTCGGATTGCTGACTGACAAAAAAGTTATTAGCCGAAACTGAGACGGTATCCTTGCTAAAAATTGCATTTTAGCGAATTTTCAGGCTGCAAAACGGCCAAAAGGCGCACAATTTTACGCGATGTAAAGAAAAAATGCTTGCATTTATGCGCGTGCAATGGTAAAATAGTAGTGTTCTGTATGTGTATTATACACGCCTGTTCATTCGAAGGAGGTGTTATCGATGGGCAAGTATTGCGAAATCTGCCACAAGGGCACTATGTCCGGCAACAACGTGAGCCACTCCAACCGCAAGACCCGCACGTCTTGGGCTCCCAACACTCAGAAGGTACGCGTGATGGTAAACGGCACTCCCACTCGCATGTATGTCTGCACCCGCTGCCTGCGCAGCGGTAAGGTTGAGCGCGCGCTGTAATAGCGTAAGCGTCAGCCCTGCTCCATATGCGAAATTGGCGTATATAGCAATATAGTGGCGCTGTCGGCGGTGGCCGGCTGATGTGCCGGGTTATTGCTTCGCCGCCACAGTATGCGTCCACATAAAACAGCCGATGCCTGTTTGTAATGGCATCGGCTGTTTTTGTTTTGGCGTGATTATGCTCCGCCTTCTCCACCATAGCTATTCTCTTTTCAGTCGCGCGCCCCAGCGCATCTAAAGCCGAAAATGCGCAGGCCCGGCTATATCTACTTCTTCCCCACCACCATAATAACCCCCGCCGCAACCATCGCCGCCCCCAAAGCCGCTATCCAAAAGCAAGGCGGCAGACATATGATAAGCAGCATCAGCCCCACGCCCGCCAGCATTGCCGCCAGCCATACCGGCGCGCCCGGCTTGCCTCCGCCCTGGCTTTGGGGCGGGCAGGGCGACGGGGGCGGCCACAGGCCCGGCCTGCGCGGCGGGCGGCAGGGTGCAGGATTTGGGCGGCAGGTCTGGCCGAACTGCGGCGGACACTGCGAGCGACAATATGTATTGCGCGGATACTGCGGCATGATGCTCACTCTCCTTGCGCTTTGGTCAAGCGCGGATTACGCTTCTGACTTAGAGTGTGTCTCGAGCGGGACAATCCGCAAGTTCGAGTGGATTTTTCGTCCGTTCAAGGAAACACCCCGAAGGCTTAGAGTGTGTCTCAAGCGGAACAATCCGCAGACCCAAGTGGATTTTGCGTCAGTTCAAGGAAGAAACCCGAAGGCTTAGCAGCGCTAAGTCGAGCCTTGTGACGCAGAAATGGCGCAGCGCCGCCCGAAATTGCGTACTCAGGAATTTTTGAGACACACTCTAGCAGCGCTAAGTCGAGGGAGGTGACACAGAGGCGTAGAAGCCGCCGAAACTGCGGATTAGGGGATTTTTGAGACACACTCCAGCATATGCCGCCTGCGCTTAATCCGTTACCGATTCCAGCCACGCGCACGTTTCGTCCGTTACTGTTTTACGGTCGGGGCCGAGCGTGATTATGTGCGCCGGATGAGGCAGCCTTACCAACTTCTTGCGCTCCGAAGCCGTGCCGCGCATGATTATCTCCGCGCTTACCGGCTGGACAGTCGGATCGAAGTCCGATTGTATCACCAACAGCGGACACCGCACGTCCTTCAGTGCATCCTGCGCCATGCGGCTTAAATGCATCAGGTCGGCCACCCGCCTGAGCGGCAGGCCGTGATAGCCGTAATCGTATTCGTTTAAGAAGTCCTCGCCGCGGTTCATGAAGCGCTCCGGCCAGCGCATTACCGGCGGCAGCACGTACTTGAGCACCGGCAACAGCGGCGCGAGCTTGTTGGTGGGCTTAATCGCCGCCGACAGCGTTATGCACGCGCGCGCCGGACGCCCGGCACACATGATAAGGCTGAGCAGCCCGCCCATCGACAGCCCGATCGGGCTTACGTCGTCGCAGCGCGCCGCCAGCTCGTCCCAGCCCGCGCGCACTGCCGCAATGTAGTCCTGCCAGCTGACGCGCGCCATATCCTCCAGCGTGGTGCAATGGCCGGGCAGCAGCAAGCCTTTCACGGTATAACCCAGTTCATTTATGCTTTGAGCCAATAGCCGAAGCTGCGCGGGTGAGCCGCCGAAACCGTGTATTATCAGCACGCCGTGGCGGGCGCGTTCGCCACTGCCCTCCAGCGTGTACGGCGCACAGAGCTTATCGTCGAATTTATCCATAGCAATGCCTCCCAGGGGCGCGTATTGCGCGACAGTCGCCTGCATACTGTCTAAACCCATTCTATCATTATAATTCGACGCAAAATCGCGCGCCGCATTAAAAACGCGCGACGCTTATGGCCGCGCGTTAAGTCCGCATGTTAAGGCATATCCCCCTGCCGCGCCAGTCCGTCCGGGCGTATGCGCATCAGCCGACCCGGTTTTGGCTCCTCGCCCGCGCCGAGGTTGTTTATCTGCCTTAAATCGCGTTCGCTCGCCGACCAGCGCGCGGCGATTTTCGCTGCCTTATCGCCCGGCTGTACCACATAGTGCCCGGTGAACGCACACGCGCTTCCCGTCAGCGGCGTGTCGGTCACGCGCAAGACCTGACCCGCATACAGACTGTCCGAACGCCGTATGCCGTTGGCGCAGGCGATAACGCATTCGTCCGTGCCGTAACGCCGACTGAGCACACTCAGCGTATCGCCCGGCTGCACCACGCACGCGCGGCTCAGCGGATCGGGTGCAAGCGTTGGGCGTGCGATTAACTCCGCGCGCGGTATGCGCAGTGCTTCGCCGGGGTAGATGCGGTTAGGGTCGCGTATGGCGTTGGCCGCGACGATTGCGTGGACAGGCACTCCATAGCAGCGCGCTATACGATCGAGCGTTTCGCCCTTCATCACTATGTGAATAATATCGCCCCCGGAATCCAGCGCGCCGCCCTTTACGAATATGCGCAATACCTGACCCGGATAGATTCGGTTCGCGTCGGGCAGTGCGTTCCAGCGCGCGGCCTGCGCCGCCGTCGCGCCGTAGCGCGCCGCAATACGCGTGAGCGTGTCGCCGCGCTGAACCACGTAATATACCTCGCCATTGTAAGGGCTTTTCGCGGGTTCGTCGGGCGCGGGCAGTTCGTGCTCGCCGATCAGCGCCTCATCCGTGAACCAGTCCATATCGACCAGCGTGCTTATGCCCGCCACGCGCCCGGTCTCGGAATACTGAAAGCCCGTCCAAAGTGCCCAGCGCGGATTGCTTTCGGGCGTGCCCACGCCGTAATTTGCCACCCACAACGGGTATTTGTTAAGCGGCTCCAGCAGATATTCGCGCGCGCCGTATGCCGACGAGTATATCATGGGCGTTACGCCGGTCAGCTCCTCCACTCTTTCGAGGAATGCGGCGCACACCCGCGTGAACGCCGCCGCGCTCAGCCTGCGATCGTAAGGCAGATCGGCGGCAGGGCGTGCCTGAAACCGCTTGCCCGATATGACCCGCGCAAAGTATTCGGCCTGAGCGCGCGCGGCGGTTGCGCTTATCGCGGTCATGAAGTGATAGAAGCCGCACTTTACGCCCACCGACTGTGCGCCTGAATAGTTGCGCTCAAAGTACGGGTCGATATAGTCCGCGCCCTCGCTGGACTTTATATAGGCGATTTCCACGGCCATGCCGCGCACCGCCTGCCAATCTATGCTGCCCTGCCAGCGGCTTACGTCTATGCCGCGCAGGTCGCTGTTTGACGGAGTTTGCATTGAATCCGCTCCTTCTTAGGCACTATGCCGTTTTATAATATTCCCGCCATTATCTCGGCGTGACACTTGCGATTAAGTGTATGTATTTACGACATATACGCGATGCTGTCGCACAATATTCTCCGTATCTTGATTGACAGCGCGGATATATCAATGTATACTCCCATTACAACCTAACAGAACGGATGCCTTATCCAGAGTGGTCGAGGGACGGGCCCTGTGACACCACGGCAACCTGTAACGCTCCGGGCGTTATTACGGTGCCAATTCCCGGGCGCACACGCGCCGAAGATGAGGCGCAGCTTGACCCGAATATGTGCAAGCCGCGCGGCTTGCGCATTTTTTTGTCAATATGCCCCATGCTGGCTTCCGATTCCAACGGTTAATGAAGAGGAGGAAGTTGTATTATGAAAAAGCTCTTTACATCCGAGTCGGTAACCGAAGGACATCCCGATAAAGTCTGCGACCAGATTTCGGACGCGGTACTCGACGCGATACTTGCGCAGGACCCGATGGCGCGCGTGGCGTGCGAGTGCTCCACCTGCACCGGCCTTGTGCTGGTGATGGGCGAAATCACCACCGACTGCTACGTCAACATCGACGAAATCGCACGCAACACGCTGCGCCGCATCGGCTATGACCGCGCCAAGTACGGCTTCGATGCGGATTCGTGCGCGGTACTGACATCGCTGCACGGCCAGTCCCCCGACATCGCGCAGGGCGTTGACAGCGCGCTGGAAACCCGCAACACCGACAAGCTGGACATCGGCGCGGGCGATCAGGGCATGATGTTCGGCTTTGCGTGCGACGAAACGCCCGAGTACATGCCAATGGCTATCGCGCTGGCTCACCGCGTGACCAAGAAGCTGGCCGAGGTACGCAAGTCGGGCGAACTAAGCTACCTGCGTCCCGACGGCAAGGCGCAGATCACCGTCGAATACGACGGCGACCGCCCCGTGCGCATAGACACGGTAGTCGTATCTACCCAGCATTCGCCCGACGTGGATATGGACACGCTGCATAGCGACATAATCGAGCGCGTTGTAAAGCCGGTAATCCCGGCGGGTCTGCTGGACGAGAACACGCGCTATCTCATCAACCCCACCGGCCGTTTCGTAATCGGCGGCCCCGCGGGCGACTCGGGTCTGACCGGACGCAAGATCATCGTGGACACCTACGGCGGATACGCGCACCACGGCGGCGGCGCGTTCTCGGGCAAGGACCCGACCAAGGTCGACCGCTCGGCGGCATACGCACTGCGCCATGTGGCCAAGAACCTGGTCGCGGCGGGCGTTGCCAAGCGCGTCGAGGTAGGCCTGGCCTACGCAATCGGCGTTGCAAAGCCGGTATCCATCACCGTGGATGCGAGCGGCTCCGACCTGACCAACGAGCAGATTGCCGATCTGGTGGCCAAGGTATTCGACCTGCGCCCCGCGGCGATAATAGAGCGGCTCGACCTGCGCCGCCCGATATACGAGCAGACCGCGAGCTACGGTCACTTTGGCCGCAACGACCTGGCGCTGCCGTGGGAGAAATTGGACTATGTGGACAAGATAAAGGCCGCGCTGTAATATGTGCGAAAGCGAACCAAACGGCGCGGGACTAAGCATACGCCGCATGAACGAAGGCGACGCGGACGCGCTGTATGGCGTGCTGTCCGACCCGGAGATCATGAAGTACCTTGAGCCGCCCTATTCCCGCGAAGCGACTGTACAATTCCTGCACGACGCGGGCATGTGCGAGAGGCCGCTTGTCTGGGCTGTAGACGACGCGCGCGGCCGCTTCATCGGCTACGTCATATATCATAAGTATGACGAGCACAGCATGGAGCTGGGCTGGGTGTTGGCGCGGAATGAATGGGGCAAGGGCTATGCCGGCGCACTGACTAAAATGCTGATTGAACAGGCGCGCAAAGCGGGCATGGACGCGGTGATTGAATGCTCGCCTGAGCAGGCCGCGACCAAAGCCATTGCCGAAAAGCACGGCTTTGCATATTGCGGTGTGGACAGCGGGTGCGAGGTATACCGGCTAAAACTGCGCGCGGAGTGACAAACTGAATATGTAAGCAGCGGACAGCCTGAAGTCAAAGCGCTTCTGGCCGCCCGCTGCTTTTGTTTTTATCCACCGCCTTGTGGAATAACTATGCCCTTAAAAGCAAAAAAATGCCCCCTGCACAGAACAAACGCGCTCTGCACAGGGGGCTTAATTGCGTTAAGGCATATTCAGTCAGGTTACACGGTAACGTCCGCGCTGATGCACTTTTCGCCAGTCAGCGCCTCGGTGCGCTTGTCGGGCTGACCCAGACCCGCGTACAGCGTGAACTTATGGCCATTCTGACGGCGCTCGCCGTCGTTATCGACTATCTCAAAGGCATGTATGCCCAGGTGGACAGACACTTCGACGCGCTCGCCCGCCCTGACGAACACGGGCTTGAAGCCGCACAGCGCCGGGTTGGTGGGGGCGAATTCAGATCCGGACTTTACGTAGATTTGCACAACCTCGCGGGTATCGACGCTGCCGGTATTTTCGACGTACAGGCGGACATACGCGCCGTCGTCGGCGAAGTCCAGCTCCAGCGGGCCGACCGCGCGGCAGCTGCCGTATGTCAGGCCATAGCCGAACGGGTACAGCACGTCGCCGGTGAAGTAGCGGTACGTGCGCCCGGCCATCGAATAATCGGTGAAGTCGGGCAAATCGGCCGCGTCGTTATAGAACGTGACCGGGAGCTTGCCCGAGGGCGACACGCGGCCGGTGAGCACGTCCATTATGGCCAGTCCGCCCAGCGCGCCCGGATACCACGCCTGCACCACGGCGGCGGCCTTATCCTGCGCCATGCGCAGATCGACCGCGCTGCCGGTGAAGTTGACGACTATGACGGGCTTACCGCTATTCAGCACGCGGCGCATCAGCTCGACCTGCTGGCGGGGCAGGTTGAGGTCGCGCTTATCGCCCGAATAGTACGCGTTGCCCGCGTCGCCCTGTTCGCCCTCCATAGTCTCGTCCAGACCCACGGCGAGTATAACGAGATCGGCGCATTCGCAGCACGTCTCGGCCTCGCTCATGCGGTCCCACGCGTGCGCGGACAGGCTTTCGCTCTTATCCTTACTCTTATCGCAGCCCTCGCTATAGAACACGCGCGCATCGCCGGCCTGCATCTGCACCGCGTCCAGCAGGGTAACATAGCGCGACGCTGTGCCGTGGTAGTTGCCTATCAATGCGACGCGGTTATCGGCGTTGGGGCCTATCACGGCGATGGACTTATACTTAGTCATATCCAGCGGCAAAGTACCGTCGTTTTTGAGCAGCACGATTGACTTCTGTGCCGCTTCGATTGCGATCTTATGATGTTCGGGCGAATCGTTCTGCTCATATGGGATTTCGTCGAATTCGCAATGTTCGTCGAACAGGCCGAGCTTAATGCGCGTGGTAAACAGGCGCTCGCACGCGGTGGTTATATCGTCCTCGGTGATAAGGCCCTCCTGCAGAGCGGTAAGTATATGCAGGTAAGTATTGCCGCAGTTAACGTCGCAGCCGCTCTTTATCGCGAGCGCGGCGGATTCGGGCGCGGTATCCGTCACATGGTGATACATATGGAAGTCGGCTATCGCCCAGCAATCGGACACATAATGCCCCTCAAACCCCCACTTACCCCGCAATATATCGCGCATAAGCGTTTTGGATCCACAGCACGGCTCGCCGTTTGTACGGTTATACGCGCCCATAACGGCCTCGACATGCGCCTCCTTAACCAGCGCCTCGAACGCGGGCAGGTACGTCTCGTTCAAGTCCTTAAGGCTGACCTCGGCGTTAAACGAATGCCTGAGCGCTTCCGGCCCGGAGTGCGCGGCAAGGTGCTTGGCGCAGGCGGCGGCCTTCAAATACTTACCTTTCCCCTGCACGCCTTTTACGAAGCCCACGCCGGTACGCGCGGTCAGGTACGGGTCCTCGCCATACGTCTCATGTCCCCGCCCCCAGCGCGGGTCGCGGAATATATTTATATTAGGCGACCAGAAAGTCAGCCCCTTATAAATATCCCTATCCCCATGCCGCGACGCCGCGTTATACTTAGCGCGCCCTTCGGTGGATATAACGTCGCCGACGCGTTCCATACCGTCCTCATCGAACATAGCGGCCAGCGCAATCGCCTGCGGGAACATGGTGGCCGTACCCGCGCGCGCCACGCCATGCAGCGCCTCGTTCCACCAGTTATACTCCGGCACACCCAGCCGCGGCACGGCGGGCGCGTCATACCTGAGCTGAGAAGCCCTCTCCCAAACAGTCATCCGCGACACAAGATCATGCGCCCGCGCCTTAGGGTCGAGCGTGGTATCCTTATATGCTTCCATACTATCACCCTTCCTATCATTTTTTCTGGTAATATGATAGCATTATGCGGGGATGGTGTCAATTGGTGGGGGGGGTACGTGTTCTTTCTTTTCAGAAGAAAAGAAAGAACCAAAGAAAAGTCGATTGGCTGTTCTCCCGCATATGATACTTAGTTCAGACGTTTTTAGGAAGCTATATACGGGAAGCTGCCCTGCGTTCTTGCGGTGCTTGTTTCGCCCAGAGCCAGCGGCGGTTACTTTTTCCTTGTTTGTGGCTCACGCTAGCTATAATCTGTATTCGTTTCGGGATTCCGCGAATGGACTTTATCTGTTCAGGCAGTTTTCCCCCGCGCCATGTTCGCCACCCCTCGGCGGCTCAATTACAGATTCGGCGGTGAGGTTCACGCCCGCCGTAAAGTATGGCGGGCGCGAAAACAGGCTATCCTGACGCGAAACAAGATGTATGAGCAGCCATCCATGCCGCGCCCACCATAAATTAAAGTGGGCGCGGACGGAGCAATCAGTCCTCGGGGTTCTGTATGAGCTTTTTCCACGCTCAGAGAGCAGCAAAGCGATAAGCGCGCAAAGCCACGCCTTGATCAGACCTAAAGCCTCTCCTGAAAGGACGGGGCTACCGCGTGAGCTGTGGCGTGGTTTTCGTCCTCATTTTCAACTACTGCAAGCCAACAAAACACCTCAGTCGCCTTCGGTGCCAGCTTCAGGTGAGCCAAATAAGAGTTCCCGACCAGAGTAATCTCCGCTTACAATTAAACAAAACCGCTGCACAGGACATCACATCCCATGCGGCACCCAATTCACTTCTTAATCCCCGGCAATTCCAGCGTAAACACCGACCCCGCGCCTTCCTTAGAGCGCACGTTTATCCTGCCGCCGTGGCTTACCGCGATTATCCTTGCTATCGACAGCCCCAAACCATGCCCCGGCACCGCGCCGCGCGAATCGTCCACTCGATAGAATCTATCGAATATCTTCTTCAGATCGGCCGCGGGTATGCCTCGCCCGGTATCTGCCACGCTCAGCAGCGCGCCCAGCCCGCCGCGCGTACACGACACCGTTACCTTTCCGCCCGGCGGCGTGTACTTACACGCGTTATCGATGAATATGCGCAGCGCCTGCTTCAGCGACGCGCTGTCGCCCAGCACGCTTACGTCCTGCATCTCGCCCGCAATTATCTCGCGGTCTTTTACTATCATGCGGGTTTCTCGCACCGCGTCCTCGGCCAGCGCGCGCAGGTCTACCAGTTCCGACTTCATCTTGAGCGTCTGCTTATCGTGGCGCGCCAGGAACAGCAGTTTTTCCACCAGCTCCTTCATATTGGCGGCTTCCTTGTTTATGGCGGCGATGGCCTCGTCGCGCACCTCCTTATCGTCCTTGCCCCAGCGCTCCAGCATATTGGCGTAGCCCTGTATGACCGCAATCGGTGTGCGCAGTTCGTGCGACGCGTCGGATACGAACTGCTTCTGGCCGTCGTAGGCGGTTTCCATACGATCCAGCATGTCGTTTATCACCAGCGCCAGCTCGCGCAGTTCGGAATGCGTGCCCTCCACGTCGATGCGCTCGGACATATTCTGCGCGTTGAGGTGGCGCGCGGTTTCGCTTATCTTTTCGATAGGCCGTATGAACTCGGCGTTCAGGCTGTGTCCGCGCAGTATGAAGTACGCGCCGCGCATCGCGTCAAGGCCCACCAGTCCTCCGATCACCCACAGCGCCAGCCACAGCCAGTACGTCAGCGCGGTGCACACGTAAAGCTGATACGTATTGCCGCGCACGTTTACAAAGCTGGAGCGCACATAGTAAAACTCGCCCTGCCAGAATCTAAGCGGCGTGCCCCTGCCCAGGTCGAACGGCGCGTCGTCATAGTAAACGCGCCCGTCCATGCCGCTGACCTGCGCGTATACCTTATCCTGAGTATTCAGCGATATGTCAATCAGGCGTATGCTCTCGCGCTCGTCGGGTATGCCCGCACCGCTCTCCAGCGGCGGAGACGTGACCGCATACAGCGCGCGCGGGCTGGGCGCGGGCGTGGGTTCAGGCAGTGTGCTCAGTCCCCCGCTGACCGCGTGCGCCGCGGTTTCAACCTGCCCCGCTACCTCCTCGCTCAGAGAGTTCAGGCGCGGCAGTACCATAAACACCATCAGCGCCGCAATCACCACTATCACGATTACCATCGTTTCCCACAGCACGCGCGCATAGTTAATCGATATGCGCGTGGACATGGACGAGCGTATGTCGCGCACCGCGCCGCTTGCGCGGGCATGTACCGCGCGGCTTACCTCGTTGAAGGCATTGTCGTCGCGCTGCCACTTGTCCGGGCCGCGCAGACTGCGTCCTTCTGTCTGAGCCGCGGCAATCTGTTCGCTTTCGGGCGGCGTGGCCGCGCTTATGTCCGATTCGATGCGTTCGCGCGCCGAGCTCAGCGCGTCCTCGGCGCGGCGGCAGACCTTCTCCATCTCGCGCACGCTCTGCTCGTCCGCGGCGGGCGGCTCATTGCTGCGCACATGCGCCATGCGCCACCAGCGGCTTATCGCGCCGCGCCTTAGCTTTTTGCGAGGCAGCCGCTCCGGCTTTTCGGCTGGTGCCGGACTGCCTTGCGCCGTATCGACCGACACTTCGGCCGGTCGTTTTGCCTTAACGCGCTTACTGTTCTTCATACCTGAATAGATACCCCACGCCGCGCACCGTGTGCATCAGCTTTACATTAAACCGCTCGTCCAGCTTCTGCCTTAAATACCTGACGTATACGTCCACGATGTTGGTGTCGCCCGCGTATGAGTAGCCCCATACCTCGCTGAGCAGCTCGTCGCGGCTGAGCACCTTGTCCGGGTGCGCGGCCATGTACGCCAGCATGTCGAACTCGGTCTTAGTCAGCGTTACCTCCTGGCCGTCGAACGTGACCTCGCGGTTGCGGGTGTTTACGCACAGCTTGCCCGCGCGTATCTCGTCGCCGCCCACGCTGCCGTCGGGCGTGCCGCGCTTGAGCGCCACGCGTATGCGCGCCAGCAGCTCCTCAATCGCGAACGGCTTTGTGACGTAATCGTCCGCGCCCATGTCAAGGCCCATCACCTTGTCGCTCACGTCATCCTTGGCAGTCAGCATGATTATGGGCTTTTTGCTGTGCTGGCGCACGCGGCGGCATATCTCTATGCCCGACATGCCCGGCAGCATCAGGTCGAGCAGCATCAGATCGTATTCGTCCCTGAGCGCCTTGTCAAGTCCGCTCAGTCCGTCGTTCGCCACGTCGGTTTCATACCCCTCGTGCTCCAGCTCCAGCTGAACAAAGCGCGAAAGCATCTTTTCATCCTCTATAATAAGTATACGGGCCATATTTTCCTCCCGAAAAGTTCTAAGAGTGTGTCCCATAAAGGAAAATCCGCAGAAATTGCGGATTAGGGAATTTTTAAGACACGCTCTACAAAAGCATACAGATAAGCGGCACCGTGAACAGCGACAGCACCGTCGACAGGCATACGCACTTGCCCGCGAAGTGATAATTGGCGTTGTAGCGCTCGGCAAGTATCGCGGTGGTGTAGGCAACCGGCATCGCAAGCAGTATCACAGTCACGCGCATCAACTGCTCCTCCATGCCGATCAGCTTCAGCGCGCCCAGTGCGATAAGCGGCATTACGATTAGCCGCATCGCCGCCAGCAGGAAGGCGTCCTTGTCCAGCAGCTCGCGCGGCTTCTGTTCGGCCAGCGACGCGCCGATTATCATCATGGCCAGCGGGCCGGTCATGTCGCCGATGGATTTAAGCGCAGTCGCGGGCGCGCCGGTTATCGTAAACGGCGACAGCATCAGCGCCACGCCCACGAACACAATCACCACGCACGGATTGAGCAGAACCTTGGTCAGCTTATCGCGCCGCGAACCCTTGACATACAGCGATACGCCCATCGTCCACAGCAGTATCCGCACCGGTATCATGAAAAACGACGCGTACAATACGCCCGATTCGCCGAATACCAGCGACACGATGGGCGTGCCCGCGTTGCCGGCGTTGGAAAACATAGTGCCGAACAGCAGCGTGCCCTTGCGCTCGGGCGCGGCATTGCGCCATATCACGCGCCCCACGCCATAGCTTATCAGGCACATCGCGCAGCTTACCGCCAGCACCAGCGCCGCGCCCTTCAGTTCCTCCACGTCCATGGGCTTATTGAATGAATCCAGTATCATGCATGGCAAAAGCAGATTGGTGAGCAGCTTTACAAAGCTTGGGCGGCTGTTTTCATTGATGATCTTAATTCTGCGCAGCACCACGCCGCACACCATATACAGAAACATTATGGTCTGCGTGGTAATCATTCTGCTTAGTACGTCCATATGCGCCTTTCCCCTTGCGGTTTCGATGGCATTAAGATGAGTATATTTACTTTAACTATTCTCTGTAAGCGCCGCTTTTCCTTTATTGATGGAATGAAAATTTGATTAGACAGGCTATAATTACAGGCATTGACAGTATATGTCGGATAACATACAATACCGAATCGCGCTGCGGTTCGGCAGGAAATACACGGTTGGTTTGCCGCCTCACTTGGCAATTGCAAAGTGAGCGCAAAGCAGGCTTCATATCAATCGAATCAATCCTGCTCCGCGCCCAGCCTTAATCAAACATTACCTCTGCGCATCTATGCGCGCCGAATACTCGCGCCAGTACGCCGCAAGCTCCTCCAAATCGTCGTCGGTAAGGTCGCCTCCGCTCAGCGCGTACAGATCGGGCACGCCCACCTCGCCCTGCCTGAGCAGCCAGCGCATTGTATCGCGGCGCGTGTCGAAGCCCGCATTGTCGGTATCCAGCAGCGTATGCGGGTTGGCTATGGCAAAAATCTCCGCGCGGCGCGTCATATCGTCGGTGCAGTCGCGGCGGCGCTCGTCATAGTCGTGCAGGCGCGCTTGATCGCACACGTTCGCGAAATACGGATGGCACGGGCTGCAGTTAATCAGCGCGTCGGGCTTTATCGCCTTGGCCGTATCGTATATCAGCTTCATGTAATCGTACATCAATTCACAGCCGTATTTGCCCGAATACGTCTTTACACTGTGCCCCATTGGAATTATGAATGCGAAGTCCAGCTTGAAACCGTCCGCATCGAGGCAGCCCGCGTCGGACGACAGCAGCCGATGTATCGTGTCCTTGAGCATCGCGATGAACTTGGGATGCGACGGGTCGATGCGCATGCTGCTCTTGCTGTCGGTAAGGCACAGCTCATTGTCCCAGCCCTCGCTATCCCAGAGTTTGAACCAGAGTATGGTCTTTATGCCCTCGGCATGGCGGCGGTCGATAAAGCCGCGCATGTCGGGCCAGCGCTCGATATCCACCTGCGCGGTGGCATACTCGGCCTGCCACTTGTCGTCGATTATCAGCGCCGTGGGGTGCAGGTCGTGCTTTTTCAGGTTAAGGCAGTACTCCTCATAAAAATCCTGACGGCACAGCGCGGAGGCTTCGCGCATGTCCATTGAGGCCGCCTTTAGGCACTGCTCTATCCAGCCGCACGCCATGGGGCCCTGCCAGAAGCGCGGCGGCGTGGTCTGCGGCTTGCGCGGAGCCAAACCGGCGGTGAAGTAGTAGTCCGAATAGCGGCGCAGCGCGTCCATATCGTCGGACGCGGCATAGCCGATTACCTCGGGCGCGCTCCACTTGCCGCTGACGTGGGTGTGGCCGCTCTGATCGGTGGACAGGAAGAACCCGCCGCCGCGGCCGTTCTTGCAGGAGTTATAGTCGAATGAATTGAAGTTATGCTCGCCGCGCCGCGCACACAGGCCCAGCGCAAGGCGGCGCGATATGCCGCTCATGCGGAACGAGTAGCAGAACATGGGCGGCACCATAAGCACGTTCCAGCGCTTGTTGCTCTGCCACGGCTTAAAGAAATAGCTGTCCTCGGGCTTCCACGGCGTGAGCGGATAAAAGCCCTCGGCGAACTCATGCTGGCTGCCGTGACCCACGCACGCAATGTCGCCGCTGAAGTAGTTGACCGAATCCACCGCGCCCTCGCCCGACACGCTCACGGCATAGCAAAAGCGCAGTGGAGTACAGCAAAGCACATACTCCTTCTGCCATAGCGAGCTTGTGCTTTCAAACCTGAACACACACTCGCCGCCCTGCTCGCTTATGCCCACGAAGCGCGGCACGTTCGGCTCGGCGTCGATTATCACATGATCCAGCTCGTCCAGCATGTTTACCGCGCTGCGCAAATCGAGTCCGGCGGCCTCGCAGCCGTCCACTATAACCGCCGCGCGCGCGGCGGCTGTGTCCACATTTATCTCATAGGAGCTGGTCTTTACCTGCCATAAGTTTTTCGCAAGTTGTTTTGCCTTCATGCTTAATCACCCGCTCTTTCTTAAATTGAAGCTTTGGGTATCTGCCTTAAACAGTTCTTATACTTGCCTTAACCGCAATGCGGCCATATTGCAGTTCGTTCAAAATACGAAAAGATTATATCGCAAATATTTACGCCGCGCAACCCGAAACTGGTGCGATTGACTGGCATTTGTACTTAGTATATAATGTAGTCAAGATAAACGCCGCGCGGCCATATGATTCATGCG
The DNA here is from genome assembly GCA_948467645.1 of uncultured Eubacteriales bacterium. Lineage (GTDB taxonomy): Bacteria > Bacillota > Clostridia > Christensenellales > Aristaeellaceae > Fimadaptatus. The sequence goes on along the minus strand of CAOKFD010000024.1, from coordinate 17,158 downwards.
CGGATGGATATATAAAAGGAGAGAAAAATTATATGTTCAGCGGTCATATATGCGACGTGCCCGGCATAATGGTTGGCAACGCCAGCGATCTGGACGCACTGACGGGCGTGACGGCGATATACTGCCCCGACGGTGCGGTGCCCGGCGTATGCGTGCGCGGCGGCGCGCCCGGCACGCGCGAAACCGACCTGATGAAGCCGGGCGAGCTGGTAGAATGCGTAAACGCGATACTGCTGACCGGCGGCAGTGCGTACGGACTGGACGCGAGCACGGGCGCGATGGATTTGCTCCGGCGGCGCGGCGAGGGTCTGGACGTGGGCGTAAGCCGCGTGCCGATAGTGGGCGGCGCGGTGCTGTTTGACCTGGGCGTGGGCAGTGCCGAGATACGCCCTGACGCGCAGATGGGCAAGCTGGCGCTGATGAACGCGGGCAAGGACGTACGGCAAGGCCTAATCGGCGCGGGCATGGGCGCGAGCGTAGGCAAGTTCGTGCCGGGCGCGATACCCGAGCGATCGGGACTGGGCAGCGCATCGATAGATCTGGGCGGCGGCGTGATAGTGGGCGCAATCGCCGCAGTCAACGCGGGCGGCGATATATACGACCCGTATAACGGAGAGTTCCTCGCGGGCGGGCATGATACGGACGGCACGCCTAAGCCGGTGCTCCATGCGCTGCTGGGCGGCGCGGGCGCGCGCGGATTTGCGGGCAGCAATACGACCATTGCTGTTGTCGCCACCAACGCAAAGCTGGACAAGGCGCAGACCAACCGCATGGCCGCGGTGGCGCAGGACGGCTTTGCGCGCGCGATACGCCCCGTGCATACCCAGATGGATGGCGACACGCTGTTTGCGCTGTCCACGGGCGATAAGGAATGCGACTTCATGCGGCTGAGCGTACTTGCGACTGAGGCAGTGGCACGCGCCATAGCCAACGCGGGCTATCTGGCGCGGGAGCGGCGCGCATGATAATCGGCGTGGGCGTGGACACGATAGAGCCGGAGCGCATAGCAAGGGCGATACAAAACGAGCGCTTTTTAACGCGCGTGTACACCGAGGGCGAGCGCGCGCACATAGCGGCGGCGGGCCGTGCGGGCGCGCAGCGCGCGGCGGGCATATTCGCCGCAAAGGAGGCGGCGCTGAAAGCGCTGGGCTGCGGCCTAAGCGGCGCGGCGCTTTGCGAGGCCGAGGTAAAGTGGAACGGCGCGGGACGGCCCGAGCTGTCCTTTCACGGCCGGGCGTATGAAAAATTCAAGGCGCTGGGCGGCGTGCGGAGCCATTTGTCGATAACGCATATCGACTCCGCAGCCACGGCGTTTGCAGTACTGGAGGGCGAGTGAATGCGCATAGTTACTCCGGATGAAATGCGCGCGCTGGAAGCGCGCTACATGGCGGACAGCGGCATAACATCGGCGCGGCTGATGGGGCGGGCGGCGGACGGACTGCTAAAGGCGGCAATCGCGCTAATGGGGCGCGACGAATGGCCGCCGCGCGAGATGAACATACCGTCCGAGACCGCGCGGCTGATCGGACTTACCGCGATAGTGTGCTGCGGGCCGGGCGCAAACGGCGGCGACGGCTGGGCGCTGGCGTGGCGGCTGTGCGATATGCACTGTGCGGTGGCGGTTCTTACCGTGGGCGAGCCTCAGCCGGGCAGCGCGGCGCATGATAACTACCTTAAATGCCTTAAAGCCGGGCGCGCGATTCGCATAATCGACCTAAAGCAGGTCGGGCTTGACGGGTGCGAGGACGGCGGACAGATACTTGCGCAAATGAAGGCGACGCTGGGCGACGGCATTGCGCGCGCACAGCTTTGCGTGGACGCGATGTTCGGCACCGGGTTTGCGCGGGCAATGAGCGGCGCGTATCTGGGCATGGCGCGCATGATGCGCACAATGCGCGGCGGCGGCGCGCGCGTGCTGGCGGTGGATGTGCCGTCGGGGCTGAGCGGGCTAACCGGCGAGGACATGGGCGCGTGCCCAGCCGATGCGACGGTGACGTTCCAGTTTCTAAAGCGCGGCCAACTGCTTAAAGCCGGTCAGGACTTGTGCGGCAGGCTGATATGCCACGATATAGGCATACCCGAGCGGTATGCGCCCGAGGACGCGCCGACGTATGTTCAGGCAGACGACGTAAGCCTCCCCCGCCGCAGACATGATTCGCATAAGGGCACGTATGGACACCTGCTTATGATAGCCGGTTCGACCGACTACGCGGGCGCGGCATTGATGGCCGTGAGCGCGGCACTGCGCGCGGGCGCGGGACTGGTGAGCGCGGCGTGCGTGCGCGATATAAGACAGCTAATGCAGCTGCGCGCGCCCGAAGCGATGGCGATGAAGGCCACCGACGCGGACGTGCTGGACGAAGCGGCCGTCGAAAGAATAGCCGCGGCTCTGCCCGGCAAGACGGCGCTGGCAGTCGGGCCGGGGCTTACAAGACGCGCCGCGCCCGAAGTAATCGCGCTGGCGCTTTGCAGCGGACTGCCCGCAGTGGTCGACGCGGACGCGCTGAACATAATATCGGAACATACCGAACTGCGCGGGAAGCTGAATGAGAATCATGTACTGACCCCGCATCCGGGTGAGATGGCAAGACTGCTGGGCAGGGCGTGCGGCGACCCGGTTGAGGACGCGCGTATGCTGGCAAAGGAGTGCGGGTGCGTAGTGCTGCTGAAGGGCTGTGCGACGTGCATAAGCGACGGCGAACGCGCGTATATGATGAATCCGGGCACGCCGGGCATGGCGTGCGGCGGCAGCGGAGACGTGCTGACGGGCGTAATAGGCGCGCTGCTGGCGCAGGGCATGGAGCCGGTTAAGGCGGCGGTGTACGGTGCGATGCTGCACGGACGCGCGGGGGCGCTTGCGCAGGAGAAACTGGGCGAGTATTCCATGAATGCGGGCGATATTATTGATGGGCTGCCGGGAGCGTTTATGGAAGCGGACGGCGCAATCCGCGCAAACGCTGATTGCTAATGCGGAATGCGGAATTAGGAATGCGGAATTAGGAACGATGCGGCAGTGCCGTATACCGCCGCGCGCAGGGAAACGTTGCTCTCCGGGCGTGTAAGACGCTCGTACAGAAGCGCGATAAATACGGCGTAGCTGCCGCGCCCGCTCTGGTTTATGGCGGGCGCAGGCAGAATGCGGAATGCGGAATTTAGGAACGGTGCGGCAATGCCGTATACCGCCGTACACAGATAAGTGCCGCTCTCCGGGCGTGTAAGACGCTTATACAGAAGTGAGATAAATACGGCGTAACTGCCGCGCCCGCTCTGGTTTATGGCGGGCGCGGCCAATGATGAGATGCGAATACCGCCTGATGGCGGCAGGCGGGTCTTTCCCGCGCTGGGCTCCGATTTATGGCACAGCGCGGGAAGCGCCCCGAATAACCCTCTGAGCCGCCGCAGCGGTGAACTCATCGCGGGCGCAAACAATCTGAGAAAGCCAAAACCCGGCGCGCGGTATCCCGAAACGCAAAAGATAACAATGCGCGGTGAGGGGCAAAGCCGCGAGCATAGCAAGCGCCGCTGGCTCTGGGCGAGATAAGCGGCGAAAGAAAGCAAAAGCCCCTTCCCAACATAAAATCCCATAAAACGTCCGAATCCCGACAAACCTTCGTATAAACAGGCCGAAGGCAATAGATTTTTCTTTGGTTCTTTCTTTTTTTCTAAAAAGAAAGAACCCGTCTCCCCTCCCCAAATGTAATTATTTAGCGCCGCGGCAGGAAAATCACGACACGTATTGAATTTATAAGCGCTATAATGTCAGAAAAGGTATGTGATTGGATTTGGGTGAGGTATTTGCTTCTGCGGTAAGCGCGGTGCTGACGCTGTTTGTGTTTATGGCCGGTGGATTCGTGTTTGCTAAGATGGGACTGGTTAAGCCTGATTTTTCCCGGCAGGTGTCGGGCGTGGTGTTTAAGTTTTTCTTTCCGCTGATGCTGCTGAAGATAATTCTTTTGCAAACCGAGCTTAAAACGCTCGCGGAGGGATGGTATCTGCTGATTATCAGCGTGGTGCTGATATTGCTGGGCGTGCCGCTGGGAAAGCTGTTTTGCAAAATGACTAAGGGGCGCGTATCTACGCCCGCTGCTCAGTTCGCCGCTATGTTCCCTAACTATATATTCATGGGGTTGCCGGTGGTGCTGGCCATGTATGGCGAAGCCGCGTCGCAGACTATGGTCATATATACCCTGCCCATGAACCTGCTCGTGTCCACACTCGGGTATATGGTGCTCGCTTCGTCGGGTAAGGTGGATTTTAAGAGCGCTATTAACCCGTGCACCATATCGATACTCGTGGGATTTGTGTGGCTCGCGCTCGGTATACCCGTGCCCGACTTCCTCGCAAGCGTGTTCACAATGGGTTCTAACGTCGTGTCGCCGATGGCTATGTTCCAGGTGGGTCTGGTCATAGCGTCGTTTAAGCTCAACGGTATAGCGGAATTGAAGGACGCGGCGATTATATCGGTCATGCGCCTGCTCGTCGTGCCGATCGTGGTTGCGCTGATACTGTACGCGTGCGGATTGCGCGGGCTGTACCTGAGCGTGCCCGCAATGGTAACGGCCATGCCGGTCGCGGCGAATATGACCATAACCGCGGGCGCGGTGGGTAGGCATGAGGAAATTTCGGGGCAGCTCGTGTTCGTGTCCACGATAATGTGCCTTATCACAATACCTATAATGGCGGTAATAATAAACGCCATTCAGGGATAAACGACGCGGCGCGGCAATGCGCCGGACAAGTATGTATCAAAAGGCGGAGGAAAAGCAAATGTTCGACAGGGCTGCTTATGAAAAGCGCGTAGACTGGTTCAAAAAGGCGCGCTTCGGTATGTTCATCCACTGGGGCCTATATTCCATCCCCGCGCGCGGCGAATGGGTACGCAGCACCGAGAAGATAACCATAGAGGACTATCAGCAGTACTTCGACGAGTTCAACCCCGTCGATTACGACCCCAAAAAGTGGGCGCACGCCTGCAAACAGGCCGGTATGCAGTACGCCGTACTGACCGCAAAGCACCACGACGGCTTCTGCCTGTTCGATACCAAACTGACCGACTATAACTCGGTCAAGTGCTGCGGCCGCGACCTGGTGCGCGAATATGTGGAGGCGTTCCGCGCCGAGGGCATTCGCGTGGGGCTTTACTATTCGCTGCTGGACTGGCACCATCCGGACTACCCGCACTACGGCGACCAAAACCATCCGATGCGCGATAACGAGGCGTTCAAGGACTATAAGTACGACTTCGATAAGTACCTTGAATACATGCACGGCCAGATAAAGGAGCTGTGCACCAATTACGGCAAGATAGATATATTCTGGTTCGACTTCTCCTACGCCGACCTGCGCGGCGAAAAGTGGAAGGCGACAGAGCTGGTGCGCATGATACGCAAGTATCAGCCCGACGTACTGATGGACAACCGTCTGGAGGTATCGGGCGAGGGCTTTGGCTCGCTGGCCACGCAGAACCCGTCCGAATACTGCGGCGACTTCGTAAGTCCCGAGCAGATAATACCGCCCGCCGGCGTGCTGGACGACATGGGCAAGCCCGTGGTGTGGGAAAGCTGCATAACCATGAACAATAATTGGGGCTACTGCGCCCGGGACGACCGCTTCAAGACCGCCGACATAGTGGTGCGCAAGCTGGTCGAATGCGTCAGCAAGGGCGGCAATATGATACTGAACGTGGGCCCCGACGCGCGCGGCAATATCCCCGCAAAGTCGCTGGAGATCCTCGCAGAGGTCGGCAAGTGGATGCACGCCAACGGCGAGGCCATATACGGCTGCGGCCATTCCGAAATACCGCGCCCCGACTATGGCCGCGTGACGCAAAACGGCAAGAACGTGTACTTCCACGTAAACGAGGCGCAGATAGGCTTTGTACCGCTGACCGGCATAAAGGCCGACGACGTGAAGTGCATACGCCTGCTTCAGGACGGCAGCGAGCTCAAAATCGAGCGCAACTGGATGACCAACAACTATCCCGACGTGGTGTTCGTATCCTTCGGCGAGAACCCGGCTCTGCCCGACCCGATTGATACCGTGGTTAAGGTTGAGCTGAAATAATAAGGCTAAAAGCGCCGGGCATAGCCTAAAGCGCTAAGCATAATACAAAGGGGGACTTAAATCATGAAATACGGTCTGCAGATGTATTCCGTGCGCGACGCGGCGCAGGGCGACCTGCTGGGTACTCTGGAAAAGGTAGGCAAGCTGGGCTATCACTACGCCGAGTTCGCGGGCTTCTTCGGCATTCCCGCCGAGCAGGTAAAGGCCAAGCTGGACGAGTGCGGCATGGAGGTTTCCTCCACCCACACCGGCTGGCAGGAGCTGACCGAGGACAAACTTGAGGAGACCATCAAGTACCACAAGACCATCGGCAACAAGTTCATCATAATCCCGGGCGCCGATCTGAGCACTCAGGAGAAGCTGGATGAGTTCATCGCGCTGGTCAACAAGGTACAGCCCGTGCTCGCCGCCGAGGGCATCAAGCTGGGCTACCACAACCATGCGCACGAGTTCAAGGTAAACGAGGACGGCTCCCACATTTACGAGCAGATAAAGACCCGCACCAATATGGAGCTGGAAATCGACACCTATTGGGCATACGTGGGCAAGCAGGATCCCATCGCGATGATGCACGAGCTGAAGGACCGCGTACACATGATACACATAAAGGACGGCGACGCGGACGGCCACGGCACGCCGCTGGGTCTGGGCACCGCGCCCGCGGCCGAGGTGTACAAGACCGCAGTTGAAATGGGCATACAGATGATAGTCGAGTCCGAGACCTGCAAGCCGTCGGGTCTGGACGAGGCGCGCGTGTGCATCGAGTTCCTCAAGGAGCAGGAAAAGAAGCTGGGCTGATAAAGCTGGCTGAATAAGTTGAGCGGATGAAAGCTAAGTTTGGCTTTCATCCGCTCTTTTGTTTAAGGTATTAAGGCTGAGGCAGCATCCTCTGCCTATGACTGACCGTCCTCATCCGAAGCGTCGCCGTCAGAAACAATGTCGGTCGAAAGCAGGTTGCCCATACGCAGCGCAGAACCGCCAAACTTTGCGCGTATGCCGTCCACCGCCGAGTACAGCCGCCTGTCCTTCTCGCGCGCCTGTTCGTCGTCGTTAAAGAAGCTCATCTGATGCACGCCCGGATTGTCGCTAAGGTCGCTCACGCTGACCGAGAGCATACGCGCGGGCGCGCCGGGCTGCCAGTTACGTTTGACAAGCTCGCGCGCGGCGGCGAGTACGTCGCTGGTGGCGTTAGTGGGGGCGCTTATGTGCGTCTGGCGCGAAATCACGCGCAGTTCCGGGTCCTTTATCTGCACGGTCACGCAGGTGCAGAACAGCCCCGCCGCACGCAGACGCTGGCACACGCTTTCGCATAGCATTGTGAGGCCCGCGTTAAAGTCGCTCTCGCTGACCAGATCGCGGCGGAACGTGATCGAATTGCCCACCGACTTGGCGGTTTCGCGGTAGCCGATGGGCATGACCGGGCTGTCGTCCAGTCCCGCCACGTTGCGCCACAGGTTTTCGCCGCCCTTGCCCAGCATGGCGGTAAGGCGCTCCTGCCCCGCCGCGTATATGTCGCCCAGCGTGAGTATGCCCGCGCGCCGCAGAACCGCTGCTGAGGACTTACCCACATACATCATGTCGCCGATGGGCAGTGGATAGAGTATGTCGCGATAGTTTTCGCGCGTGATTACCGTGGTTGCGTCGGGCTTTTTATAGTCGCTGCCCAGCTTGGCAAAGATTTTGTTGAACGACACGCCCACCGATATTGTCAGGCCGGTTTCGCGCTTAACGCGCGCGCGCAGTTCGTTTGCAATATGCTCGCCCGTGCCGAACAGCGCGCGCGAGCCGGTCACGTCCAGATACGATTCGTCCACGCTGGCCGCCTCTACCAGATCGGTGTACTGCGCGTAGATCGCGTTTATCCGGCGGCAGTACTGGCCGTACAGCTCGTGATGCGGCCTAAGCAGTATCAGGCCGGGGCACTTGCGCTGGGCATGAACTATCGGCTCGGCGGTCTTTACGCCATAGCGCTTGGCCGCGTCGTTCTTGGCCAGTATCACGCCGTGGCGCGCCGCCGGGTCGCCGCATACGGCCACGGGCCGGTTTTTTAGCTCGGGATGGCTGAGCAGCTCGACCGACGCAAAGTATGAATTGCAATCGCAGTGCAGTATCGTCCTGTCCACGCCAGAATACCTCCCTTGCAAACGGCTGTAATTTAGCCATAAAGGCCGCATCCCATGCGCCTTAAAAAGCGATTTTATAAAAGAAATGACGTTATGCCTTAACCAGTATACAATTATACTATAATTGCGCTCAGATGGCAATATGAATGGGCACATATGTGCGTATAAGGCCGGAATTGTGGTTCCAGTTAAGTGTCATACAAAAAATTATATGATATTTAGTAGGATTGCTCCATTAATTTTCACTTTTAACTATATACCTTCGAGCCAAAATGCCTTATAATTTATTACATTGACATAGGGAAGATAAATCCACCAAGGAGGATATTAATATGAACGACGCTATCAAGCAATTCAAACTCAGCGGCAACGCCGTGTCCTGTGAGCCGTATGGCAGCGGCCATATCAACCATACCCAGCTGGTTGTGACCGACTCGGGCAAGCGCTACATACTGCAGCAGATCAACAACACCATATTCAAGGATGTTGACGCGCTGATGGAGAACATCATCGCCGTAACCGGCCACATCGCCAAGAACGATCCTGACCCGCGCCATGTGCTGACGCTGGTGCCCACAGTGGACGGCAAGGCGTATTATAAGGATGCCGAGGGCCGCTACTTCCGCGTGTACGACTTCATTGAGGACAGCATCTGCCTGGACAAGGCCGAGACCGCTGAAGACTTCTATCAGAGCGCGGTTGCGTTCGGCAACTTCCAGAACCAGCTGGCCGACTTCCCGGCGGCGACGCTGCACGAGACCATACCGCAGTTCCACGACACGCCCAACCGCTATGCCCAGCTGGACGCGGCCATTGCCGCCGACGTTAAGGGCAGGCTGAAGGAAGTCGGCCCGGAGATCGACTTCGTAATGGCGCGCCGCGAGGAAGCCGCGACGATGATGAACATGCTCAAGGCGGGCGAGCTGCCGCTGCGCGTTACCCACAACGACACCAAGCTGAACAACGTCATGCTGGACGCTAAGACCCGCAAGCCGCTGTGCGTAATCGATCTGGATACTGTAATGCCGGGTCTGGCGGCAAACGACTTTGGTGATTCGATTCGCTTCGGCGCGTCCACGGCGCTTGAGGACGAGAAGGATCTGAGCAAGGTCAGCATGTCGCTGGATCTGTACACGGCGTATGCGCGCGGCTATCTGAGCGCGTGCAGGAACCTGACCAAGAACGAGCTGGAGACGCTGCCGATGGGTGCAAAGCTGATGACGCTGGAATGCGGCGTGCGCTTCCTGAGCGACTATCTGGCGGGCGACGTGTACTTCCGCACCACGCGCCCCGAGCACAACCTCGACCGCTGCCGCACGCAGTTCAAGCTGGTTGCCAGCATGGAGCAGCAGTGGGCCGACATGGCGCGCGTCATACGCGAGATTGGCTAATAAAGATTATAATGAAAAGCATCGGATTTTTCGTCCGATGCTTTTCTTGTTTTTGGGGGCGGTTGAAAAGGAGTAACACGTACCCCCGTCACCCCTCCGTGGATACCCCCATAGCCTGATCTGCGGGATTGCAGCTTATTACCGTGTCTTCCTGCCCGTCTACGGTTTTGGAGTACATTACTCCGTTTTTTATTTCGGTTAGGATGGTTTCGTATAGTGCTATGGTTTCGTCGATTTTTTCCTGAGTCCAGATGAATTCGCCTTCGCTGCTTGTCCAGCCTTTTCCGCCTAACATGCTTTGGAGATTTGCCTTTTCATTGTCCAGCCATTCCTTGTAGCCTTCGTATGTCCACCATTCTATGTCCGGCGTCGGGAAGAGCGCTTCAAATTCTGCGTCGGTCAGCGGCTCGAATGTCTTGCCGTCGTCAAAGCTGTAATATGTCTTGCCGTCTGTCGGGTTTTTGTAGGACATCAGCGTGTCCTGCCCGTTATCAAGCGCGGTCAGGTTCATATGCCTGTCCACCATCTTGCGGAATTGCGCCTTCGTGATGATGACTGCACCTGTAGCGCCGCCTTTTTCGTCCCTGCTGACGTTCAGATAAACGCCGTCGCTGACGGAATCGTTCATGTAAATGCCGCCGTTGTCGTCGTAAATCCCGGCGATCGACTTGCCCCCATAATACCATTCGCTGCCCTGATCGGTAATGCCGATAGCAGCGTATTCCTCACTCACTTCCAGTGCATCGCCGGATTCAATGGCGCTGCCGGACGCCATCGCGTCGCCGGAGCTGAACGCATACGTGACCTGCGCGGCCTGTACACCGCCCTCTTCGTTCTTTTCGGACGTCGCAAACGCAGTCACCGTGCCCGTAATCAGCGCCGCCGCCATTATAAGAGATACAATTGTCGTCTTTCTGGTCTTCATAATTGCTGTTATCCTTTCCTCTATCGCATTTTTGCTGAAATGATTGCATAAAGGCGCAAAGCCGCTCCTCGCCGCCTCCATGCTGATTAATACCTTCGCATACGAAGCCCGCGTGCCACTGCCAAAGCGGCAGACAACCGTCTCGTCGCACGAAAGTTCAATGTCCCGGTTCGCCAGAACGTACATCACCCATACCAGCGGGTTGAACCAGTGCACGCACACCGATGCAATCAGCAATAGCTTGAACACAGTGTCAAACCGCTGAATATGCACAAACTCGTGCTCCAATACATACCTCAGCGCGGTTTCATCCCGCCAGTCTGTCCGCTTAGGCATAAGTATGACAGGGCGCAGTACACCAAATGTAAGCGGAGACGATATGCGGTCGGACTGCCGAATTGAAATTCTGCGGCGCAGTTTATGCGTCTCCAGCCAGCGCCGCACAACGCCGTTCTCCACCGGCAGAGACATCTGAAACTCCCGATAACACCTAAAATAAGTCACGGTAAAAAAGGCCGCGCATATGATTAGCCCCGCTATCCAGACCATGTCCCATACCGGGAACGTCCACGCAGACGCCGCGCCCGTCTGTGCCGCGACGGCATATGCCTGCTCCGAAGCCGCAACTGGCAATGCCGCGGCAGGCGCATTCGCCATGACCGGCAACGCTTTCTGCCTAAGCAAGGAATACACGCTCAGCGCGGACGGCAGTGAAAACGGTACCAGCAGCCGCATCAGCGCCGCGCCCCACAGCACGAGAAACGTCTTTTTAGGCACGCGGTTTATCGCCAGCGCGCGAATGACCGTCGTGGCCAGTATCATCAGCGCCCCCGCGACGCTCATCTGCATAAGGCTCATACGATGCACCTCATTCCAGCTCGCCCACAATTTGCTTGAGCTTTTCAATCTGCTCGGCCGAAAGCTTCTTACGACCCAGCAGCGCCGCAAACAGCTTGTTGGCCGAGCCGTCATATACCTTGTTAATCAGCTCGTCGGTCTCGGCCTCCTGTACCGCCGATTTGGGTATCAGCGCATGGCACATAAAGCCCGGCTCGCGGCGCTCGATCGCGCCCTTCTTAATACAGCGCTTTATCAGCGTATATGTCGTATTCACGTTCCAGCCCAGTTCGCCTGTCAGCGCCCTGGCAATTTCCTTTGCCGGCATATCGCCCTCTTTCCAAAGTACGTCCATCACTTTCAGTTCGGAATCAAACAGTTTAATGTCCACGCGCAAACATCCTTTCATAAGACTCCAGTAGTAGCTACCACATATATACTACCACAGTCTTATAGTCTTGTCAATACTACTCCAGTCTTATTTTATAGTTAAGAGCAGACAGTGAGTCGATTGCTCTGTCTGCCAAAAGAAACGCGAGGGACGGCGTATCGCCGTCCCTCATCATCGTATCGTTATTTCTCCAGTCCCTCGAATTGAGAGTTATAAAGCTGTGCGTACAGCCCGTTCTTCTCGATGAGCTGCTTATGATTGCCGCATTCCGCTATGCCCTCGTCGGTCATTACGAATATGCAGTCGGCGTTGCGTATGGTGGCGAGCCGGTGCGCTATAACCAGCGAGGTGCGGTTTTCGCTCAGGCGGCTGAGCGACTTTTGTATTATGCGCTCGGTGGCGTTGTCCAGCGCGCTTGTGGCCTCGTCCAGCAGCAGTATCGGCGGGTTTTTCAGGAATATGCGCGCGATTGCTATGCGCTGCTTCTGACCACCCGACAACTTTATGCCGCGCTGGCCCACGATTGTATCATAGCCGTTCTCGAACTTCATTATGAACTCGTGCGCATCGGCCAGCTTTGCCGCCTCGATTACCTCCTCATCGGTCGCGTCGGGACGGCCGTATAGTATGTTGTCGCGCACAGTGCCGCCGAACAGGAATACGTCCTGCTGCACTATGCCTATGTTGTCGCGCAGTGACTTTAGCGTCACGTCGCGTATGTCGTGGCCGTCGATGGTTATGCGCCCGCCGGTAACGTCGTAAAAGCGCGGTATCAGGTTGCACAATGTCGTCTTGCCGCCGCCCGACGGGCCGACCAGCGCCACGGTATGGCCCGCGTATATCTCAAAGTTCAGATCGCTTAGCACGTTCTTGGAATCGTTATAGCGGAAGCTCACGTGCTCGAAGCGTATATCGCCCTTGGGGCGCGGCAGCACTGCGGCGTCCGGCTTATCCTCTATGTCGGGCTTTATGCTCATTATCTCGGCAAAGCGCGTAAAGGCCGCCATGCCGCGCTGATAGGTCTCCAGCAGGTTTGTTATCTTCTGCAGCGGCGACAAAAACAGGTTCACGTACAGTATGAACGCGGTAAGATTGCCGGCGCTCATCTCGCCCTTTATTACCAGATACGAGCCGCCCACCAGCGTCACCAGATAGAATATATTGGAAAACAGGCCTATCATGGTGTGGAAGTGCGCCATTACGTAATAGGTATTGTCCTTTACCTTGGTAAAGCGGTCGTTGCCCACGGCGAACTTCTTTTTTTCGTACTCCTCGTTGGTAAACGACTTTACCACGCGCACACCCGAAAGCGAGTCCTCCACGCCCGCGTTGATCTCGCCCAGCTCGGCGCGCATATCGCTAAAGCCCGCGCGCATGCGCTTATTCCACTTGTTGGACATTATGAGCATTATGGGCACGATTATCAGAAGCAGCAGCGTGAGCTTCCAGCTCATCGAGGCCATTAGCGCAAACGTACCTATCAGCATGCATACCGATATCAAAAAGTCCTCCGGGCCGTGGTGCGCAAGCTCGGCGATCTCGTTAAGGTCGTTCACTATGCGCGACATCAGCTGGCCGGTCTTTACGTTGTCAAAGTAGGAAAACGGCAGCTGATGCACATGCTCGAACAGGTCGCGGCGCATATCGTGCTCTATGCGCACGCCCACTATATGGCCCCAGTATTCCACGACGCGCTGCATTGCGTACTGAACGAGGTATAGCGCGGCCAGCAGCAGGCCCCACTGGAACACCGGCCCGAAGTCGCCCGCGGGCAGCAGCGAGTCCATTATCACGTTGACCGCGTGCGGGAAAACCAGCTGCAAAAGCGCCAGCGTAATCGCGCACGCAAAGTCGATTATGAACAGCTTCATGTGCGGCTTGTAGTATGGTATGAATCGCTTAATCATACGTGCCTCCACCCGAATGTATTATATACCTATTCTAGCACTTGCGCTGAAATTTGTATATGCGGCGGCGGCGCTTAAACTCGTTTAAGCAACGGGTTAATCAAGCTTATGCGATAAAAGTGCAAACGCAGGCAGACATATGTTTAATAAAATGATATTCCGACACAAAAATAGCGCCCGCAAATTACCGACGCAAAATCGTTGACACCTGCCATCTCATATGATATAATAACGACAGGAAGGGACGGCGCTTTTGGTTCGGCTTCTCCCCTCTGATGTTGAGAAGTAGTAGCCGTCAGCCTGTTAGCGCAGGATGGCGGCTTTACTTTTACTTCTTGTTCTGATTGCCAATGTTACGACCGAGCTCGATCGCAACCAATACAAGAGATAGTATCATGTAGAACAATGAAAGCATTTCAAAGTCAGACATGACATCACCTCCTTTGCTTTAGTAAAGCTTCAGAGGTGCAAAGCCAAGCGCCATCTTATTCCTTCCTGCCGAAAGAATCCTTTTGCAAGGACTCAATCAGCCTTATAGCATATGAGGACGCTTGCATCAATTTCAGATTTGCAATAGTCGCAAAACAGCGCGGCTCATTTCCACATTACATATGGAAAGCGAGCCGCGCTGTTTTTATTTTGTATTTATACTTTAGCCCTCGACAACCAGAGTATCTGCCTCAGCGTCCGCATCCGCCGCATCATCGACGACTTCCTCGTCGCCATAGCTGGCTTCGACCACGTTTTCGGGATAGCAGACTACCTCACCCAGCTCGGCAATGCGCGCGTTGACGGCATCGTCGAACGCCTCGCTCTGCTTTTCCTCCAGCAGGCTTTCGCGTATCTCCTCGGCCTTATCGTCGGTGAGTTCGACCTCGCCGGGGGTCAGGTCGCTGTAATACATGATTATGTGCGCGCCATAGGACGTGAGCGCGGGTTCCTTAGTCACGTCGCCCGCCTTTTCCAGCGCCATGCCGCTGTTTACGAACTCGGTCATCAGGTTGGTGCAGCCCTCATATACCATGTAGCCCTCGGACTTATAGGGTTCGGACTGCATACCGGGATCCTCGCCGTACTCCTCGACCAGCGCGTCAAAGTCCTCGCCCGCGTCGATCTTGGCCATGATTTCATCGACCTTATCCTTGATATTGGCGTAGGCCGCGTCGATCAGCGCCTGATACTGCTCGTCGTAATCGTCGGGCTTTTCGGACAGGGCTTCCAGTTCGCTTATCTTCTGGGAGTCCTCATCGGTGAACTTGACCAGTATATGCTTTACGGTGCGAATGCCTTCGGGGGTATAGGCGGGGCGCTCGCCGTACATGCTCTGGAGCGAATAGCCGTCCAGATCGTTTTCATACGCTTCCTTATCGGAGGCGACGGTTGCGGCGTATTCTTCCTTAACATCGTCGTCGGTGACGGTTACGTTCTTGGTCAGCGCTTCATACAGCTTATTATAAGCCGCTTCGGCTTTGGCCTGTTCGACCAGTGCTTCGACGGTATAGCCGTACTTATTCAGTTCTGCCTCGGTCTGCGCCTTGAGGTCGTCCTCGCTTGTTTCGCCGTCATCGAAGCCCTCGTACACGGACTGATAGGTTTCGTCATAAGTAGCCTGAGCGTCGCTCTGGAACTGCGCAAGTTCCTCATCGGTGAACTGATCGAGGCCCATTTCGGCTTCCATGATCTCCTGCGCCTTAGCCGAAACCATAGCGTCGAGCGCAATGTCCTTCAATTGCGCAACGGTCTCGGAATCGGTGGTATCATAGCCATAATAGCTATACATCTCCAGCACGTAAGAGTACAGGTCGGCGGTTTCCTCGGCGGTGATCTCAACGTCGCCCACAGTAGCCACGATATTGGACGCGACTTCGGGCTTAGCGGTGGCTTCCGCCTCTGCGGGAGCGTCGGTTGCCTCGGCGGTCTCGGTCACTTCGGCAGTAGCTTCCGCGGCAGTATCGGCGCTATCGGCAAACGCACTGCCCGTACCGACCGCCATCATAGCGGCCAACATCAACGCCAGCGCGCGCGCAGTAATCTTTTTATTCATAAGGCATATTCCTTCTTTCAATTTTATTCGCTTCTCTGAATACATATTTATTCTTGCACACATCGACGCAGGTGTCAATGCGTTTTGAGGATTGTTCATGCTTTGTACACATTGGGAACACGTTTATGGAGTTACGGGAGGACGTGTTCTTTCTTTTCGGAAGAAAAGAAAGAACCAAAGAAAAGTCGGTTATGTCTGTTGCCCGATAACTATCTTAGTTCAGTCGCTTTAGGGAGCTATATACGGGAAGATGCCCCGCATTCTTACGCTATTTGGCTCGCCCAGAGCCAGCGGCGTTTCTTTTATCAATGTTTGCGGCTCACGCAAGCTATAATCTTAGCAGTTTCGGGATTCCGCGAATTGAGTTTATCTGTTTAGGCAGTACTCCCCCGCGCCATGTTCGCCACCCCTCGGCGGCTCAATTGCAGACTCGGCGGTGAGGTTCACGCCCGCCGAAAGTAGGGCGGGCGCGAAAACAGGCCGTCCTGCCGCGAAACTAGATGTATGAGCAGCCATCCATGCCGCGCCCACCATAAATTAAAGTGGGCGCGGAAGGTGCAATCAGTCCTCAAGCTTCTGCACAAGTATCTTCCACGCTCAGAGAGCAACAAAAGCCAGTCGCTCGCAAGCGACCGGCAATCACATCTTACAATTTACAATTAATTAACCCCTGCGCGACCGCAGCTCATCATACAGCTCCTCCGGCCGCATACCCTGATTGGCTATCAGCACCATCAGGTGATACAGCAGGTCGCTGGCCTCATACCTTACCTCGTCATTGGAGCCTTTTACCGCGGCGATTATGGTTTCGCTGGCTTCCTCGCCCACCTTCTTGCAAATCTTCTCCACGCCCTTTTCCAGCAGGTAATTGGTATACGAACCGGGCACGGGATTGGCCTTGCGATTCTCTATTACCTCGAACAGCTCCTCCAGCACATGGCTGGACGCGGGCGCGCTTTCGTCCTTGCCGGTCAGCGAGTTATGGAAGCAGCTGTACTCGCCCGTATGGCACGCCACGCCGGTCTGGTCTATCTTCAAAAGCAGCGCGTCGCCGTCGCAGTCGTAAAGTATCTCGCGCACGCGCTGCACATTGCCGGACGTTTCGCCCTTTTTCCAAAGCTGCTGGCGCGAGCGGCTGAAGTACGTGGCATAGCCGGTCTTGATGGTCTCCGTCAGCGATTCCTTATTCATATACGCCAGCATAACCACGTCGCCCGACTTAACGTCCTGCGCCACGGCGGGTATCAGGCCGTTTGCGTCGAATTTGAGTTTTTCAATCCGCTCCTCGTTTACCTCAAAAGCATTTACCATAGCTATCTCTCCCGTTTGAGTCTTTAGTTTAAGTCAGTTGCACGCCGCGTCCGTTTCGCTGTGCGCGCCTGTTTTGGTTTAAGGCTGAACAGCCGGGCGGGTCTTTCCTGCCTAGAGTGTGTCTCAAGCGGAACAATTCGCAAGTTCGAGTGGATTTTGCGTCAGT
>CAOKFD010000023.1:0-45697 GCA_948467645.1 uncultured Eubacteriales bacterium | reverse complement strand
TACACGAATGACGGCGCTTTGTCAATAGCCAATTTCACTCTTTTTTGAGAAAAATGCGGAAGTTTGCCATTCTCGCCGCGCTTTGCGAAAATGGCAAACTTCTCTCAGCCTACGCCCTATTTGCTTTGCAAAAATTCCGACTGCACGCGCAGTATGTCGTTGAAATAGTTATTGCCGATCATGAACATCGCCATCGTGGTCAGCACGACCAGTCCTTCCTCGCCCAGTCGGTCGAGCAGCCTTTGCAGCAGATCATCCGGGATATGCTTATGGTCGTTCGCAATTGCGCGCGCGTATTCTATCAGCAACCTTTCGTCGTCGGTCAGCTCAACCTCGTCCAGATTGTCTATACCCAGCTTTTTCATCGCAACGCGATAATAAGTGCTGCACACGAGGCAATCGTTTTCCAGTGACAGCGCATATTCAAACAGATTAGCCGCGCGACTGCCTACAAACTTTTTCAGTTCCGCGCTGACGGCATAGCTCATGCCCTCCAGTGCCTCAAACGCCACGCGGTTATGCAGCAGCGTGCGCTTTTCATTGGTCATTGCATAGCCCTTGGCAAGGTGCTTCTCGGCGGCTTCGCGAATATCCGCGGGAGCAGTTTTTATATCCACAAGCGAAATTACCGGCTTAGTCATGTTTATCTCTCCTTACTATTTATAAGTCACGCTGTTTTCAGCCACTGTGTGCCGCGCAGGAATTCGGCGGTGCGCTGCTGTTCGGGGCTGGTGAATATGCGATCGGGCGTGTTCTGCTCGACTATCAGGCCGCCCTCCATAAATATCACGCGGTTGGCGACGCGCCGGGCGAACTCCATCTCGTGGGTCACGACTATCATCGTCGTGCCGTCGTCGGCCAGCGACTTCATTACGTTCAGCACCTCGCCCGTCAATTGTGGGTCGAGCGCGCTGGTCGGCTCGTCGAAGAACAGCACGCTGGGCTTGGGCGCAATCGCGCGGGCGATGGCGACGCGCTGCTGCTGGCCGCCCGACAGCTTGGACGGGTAGTAGTCCTTTCTGTCCAGCATACCCACGCGCTTCAGTGCGTCGATGGCGATTGCTTCGGCCTCGTCGCGCGGCATCTTGCGCGCGATTGTCAGACCTGCCGTCACGTTCTGCAGTACAGTCTTGTTTGCGAACAGGTTGAAGTTCTGGAATACAAAGCCGGTCTTGCGGCGGTATCGCAACAGATCGCGGCGGCTTATCTTATTTAGCGGAAATATTTCGCCGTCCAGCTCCACAGTGCCACCGTCGGCGCGCGTGAGGTAGCTCGCCGCACGCAGTAGCGTGGTCTTGCCGCTGCCGCTGGGGCCAAGCACCGCCACCACGTCGCCGTCGTTTACCTTTATGCTTACATCGCGGAGCACCGGGTTATCGCCAAAGCTCTTTTTCACATGACTAAGCGTAAACATGTTACCGCCTCTTTTCCAGATATTTCTCCGCCTTATGCTGAACCACCGTCAGTATCGAGCAGAAGATAAGGTATATCCCGGCCGCCTCAAGATACAGCCACAGGTAATCGTAAGTGCGCGCCGCGATGCGCTGGGCGCTGGCGAGTATTTCGACCAGCGCCACGCTGTACGCGAGCGAGGTGTCCTTTACAAGTCCGATAAGCGCATTAGACAGCGGCGGAAAGGCCGTTGACAGCGCCTGAGGTATGATTACGTGGAACATGGTCTGACCGAATGTCAGCCCTGCGCAATAGCCCGCCTCCATCTGGCCGGCGGATACGCTTTCGATCGCGGCGCGGATGGTTTCGCTGCAATACGCGCCCACGCTTATCGAAAACACCAGCACCGCCGCCGAGAAGCTGTCCAGGCATATGCCTATGTTGGGCAGTCCGAAGTATACGACGAACAGCTGCACTATCATGGGCGTGCATCGTATTATCCATATGTACACGCGCGCCAGCCGCCTGAGCACCGGGATGTGCGCAATCTGTACCAGTGCCGTCGCCAGCGCAATCGCAATGCCGATCGTGAACGAAAGTGCGGTCAGCGGCAGTGTGACTTTAAGGCCCGGCAGCAGCAGTTTGGGGAATGACTCAAGCAGCTCGGCAACAATGCGGCTGTTCATGCGTATCGCCTCACATCATTATTATATAGGTAGTTATTCCGCGGGCGTCTGGGTTGCTTCCGCGTCATCGGCTTCCTTGGTTATGTCTACGCCGAAGTACTTCAGCGAAAGTTCGCTCAGCGTGCCGTCCTCGCGCGCCTTGTCAAGCGCTTCATTTATGGCGGCGAGCAGCTTGTCATTGCCCTTCATAACCGGGATATAGCCCGACGGCGCAGGAGCGGTCGCCACTATTATGCGCACCTTGTCTTCGGATTCGGGATGCTGTTTCAGGTAGTCGGTGAACGCCACGGCGTTGTTCAGCGTCAGGTCTGCGCGGCCGCTGAGGACTTCGCTTATGCTCTGCGCCATCTCGCCCACCGGGTCGAGCGTTGCGCCGCTGTCCAGCGCGAGCTGACCGATGGAGCTTGTCGCGTCGTTGGCGGCAATCTTGCCTGCTATGTCAGCGAGGCTGTTTATGTCGGTATTGTCAGCCGGGACGAGTATCGCCTTTTGCGAATATGTGTAGGGCGTGCTGAAGTCGTACTTCTCGGCGCGCTCTTCCGAATAGGATACTTCGTTTACAACCATGTCGATCTTGCCCGCGTCCAGCGATGCGAATATCGACGACCACACAGTTTCGGAATACTGTACGTCCACGCCGATGTAGTCCGCGATCAGCTTTGCCACCTCGGCGTCGAAGCCCACCAGATTATCATCCTCATCGTGATACGTGTAAGGACTCCATGTGCCCTCGGTGCCGACTATCAGATAGCCGCGCTCCTTGATTTCGTCAAGTCGGTCGGTCGTGCCGTCGGCCAGCGCCGGTATTGCGGTAAGTGTCATAACGAGCGTCATTACTGCGGCCAGTGCCTTTATTTTCATCGATATGCGCTTCATGTTTTTTCGCTCCTTCATAATATAAATCAGTTTGGTTCAGCGTTTAAGTTCCATTCTGCGGCAACATCGTTTGTACATTATATCGGTGCTGTACATATCGCATTTTCCCTTTCATAGGCATTGGTATATAAAAAGACGGATGCGGCTTCCTGCGCGCATCCGTCTTTTATACGAATGGAATGTCGGATTAATCCGACCCGCAATTTTGCGCACGCCAAGAAGCTGTATAGGCACATGCCATACAGCAACAACACATGGCGCTGCGATATGCATTCAGTTTCATGGCGTATTCCTCCTCTTATTTATCCTTTAACCCTATCGGATTCATAGGTATATTATAGCAGATTTTGCCGTGTTGTCAATACCCAATTTTCGATTCTTTCAGAAGAATTTCGGCTGTTCGGTCTGGCCTTTATTTGATTGCCTTAAAACGCCGCCTGAAATTGGCGGTTTCGCCCTCCAAATAAAAATGCGGCCGCGCATGAATTATCCATGCGCGGCCGCAATGTCAGCACTTATTCATATACCAGTTCGGTCGAAAACTCGTCCATACGTTCTCCGGTCTCGTAATTTTTGAACGCTATGCTCGCCGACTGCGCCGGTTCTTTGCCCGCGCCCATCGAAAGGGTTATCAGGAACGTTTCGCCGCCCATGGCATCTTCAAAGTATATGTTCTCGCCCTCGGCATTAAAGCACATCATGCCGCCGCCGGTAACGCCTATCGTATCGTCGCCGAAATTTACGTCCGCCTCCAGCGCCGTTATAAAGTCGATGTCGTCCGCGCTCATTTTCTCGCCCAGATGGCCGCTGATATTCATTATCGCGCCGATTTCGGAACGCTTATACGTTATCGACTCCACGATCATTCTGCCGCCTGCAACCGACTGCTCGACCTGAGCCTGCGCCGTCTTTATCCGAGCAGTGGGAGTGAGCGAAATCGGCCACATGTACTCATTGTAGTCCGCGCCGTACTCGCATTCGCGTATGCGTATGTCGATGCTGCGCGGCGCGTCGCCCATGCTTTCCTTAAATGCGAACTCCAGGTACAGCAGCATACTGCCGTCCGAGAAGTACTTTTCAGACGCGCTGGAGCCGACGTGCTCCAGTTCCGGATTTAGAATATCCACGCCTATGCCGGACACGATTATGCTCTGCTTATCGCGCGCGGCCTTGGTTTCAAAAGTTTCGGATACGTCGCTGTCCTCCAGCGAACGCGCATCGCCCGGCTCGTACATGTAATCGGACATCAACAGCACGTCCTCCGACTTGGGCGTTACCTCGACCATAATATACGCGCTGCAGCCGTCGAACGCGACCTGCTTGAGCGTATACGTCGCGTATTCGGCCTTATCATACACATCGCCGGACGCGCTGGCCAGTGCGGCAAGCTCGTCCGCGCTCAGCGTGGACTGCGTTACCGGCTTATCATACGTATTGATGAAGTCAAATATCGTTACGTCGCCTGCGTCGGCAAACGCCATTTGCGCGGGCTGAGTTAAGCATATAAGTATCGCAAGCAAAATGCCCAATAGGTTCTTCATATCATTGTTCCTCACTTTCAACAGGCGTAAGCGGAATCACGACCGTCTTGCCGTATTCGTTGGTGTCCAGGTTGTACAGCTTTACATACAGCTGCTCCGGCATAGCTTCCGACGCTTCCATTACAAATTCCATCCTGAAGCAGCGCTCGCCGTCAATGCTGCCCGGGGCTTCGCCGTTTTCGTCCAGCATCCTCATATTGCCTTCAATAATCGTGCTGTACGATTCCGACGTACTGAAATCCACAGTCGAATTCTTCCATTGCTCCAACTGCTCGTCGCTCAAATCTGCGTACAGCCGCCCACTCGCGCTTACGTATGTGGCCAGCGCCGATTTGCTCACGCGCACGTCGGTTATTCTGGCCAGCTCCGTCAGGTATTCGCCGTGCGCCTCGGCATACGCAAGCGGCGTATTGGGGGCGATTACAAACTCGCCCTCAAAGCGTTCGATATCGTCGCCGTTCGCTGCGCGCTCGCGTATATGGCAGGTAAAGCGCTGCTGGCCCGACGCGTCGCCGTCGAGCAGGCAGTGTGCGTACAGCGTGAGCGAACCGTCGGCATTGTAGTATTCGCTGCCGCCCTGATCGCCTGCGCCCGCGCCCGATATGCTCATGCCCGTCATTACAAGCGTACTGCCATCGCGCGCGGCTTTCTGCGCAAACGTTTCGCCGCTTGGCTCGTTGTCGCCGCCGTATTCGGGCGCCAAGTCGCCGACATCCGTGCAGTAGTCGCTCATGAGCAGCACTTTGGCCGGGTCGTGCGGGCGCGCATTTATCGTCACGTTGAGCGAGCGGCCGTCGAACACCGCTTCGGAAAGCGTATACGTCGCCCATTTGCCCTCAACCACCATATCGGGCGACTGGCTCAGCGCGCGCAAGGTATCGGAATCATCCGAAGCGCTGCGCGACCTGCCCATCATGTCGAATATGTCCCAATTGTTCGCGACCGCCAGCGCCGCGCCGCCCAGCGCAAGCGCGCACACGATTGCGGCTATCAGCGGTGCAATTTTGTACCGCCTGTGCGCGGGACGCTCGTCGGGTATATTCGCGAGCGCGCGGTTAAGGCTTGCGTCGAATTCGATTGGCGGCTCGCCGAACGCATTTTTCAGCTCATCTCTACGCATCGTCAACGTCCCCTTTCTCGCCCAGCATGTCCTTCAGCCGGGCGCGCGCATTCCTCAGGCGCGATTTGACCGTGCCCTGCGGCAGGTGCAGCATACGCGCGATTTCATCCACGCGATAGCCTTCCATATAATGCAGCACCACCGGCAGGCGCAGTTTATCAGGCAGAGCCAGCACCGCGCCGCGCACTTCGCCGCCCGCATCAGCCGGTACGGGACGCTCGGGCAGCTCGGCCATAGGGCTTATGCGCCGATGCGCGCGCTTTACGTTATAGCATTCGTTTATCAGTATGCGCACCAGCCACGTTTCCATCAGCCGTTCGTCGCGCAGTTGGCCATGCTTTTGCCACGCCTTCATTACGGCGTTTTGCACCGCGTCCTCGCGTTCGGATTCGGATGCGAGTATGCCGTATGACACGCGGTAAAGCGTGAGCCGCATGGCGAGTATGCGCCGCGTAAACTCGTCCCTGTCCATTCGCGCCCTCCTTTCGCAAAACCGCCGCTTAACGTTGCGGTCGAAGCGGCTAAGCCCCGTCATATGCGCCTTAGCGCAAGTGCATTATCGATCGATTGCATACATTAGACGGTTAAGGCATATGCCGGGATTTTGGCCGATACACATTTTTATAAAAAATCCCGCCGCGCACGGAAAAGCTGCTTTCCATGCGCGGCGGGTATGCCCCGTCCCGAGTTTATTTGCCCGTACTGCCTATGCCGCCCACGCGTTCGCTGTCGCTGTTGCAATTTTCGGCGATAAGGTATTTGATGAACATGCCCTGCGCAAAGCGCTGGCCGCGCTCGATCTTATATGGCGTCTGGCCGAGGTTGAACAGCCTTATACCTATGTTGCCGTCGTTATCCGGGTTGGAGTAGTAGTCGCTTTCTATCCAGCCCTGCGTATTGGCCAGCATCACGGGCTGCTTGCCCATGGACGAGCGCACGTTGATTAGCAGCGCCTCGTCCGGGCCGAACCGCGCTTTTACATCCGTCCATATCATTGCGGCGCTCATGGGCGGTATCTCAATATCGACCGGCGAAAAGAAGTCATAGCCCACCGAGTGCGCCGTCGCACGGAGCGGCAGTTGAGCGGTTCCGTTTTTGCGGAATTTATCATCGACTAATTCAAAGCGTATCATAAGGCATATATCCCCCGTCGTATTTTTGCCTTAGTCTAGCACATGTGCGTAAAGCCGCAAAGACCTGCCTTGTAATAATACCATCAAAAATGGCGGTCGGGAGACTTGGCTCCGGCGACCGCCTTAAACGCATTTATTGTTTAGCCCAGAATCGCCGCGAGGTCTTCTTCGGGCGTGGATATGGGCTTGATGTTGTAATTGTCGATCAGGAACTTCAGCACGCCCGGCGACACGAACGCGGGCAGCGTCGGCCCCAGACGTATATCGCGTATGCCCAGATACAAAAGCGTAAGCAGTATGCAAACCGCCTTTTGCTCGTACCACGACAGCACCATGGACAGCGGCAGTTCGTTAACGCCGCAGCCGAACGCCTCGGCAAGCGCCACTGCCACGCGAATCGCGCTATACGCGTCGTTGCATTGACCCATATCCATAAGGCGCGGCAGACCGCCCACCTCGCCCAGATCAAGATCGTTAAAGCGATACTTGCCGCACGCCAGCGTGAGCACCACCGTGTCGGCAGGCGTGCGCTTTACAAACTCGGTATAGTAATTGCGTCCGGGCTGTGCGCCGTCGCAGCCGCCCACCAGGAAGAAGTGGCGGATAAGGCCGTTTTTGACCGCCTCAACCACTGTATCCGCGACCGACAGCACCGTGCCGTGGCCAAAGCCGGTAGTCATGGTGCGGCCGCCGTTTATGCCGGTAAAGTCCTTGTCCTCGCTGTAGCCGCCCAGCTCCAGCGCCTTTTCGATGACCGGCGTAAAGTCGCGCTCGTCGCCGATATGCTTAATTCCCGGATAGGCCACAACCTCGGTCGTGAACACGCGGTCGGCATAGCTGGGGCGCACGGGCATAAGACAGTTGGTGGTAAACAGCACGGGCGCGGGTATGTCGGCGAACTCCTTCTGCTGGTTCTGCCATGCGGTGCCGAAGTTGCCCTTGAGGTGCTTAAACTTGCGCAGCTCGGGATAGCCGTGCGCGGGCAGCATCTCGCCGTGGGTGTATACGTTTACGCCCTTGCCCTCGGTCTGCTCAAGCAGGAGTTTCAGATCGTATAGGTCGTGGCCGGTGACTACGATAAACGGGCCTTTTTCAACCTTGAGCGGCACGGTCGCGGGCGCGGGCGTGCCGAACGCGGTCGTATTGGCGCGGTCGAGCATTTCCATGCACTTAAGGTTGACCTCACCCACGCGCAGCACCAGCGGCAAAAGCGTCTGCATGTCGTCGGTTTCGCTGATCCTGCGCAGGCACTCGAAGAAGCATTCGTTAACCTCCGCGTCGCGCTCGCCCAGCAGCATTGCGTGATACGCATACGCCGCCATGCCGCGCAGACCAAACAGTATCAGCGATTTGAGCGAGCGTACGTCCTCGTCTGCGTCCCATATAAGGCGCATGTCGTAGTCGGCATAGCGCATACAATGGTTGGCACAGTTTGCGCAGTTGGGCGAAAGCCGGTTGTGCTCGGCATGCACGCGGTCGATCAGCTTGCTTATGGAGTCGTTATCGAAATTCACGTTGGTGATAGTGGTGAACAGACCCGCGAGCATTACCTCATCCGCCTCGCCCGCCGTATCCACACCCTCGGCGGCGCGCGCCAGCGCGATCAGCGCGCCGGTCAGCTTATCCTGAAGTTCGGCAGTATCGGCGCGTTTGCCGCACACGCCCGCGTTACCCATACAGCCCACACAGCCCGCTGTCTGTTGACACTGAAAACAAAACATTTTGCTGTCCATTGAAATACCCTCCCCGTGCACTTTGCTTTGTGGGGTTAGTATAACACGTTCGAGCGAATATATCCGTTGTATTTACAACGCAAAGGTTTTTTGCGGCAAAAATAATGCGAAAAGCGCTCGCTCACAGCCTGAGCAAACGCCTTTCGCAAATTGCTAACTATATATCTTACTTTTCAAACAGCAGCCAGTTCTGGGCGTGCGCCTGCTCCATGACATACATCTGGAGCTTTACTTCCTCGTTCTTTATCGGGAAGTCCGCGCCGTTTACCAGCGTGTCGTAGAATACCTCGTAGAACTTTATGCCCTTGGCATCGAACTCGCGCTTTTCCAGGCCGGTGGCTTCCCACTTGCCCTCGCGCATGGGGAGCTTGTCCACGCAGTAGAGCGGCTCGCCCTTTTCGTTGCGCAGCGGTACGGCGGTGAGTTCCTTCGGCTCGGCCTCGGCCTCGTTAAAGTACTTCCACTCGAGCTGCTGGCCATTGCCGTGCAGCGTGCCGCGCGTGCCCTGAATGAAAAAGCGGTCGCCCGGATATGCGTTGCAGGAGCTTATCTGAACGTCGCACACGGGCGCGCCCGGCGCGGCCATAATTAGCTTTACATAGTCCTCACCGTCGCCCAGCGTAAGCGCGCGATCCATCGCGCAGAACACGCGCACGTCCTTGGGGAAGCCCATCAGGTCGAGCGCCATGTCCACGGGATGCGGGCCGGTGTTGCGCAGCGAACCGGCGCACCAGGAATGAATGGTCTGCCAGTCCCAGCGGCGAGAGAAGCCGTCGTACTGCAGCGCGACCTGCACGATGCGGCCCAGCGTGCCCTCGGCGATAATTTCCTTTATCTTAATGAACTCGGGCGAGAAGCGACACAGCTGGAATACGTAGTAATGGCCGCCACCGCGCTTTTCGGCGGCGAGTATGTCCTCAAAGTCAGCCACGTCGCGCGCGGCGGGCTTTTCAGACAGCACGGTCATGCCATGCTCGAGCAGGTAGCGGCTGATCGGCGCGTGATCCATGCTGAACGAGGCGTTCACAACGAAGTCAAACTTGTCCTGAACGTCAACCAGCTTCCTGTAATCATCTAGCGGCTCAATGCCCAGCTCGGCGCGCATCATGTCGCGGCGCTGTGCGTCGATTTCCACGCCCACGGTCACTTCATACTTATCGGTCAGCTGCTTAAACATATGATTATGTATATCGCGGCCGCTGCGCCCATAGCCTATGAGCGCCACTCTCAACTTTTTCATTTTTCCAAAGCCTCCCGGATATAGCTAATGTATTGAGGGAATGCAACCTCAGGATCCGCAAGTTCGGGGTGCCACTTCTTCTCCCACTCCAGCGACACATAGCCGTCGAAGCCGTCGTCGCGCAGGCAGCGCGCAATGCCCGCCACGGGCAGATCGCCCTCGCCCATGAGCACCTGCGCCTGATTTACGCGCAGCAGATCCTTTACATGCACATGGCGGATGTAGGGCTTGAAGGGCTGATAGAACTTATCAAAATCGTCGCCGCAATCCGCGTCCGAATTGCCGATGTCCCACAGTATGCCAAAGTTTTCACGGCCCACGCTGTCGAGCAGCTTCTGCAGGCGGAACGCATAGTTGAATTCGCCATGCGCCTCGATCAGCACGCCCACGCCGGTGCCCTCGGCGTAATCGCACACCGCGCGTATGCCGTCGGCCACGCGCTTTACGGTTTCGGCCTCATGCGCGGGATCGGGCACCTTGTCGCCGAACACGCGGATATAGGGTATGCCAATGCGCGCGCACACGTCCACCGCCATGCGACCCTCCTCTACCGCCGCGTCGTAGCCGGCGGGATCGTGGAATGTGGCCGACGTGCCTATGTCGGTTATAGCAAGGCCGGCGTTTTTAAGGTCGCGCAGGGTGTCCTGCTGCTGACCCGGCATGAAGCGCGCCATGCGCTCGGGGCGCATTTCGCCCTCGAGGCCGCGGATTTCAAAGCCGTCGAATCCCATTTCACTGGCATTTTTAAGTATCTGTTCCCAGCTCCAGTCAGGGCAGCCCAGAGTGCTGAATGCAAGTTTCATTTTTTATATTATCGCCTTTCGCCAGAATTTGCATGGCTGTTCCTCGTATACTTTAATTCAAATCTGGTGGAATGTCAATATGGAATTTACGCCGCAGGACAATATTTGCACATGTCCTGCGGCGTAAATGATATTATGTTTATTTAATTGAGTTAATTACAGTCACCAATTCCGTCTCGCTCAGATCAGGTTCTGCGCTGATTGCGATTGAATAGCCGTCCCTTACTGTAAACGCGACGCTGTATGCCCCATCCGCACCCTTCAGCGTGATTCCGCCCAACTGATGCACGTACTCAAATTCCTCGTATATGCCGCTTATATCGCCGCCGTTCCACACGGCCACGTTCACGCTGTCGCCGTTGCCCTTCAGTTTTTTTCTTATTGTCCACGTTTCAGGCGGTTTCACCATGTATACAACTGAGCGCGGCAATATGTTGCACGGGATTTGGGATTTTTTCAGATTTTTTTGAGAGGATGGCATCTGCGCCTAATCCATTTCAAACATGGTACAAATTCAAACTCATCTTCTCCCCGTTTACATTTTTCTCATGTTTTGATATAATACCATCTGAATCAATCGAGAGTCATTGGAGGGCGGTCATATGGATGGCTGGCTCACTGGACAGGGTGCGTTTGAACTGGGCGGCATATCCTCTGCGCGCGAAATCACATGTGCGCAAAACGAGATGCGCCTGATTATCGCGCCCGAGGGCAGCTGCGAGGTTGTGTTCGACGACGGGGCGGTTACGCTGGCGGGCGACAAGGTGCTGCTTCTGCGCGGCGCAGCGCCTATCGCGGTCAGGCCTTCGGCGGACGCGCGGCTCTGCCAAATATCGATAAAGCCTGGAGCAGCACGCGCGGGCGTAATGTCTCCCGCGGACATGTACGCCGTGTATGCCGACTACCGTGGCTTTTGCGCGCTGGATGCGCGCCATTTTCTATTTCACGACAAACAGGCGCATGTAATCAGCGCCAGCACGCTTATCGCCTCATACCAGCAATACGACGCGTGCGAGCGCGAGCTGCTGACTGGCTGTGCACTGTGCACGCTTTTGTTGTGCGCGGCGGCGGCGTGCGTACGTCCCAGCGAGAGCGCCCCGCCGGGCAACCGGCATGTGCGCGCGGCGATACAATTCATGCGAGACAACTACATGTTCGACATAACCACCGAGGACATAGCGCGCGCCGCGGGCGTGCACGTGGGGCATCTGCACCGGCTGTTCGCCGAACAGACCGGCAGTCACCCCGGCCAGTACCTCAACAGCCTGCGCATGGAAAAGGCGCGCTTCTTGCTGGCGCGCACCGACCTTAGTATGCTGAGCATATCCAAGCTGTGCGGCATCGCCACTCAGCAGTATTTCAGCCGGTGCTTCAAACGCTGCTCGGGCGTAACTCCGCAGGAATACCGGCGCACATACGCGGTCACGTGCGACTACCGCAGTATGCGCACCGCGGATACGATCGATTTTCGCGAGGTGTAAGGCATGATTTCCATATATTCTTACTGTTTTCGCGAAAGCGATTACGTGCCGGTGGTATATGCGTACTACGACCGCGCGGACATGCTGTCAACGACGCTGGATGATATAGACCATTCGCATTCGCTGTGCGAGATAATGTATGTAGCCGAAGGTTCGGCCGCGATGGACGTGGGCGGCAAGCACGTTGCGCTGTCGCGGCGGCAGTTCATATTCATCGATTCGGGCGTGCGGCATAAGCTTACATTGGATGAGTCCTCGCCTTTCGGCATGATAAATATCGAATTTCAGTTTGAGCCGAGCGATGGCCGCTGTCCCAGCATAAAGGCGCTGGCGCAGAGTTCGGCCGCGCTGGGGCGCATGCTTTCCTCGCCCGCACCGTATATGGTACTCACCGACGAGGACGGCGCGCTGCACGATTTGCTCAAGCAGATCGTACTGAACGCGGACTCGACGCGCGTGGAGTCGGAGCGCATATGCTCGCTGATGGCTACGCAGATAATGCTTTTAATGGCGCGGCTGTGGCAGAAGTCGCGGCTGCCCGCGCGTTCGGCGCACGTGGCCGAGGCGCTGGGCATAATTGACAAGCGATACGCGAGCGAGCTTACGGTGCTGGCTATCGCACAGGAGCTGCATATCCACCCGACTTACCTGCATAAGCTGTTCCGCGAGGAGACCGGGCATTCGGTATGCGAGTACATACAGCATGTGCGGCTGGAGCACGCGCGGCGGCTGCTGGGCGAAAACTACACGCTGCGCGACGCGGCGGCGGCGGTGGGCATATCCAGCCCGCAATACTTTTCCAAGCTCTTTAAGCGGGCCTACGGCATGACTCCGGGCGAATACCGGGTTCGGGGCAAACTGGTTGGTCATGGCGTTTAGACGCTCCCACCGACTGTGCGCATCGCGGCGAGCGGCCGGTGTTTTTATGTCATACCTCCCCTTGCGCCCAATTTCCAGCTGCTTTTTAACATAAATCTCTTGCAACAGCGCGAATTATATGGTAGAATGTTTTTCATAATTTTTAAGGGAGTGGTTTTGTGGACGACGTACCTGAACCGGGTCGATCATGCGAATATCTGAATCTTGTGCGTGCGGGCGACGGCGCTTTATTTTAGCGCGTGTCACTTTGCAGGCTTTTTTTGCGCTTAAAAACGATCTGTGCCGCCTGCCAATGGCCGCTTAAATATATGCAGATCGCAGCTTTACGACTTTAGGAGTGTGAATTTTTTCTTTATGAACGTTGGCTTAATGATCGTGGTTATCGTACTACTCATTGTTATGAGCGGCTTTTTCTCGGCCACCGAAACCGCGTTTTCCAGCCTCAACCGAATCCGTGTTAAGTCCCAAGCCGACGCCGGCGATAAAAGGTCAAAGCTTATAATGTCGCTGGCGGACAACTATGACGGGCTGCTCAGCTCGATACTGGTAGGCAACAACATAGTAAACATATCGTGTACATCTGTGGCAACGGTGCTGTTTACCTACTGCGTAGGCGAAGGCGCAGGCCCCACCGTCAGCACGATAGTCATGACCGTACTGGTGCTGATATTCGGCGAAATCACGCCCAAGTCGATGGCCAAGGAACAACCCGAACGCTTTGCGGCCTTTTCCGCGCCCATAATGTCCGTGCTTATGAAGGTGCTGCTGCCGATAAGCAAGCTGTTCATGCTGATAAAGAGCGGACTTAGCAGGCTGATGCCGCACAGCAACGCGCAGGAGCGCGCCATTACCGAGGACGAGCTTATGACATACGTAGACGAGGCCGAGGACGACGGCGGCATAGACGAGCACGAAAGCGCGCTGATACGCTCCGCGATAGAGTTCCACGACCGCGACGTAGAGGAGATACTCACGCCCCGCGTGGACATAAGCGCGCTTGAGGACACCGCCACTGTCGAAGAAATCGCACGCATATACGACGAGACTGGGTATTCGCGACTGCCGGTATACCACGATTCCATAGACAACATAGTGGGCGTTTTGCACGAGCGCGACTTCTATTCCCATCTGGCCAAGGGCGATTTCGATCTGAACCGCGAACTGGGTCGCGTGCTGTACGTACAGGGCGGGCTTAAGATATCGGCGCTGATGCGCAGGCTGCAATTAGAAAAGCTGCACATGGCGATAGTGCTGGACGAATTCGGCGGCACGCTGGGTCTGGTCACGCTGGAGGACGTTATAGAGGAACTGGTCGGCGAAATCTGGGACGAGCACGACGAGGTCATAGAGTTTTTCATGCCGCAGGAGGACGGCTCCACGCTGGTAAACGCGGGCGCGAATCTGGACGATCTGTTCGATCACTTCGACTGGGGCAAGGTGCCCGACGAAACCGACTCCGTAACGGCGGGCGGCTGGGCAATGGAGCAGCTGGGCTGCATACCGCAGGCGGGCAGCGCGTTCGACTTTGAGACAAGTCACATAACGGTCACGAAGGCCGACAAGCGTCATGTGCTGGAATTGAAGGTCGAGCCCAAGGTCGAGGAAGCCGAGGCTGACGCTGACGACGACGCACATACGGACGATGACGATTCCGACGAGCATTCCGACGATATGCCGCTTGCCAACTGATTGGCTTAATAATATAAAATGATGAACCCCGCACAGGGCGCTGTTTGTACGAGCAGCCTTGCGCGGGGTTGGTTTTTGAATTTCTGCATTAGAGTGTGTCTCAAAAATTCCCTAATCCGCAATTTCGGCGTCTTTTGCGCCATTTCTGCGTCATCAACCCTCGACTTAGCGCTGCTAAGCCTTCGGGTTTCTTCCTTGAACTGACGCAAAATCCACTCGAACTTGCGGATTTTCCTTTTTGAGACACACTCAACCATGTTTTCGATTGTACCATAATTATGGCATACTCGCAATTATTTCAAGGCGCGCAGGCGCCAAAAAATGTCGGGATTTTCCGCGCCGCATTCTATTTTCCACACAATTTCAAGTGTTAAACACTTTTCACAGTGAGTTCACCATGTGTTGCATTTTTCAACCGAATCAACCTTTGTACTCCGTTGACAAAAAAAGTGGCATGGCTTACAATGCAGATACTTATAATTTATAAACGGAAAACTTGCTGACGGCAAGCGTCAAGGAATGAACCAAATGCAAAACAACACTTTGTACCTTGGTATAGACATAGGTTCTACCACCATAAAATTCATGCTGACGGACGGCGAAAAAGAGCTATTCAGCTGTTACGAGCGTCATTTTTCGCGCGTGCGCGAAAAGACTGTCGAACTGCTGGAGCGCGCGCACGGCGTCGCGCGAGAGACATACCCAGGCAGCGAGCCGACGATATGCGCCGCCATATCGGGTTCGGCGGGCATGGGTCTGGCCGAGGCCGCGGGTATGCCGTTTGTTCAGGAAGTATTCGCCACCGCCGAAGTGGTGCGCCGTAAGCAGCCCGACGCGTCCTGCGCAATAGAGTTAGGCGGCGAGGACGCGAAGATAATCTTCTTCACCGGCGGACTGGACCAGCGCATGAACGGCAGCTGTGCGGGCGGTACGGGCGCGTTTATCGACCAGATGGCGGCGCTGCTGGACGTAAGCGTGAGCGAGCTGGACTTGCTCAGCCTTAACGCGTCGCGCATATACCCCATCGCGTCGCGCTGCGGCGTGTTCGCAAAGAGCGATATTCAGCCGCTTATAAACCAGGGCGCGCGCAAGGAGGACATCGCGGCCAGCATATATCAGGCAGTCGTAAACCAGACCATTGCGGGCCTTGCGCAGGGGCGGCGCATCGACGGCACGGTGCTGTTCCTGGGCGGGCCGCTGTACTTCTGCAAAGGACTACGCGCGCGCTTTTGCGAGACGCTGAAGCTTGACGAAAAGCACGCGATATTCCCGGAATACGGGCGGCTGTCGGTCGCGATGGGCGCGGCGATGTACGCCGAGAAAAACGGCGGCGGGCTTTCGTTCGACGCGCTGACCGAAAAGATAAAAAACGCGCCTACCATCGCGACGGCGGGGCGGTTAAAGCCGCTGTTTGAAACGCCCGCGGATTACGAAGCGTTCCGCGCAAGGCACGCGCGCGCCGTCGTGCCCGAGGGCGACATTGCTTCGTACATCGGCCCGGCTTACTTAGGCATAGACTGCGGCAGCACCACAACAAAGCTGGCGCTGATAAGCGCCAATCGCGAGCTGCTCTACACCTACTACGCCCCCAACAAGGGCAACCCCGTGGCGATAGTCAAGGATCAGCTGGAAAAGATATACAAGCTGTGCGGCGACCGCGTGCGCATATGCGGCAGTGCGGTCACGGGCTACGGCGAAGACCTTATCAAAAATGCGTTCAGCGTGGACATGGGTCTGGTCGAGACTATCGCGCACTATACGGCGGCGCGGTACTTCCAGCCGGACGTGGACTTTATACTGGACATCGGCGGACAGGACATAAAGTGCTTCAGCATACGCAGCGGCGCGATAGACAGCATAATGCTTAACGAGGCGTGCTCGTCGGGCTGCGGATCGTTTTTAAGCACGTTTGCCGAATCCATGGGCTGCACTGTGGAAGAATTTGCGAAAAAGGGGCTTGAAGCGCGCGCGCCGGTCAATCTGGGCAGCCGATGCACGGTGTTCATGAATTCCTCGGTCAAGCAGGCTCAGAAGGAGGGCGCGGACATATCCGACATATCGGCGGGTCTGTCCGTGAGCGTTGTCAAAAACGCGCTGTACAAGGTCATCCGCGCCAGCAGCGCCGACGCGCTGGGCAAGCACATCGTCGTACAGGGCGGCACGTTCAACAACGACGCGGTGCTGCGCGCGTTCGAGATGGAGCTGGGCGGCGAAGTCATTCGCCCCAACATCGCGGGACTGATGGGCGCATACGGTGCGGCGCTGAGGGCCATGCGGCTAAAGCAGTCGCAGATCATATCGCCCGAAGCGCTCAAGGCGTTCACCTACACCGCCAAGGCGTCCACCTGCAACGGCTGCGCCAACCATTGCCGGCTGACCATAAACACGTTCTCAGGCGGACGGCGCTACATCGCGGGCAACCGCTGCGACAGGGCGCTGGGCGCAAGGTCGGGCAATTCCGAACTGCCTAACGTATATGAGGATAAGCGGAATCTGCTGCGCGCGATAATCGACGGCGGCAAAGGCTCACCCGCCCCGCGCGGCAGGATCGGTATGCCGCTTGCGCTGGGCATGTACGAGCTGCTGCCGCTGTGGTACACGCTGTTTACCGAGCTGGGCTTTGAGGTGGTCGTATCCGACATGTCCACGCGCCATACCTATGAGCGCGGCCAGTTCTCGATACCGTCCGATACGGCGTGCTATCCTGCAAAGCTGATGCACGGGCATGTGGTGGAGCTGATCGACAAGGGCGTGGACGCGATATTCTATCCGTGCGTGTCGTACAACGTCGATGAGAAGGTATCGGACAACCACTTCAATTGTCCGATAGTGGCGTATTATTCGGAGCTGCTGCACGGCAACATGGATGAGCTGAGGCAGATGCGCTTTTTGTACCCCTACCTCAACTTGAGCACCAAGCACAACCTCGCGATGGGACTGTGCGAGATATTCCCGCGCGAGTTCCCCGGCATGAAAAAGCGCGAGATAAAGCGCGCGCTGGATAAGGCGTGGGCAGCGTACGAAAAGTACATGGGCGACGTGCGCGCGGCGGGCGACCGGGCGCTAGGGTACGCACGCGACAACAAACTGCGAACGATGATACTGGCCGGGCGGCCGTACCATATCGACCCGGAGATATGCCACGGCATCGACAAGCTGGCGCAGTCGCTGGGCTTTGTAGTGGTCAGCGAGGACAGCGTGTGCAACTTGGCTGAACTGCCCGAATTGCATGTGCTCAACCAGTGGACGTATCACTCGCGGCTGTATCGTGCGGCTGAATTCGCATCCGAGCATGAGGACGTGGAGCTGGTGCAGCTGGTGTCGTTCGGCTGCGGCATGGACGCGATAACCGCCGACGAAGTGCGCGCGATAATGGAGCCGCACGGCAAGATATATACTCAAATAAAGATTGATGAAATAACCAACCTCGGCGCGGTGCGCATAAGGCTGCGCAGTCTAATCGGCGCGTTGGAGGAAAGGCAGGGTAACGATGAAGTCGAACTACTACGTGCAGTTCACGGAGGAAATGAAGGCGACGCACACGATACTGGCGCCGAACATGCTGCCGCTTCACTTCCGCTTCATACTGCAAGTACTGCAGGACGCAGGGTATAAGACCGAACTATTGGAGACGCAGGGGCCTCAAATCGCCGAAACGGGATTAAAGTACGTGCACAACGACGCGTGCTATCCCGCAATACTGGTTATCGGCCAGTTCATACACGCACTTGAAAGCGGCAAGTACGACCCGCACAAGACCGCGCTGATATATTTCCAGACCGGCGGCGGCTGCCGCGCGTCCAACTACATATCGCTGCTGCGCAAGGCACTGGAGCGCGCCGGATACGGATATGTACCGGTAATATCGTTCAGCATGGTGGGCATAGAAAAGCACCCCGGATTCAAGCTGACCCCGACGATGATACTGCGCATGGCGGTGGGCGTAATGTACGGCGACATACTGATGTCGCTGGTGAACCAGTGCGCGCCATATGAAGTGAACAAGGGCGAAAGCAAGCGTTTGTCATACGAATGGACGGATAAACTGGCCGCCGACATGAGCAAAAACGGCGCGCGCATAAGCAAATTCCGTCAGACCGCCACGGAGATAATGAAATCGTTCGACGCGATTGAAAAGACTCCGGGCGAGCGCATTCAGGTGGGCGTTGTGGGCGAGATATATGTAAAGTACTCGCCGCTGGGCAACAACAATCTGGTGGACTTCCTCGTAAACGAGGGCGCGGAATGCACCGTACCAGGGCTGCTGGACTTCTGCCTGTACTACATATACCACCACATTGCCGAGCGCGGACTGTACGGATTCAGCCGCCTGAAGATGCAGGCGTTCCAGATTGCGTATAGGCTGTTTTTGAGGATACAGCATAACGAGATCAAGATATTTAACGACTATGGCAAGTTCAAGGCGCCCGCGCCGTTTGATCACACGGTCGAACGCGTGGAGAAGTTCATTGGTCTGGGCTGCAAGATGGGCGAAGGCTGGCTATTGCCCGCCGAGATGCTGGAACTGTACGACCGCGGCGTTAAGAACATCGTATGCACTCAGCCGTTCGGATGTCTGCCCAACCACATATGCGGCAAGGGCATGATGAAGCCGCTGAAGGACGCATACCCGGACATGAACATAGTCGCGGTCGATTACGACCCGGGCGCGACGCGCGTCAATCAGGAAAACCGCATAAAGCTGATGCTGGCGAATGCGCGAAAAGCCGAGTGATTTATCGCCAAATATTCAAATTGATTTTTCACGCGCTGTCTTTTTGATAAGTACTCAGCTACATATAATATTGGTCGAAGTTGACCGGCGGCTCAACCGCGTTGACTTTGGCCTTTTATTGTGCATTTACTTTTCGATAGGAGGGTTGGGTGCGGCGATGCGCCGCTCCCCTGCGCATGGTAAAGAACCTTACTCACGGCTCCCCGCTGAAATGTATACTGGGATTCGCCGCGCCGATGTTCCTTGGAATGCTGTTTCAGCAGGTATACAACATGGTGGACACCATGATCGTCGGGCGGTTTCTGGGACTGGAGCCACTGGCAGGCGTGGGCTCGACCGGCTCGCTTTACTTTCTGGTAATCGGTTCGTGCACGGGCATATGCAGCGGCTTTGCAATACCCGTGGCGCAGTCGTTCGGCGCGCAGGACGATTCGTCGGTTCGGCGGTTCGTCACGAACAGCGTATGGCTGTCGGCGGCGCTATCTGTCGTGCTGACCACTCTGACCGTATGCCTGTGCCGCAACATGCTTACGCTGATGAACACGCCTGATGAGGCGTTTGAGTATGCCTACATGTACATCGTGATTATATTTGCGGGCATACCCACCACGTTCCTGTACAACGTATCGTCGGCGATAATTCGCGCGCTGGGCGACAGCCGCACGCCGCTGATATTCCTTATAATATCGTCGCTGCTCAATATAGCGCTCGATTTGGTGTTCATACTTCTGTGCAACATGAACGTCGCGGGCGCGGCGCTGGCCACAGTCATATCGCAGCTGGTCTCGGGCGCGGGCTGCACCATATATATGATGCGCAAGTTCGATATACTCAAAATGCAGCCCGGCGATTGGAAGGTACGCGGCCGCGAAGTGAAGGGGCTGTGCGCAATAGGTTTGCCGATGGGGCTGCAATATTCGATAACCGCGATAGGTTCGGTGTCGGTGCAGAGCGCGGTTAACTCGTTCGGCAGCATCGCCGTGGCTGGCGTTACCGCGGCCAACAAGATATACAGCATAATCTCCTGCCCGCAGGAGGCGCTGGGCGCGACGATGGCCACTTACGCCGGTCAGAACATAGGCGCGGGCAA
Source organism: uncultured Eubacteriales bacterium (assembly GCA_948467645.1). Lineage (GTDB taxonomy): Bacteria > Bacillota > Clostridia > Christensenellales > Aristaeellaceae > Fimadaptatus. The sequence goes on along the minus strand of CAOKFD010000023.1, from coordinate 25,299 downwards.
GATCGAGCGCGTCAACAAGGGGCTTATACAAGCGTGTCTGGTGGGCATAGGCGTATCGATACTTACCTTTATAGCGGTGCTGCTGTTCAATCAGCAGATGCTGACGCTGTTCCTCGACGCGGGCGAGACCGAAGCGCTGGCATATGCGCGCCGGTTTATGATCGTGACTACCGCGGGCTTCCCGCTGCTTACGCTGGTGTGCGCGGTGCGATTCACCATACAGGGCATGGGCTATTCCACGTTCGCGATGATCGCGGGTGTGCTGGAGATGATCGCGCGCTGCTTCGTGGCATTCGGGCTGTCGATATGGTTCGGCTTTCCGGGCGTGTGCTTCTCCAATATATGCGCGTGGATTGCGGCAGACTCGTTCCTTGTGCCCGCGTTCATACACTGCCGCAAGGTAGTTGTACGGTCTCCGCTGTACGGCGGGCCGCGCAAGTGGTCTGAAAATGATGGTGAAAGCGCAGCGGCACAATAAATCGGCTGCACTAGAGTGTGTCTCAAAAAGGAAAATCCGCAAGTTCGAGTGGATTTTTCGTCAGTTCAAGGAATAAATCCGAAGGCTTAGCAGCGCTAAGTCGAGGATTGATGACGCAGAAATGGCGGAGCGACGCCCGAAATTGCGTACTCAGGAATTTTTGAGACACACTCTAATAAATATAAGGCGCGCGTATCCGAATCACTGGGTACGCGCGCTTGTGTTTTCGTTTAGTTGGTTCAGGCAGGAAATCGCACTTGCAGTCGGAAGCCAAGTTCTGAATCCGCCGCATTCGCCGCTTGAGCAGTCATACTCCCCTGCCCAATCGGTTCAGTCAGCCGAGGAACGCGCCCTCTTTTTCAAGCTGTGCGCGTATCGCCTGTACGTCGGCGTGCTTTACGCCCACGCCCGCCTTGGCCGCGATGGCCGCCGCTACGCCCGCCGCCTCGCCCAGCGTGGTAACGATGGGCATTATGCGTATGGAGGCCTGCGCCGCGTGCGTGGCCGATATGCAGCGTCCCGCGACAAGCAGGTTGGCCGCGCCCTTGGGCAGCAGACTGCGGTACGGGATGGTGTACCACTTGCCCGCCGGGAAATAGTAATGGCTGGTGCCGCTGCCGTCGGGGCTGTGAATGTCTATGTCGTAATTGCCCGCGGCAATCGCGTCGTCGAAGCGCACGCAGTCCTTCAGGTCATATTCGGTCAGCACGTACTCGCCCACTATCATACGGCTTTCGCGCACGCCGATTTCGCTGGCCGAGTAGAGCAGCTGGCTGTGCTCGAAGCCGGGCACGTTGTCGTGCAGGAAGGTGTACATCTCAAGCATCTGCTCGCGCGCGGTCATTTCGGCGTTGGTCACGTCCAGCGGATCGGTTGGGTTGAGCTTTACCACGCGCGTGGTGTTGAAGTGCAGCACGCCGTCAACCAGCGTGTGAAACACAAGCACGTCCTCGCGCGGGTTCTTGATCTTGCCCTCGGATTGGAACTGTTTGTAGAGCCGCTGCATCAGCGGACGGCTTTCCTTGTACTTCTCTATATCGACGTTGCCTATGCGGAAGCACAGCGTCATCGGCTGGCACAGGTTGTCCTCGCGCCCCAGTTGGAACGGGCAACCCGCCTGCGCCGCAAGGTCTGCGTCGCCGGTCGCGTCGATGAACGTATGCGCGCTGAATTTGAGCGTGCCCGCCTTGCTGGCGACGCTTACCGATTTTATGGTTTCGCCGTCCTTTTCAACGCCCGCCAGCATTACGTGGTACAGCACGCTTACTTTTTCGCGCCTGACCAGACGGTCCAGCGCTATTTTCAGGTATTCCTCATGTATGTTTTCGCCCTGCCCCTGACGATAGCCGCCGATTTCATTCAGCATTGCGCGCAGTTCGGTAAAGAAGCCCTGACTGAGCAGCAGCCGCTTGCCGTCAACCTGCGTGCTGTACGGCATGAACGGGTTTATCAGGCAGGTGCCCGCCGCGCCGCCTAAAAAGCCCGCCTTTTCGAGTATCAGCACGTCTAAGCCCAGTCTGCGCGCCGTAACAGCCGCCGCAACGCCGGTCATGCCGCCGCCTACTACTATCAGGTCCCATTGCTTGTTTGTATATTCCGAAACGCCCATCGTCCTTCATCCTCCCATGTGCGTCATTTAATACATGAAGTATACGATAGCTGCGCGGCTTTCGCAATAGTTTACGCAAAGTTATATTGCAGGCTGGGTTCAAAACTTTTCATTTCTTCCTATTATAATTATATATTATATATTCAAGTTTTTGTCTTTTCCATCATCCCAGTCGCACTTTAATTTGAGGGCTTTTCGATCTGAACATGCTCAATTTCAGTCAGTTGCAAATTCTTGTCAGAATTTTTTGCCCGCTTTTATTGACCCGGCGCGCGGGCGGTGTTATACTTCACGCAAAGTAATATGATTGGAGATACCATTCATGACAAACAATAGATTAATTACCGCCGACGTCGTGGTATGCGGCGCGGGCACGGCGGGCGCAGTGGCCGCAATCGCGGCAGCCGATCAGGGACGGGATGTATTGCTTATCGAACAAAGCGGCTCTGCGGGCGGCAGTGCGTCGCTGGGTCTGGTAACACCCATGATGCACACCGGCATTGCGGGCAATCCAATGTGTTCCTACCTCAGCCTTGAAATCAACCTCCGCATGACCGAAATCGGCGCGGCGGCGGGCGACGGCTCGGCGTTCGATCCGACCATGCTGCCGTTCGTGCTGGAGCAGATGCTCCTTGAGCGCAAGGTGCATGTAATGCTGCACACGACCATAATCGGCGCAAAGCGCGACCACAGGCGCTTAACTGAGCTGGAGATATTCAGCAAATCCGGCCGCGCAACCGTATCGGGCGCGATGATAATCGACGCGACCGGCGACGGCGACGTGTGCGAGCTGGCCGGGCTGAACATGCTGCACGGCAACGAAGAGGACGGCAAGAACCAGCCGGTATCGCTCCGCTACATCGTGGGCGGCGTGGACAAGGCTGCGTTCTGCAAATACCTGAACCAGTACTACAAAAACTTCTTCCAGCCGGAGAGCGTATCGGGCGCGGTCACCCGCGGCGACGGGCGCACATGGCCGCTCGACCCGGTATTCGACGCGGCGATTGAGGCGGGCGAAATCGTGTATGAGGACGCGATATACTGGCAGTTTTTCAGCATTCCGGGGCGCAAGGACTGCATCGCGTTCAACTGCCCCGAGTTTTTCGACATACACGACGCGGACGACGGCGACAGCCTGACCGAGGTGCAATTGCAGGGCAAGCAGGCGATTCTGCGGCAATTGCTGTTCTATCGCAGGCACTTTGGCGGGTTTGAAGGCGCGTACATCGCCTCGGTTGCGCAGTTCGTGGGCGTGCGCGAATCGCGCCGCGCCGTGACCGAGCATGTGATTACCGCGGAGGAGCTGCTGACCCACACCAAATTCGACGACGCGATATGCCAGTCGAACTACCCGGTGGACGTGCACGGACGCAAACTGCGATGCGAGACTATACGCCCCGCCGCGCCCGACGAGCCGCCGTTTTACGAGGTTCCGCTGCGCGCGCTGATCGTGCGGGATGTGGATAACCTGCTGGTCGCTGGGCGCAATCTGGGCGCGGAGTTCGTGGCGCAAAGCTCGATACGCATAATACCCACCTGCCGCGCGATGGGCGAAGCGGCAGGCATCGCGGCCGCGTTTGCTTGCGGACGCTCTGACAAAAACGCGCACTCGATAAGCGGGCGCGACGTTCGCGCGGAGATGCTCCGGCGCGGCGCACAGTTTGCCGATAGGCCCGGGCTTAAATGACGTGCGGCATTGACGCACATCGCGCTGTATAGTAAAATATATTTCGCGCGAATTGGAATGTGCTTCGAATTCATTGCTTTAAGTCAGATTAATTGCGCCCTGTTTTCATTTCAGGAATACACGGCTTAATCAGGCGCCTGAACTTAACGCTGTTTCATAGGACTTCGTTCAGGTGAAAGGCAGAACCTCCTGCTTTTGACTCAACGGCTTTTGAAGTGCGCTCCGACACTATACGGCGCGTCGGCAGGTACAACATGCAATACTATCTCGCCCCGATGGAGGGACTTACCGGATACATATACCGCAACGCGCACCGGGCGGTGTTCGGCGGTATGGACAAATACTTTACGCCCTTTATAACGCCCAACCACAACCGCAGTCTGACCAGCCGCGAAATGCGCGACGTGCAGCCCGAGCACAACGCGTCCGACGTAGTGCCGCAGATCATGGCAAACGACGCGGCGGCGTTCATATGGGCGGCGGACAAGCTGGCTCAATTGGGATATGACGAGGTCAATCTGAACTTGGGCTGTCCCTCGCGCACGGTCGTAACTAAGGGGCGCGGCGCGGGGTTTCTCGGGCGGCCCACGGCGCTGGACGAATTTCTGGCGCAGGTATTCGACTGCGTGCGCATACGTGTTTCGGTCAAGGCGCGCATAGGGCTAAGCGACTGTGCAGAGCTGCCGGGACTCATGAGCATATTCAACCGGTATCCGATATGCGAACTCACGCTGCACGCGCGCGTGCAAAGCTCGTATTACAAAGGCGTGCCCGATCTGTACTCATACGAGCGCGCGGCTCGAATGGCCAACATGCCGCTGGCGTACAACGGCGACGTATTCTCCCCCGCCGACGCAGCGAATATTGAGAAGCGCTTCCCCTCGACCGTCGCGATAATGATGGGACGCGGCGTTATGGCCAATCCGGCGCTTGGCCGCGAAATACGCGGCGGCGCGCCCGCGAGCGCGGACGAGCTGAGGACGTTCCACGACATGCTGATACACGGCTATATCGAGGACATGAACGACAAGACAAACGCCATACTGCGCATGAAGGAACTGTGGTCTTACATGGGCGCGATGTTCCCGGACGCCGAGAAGCCGCTCAAGAAGCTTAGAAAATCCAAACGGCCTGAAGATTATTTTGCCGCAGTCGATGAGATATTCGAGATGGCGCAATAGAGTGCGTCTCAAGCGGGACAATCCGCAAGTTCGAGTGGATTTTTCGTCAGTTCAAGGAATAAATCCGAAGGCTTAGCAGCGCTAAGTCGAGCCTTGTGACGCAGAAATGGCGGAGCGACGCCCGAAATTGCGGATTAAGGAATTTTTGAGACACACTCTAGCATTCGATGCTTGAATTTATAGCTTTCCAAACCATCCGAAACGGAGGAATTTAGATGGCGAACTTTGTCCAAAGGTTCATTGACATAAAGACGCGCATAGGCGGCAATCGCGAAAAGCACGACTTTGAATTCACATTCGGCACGCCCGTAGAGACGCGCAGCGGCATCACCATGCCAGCCGCGCATATACGGCGCATAATCGCCGAGACCGACTTCGCAATCAAACTGAATGCAGAGCTGAGCGGCAAATTCAATGACTGCGTGGATGTGGCGCTGAGCACGCTGGCGCTCGCGCTGGACACGGACGGCGCGATAACCCGCACTGCCGCCGCCGAGGCCGAGGAAGCGCTTTTGCCCATGAGCGACGCTGCGCACGAATACGAGGTGCTGTGCGCCGCGCACGCGCATATCGACATGAACTGGATGTGGGGCTGGCAAGAGACAGTCGCGGCCACGCTGTCCACATTCCGCACTATGCTGAACCTGATGAAGGAATACCCGGAATTCAAATTCTCGCAGTCGCAGGCCTCGGTATACAAAATTGTCGAGGAATACGACCCCGACATGATGCGCGAAATTCAGCAGCGCATACAGGAGGGCCGCTGGGAAGTGACCGCCAGCGCGTGGGTCGAAACCGACAAGAACATGCCCGACACTGAATCGCTGATACGCCACATTGCGCAGACCCGCAAGTACCTGCACGAAGTATGGGGCGTACCGGGCGAATCGCTGAACATTGACTTTTCGCCCGATACGTTCGGACACAGTGCGTTTGTGCCCGAAATAGACGCATTCGGCGCGGTCAAGTACATGTACCATTGCCGCGGGCTTACCACCAAAGACGTAATATATCGCTGGCAGGCTCCGTCGGGCGCGGAGGTGCTGGTGTACCGCGAGCCGTACTGGTATAACAGCGGCATCACCCCCGATGTGGGCACGGGCGTTATCGAAATTGCGCGCTGCTCGGGCGGGCTGAAGACCGGGCTCATCGTATACGGCGTTGGCAACCACGGCGGCGGAGCCACGCGCCGCGATGTTGAGCGCATAATCGAAATGCAGGAATGGCCGGTATTCCCGCGCGTGCGCTTCGGTTCGTTCGGCGAGTATTTCAAAAAGGCTGAGGCAGTGCGCGACAATCTTACGCTGCGCACGGGCGAGCTGAACGCAATATTCACGGGCTGCTACACCACCCAGTCGCGTATAAAGCGCGGCAACCGCAGCAGCGAAGCCGCGCTGATGGACGCGGAGACGCTGAGCGCGCTGGCCGGTTCGAGCATACCCGCCGAGCGCGGCGACAAGGCGTGGCGCAACGTGCTGTTCACGCACTTCCACGACATACTGACCGGCTCGTGCGTGCAGGAGAGCCGCGAGCACGCAATTGGTCTGCTGGCCGAGAGCATGGCAGTCGCGCAGACCGCATCCTCCAGTGCAATTACGCGCATTGGCGAACACATCGACACTTCGATCTATCCCCTGCGCGACGTAGAAGGCACCCAGTCGGAGGGCGCGGGCGTGGGTTACGGCATCAACGTATACGCGGGCGTGGGCATGGGCATAGAGGCTTACGCGGGTGTGCCCAACCCGGAGCGCGGCCGCGGACGCACGCGCGTATACACCGTGTACAATCCCTGCGCCACGGCGCGCGACGAGGTTGTGGAAATCACCGTGTGGGACTGGCCGTTTGACCTGGGCCGCATAGAAGTACTGGGCCCGGACGGAAAGCAGCTGCCGCACGCGCTGATTACCGCCGAGCCGGAAAAGTACTGGGATCACCTGAAGATACGCCTGCTCACGCGCGTAAGCGTGCCGGCGCTGGGCTATGCGACGCTGGCCGTTACCGAACGCACCGCCGACGAATATCCCACCTATCGGCTGGCTGACGTGCGCACTGAAGATGTATACAGCGACGCAGTTATGGAGAACGAGCATCTGCGCGCGATATTCTCGCGCATGGACGGCGCGCTCATATCGCTCACCGACAAGGCCGACGGACGCGAGCTGATACCTGAGGGCAAGCGCGGCCAGCTGATGCTGATCGACACCGAGTCCTCCTCCAGCGACGCATGGCACATTGGCCGTTGGCTGAACGCGCATCCGCTTAGCACTGTGCGCATAACGCCGAGTTCGAACGCGCTGCGCCAGTCGCTTGAGATCGAGCAGAATGTGCTCGGCTCCAGCGTCACCACCTGCGTATCGCTCAGCGCGGGCGCAGCTGCGCTCAAGTACGAGTTCCGCGTCGACTGGAACGAGTGCGCCAAGGGCGATACCGTGCCGGTGCTGGTGTACAACGCGCCCGTATCTGCGGGCTGCATGTCGCGCATGGACGTGCCTGCGGGCGTGATCGACCGCGATCCTAAGCCGCAGGATCTGCCCGCGCTCACTTTCGCGGCGGCGGTCAGCGGCGACCGCGCGGCGTACCTCGCCAGCGATTGCAAGTACGGCTATCGCAACTGGGATGGCGATCTGTCGGTTACGCTGATCAACAGCGCCGGTTCGCCCGACCCGTACCCGGAGCGCGGCATACATCGCATAACCGTATGGCTGGGCGCGTCCCAGTCGGATGCGGCCGCGCTCAAGAACGCGGCGCGGCTGCTCAGCCACCCGGCGCAGGTGTGCTCCACCGGCATACACGCGGGCACTCTGCCCACCTGCACCAGCCTTATGGGATTTGAGGCGGGCAGCAGCGTACTCAGCAGCCTGTTCCGCGACGGCGACGAGATCGTGGCGCGCGTATACGAGCTAAACGGCAAGGCGGACGAGATTCGCATGGCCGTCCCCGGCGCAAGGAGTGCACGGCTCACCGATCTGGACGGGCGCACTGTGGGCGCGGCCAGCGTCGCGGGCGATGAAGTTAAGTTCGCAGCGCGTGCGCACGGCATTACTCAGGTGGTAATCGAAATTTAAGCAATTACAGCGGTACTGAAGCGCTTGCAGGAGCACCGCTTCTCCTACCCCTGCCAGCATTTAGGCTATGATTACGGCGGGCATCTGTTTATCCCGATGGCATCGAAGGGCACAAAGCTGTTCAAGGGCGATCGCGGCAAGAATAAGGAGGGCGGACCGAAGGCGCGCATGGATTCGCTTGAGTGTGTCTCAAGCGGAACAATTCGCAGACCCAAGTGGATTTTGCGTCAGTTCAAGGAAGAAACCCGAAGGCTTAGCAGCGCTAAGTCGAGGGTTGATGACGCAGAAATGGCGGAAAAGACACCGAAACTGTGGATTAATGAATTTTTGAGACACACTCTAATAAAAGCAAAATATTAAACGGCAAGGCGCTTATCAAGTGCCTTGCCGTTTGATGTTTCCATGTCAATTAGTCAGTCAACCTTGAGTGCGCGCATTGCGTTAAGCACTGCCAGTATCAGCACGCCCACATCGGCGAACACCGCATACCACATGTTGCCCATACCTATTGCGGTGATTATCAGCACCAGTCCCTTGACCGTCAGCGATACGATTATGTTCTGCCGTACGATGCGCATCGTCTTGCGCGCGATATTCATCGCTTCGGGTATTTTTGAGGGCTTGTCGTCCATCAGCACCACGTCGGCGGCTTCGATGGCGGCGTCGCTGCCCAGCGCGCCCATCGCGATGCCCACATCGGCACGGGACAGCACCGGCGCGTCGTTTATGCCGTCGCCCACGAATGCGAGCGGGCCGTCGCTTTCGAGCAGCTTTTCGACCTCAGTTACCTTGTCTGCCGGAAGCAGTTCGGCACGCACTTCATCCACGCCCAGTTCGTTGGCCACGTTTTCGGCAACCTTGCGGCTGTCGCCGGTCAGCATTACGACCTTCTTAACGCCCAGCGCCTTTAGCTGCTGGATGGCTTCCTTGGAATCGGGCTTGGGTTCGTCGGATATTACTATGTGTCCCAGGTACTTGCCATTTTCGGCGATGTGGATTACCGTACCCACATGGTGGCATTCGTGCCAGTCGGCGTGTACGTCATCCATGAGCTTGCTGTTGCCTACATAGATCGTGCGGCCGTCTATCACGGCCTCGACGCCGCGGCCCGCGATTTCCTTTACGCTGGATACGCGCTCAGGATTGATATGACCCTTATGCGCCGCTACTATGGACTGGGCGATCGGGTGATTCGAGTTACACTCGGCGACCGCCGCGATGTCCAGCAATTCGTCATTGGAAACCTTGGCGGGGTGTATCGCGGTTACGGCGAAGCTGCCCTTGGTCAACGTGCCGGTCTTATCGAACACGGCGGTATTGACCTTGGAGAGGGTTTCAAGGTAGTTGGAGCCTTTGATCAGTATGCCCTTGCGGGACGCGCCGCCTATGCCGCCGAAGAACGACAGCGGAACCGACACGACAAGCGCGCACGGGCACGATACAACCAGGAACGTAAGCGCGCGGTTAACCCAATCCCACCAGTTGCCTACGAACAGCGGCGGTATTATCGCCAGTATCAGCGCCGCGATTACGACGCAGGGCGTGTAGTAGCGGGCAAAGCGGGTGATGAAGTTCTCCACCTTGGCCTTTTTGGAGGCCGAGTTTTCGACCAGCTCCAGCACGCGTGCCACTGTGCTTTCGCCAAATTCGCTTGTCGTGCGCACCTTGATTACGCCGGTCATGTTAATCGAGCCGCTGATTACCTTATCGCCCACATTCTTATCCTGAGGCAGGCTTTCACCGGTCAGCGCGGCGGTATTGACCGCGGTGCTGCCTTCGATTACCTCACCGTCCAGCGGGATCTTTTCGCCGGGCTTTACGACGATCGTTTCGCCGACGGCGACTTCTTCAGGAGAAACCTCCTGCTCCACGCCGTCGCGCAGTACGTTTGCAGTGTCGGGACGAATATCCATCAGCGCGGCGATGTCGCGGCGGCTCTTGCCGACCGCAATGCCCTGGAACAGTTCGCCAATCTGATAGAATATCATGACCGCACAGGCTTCGTTATAGTCCTGACTGGCGATTGCACCCAGCGTTGCCACGGCCATAAGGAACTTTTCGTCAAATATCTGGCCGTGCGCTATGCCGCGAACCGCGCCCCACAGCACGTCCCAACCGGCCAAGCCGTACGCCGCAAGCGCAATGACTATCTTTATCCAGTCCGCAACCGGCAGCAGTACGGACAGCAGCAGTACCGCCACCGCTGCCAGTATTCGTATCAGGTTTTTCTTCTGCTTCCTGCTCATGGTATTCCTCCCGCACACTGCTTATGTGCTTTTTACACTATTACGCGGCAATCCGGCTCAACCTTGCGGCAAACCTTTACAACCTCGGCCACTATGTCGTTGAAGCGCGCGTCGTCCGCTTCAAGGGTCAGCTTCTGAGTCATGAAGCTTATGTTTACGCTCTTAACGCCGTCGATCTTGCGAATAGCCTCTTCCATCTTCAGTCCGCAGTTAGCGCAATCCAATTCGTCCAGCTTGAATGCCTTCCTCATTTTGATTTCTTCCTTTCTTCTGTCAGGTGGGCGTAGCCCTGCCCTATTATCAATCTTACATGGTCGTCAGCCAGGAAGTAGTAAATCGTCTTGCCTGCCCGCCGACTGCCTACCAGGTTATTGTCCTTCAGCACCTTGAGCTGATGGGATATTGCCGATTGAGTCATGCCCAGATACTCGGCAATCGCACACACGCACATTTCGCTTTCGGACAGTGCGTACAGTATGCGCATACGCGTCGTATCGCCGAATATCTTGAACAGATCGGCCAGATCGCATACCATTTCCTCGCTGGGCGATTCGCGCTCCAGCAATTCCAGTACTGCGTGATGGTCATGCTTGCTATGCTCGGTCATATGCGCCTCCGTTCATTTGAACGATTGTTCATTTGAACGATTGTTCATTTGAATTCCTGCTCATATGATAATCCATTCATATGTGTTTGTCAATACTCTAATGCGTTACGTTAGGGTTAATATGTGAATGTTCACTCATATATCGAGCTTTATGAATGCGTTCAGGCAAATAAACGCGGCTGTGCGCTTCATACGGACGCATATTTCTATTGATATTTTTCGCGCGGCAAATTATAATCTACAAGTAAGGTTGGGATATTGCCCGCCCTATTAATTGCTTAAAAGGAGTGAGAGCCATGATTTCACGCAGCGCCCGCTATCGCCCGATACTTTTCGAGCATGGCGGCGACATACTCGCGTCCCGTGAAATGCAGTTCGAACATATATTCATGCAGCACGGCACCACGTCGTGCTACACCCATTCGGTAAACGTCGCCTGCATGAGCCTTTGGCTGGCCGAGCGGCTGCGCATACGCGTGGATCGGCGCAGCATGGTGCGCGGCGCGCTGCTGCACGACTTTTTCCTGTACGACTGGCACGATTCCGACCCGTCGCACCGGCTGCACGGGTTCAGGCATCCGGGCTGGGCGCTGCGCAACGCGGAGCGGACTTTCCACCTGAACCGCATAGAGCGCAACGTCATTCACCGGCACATGTTCCCGCTTACGCCGATACCGCCGCGCTTTCGCGAGGGGCTGCTGGTATGCCTTGCGGACAAGCTGTGCGCGATAAGCGAAACCGTTTCCCAAAATAAACTGCTCAGGAGGTTGGGCATAGTGCATGGATAACATAAAGGATATATTTTTGTGGTTCCTGCTGTACAGCTGTATCGGCTGGATTTACGAAACGATACTCTGCTCCGTAAAGGAGCGCCGATTCATAAACCGCGGCTTCCTGAACGGCCCATACTGCCCGATATACGGCGTGGGCGCGGTCGTAAACCTGCTGGCGCTGGGTCGGTTCACCAATCCGGCGGTGCTGTTCTTTGCGGGCGCGATAATGGACTGCACGCTGGAATACATCACGTCGTGGGGCATGGAAAAGCTGTTCCATGCACGCTGGTGGGACTACTCGAAAAAATTCCTCAATATAAACGGGCGCGTGTGCCTGTTGGGCGCGGTGGCGTTCGGCGCTTTCTCGGTAGTGCTGGTACTGTTCATGCACCCGTTCTTTGAGGACAAGCTGAGCTTTATCACTCCCGAGGCGCGCGACATACTGTTCTGGATGCTGCTGGCGCTGTTCGTGGGCGATAATGTGTATACATTGATAGGCTTCTCGCCATTCAACAAGCTCATGGGCAAGATAGTCACGCCCTCCACGGCGGGCATGTGCACGCCCGAGGAACTGGAGCAAAATAAGCGCGAGGCGCGCGAGCTGCCCGATCTGACGGAGCTGGCCGAACTGCCCGTCAAGCTGAACTATCAGATAAAGCGCATGATACGCTCCTTCCCCGCGCTCAAGTCCACGCGATATGAAAGCGTCGTAGACAAGCTGAGGGATCATATGGACGAGATCGACAAGCGCCGCAAGGAACTCAAGCGCAAGCTGAAGGAAAAGAAATAATGCAGGCAAAAAACAAGGCAGGGCCGATGATCGCATCAGCCCTGCCTTGTTTATATTTATCAGACGGTTTCGTCCCGGATTATGCGTCCATCGGTAGAAAGTATCACCACGCGCATGGGTATGCGCTTGCCCGATGCGGCTATCGCGCGCTCCACCGCCGCAGTTATGCCGCCGCAGCACGGCACCTGCATACGCACGACCGTTATGCTTGCGATGTCGTTGCTGCTGAACATCTCGGCCAGCTTTTCGGAATAGTCCACGCTGTCCAGCTTAGGGCAGCCGATCAGCGTTACCTTATCCTGCATGAAGCGCGCGTGGAAGTCGGCGCGCGAATAGGCGGTGCAGTCCGCCGCGATAAGCACGTCCGCACCATTCAGCCACGGCGCGTTTATCGGAGCCAGCTTTATCTGTACCGGCCACTGGCGCAGCTGGGATACCGGCTCGGCCGCATCGGCAGCCTGCGCAGTGGTACGGTTGAACGCCGCCATGCGCGAACCGGGACAGCTGCCCGTGTGCGGGCGCTCGATTTCGGCCGCGCGCGAACCGGGACAGCCGCCCGCAGGCTTGCGCCCGAACATCTGCGCAAACGTGCCGGGACAGCCGCCCGACTGCTGCTTGGCCTTCTTGGCCTCCAGCACCGCTGCTTCGTTGTAGGCAACCGCTTCGCGTTCGGTAAAAGTAATCGCGCCCGTGGGACACGCGGGCAGACAGTCGCCCAGACCGTCGCAGAAGTCGTCGCGCATCAATTTTGCCTTGCCGTTCACCATCGCTATCGCGCCCTCATGGCACGCATTCGCGCACGCGCCGCAGCCGTTGCACTTGCTTTCATCTATGTTGATAATTCTGCGCTTCATTATTGAATCCTCCATATCCGCTTGACGTTGTGGCATAAGTATACTACAATTTGCAGCATAATGTCCGTTGTAAATACAACGCAAGAGGTGCTTTTTATGCGAGAATTTATGGAAGTTTTGCGTGCGTCCGAAGTTTTTTCAGGGATTGAGCCGGACGAAATCGAAGCGATGCTTAAATGCCTGGACGCGGACACGCGCGAATATGCACGCGGCGAATTTTTGCTGAACATCGGCGACCGGAGCGAGCGCATGGGGCTGATGCTGGACGGCAGCGTACACGTAATGCGCGAGGACTTCTGGGGGCGGCGCGATATAATCGCTGAGCTGCAGCCGGGCGATACTTTTGCCGAAAGCTACGCCTGTACCGGCGCGCCGATGAGCGTGGCCGTACAGGCCAACAGCCGGTGCCGCGTGCTGTACCTGAACGTGCGGCGTGTGGTCAGCGTGTGCCCGTCGTCGTGCGCGTTTCATACGCGGCTGATTGTGAACCTGCTGGGCGCAATTTCGCTCAACAATTTAAGGCTTAACGAAAAGCTCAGCTATGTCACGCGGCGCACCACGCGCGAGAAGCTGCTCGCGTATCTGTCGGCGCAGGCGCGGCACGCGGGCACATCCTCGTTCGAAGTGCCGCTCAACCGGCAGCAATTGGCCGACTATTTAGCGGTCGATCGCAGTGCAATGTCCGCCGAGCTGGGGCGTATGCGCGACGAGGGCATACTTTCATTTGAGCGCGGGCGGTTTACGCTGTTTAAGCCCGGCGAGGATTGATGCCGCGCGCCAAAACGGGCGTATGCCGGAGCAGTCCGCGCAAGCGGCGCTGTTCCGGCATACAGTTTATACGATATGGGTCTGGAGTATGTCACAAAAGAAATGGCGGAACTGCGCACAAAAGCGCAGAAATGGCACAGCGACGCCCGATATTGCGTACTCAGGAATTTTTGAGACACACTCTAGTCCAGATACACGGCTATCGCCTCAAACGGCGCGTTCAGCGACACCGTAAGGCAGCCGTCGCCCAGATACACGTCGTTATTCTCGCTGCACATAATGCGCCGCACGCGGCGCGCGCTCACCGGCAGAGTCACGCTCGCCGGGAAGCTGCCGCCAAACGTATGGATCACCGCGAGCGTTTCGCCGCCCGACGTGCGCACTATACCCTGCCATCCCGTGGGATGCCGCCACGATTCGGACACGTCGCCGTGGAAGCTGGTCACGCCGTCGCGGATTATATGGCGCACCGCCTTATAAAACGCTATGCCCTCGTCCACCTTTTTCCACTGTTCGTCCGACAGATCCAACATATCGCCGGACAGGCACATTACGCCCAGGAAGGTGTTGACCAGAGAATAGTTCACACGGCGCAGACTGTCGGTCTTGCGCAGCACGGCCCATATCTGCGACTGGCCGGGCAGTATCATGCGGTGCAGATTTGCGGCGATGATCGGTATCTCCTGACATTCGTGCGCGTCCGAGAACGAGGCCATGTCCGCAACCCCCATCATGGACGGCTCCAGCCGGTGACCGCCCGAGGAGCAGTTTTCTATATACAGCCCCGGAACGGCCGCGCGCATTTCGCGGAAGAAATCCAGCGTGCCCTGCATGTTCTTGCGCAGGCCCTCGCCCAATCCGTCTGGATCGTCGCATCCGATGCCTATAGTATCGTTATAATCCACCTTTATGTATTCAAAGCCGCATTTCTGCAAAAGCCCCGTCACGCGTTCGGCCAGATATTCATGCGCCTTGGGCATACGCATATCGAGGAAGCGCCGCTTTGCAGAGCCGAGTACGTGGCCGCGCTTTTTGAGCAGCAGCTCGTCGCGCCCAAACAGTTCGGACATGGGCGCACAGTTTTCGGCCTCGAACCATATGCCCGGCTTAAAGCCGCAGGCGCGTATTGCGTCCGCAGTGGCCTTCAATCCGTCCGGGAACATTTCGGCGTTGGGTATCCAGTCGCCGCCGCACTCGCTCCATTCCAGATTGCCCCTGCCGTACCAGCCGGCATCCATAACCATAAAGTCGATTTCGTGACCGCGTATGCGATTTGCGATTTTTACCATGTTTTCATGCGTAGGATTACCCCATGTGGTGCAGTATTCGTTGAACAGCACGGGCAGCTCTTCATCGCGGCGCAGCCAGTTTTCGCGCTGCACCGTGAGCAGCCGCTGGGACGCCGCGTCCACGCCGCAGCGCCCCGCCGTTACGTATGCTTCGGGCGTTTCAAAGCGTTCGCCCGGGTTGACCGTGCGGCGCCAGCGGCCCGTCTCATCGTCCGGCAGGCCTATCGACATGCTCAGTCCTTCACCCTGACGGCGCAGTTCGCACTGCCACGAGCTGGGGCAGGCCAGCTGTATAGCCCACGTCACGCCCGCCTTTTTGTCCTCTACCGCCGCAAACGGGAACCAGCCGCGCACGGGCATGGAGCCGATCTGAGCAAACTTTTCTATGCGCATACCATAGCCCGACCAGGACGACTCTAGATGCATGCTCTCTACGCTTTCGCTGTGCAGCCGGCCCTCGGCGCTCCACGCGCTGTGCACACGGTGCACGGTCAGCGCGCCCACGGCGTCCGCCGGGGTGAAGGGCGTGATATTGCCCACGTTCACGCTGGTAAGCAGGTCCAGCGTCAGCGGCTCATCGGTATTGTTTTCAAACGCCGTGGATACGCGCAGCGCTTCCAGACCCGCGTGCCATGCGGCGCGGTGATAAATAGTGCGTCCGGCCGCATCCGCAATCGCAGTGATTATCGCATCGTCCCGGCGCTCCTGCCCGACCAGGCGCATCTCATCGACCACATCCGAGCACGCCAGACTATGGCCGCCCGCAAAGCTGCCGGGCGCGACGTCATACAGCGTATGGTACTGTGCGAGCGGCTCCAGTTTCCACTGCTTATCCAACACGCAGTCCGCCATTTCTACAGGTATCAGCATCATGCCCACATGCCGCTCTTCATCGGTCAGATAGCGCAGCAGCATATCGCCCAGCTTGTATTCGCTAAGTATTTTCATTTTGCACACCTCCGCTTACTCCAGCGTAAAGGACAGAAGCGACGCATTGCCGCCGCCGCTATACGTCAGGTAAATGGCGTTTACGCCGTCGGGTATGGCGACGTCCGCGCTGAAATCAGTCCATATATTGGTAAACCTTAGCGGCACTCGCCCCAGCTCCGGGCCGTCCCATGCGGTCTTTACAATAAAGCAGCCGCCCGCATACCCGCGCACGCGCAGCGTTATGCGGCTTATGCCACGGCAATCGAAGTACTTGAAGCCGCAGGTTGCCGTATCGGCCATGTTCATTATATAGCCCGGCTCGCGGTCGCCGTCGCGGCCATCCTGCGTTATTCGGGGGAATCGGCCGTCCAGCCAGAAGCCGTTTTTGCCCGATCCGCCGGTATACATGTTGTCCTCGGATGTAAACAGGTTGCATGCGATATAGGCGGGATACGTGCCCCTGCCCTCCAGCGGGCCGCCGTTCAAGCCGCACGAGGTCATTTCCACCTGCGGGATGGAGCCGTCCGGCAGCAGCGTCACGCGCTCGGCCATGCCCTGACGGCTGTAATTCGTGCCGTCGGTATGGCGGTGGTAGAATATATAGTAATCGTCCCCCACCTTTACAAGGCCACCGTGGTTGTTCGCACCGTAGAACATGGGCTTTTCGGCGGGCTTATACGTGGATATTCCTATGTCATTGTTGCTTACGATCACGCCGCCGAATTTGAAGCCGCGGTTGGGGTACTTGCTGGTGGCATAGCACAATTCGTGCATCACTACCGACGAATATACAAAGTAGTACGTGTCGCCGAACCTGCGTATGGACGAGGCCTCGAAAAACTCGTGTCCCTCATAGCCCGAACCGCTGGAGTAGCAGCCGGACGGCATTATTATATTAGGGCCTTCGATCACGGTCAGCATATCCCTGTCCAGTACGGTGACCATAGGGCCGTGGCGCGTCGGGTCGTCGCCCCAGCAAAAGCCGGTGTACAGATACGTCCGGTCGCCCTCGGTCAGCACGCCCGGATCGAACTGCGGCTCGTCGCCCTCGCCGCGCCCCAGATACGTGCCGTCCGGATGATGCACGTAGCCATAGAACTTATACTCGCCCGCAGGCGTGTCGCACACGGCCACGGACACTATGTCCACATGGTCCAGCACGTAATAAAGGTAGTACCGGCCGTCCGGGCCCTGCGTAACGTCGGGCGCGTACAGACACATGGAGCCGTCCTTGTTAAGCGGGTCGGAAACCTTTGGGTAGATCACGCCCTCATAGCGCCAGTCCTTTAGGTTGTCAACGGGCGCAGACCAGCACACATAGTCGTTTAAGCAGTATACCGGGCCGCGGAACTGGTCGTGCGAGCCGTACACGTACACGCGATCGCCGAATACATGCGGCTCACCGTCGGGAGTATACTCCCAGCTGGGCAAGTATGGGTTATATGCCTGCATTGCGCATCTTCCTTTCGTTTTGGGATGTAAAGCGATTCCTTGGGAGCCGCCGCTATTCCGTATGTACGCCGCGCGCGGCTACGCTGCTTTTACTATAGCACATATTTGGAATATGGGCTATCATTTTATTAAAATTGAGGACGCATGTGTGCTGGATAAATCGCGGCCGCGCCGGGTATAAGTAAAACAGGCCGACGCTCATTTTTTTGAGCGGCAGCCTGTCTTAATTCTTTCTGCTATGCTTATCTATCCATTCAGGATATACCCTAAACGCATCAAAGCTCTTCCAAAGCTTCCAGTACCCAGCGGAACCTGGTGTCGTCTACGTCATACCATATGGTGCAGTCCGCGCCTATCACAAGGCCGTTTGTATTGCCAAACGCCGCCTTGTAATCCAATACAGTCTTCTTGGTAAATTCCTTTATCTCCTCACGCGTGCCGGAGGAATGCAGCATGTGTCCGCGCCTGTTGTCAAATCCGCCGATCACCGTCTTGCCGCCGAAGAACTTCCTGCCCTCTATAAGATCCATATTTTCTATAAATATAGCCCAGTTAAATGCCTTGGCCGGATAGTCCTTCCATACTTCAAGATTGTTGGCGTCGCCGGCCCAGCCGCAAAGGTGCGCTATGTTCATATCGCGCACTTCCTTGGCGCCCGCGAGCACCTTAAGGTCGCTGGGCGCAACTATCTGGGCATATTCCTCCGTTGTAAACCTATCCTTTTCGCCGCCCTGCAGCGCCATATAGATTCCGGCGCATCCGCCTTCCGTCATAAGCGCCTGCGACAGTTCCAACGCGTCCTCCGCTATGACGTCCAGTCCGGCAAGCACGCTCTTGCTATCCTCCTTTAGATGGGCCATTACCATTTCCTCGCGATCACAATGGCGTATCAGAGAAAACGGAGCGAATATATTGTAGAAGGTCAGGCAATCGCCCTGCAGCGTATCGTTTATTCGCTTTGCCCTGTCCAGCTGACCCTTATAATAATCGCTGTTCTTTCCGCCATGCTTTATATGACGCCAATCCGAAGGAACCTTTACGTCGTACATAACGGGGCAATCGTATCCGTCCGACATGATCTTTATGTAATCGACGCCCGTGGACTTATAATAGTCCATGTGAGCCTTAAGACCGTTGTCGTTGCCCAGCCTGTCATTCTGGTAATGGTACCAAAAACTGAATGGTACTCTGTCCACCGGTTTGCCGTTAAAAGCGTTTGTCAGTCGTTCTACCTTGTTCATGATAATACCTCCCGTTTATTTTTTACATATCCAGAATCAATCCATTAGAGTGTGTCACGCCGCCCCCATCGTTTTTTACAACAACATTATACTCGATTCCTTGCGATTATCCAATCCCTGCATTTGACATATTTTATTGTTTGTTTAGTAGAATGTGGAAAAGCGCGCGGCCTTGCTCCCGATTGCCGACGGAGCAAGGCCGCATTTTAAATCGATCAATTCTACTCTGCATGAATCGACGCACTTTAAGCGTCGCGCTTCAGCATTCAAAAGCCGCTTTTCTATATGGGCATCGCCACATGCCGCGCCGTAAGCGTCAGATATCCAGATGCTCAAACCGCCGCACAGATATTCTATACCCCGCCCATGTCAGCGCGGCGTACGCGATTATGCCTATTGCCAATACGCACAGCTTTTCTGTCATGAACTGCGGATCGGGCGTGTCCAGCCGGTCGCGCACGAACGGCACGACGTGCGCCGCAGTCTCGGCCAGCGCCACGTACACAAACACCGCGATGCTGCTGCGTATGAACGCGCCGCCCACCTTGTCGGGCGCGGAATAGTAGCGTGTGAAAAACACGATGTTAAACAGCCCCAGCATGATCAGCGACAGTCCGAACAGCGCAACGTTCGCGTCCATACCGGCGGCGTTGGGCGCGGGCACCAGCCGCGCGCGCAGTACGGCGAACGGTATCGCGGCAATCACTTGAACGCATTCCACGATTAAGGTAAATATGAAGCGCCCGCGCACTATGTCGCGCTTGGCCACGGGCAGCATCATCGAATACTGTATATCGCGGTTCTCGCGGCCGGTAAGGCACACGAAGAACAGCCCCAGCGTGGTATAGAAAAACGCCACGTAGTACGGATAGTTGGGTATAATCAGCATCGCGGACAGCAGCCAGAACAGCGGCACCGTCGGGTGCAGCGCAAGTTTGAATTCCTTTTTAATCAGCGCCTTCATGAATTACTGCGCCTCCTTTTCCATATGCACGATTACGTCATCCAGCGCGGCCGGTGTTGTCGCGATATTAAGCTTAGCCGCGTCGGATTTGCGCACCAGCGCACTGAAGCCGCGGCGCGCGGGCTTTGCGCCGATAAGCAGATTTGCAGGAATGCCACCTATCGCGTCTTCCGGGATTTCGGCCACCACGTATGCGTTTACCAGCTCCTCCAACGCACAGCACGCCTGCATCTCGCCCGCGCGGATGTAGGTTATACGATCGGCGCACTTATCCAGATCGGACGTTATGTGCGTGGAGAACAGTATGCTAACGCCCTCGCGTTTAAGCCCCAGGAACACGTCCAGCAGGTCGTCGCGGCTTACCGGGTCAAGCCCGCTGGTCGGCTCGTCGAGCAGGAGCAGCTCGGCTCTGTGCGACATAACCAGCGCGAGATTGTACTTAACCTTCATACCTGCAGACAGCTCGGCGGGGGTTTTGTCCTCGTCCAGGCTGAATGCGGCAATGCAGCGCTTATACGCCGCCTCGTCCCAGTTGGGATAGAAGCCGCGCGTAACGTCGGTTATCGCGCGCAGTTTGCGCCGCATGTAATAATCCACTCCGCCCGTGACGAAGCCAGTACGCCGCTTTATCTCCATCTCGTTGCCCGTCATGGGCTTGCCGAAAAAGTCTATCTCGCCCGCGTCCGGGTGCAGGTAATTCATGAGCGACTTTAGTGTAGTCGTCTTACCCGCGCCGTTGCGCCCAATAAAGCCCATTATCTCGCCCCGGCGCACGTCGAATGAAACATCTTTTAGCGCGAACTTGTCATACCGCTTGGTTAATCCCCTTACCGACAGCACGTTTTCCACTTGCCAGTCCTCCCCGCCTCAAAATAACGCTTGTTCCATAACATCAGTTATATTGTAGCATTGCGCATACACTGTGTCAAGCTGCGCGGGTATCAAAGCATCAGATGCTCATCCGATTTGTCGTATGCAGATGCTTTTCATAAAATGCGCACGCGGGTATTGACTCTGACACTGTGTCAGGCTGTATCATATGTTTGAGCTCAATAAACTAAATCAGCACGGAGGTACCGCTATGCTGAAAATCGGAGATTTTTCGCGGTTGGCGCGAATCAGCGTGAGGATGCTGCGCCACTATGACGAGATCGGACTGCTCGCGCCCAGCGAGACGGACTGCTTCACCGGATACAGGTATTACGACGAAAGCCAGCTTGCCATAGCGTACCGCATAACGGCGCTGCGGGACATGGGCTTCGGCCTTGCGGCGATAGGCGAAATGCTGAAGGTATACGGCGACCCGGAGGCCATGGACATGTACATGGCTGACATGGAGATGCAGCTAAAAATGCAGATTGCCGACACCGAACGCAGGCTCAAGCTGATAGCCGACGCGCGAAAGCAGTTAAGAGAGGAATGCGATATGAATTATAATGTTGAGGTAAAGACCCTGCCCGAGCGTTACGCGGCGTGCGTGCGCATGACCCTGCCTCAGTATGAAGCCGAGGGCGAGATGTGGCGCATACTGCGCGAAGAAACCGCGGCGCTTAATGTAGTGCCCGCCGAACCGTGCGTGCGCTGCGCGGTATTCATGGACTGCGAATACAAGGACGCCGACGTGGACGTTGAGATTCAAATGACCGTCAATGGCCAGTATCCCGACACCGAGCATGTGCGCTTTAAGACATTGCCCGAGATAACGTTCGCAAGCTGCATACTAAGCGGCGGATATGAGCATCTGTCCGGCGTATACGCGGCGATAATCGAATGGGTGGGCGCAAACGGGTATGAGTGCGTCGGGCCGGTATTCAACATATACCGCGTAGGCCCCGCGGAAACCCGCAATCCAGACGAGTACGTAACCGAAGTATGCTACGCTATCAGTAAGAAGTAATTTTATTACCGAAAAGCATTCCCACGCCTTAGCTGGCATGGGAATGCTTTTTTAGGCTTACCCGGCCATTGACTTGACGCGCGCGGTCATGTACAATTGATTGGGCGCGAAATCGCGCGGCACATTTCAAAAGGAGACGCTGCTAAAATGAGCTTTGAAAGTTATGAAAAGGTATATGACGGGTACAGCACGCGCGGCACTACGCTGCGCGCGGGCGGTACGGGAATGAGCCTTGCGCTTACCAAAAAGGCTGTAGCCGGCAAAAAATACCGTCTGTTTGTCGTGGGCGAAACCGCGCTGTTCTATCAATGGAAGGACGAGCCGGACTACCCGGCGCAGTACCGCACTGTTACTGACGCACTGGATACCGTGCACGCGCACGAGGCGCACTACTGCCTGAACCTGTCGTCCAAGCAGCCCGAAAAGTACATCCGCCGCGTATATAAGAAGGTGCTTTGGCCGCCGATGCTGTCATATCTGGGCATGTCGCCCGTGCCGGACGACTGGTGCTTCGGCATATGGGCGCGCGCCGATAAGCTGAAGTTTGCCGAGGGCGGCTACCTGCGCATGAAGGTTGAGGTATATTATAAGAAGGACGGCGTGAATCGCCATTCGGTCGCGCTGCCGCCAGATGAAGTACATACAATCGATCTAAGCGAAGGCACATGGGACTGGCGCGAGCTAAAGCAGGATTTATACCTCAAGCACGACAGCATAGCGCATGTGGGCGTATGGGTTGAGGGCGCAAATTACAGCGGCAGCGTGTACGTCGAGCGCGCGTTTTTGACCGCCTCCAGCGGCGAGAACCTGCTGCCCGACTTCGACGTGCCGGTCGCGGACAAGGAGCTGTTCGACTGGACGGCGCAGTACCTCAGCCACAAGGAATGGCCTGAATTTGAGGTTAAGCTAAACGGCAAGGTTATATTCAGCGGTGAACGCTTTGAGCGCTGCCATCTGGATTCCGAGTGGGCAGTCGATCTGCCTGCCGATATGCTGAGCGGCAATGCCGAACTGGAAATAAAGCTCATATCCGACTATCACGAACCTGTGCCCTACATCGTGCGCGAGGTGGGCGTGATCGAGCAGCCAGCGGGTGCGGTTGCGCTGATTGCGTGCAGCCAGATCGCGTCGGTAAGCGGCGGCGCGCATGTGCTGCTGCGCACTGACGAGCCGAACGCGGTGGTCAAATTCCGCTCCCCCGACGGCAGGCTTTCGGGTGAAAGCGAATATCACTTTGCCGAGGCAGGACTACACGGCGTGCGCCTTGCCTGCGAAAAGGCATGTGCACATGCGGCGTTTGAGTTCAGCTGCGGCGGCGTGACTGTAAAGGGCGAAATACCGCAGGTCGTCGAGCGCGGAGTGGACAACGTAGTCACCGGCACGGGCGACATGATCTACATCGAGCAGCGTTTGGACTATGTTGAGGAATACCTGAGCTGGTACATATCCAATGGCGTGGGCAATCTGCTGACCATACGCCCCACCTACCGCTGGTGCGGCACGCGCACGCTCAACCCGGACGTGTGGAAGCTGGTCACGCGCGTACTTAATGAGATGGACATACACTATGTGCTGATGCTGGACGGCCGCGAGCTGCCCGGAATAAGTACCAACCCCGACGATGAGATGCTATCGGGCGCGGGCTATCACGGCCGTCAGGAGCACGAGCGCGACGGCGCGGCGTACTACTGGGGCACGCGCAGCGGCTCCGAGTCGGATATGACTGAGCAGTACGGCGATATGACTCAGCGTGCCTATGAGGAAGACCCCAAGCACACGGGCGGCAATCATGCACCTGTCAACTTTAACTACGTCGGCGACGACATATACCTTTACCGCGACCCAATGATACCGCGCGACAACCGCGAGGGCATGGCCAAATCGGTCGCCGCGCTGTCTGCCGCACGCT
This sequence comes from uncultured Eubacteriales bacterium, assembly GCA_948467645.1. GTDB lineage: Bacteria > Bacillota > Clostridia > Christensenellales > Aristaeellaceae > Fimadaptatus. The sequence continues at coordinate 1,559 of CAOKFD010000023.1, read as the reverse complement.
TTGGCGCGCCGCGTCACACCGGCCCGTCGGTCATGTTCAAGTACATGTTCGATGCGGGCTATGATTGGCTGGGCGCGGAGACGATGTATGGTTCGATGGAGCCGCTGATGGCGTTCTTGCGCGGCGCAAGCTGGGCGCACGGCACCGACAGCATGGGCGTGCATCACGCGGTGCAGTGGTCGTCCTCGCCGCAGGACGCGCCCGAGCACTTCCGCCGCTACCGGCTGGCGCTTTACGTATCGTACATGCAGGGCGCGACCGAGATAAACACAGAGGAAGGTCTATGGCATCTGGAGGAGTACTATTCGCATTTCCACCGCTTCAGCGCGGGCTGCGGCGGGCATCAGAAGCAGCAGCAGGACTTCTACCGCTATGTCGCGTCACACACGCGCAGCGGCCGGTTCCATACGCCTATGGGACTTATCCACGGCAGGTACGACGGCTGGCACGCGTTCGGCAATTCGCACCCGTGGGGCTGGCAGGACAAGAAGCTGTCCGAGGCCGAGCGCAGCTGGGATCTGCTGAAGACGATATATCCGCTCAGTAAGCCGGGCGCGGCGCTGTACATACACGGCTGCGACACCGATCACCCTGTGGGTTATCATACCGGCACGCCCATGGGCAATATCGACGCTCTGCCTATCGAAAGCGATGTTAAGCTGCTGGAAAACTACGGCGCGCTGGCGTTCATGGGCTATCACTGCGCCGAGGAAAGCGACTATGAAAAGCTGACCGAGTACGTCTCGCGCGGCGGCAAGCTGATGCTGACCCGCGCGCACATGACCGATACGACGTGGTTCGACTATGTGGCTGAATATAAGCTGCATCAGGCCAAGGGCCATCCGTTTGCGTTCTGCGCGGGCGAACCGCACTATGTCGAGAACCACGCAAACGGCGCTTCCGTGCAGGTATGCGACAATGCGGCCGAGCCGACTGAAGTGCTGGCGCGCACTGACGAGGGACTGCCGCTGGTATGCGTATACGCGCTGGGCGAAGGTCAGGTGGTGCTGTTCAACGCGAAAGCATACCCCGCCAATGCCGCGATACGCCCGCTGTACGAGCAGCAAATTACCCGCCTGATGCAGGCTGAAACCGAAAAGGAACCCATCTGGGCCGAGACGGGCGACGACGTTGGCAGCGCGGTTTACGTACAGGACGACGGCGCGCGGCACGTATACCTGCTAGCCGTGGACTGGTACCGCCCGGAGAGCAACATCCGCACGGCGCGTGTGCGCGTGGGGCAGGATAAGTACGCAGTCGAAATGCCTTTCGGTACGATGATAAAATGCGTCGCAAAGGGCGATTGCGTGGCGTGGCCGCACAGCGAAAATGGCGAAGTGCTGTCGGTAGAGGACGGCAAAGCGCGCGTGCAGGGCAGCGGCGTGGTCAAGTTCACCGTCGGTAAGGCGGGCACGGCGCGCGAGGCCGAGATCGACTTTGCTCAGGCGGCTGTTCAGGAAATATGGTTCTGATTCTGTTTTGATGGGACGATTAATCCCCCGGCCATTACAAGGGTGCTCATAAGACAGTAATTCTAAAAATTACGATTATGGCATCTG
>CAOKFD010000022.1:0-45765 GCA_948467645.1 uncultured Eubacteriales bacterium | reverse complement strand
CACCGCGACCCAGATGCTCGATTCCATGATACGCAATCCGCGCCCCACGCGCGCCGAGGTATCCGACGTGGCCAACTCGATACTGGACGGCACCGACTGCATAATGCTGTCGGGCGAAACCGCATCGGGCCGCTATCCGCTGGAGGCGCTCAGGATGATGGTGCGCATAGCCACGCATGTCGAGGCGCAGCGCAATTTAGAACCCAAGGGCGTGCAGGAGAGCTTCGATGTGAACTTCTCCATAACCAACGCCGTCAGCTATGCCTGTACCACAATCGCGGCCGACCTTAACGCAAAGGCGATAATTACGCCCACTCATCGCGGCTCCACCGCGCGCAAGGTGTCCAAGTATCGCCCCAACTGCGCGCTTATCGCGACCACCGAGAATGAGCGCGTGTTTAATCAGCTGGCCTGCGTATGGGGCGTAATGCCGCTGATCGTATCGCACAGTGACAATACTGACGAGATGGTGTCGCATTCCATATCCGCCGCTCAGGAGCACGGTTATCTGGGCGTGGGCGATGTGGCCATAGTTACCGCGGGCGTGCCCGTGGGCATGAGCGGCACGACCAATCTTATCCGCGTACACGTAGTAGGCGACGTGTTGCTGCGCGGCCGCGGCATAGGCGATACGCTGGTCGTGGGGCGCGTGTGCGTGGCGCATACGCTGGCTGAGGCTGCCAGCAACTTCAATCCCGGCGACATACTCGTGGCCAAGCAGACCGACAACAGCTTCCTGCCGTATCTGCGCAAAGCGTCGGGCGTGATCGTCGAATGCGAAGGCTCGGCGTGCCATGCGTCGATCGCCGCGCTTACGCTGGAGATCCCAGTAATACATTCGGCCGAGAGCGCCTGCTCGGTGCTGCGCACAGGCACGACCATTACGCTCGATCCGATAAGCGGCTATGTCTATAACGGCGAAGCGCATACCGCTATGTGACGCAAATGTGTCGAACGCCGCCGCCGTTGGGCAATATTGACGTAACGTCATAACATTGCCCGGCTTGATGATACGCGCGGCGGCGATATATAATTGTATATTGTGAGGGATGAGCCATGCTTATTGCGCTGGGAGACGTTGTTCAGATGCGCAAGGCGCATCCGTGCGGTAGCAACAGCTGGGTAATTGTGCGCACCGGTGCGGATGTGAAGATACGCTGTCAGGGCTGCGGGCGCACGGTAATGCTGGATCGCGCCGAGTTCGAAAAGCGTGTGAAGAAGATTTTGCAACATGCCGGAGAAAATGCCGATGAATAAGCGGCCACAGAATGCGCCTGCGCCAGATGCGCACAGGTCGGCGTATGGTAACGGTAAGTCAGCTCCGCCAGCTAAATCCAGCACGGCGCGCCGCAGACGCGCCCGCAAGCGCGCGGTCAGGCGTGAAATAGCGTCGTGGATACTTACACTGGCACTGGCGGCGGTGCTCGCGTTGGGCGTGCGCGCGTATGTGTTTGAGATAGTGCGCGTGGAAGGCCCGTCTATGGAGCCTACGCTGCAAAGCGGCGAAATGCTTTGCGTGACCAAGTTCGATTACATATTTTCAGCGCCCGCGCGCGGCGACGTGGTGGTTTGCCGCTATCCCAACCGCGAAAGCACTTTTATCAAGCGCATAGTGGGTCTGCCGGGCGATACTGTCATGATAAAGGACGGTCGCACGTATGTAAACGACGAACTGGTCGATGAGAGTTTCGTAAGCTATCCCGCCGAAAGCGATTACGGCCCGGTGCTGATAGGCAACGGTCAGTACCTTGTAATGGGCGATAACCGCGCGGTCAGTCACGACAGCCGGGCGGACGACGTGGGCACGCTGAAGGCCGACTACATAATCGGCCATGCGCGCAGCGTGGTCTATCCGCTGTCCGACATACACGGCATATAATCGCTTCAGGGAGGCCGTCGGTGGAACTGCTTATCGATATATTGCTGGCGCTGGGCATTGCGGCGATACTGCGCGGGTTTGTGTTTACACTGGTGTGCGTTAAGGGCTTTTCAATGAGCGATACGCTTAAAAATGGCGACAGACTGTTTGCGACCAAGCTGGATTTGATTTTTGCAAAGCCCAGGCGCGGGCAGATCGTGATTTGCCATTACCCGGATTCGCGCCGCAAGAACTATATCAAGCGCGTGATAGGTTTGCCGGGCGATACACTGGAGATAAGCGGCGGCGTGACGTACATAAACGGCGCGGCGTTGTTGGAGCCGTATGTTGCGCATCCGACGCGGCGCGACTTTGCGCCGGTTACGCTGGGCGACGGCGAGTATTTCGTAATGGGCGACAATCGCGCATGTTCGCGCGACAGCCGCGTCGTCGGTCCGCTTGGGCGCAGGCAGATATTCGCCGTGGCCAGACTGAGACTGTGGCCGCGCGGCGGCAAAATGCGACTTTAGAAATTCACGGATTTCATTTGCGAAAGGAAGTTATTCGAATGGACGGTAAGTCTGAACTTGATAAGCCGACTCAGACCGAGCAGGAGAATGCCGAGGGCAAAAAGCTGCTGGAACTGAGCGAGGACGACGGCGAAGCGCAGCGCAAAGTCGAGCGAAAGAAGAAGTTCGGCAAGGAAGCGCGCGAATGGGTGATACTGATTGCGTGCACGCTGCTGGCGGTATTCTTGGTGCGCACGTATGTATTCGAGCCGATAGTCGTGGACGGCCCGTCGATGAACGATACGCTCTATACCGGAGACCGCGTGTTTGTGACTAAGTTCGACTATCTGTTCGGCGAGCCGGAGCGCGGCACGGTCGTGATATGCCACTATCCCAACTCCAAGGAGAACTACATAAAGCGCCTTGTGGGTCTGCCGGGCGATACGATCGAAATACGCGACGGCGTGACTTACCTAAACGGCGAGGCACTGGCCGAAAGCTTCATCGCGCATCCCACCAATCGCGACTACGGCCCGATCACGCTGGGTGATGACGAATATTTCGTGATGGGCGATAACCGCGCTAATTCCAACGACTGCCGCGCGGTAGGCCCGCTTACCAAGTCGCAGATCGTCGGTCATGTGCGTTATCTGTTCTTCCCGTTCAACCGCATGGGTACGGTTGAGCAGCAGTATCAGGACTGATGTACCGAAAGACATGCAATACTGTGCCGCCCCGGAACATTCCGGGGCGGCATTTGTGATACGGGCGCGCTTGTTATAGCGGCGCGCAGATGATACAATATCTGTAAGAAGGGGGCGACGCTATGCGCATTACGCATTCGCGAGCTGAACAGACGCGCGGACTGCTGATGTCAAGACTGCGCGTGGGGCTTGAAGGCGGCAAAGACAAAATCTACGTGCTCGTGCCTGAGCAGATAACACTGCAAACCGAGCTTGACATAGTGGATTCGCTTAACATAAAAGGTTCGTTTGCGATACAGGTAATCAGCCCGGCAAAGCTGTACACGCGGGTATTCGAGGCGGCAGGCGAGCCGGAGGGGGTGCCGATAGACGAGCGCGGCCGGGCGCTGCTGCTAGGCGCGGCGATACGCGACATAGGCAAGCAGCTCAACTGGTACGCCGGAGCGGCCGCCAAGCCAGGCTTTGTAATAAAGGCGCTTTCACAGGTGGGCGAGCTTAAAAACGCGGGCGTTATGCCTGACGATATTGCACAAATGGCTGCACAGGCGCACGATCCGGCGCTTAGCGCAAAGCTCGGCGACATATCGCGCATATACGCCGCGTATTCCGACGCGCTTGCTGGCAGATTTATAGATGGCGCGGACAGGCAGTGCGAATGCCTGCGCCGATTCGAATATGCGGAATTTTTGAACGGCGCGGACGTAATCATGTATGGCTTCGACATGATAACGCCGCCGCTGGAGCGCCTCGCGGTCGCGCTGTGCAAACGCGTGCGCTCGTTTGAGCTGATAATCGCGATGCCGCGCCGGGATGCGCGCGACTACGGCGCATACGAGACTGTGGCGCTTTCGCTCAACCGATTGGTGACTGCGCTCAGGAAAGCGGGCGAACCGTGCCAGATTGAATATGAGCCTGACAAACCGCCGCAGGGCGAAACCGGCTTTTTGCGCCGCGAAGTATTTGCGCATCCAATGCAGCACTGGCAGGGCGAACCGCGCATGATAAGGCTGCAAACTCTGCGCGACCCGTTTGACGAGGCGATGGAGGTGGCTGCACAGGCGCGCGAGTTGGCACGCAACGGTATGCGCTGGCGCGACATAGCAGTGGTGTCGCCGCGCATGGACGAATACCGGCACCTGCTCGAGCGCGCATTCGCGCTTTACGATGTGCCGCTGTTCATAGCGCAACCGCGCGCGCTTGCGGGCGAACCGCTGCCGCGCTATATGCTGGCTGCACTGCGCGCGATCAGTCACGGTTTCAGGCAGGAAGACATGCTCGACTGCCTGAAAAGCGGCTTTGGCATGACCGGGCGCGCCGCACAGCTATTAGAAAACTACATAGTGCAATTTGGCATAAACGGCCGAAAATTCCTAAGCCCGTTCAAGCGCGGCGGCACGGAACTTGTCGAACAGGTGGAGCCACTGCGCGCGGCGTTCGTCGGCCCGCTGAACTCGCTTAAACTCAGACTGGATTCAGCCGAAACGATGGGCAATCAGGCCTCGGCACTGTTCATGCTGCTGGAAGAACAGTCGGCGCTTGAAATGCTGAAATCACGTCAGGCCGAACTGATAAGCGGCGGCAAAAACGATGCACGCGCAATGCGGCGCATGGTCGAGGCCGCATACGGTGCGCAGGTCTGGAATAAGCTGATTGGCCTTATTGACCAGCTCTATCTGCTGCTGGGCGAGCGCAAAGCTGACACAGGGCTGTTGTCCGACCTCATGCGCAGTGCATTGGAATGCGACGAAGTGCGCGTGCTGCCGCAGTCGGGCGACGCGGTTGCAGCAGGGCGATTGGGCGATATTAAGGTAGGGCATGTCAAGGTGCTGTTCATGCCGGGTATGCAGGACCAGCCGCCCGAGGCCGACGCGCAATTGCTCACCGATGCCGAGCGCGCCGGGATAGAACGCGACATGCATGTGTTTTTAGGCTACAACAGCGAGCATACGCAGCTTATGGAAAACGTCGATCTGATGGCGGCGCTTGCGGGCGCGGAGCGCGCGGTCGTCTGTTCATACGCGATAAGCGACTTCAGCGGTGCGGGTCAGCGTCCCGGCGACTTTGTGCTAAGGCTGAAAAACGTATTCCCCGACATGAAGCAGCGCGGCGTATCCGGCCGCGACCACACGCTGCCATTGCGCATGGCCAGCGCGGCGGCGGCGCGCGAGCAGATTGCGCCTATGAGCCGCCGCGGACTTATCGACGGCAGTCTGCCGGACGTGGTGCGTGGCACATGGGCGGCGCTGTACCGACTGCCCGGCGGCGGCGCGGACATAATCGAGCGCGCGCTGATGCACGAGGTGAAGTCGCAGAACCTGCCGCGTCCGCTTGCGCAAAGGCTGCATCACGGCCTTAAATCGGTCAGCATAACCCGGCTGGAGCAGCACGCGCGCTGCCCGTTTGCGGAGTTTGTGCGCTACATGCTGCGCCCGGTCGAAAACATAAAATACGAGCTTCAGCCGCGCGACAAGGGCATGTTCTATCACGACGCGTTGGAAACATTCACGCGACGCGTAGTTGCGGCGGGCGGCTTCGACAAGTTTACGCCCGAACAGCTCGTCGAACTCATGGACAACGTGACGTTCGAGATGGAACGCAAATGGAGCGAACTTATACCTTTGAATGAAGATTCGCTTATGCGCGCGCGTTCGCGCGACATGGTGCGCACTGCGCGGCGCGCGGCGGCGGCGATGGCGCGACAGATGAAGGGCAGCGCTTACGGCCCGTCCATGCTGGAAATCGACTTTGGCGAGGCGGGCGAGCTGTCGCTTGATCTGCCCGACGGCCCTCTGCGCGTGCGTGGGCGTATAGACCGCGTTGACCTGCTGGACTCGGGCGACTTGCAATGCCTGCGCGTCATCGACTATAAACTGGGCGGAAAAGCCGCATCGCTCAGCGAAATGTACTATGGTCAGCAGCTCCAACTGCTCACTTACCTGTGCGCGGCGCTGAACATAAAGCCCGGATTTGAACCGGCGGCGGCGCTGTATTTCGCGGTAAAAGACCCGGTAATCGACGCGGGCATATTAAACGAAGATCAGATTGAGCGCGAGCGCGTGAAGCTTCTGCGCATGAGCGGCCTTGTCGTCAACGACCCGCGCATGATCGAGTTGACCGCCGCGCGCCCCGACGAAGCGATACCGATACGCTTTACCAATGCGGGCACTCCGCAGCGCGCCGACTGGCTGGTTTCGCCCGAAGAACTCGACCTGCTGATGGAGCGCGCGCGCGAACTCATATGCGAAATCGCAAGCGACATTCGCCGCGGCGTGACTGACATAACGCCCAGTATAAGTGAAAACCGTTCGGCGTGCGACTATTGCGACTACCGCGGCATATGCCAGTTCGTGCCCACACTGCCAGGCGCGCGCGTGCGCAAGCTGGAAAAACTCTCTGCGCAGGATGTACTCGACCGACTGCGCGGAATATCGGAAGGAGATGCTAAGTAATGGCGTGGACTGAGGAACAGCTCCTTGCGATGGATGCGCGCGGCAGCGATATTCTGGTCAGCGCGGCCGCCGGTTCGGGCAAGACCGCAGTGCTGGTCGAACGTATATTCAAACTGGTGTGTGAGGGTGCGGACATCGAACGTATGCTGATCGTGACATTCACAAACGCCGTTGCCGCCGAGATGCGAGAAAGGCTGGCCGCGCGCTTCGATGCAATGGCCGACGGCCCGCGAATGCGCGCACAGGCGCAGGCGTGCCGCCGGGCGCACATACAGACGTTGCATTCATTCTGCCGCGACGTGTGCCGGGCGTATTTTCAGGCGGCAGACGTCGACCCCGGCTTCAGGATAATCGATCAGCAGGAAGCACAGCTCGTCGCACAGCGCGCCGTAGAAGATGCACTCATGGGCGAGTACGAGCAGGTTGACGACGATCTGGCGGCGCTCAACGCACTGCGCGGCCCGGACGAAATCCGCGATATGGTGCTGGCACTGCACACCTTCCTGAGCAGTCGCGCCGACGCGGACGGATGGCTTAGTGCACAGACCGGTGACGCCATGCGCGAAAAGCAGCGCGACATAGTAAGACTTGCAATCAAAGACCGCATGAAGCGCGTACATGCCATGCTAAACGGCGCACTGCGCATTGCGCGCGAGGACCCCGACGCAGGCATATACGAACAGGCATTGGAGCGCGACATAGCTGCATGGCCTACTGGCGATGATCTGGTAGTACTGCCCGTGTTTGAAGCCGCAAGATTCGCCGCCGCCAAGGGCACGCCGCGCGGCGCAGCCAATGCGCCCATGTGCGAGCTGATAAAGCTGATACGCAAGCGCGCAAAAGACATAACCACGGCGCAGGGCAAGCTTGCGACATTGCTGATGGAAGGCAGTGAAGCAGAGCGCGATTACATAGTCAAGGCGTTAAGCGCGCTGATACGTCTGGAACATGCCTTTGAACGCGAATACACCCGTCGCAAGCGCGAACGCAGTGCGCTGGACTTTAACGACCTTGAGCACTGTGCACTGCGCGCACTAAGCAACGAAGGCGTCGCGCGCTCTGTGCGCGATATGTTCGACTGTGTATTCGTGGACGAATATCAGGACATATCGCACATTCAGGAAAGCATACTGGACAAGGTATCCGCGCCGCGCGTGCGCTTCATGGTCGGCGACGTCAAGCAGAGCATATACCGCTTCCGTCAGGCTGATCCGTCGATATTCATCAACAAATACGATGGATTCAGCGCTTCTCCGGGCGGCGACGCGCTCCGCATAGACCTTAACCGGAACTTCCGTTCGCGCGCGAACGTGCTGAACTTCGTCAACGGCGTATTCTCGCGCGCCATGAACCGCGACGAATACGAAATCGATTACGACGATGCCGCCGCGCTCAAACCCGGTCTGCCGGTGCAGCCGGACGACCCGGCAGTCGAAATACACATACTGGGTGACGAAGACTGCGCCGCAGATGAATTCGTCGATACAGATTCCGACGCTGAAATAGAAGAACTCTCGCGCGAGGAAAGTGAAGCCCACGTCGCCGCGCAGATAATAAAGGAACTGCTGGGCACGCAGATGCTGGATCAAAAGACCGGCCAACTGCGCTCGGTTCAGGCGCGCGACATAGTAGTCCTGTCCCGCTCAGTGCAATCGCTTGCACCTAAGGCGCTGGAAGTGCTGCTGGGCGAGGGCATACCCGCTTATGCCGAGTCGGGCGGCGGCTATTTCGATACATACGAGGTGCGCCAGCTGCTTGAGCTCATGCGCGTGATAGACAACCGACTGCGTGATTACGATTTGCTGGGCGTGCTGCATTCGCCGATGTTCGGCTTTACCGCTACCGATCTGGGCGAGATACGCGCCTATACACCGACAGGCTCGTTTTCGGATGCACTTGAGGCATACGTGCGCAACGAAGAACTGCCTGAACAAACCGAACAACCGGAAGTCGCACAGCGCAAGCCTGAACGCAATCCCGAGCTGCTTAGGCGCGTGCGCCAGTTTGTAGGCAGTCTGAACGAATGGCAGCAGGATGCGCTTGCGATGACGCTGAGCGATCTGGCGTGGATGCTGCTTGACGAGACTGGCTATTACGTATATGTAGGCGCACTGCCGGGCGGCGTGGAACGTCAGGCCAACCTACGGCTGCTGTGCAGTCGCGCGGCGACGTATGAAGATTCGCAGTTCGGCGGTCTGCATGGCTTTTTGCAATATGTGGAGCAGTTAAAGCGCGCCGGTCAGGACATGACTACCGCGGCCACGCTGGGCGAGGGCGATGACGTGGTGCGCATAATGAGCGTGCACAAATCGAAGGGCCTTGAATTTCCGATAGTCATAGGTCTGAACCTGGGCGCAAGTTTCAACCGCTCGGATAGCGACGATCTGGTATTTAACAGTTACGCCGGAATAGGAATGTATCGTATGGATGAGCGCATGTCCGCGCGGCACAATACCGTCGCGCGCCAGTCGGTTCTGCTCAGGCGCGAAAACGAGCAGCTTGCCGAGGAACTGCGCGTGCTGTACGTGCTTCTTACGCGCGCGCGCGATCGGCTGATACTCGTGGGCAGCGACAAAAAGCTGTGGGCCAGCAGTATGATGTGGCATTACGGCGTTCCTACGCCGCCCGGTCGTATGCTGGACTGGATAATGCCTGCCGCATATGCCATGATGGAAAGTGGCGAAGCCAACGTCAGATACTACGGCCATCCCGCGCGCAAGCAGGCGCACAATCGCCCGGACGCGACTCTCACGGACAGCCTTGCCGAACTGCGCGCGACTGAGGTTGACGCGGCCATATACAACCGGCTTACGTGGAAATACCCGCATCAGGCCGCGGTGCTTGCACCGCTCAAGCTCACCGCGTCGCACCTTGGTCGGGAGGTGGAAGGCCCCACCGTGCTGCCCGAATGCAGAGAACGCCCATTGTTTTTGTCCGAGCAGGACATGAACGCGCTGGAAAAGGGCGTTGCGACGCATACCGTGATGCAATGGCTAAAGCTTGCGCCCCTGCGCGGACTGAGCGGAGCCGAACTTAAAGCCGAGGTGCGTTCACAGCTCGACGCGCTTGCAGCGCGCGGCACGCTTACTCAGGCACAGCGGCGCGGCGTGCGCGAAGGCATGATAACGCGTTTTTTCGAAAGCGAAATCGGCAGGCGCATGTTAAGTAGTGAGCGCGTGGAGCGCGAATGGCCGTTCAACCTGCGCATGAGCGCGGGCGAGGTGCTCAGCAGCAGCGAACTGGGTGAGAACAGTACGAGCGAACGTATGCTGGTTCAGGGCGTTATAGACTGTTGTTTCATCGATGACGGCGGCTGGGTGCTTATCGACTATAAGACCGACCGCGAGGATGACATGGATCTGCTGCGTGAGCGTTACATATCTCAGCTCAATCTGTATGCGCGCGCGCTCGATGAGGTAACTCACATGCCGGTCAGGCAGAAGGGCCTGTTCCTTTTAAGGAAGGGCACTTTCCTTGACTTAACCGACGCTGAATAGCTGACTAAACAAAAAACCGCGCCGCAGACTTAACCATCTGCGGCGCGGTTTGCCATTCTATTACTTATCAACCGAGAACTTGTACACAGTTTTGGTATCGTACTTTTCGCCGGGCTTGAGGAAGGGCTGCGGCCACTCGGGGTGATTTACGCTGTCTGGATAGTGCTGCGTCTCCAGGCACAGACCCATGCGGCGGGTGTAGCCTGCGCCGTCGCCGCCCTTTATGGGCATCTTGCCATCCAGGAAGTTGCCGATGTAGAACTGCACGCCGGGCTGATCGGTGTATACTTCCATCGCAATGCCGGTCTCAGGGCCTACAACGCGCGCGGCCTTGCGCACGCCGGTCTCGCTAGACAGCACGAAGTTGTGGTCAAATCCGTCGGTGTTGCGCAGCTGTTCGCAGTCGCATTCCATGCCCTCGGCCACGGTCTTGGGCGTGCGGAAGTCGAAGCAGGTGTCCTCGACCGCGCGCAGCTCGCCGGTGGGAATGGACTCGGTATCGACTACGGTGAACTGATCGGCCAGTATCTGCACGCGATGCTCAAGTATCGTGCCGGAATTGTGGCCGTTCAGGTTGAAGTAGGAGTGGTTGGTCAGGTTGCACGCGGTCAGCTTGTCGGTTGAAGCCTCGTAATGCAGCGTGAGCGCGCAATCGTCGTCGAAAGTATAGGTGCACTTGACGTTCAGCGTGCCGGGATAGTTGCCCTCGCCGTCGGGCGATACGCGGCTGAAGCACACGCCGCCGTCCACGATCTCGGCGTCCCAGCTGAAGAAGTTGAAGCCCTTAAAGCCGCCGTGCAGGTGGTTGTTGCCGTCGTTGCACTCCAGCTGAATGGTCTTGCCGTCCAGCGGGAAGCGGCCCTTGCCTATGCGGTTGCCGTAGCGGCCGATCAGCGCGCCCAGATAGCCGCTGGTATGCTCGTAAGCATGCACGTCGTCGCAGCCCAGCAATACGTCGGTGAGCTTGCCGTTCTTGTCGGGCACGCATATCTCAACTATGGTCGCGCCGTAGTCAATTATGGAAACATACGCGCCGGAGGCGTTGGTTATGCGATAAAGCGTAACCTCCTTGCCGGATTCCAGCACGCCGAATTTGCGGGTAGTAACTGCCATTAGAAATCCCTCCTGTGTGAGATAATTCTACATATAAATAATACACCAGCGCGCAAAGCGTGTCAACACGTAAAAGCGCCGCCGAAATCGACATAAAAAAGAGTTTTGTTTGACGAAAGCGCGCGTTAGCTGTATAATAAATACATATTGGCATTAATGCGACGCGGCGCTTGGGAGAAGTGCCGCTTGGGAGGAAGCAACCATGACCGAATTGAGGGCGCAGGCGATACTGGCGCGTCAGGCGGCGTTGGAGCTGGCTATAATCGGCGCAAATCAGAAAAACGATGCTCTGTACGCGATTGCGCGCAATCTGCGCGGACACATGGACGAAATATGTGAAGCAAACAAACTTGACATAAAAAACGCGCGTGAAAAGGGACTGAGCGAGGCGTTCATAGAGCGCCTGACCTTGAATGAAAGCCGCATAGAAAAGATGGCGCGCGGCGTGGAAGATGTGGCGGCGCTGGAAGACCCGGTGGGCCGCGTGGACGAGGCATGGGTGCGTCCCAACGGACTGCGCATAGCCAAGCGCCGCGTGCCGCTGGGCGTGATAGGCATAATATACGAGTCGCGCCCTAACGTAACATCGGACGCGGCGGCGCTGTGCCTTAAATCCGGCAATGCGGTGCTGCTGCGCGGCGGCTCGGACGCGATCAATTCAAACCTTGCAATAGAACGCGCTTTGGTTGAGGGCGCGCGAGAGGCCGGACTACCCGAGGGCTGCGTGACGCTGGTTAAGGATACTTCGCACGAAACCGCCGAGGAAATGATGGGACTTACTGGCCTTATAGACGTGCTTATACCGCGCGGCGGCAAGCGCCTGATTCACTCCGTCGTGGATAACGCGCGCGTGCCCGTAATTCAGACCGGCGACGGCGTATGCCACGTATATGTGGACGAGGCCGCGAATATCGAAATGGCGGTCGATATAGTCATAAATTCCAAGGTGAGCCGCCCGTCCGTGTGCAACGCAATGGAGACGATGCTGGTGCACAGCGCCATCGCGCCGCGTTTCTTGCCCATATGCATGGATGCGCTCAGCGAGCGCGGCGTGGAACTGCGCTGCTGCGAACGCACGCTGGAGATATGCCCCGAATACAAACTGGCCACACCCGAAGACTGGGACACTGAATACAACGATCTAATACTGTCCGTGCGCATAGTGGACAGTCTGGACGCGGCTATACATCATATCAACATCCACGGCACGCGCCACAGCGAAGCAATCGTAACGTCCAATTACGAAACCGCGAAATTGTTTCAGGACAGGGTGGATGCGGCGGCAGTGTACGTCAATGCCTCCACGCGCTTTACCGATGGCGGCGAGTTCGGCTTCGGCGCGGAGATCGGCATAAGCAATCAGAAGCTGCACGCGCGCGGCCCGATGGGATTGCGCGAACTTACTACGTACAAATACGTAATCGACGGCGACGGCCAGATTCGCGTGTGACACGCGGTTTAGTCAGACTTTCGCAATTTGCTTATCATTCATACGAATTGTTCGAAATCTAAAGGCATAAAATAAAGCCGGGTGCACAGCGGACATATAATCCGCGCTGCGCGCCCGGCTTTTTGATATAATAAGAGGAGCGACAATCGCGCCGCTCCTCCTATAAAGAAATATATTACAGATTCTTGAGGTTGAAGGCTTCCTCGATAACGTCAACTTCCTTGTCGGAGATGTTGATGATGTCGCCGATGTTGCAGGTATCGATATAAGCTTTTGCGCTGTACTCCAGCAGCTCCAGACGGTCGAATGCGTTCAGCATCGTAGCGCCGGTTACGATCGCGCACTGATTGTCCACGATCAGCGTGGGGGAGCGGCGGGTGATCGCGGCGGCGGTGCCCTTAACGTCAGTGTTGCAGGAGGCGTAGGGAACGCGCTTTACGTCAATCAGGTTGATATAGCTCTCCGGGATGGTGCGGGAGTCAAACGTCGCGTCGGTGCAGGCAAACGCCATGATGGCCGGCGGGTGCGCGACGATGATGGAGTTAACGTACGGATGGGTGGCGTAAATCTCCTGATGCAGCAGCACGGAGCGGCTGGGCACCTTGCCCGCCTCGCACATGCCGTCCTTTACGCGAACCAAGTCTTCCGGCTCGATGTATTTGCGATCCTTCATGTGGGGGGTGATTACGAAGGAGCCGTCCGACAGGCGCATCGAATACGTGCCCTGGGTGGAGTTGAACAGATACTGGTCGTAGCAGCGATGGATCATCTTGGTCATATCGCGGCGCACGGCGCACTCCTCGGAGGACGGCGCAGTCTCGACGAACTCGTTCAGAGCAGGATGTACGTCATAGGAATCCTGCACGACCTGATCGGGGGTCAGCTCGGTAATTTTGCCCAAACGGCGGGCGTTTACCTCAAGACGGCCGGCGTAATCCAGCGTTTCGAACGCCATGAACGCGTGGAACAGATCCTTCGCGCCGCACACAACGCCGTGGTTCTCCAACATTACGGTGTTGTAGCCCTTAGCAAATTCGGAGGAGATGTACTGGCCCAGCAGCTTGGAGCCGGGAACCTCGTACTTGGCCATCGAGATCTTGCCGCAGATCTGGCTGGTGCTGGGCAGCAGCATTGTGTTGGGTATCTTGCGCGCCAACGAGAACGCTACCAGCGTCGGCGGATGCGCGTGCAGTATGGCCCTTACATCTGGGCGCTTTTTGTATATATCAGTGTGGAAAGGCAGTTCGACGGAAGGCTTGTGTATGCCGATCTGGGTGCCGTCGGGCTTTACACAAATCATGTCGTTGCGGGTCAGCGAACCTTTGTCAATGCCCGAAGGGGTTATCCATATGTCGCCGTTACTGTCCATTATGGAAAGGTTGCCGCCCGACGTGGTGGTCATGCCGTAATGATAAATGCGGTCCATAATCATTACCAGCTGATCCGCCGGATGAAGCAGTTCAAAACGCATTGATATTACCTCCGTTTGCGCGTGTACGAATTGGCCGGGGTACGTTGTCCTAAAGTACATATGCGTACCATAGCTTTTGTAGTTATTCGCCATTACCTGCGCGATTCCTGCCGAAAATATAAAACGTAAACGAACTGTTCAAAAATTATAACGCGCAGCGCCCCGCACTTCAAAATATATTGTTTACTTTATGGGCGTTTACATTGACAATAGCCCGGTGGTGTGCCATAATAATTATGGATTCGGCGACGAAAAAGTTATTCGCAGCCGTATGATGGAAAGGACTTGCATATCCGCATATGCGTAAAAATATCAAATTGAATTCGCCGCCGCGCAAGCCTCAGGAGTGGGAAGTGTGGTGGGCGTACACTCTGTTTTACGATACGTCAAATGTAAAAATGCGCCCGGTGATAATACTTAAAACCAGCCGCGATATGATTCCGGCGATAGAACTTACCAGCCATGCGCCGCGCGACTGGCTGGTATGGCAGTACCCGCTTCAGGACTGGGCGGATACGGGCCTGAAGCAGCCGTCCACCGCCGTGCTGGGCGCGATTGCAACCGTGCCTAAGGAAGCGCTGGTCAGGCGGATAGGCGCGCTCTCATATACAGATCGCGAGAACATAAAATGTATGCTGGACATGCATGCCGCACGCTAAATGACGACTTGGGAGGGAAAGCATATGGCCAGTAAAAACGATAAAAAAGGAAAGTACAGCTCGGTTCAAAAGGCCGCGCTGATAATATTGCTTATAGCGGCGCTGGGGGTATTCGTATTCTCAGGCTATATGCTGATTGAGCGTCAAAGCGAATACAACGCCTCGCGTAACGAGTACGACAATCTGCGCGATCAGTTCAAGCAAACTGAACAGGCGGCCGATGCGGCTTCTTCGCCGATCGACTTTGACGGCCTGAAGCAGGAAAACCCCGAAACGGTGGGCTGGATTGAGATACCGTCTGCCGGTATCAGCTACCCTGTGGTACAGGCTGAAAATAACGAAAAATACCTCACCACCGGCTTTGACGGCAACGAGAGTAAGTCGGGCGCGATATTCCTTGACTATAAGAGTCAGCCCGACATGATGGGATACCACACAATAATATATGGCCACCATATGCGCGACGGCTCCATGTTTGCAAATCTGGTCGATTTTAAGGACGCGGATTACTTTGAGAAGAACTCTCAGATAACGCTCTACACGCCCGAACGCACGCTGAACCTGACGGTAATCGCGGCGTATGCGCAGAGTGCTTCGGACACTGCCGTGCGCCAATTCGAGTTTGCGGACGACGCGGATTTCCATGCGTTTGCCGACGGACGCGTAAAGCTTTCTCAGAATAAGCGCGAAGGCGCGGACGAAGCGCTGGAGAGTGTCGACCGGCTGTATACCTTCATCACATGCAGCTATGAAGGCGACGACATGCGCACAATAGTCCATGCAATAGAAACAGCTGAATAATAAAACAAATAGGAACTTACGGTGCAGGCAGCCGGTGTTAATCGAGTGCAGGCGCCGTAAGTTTTTTTCTACCTAACTCTATGCAATGCCTTACGTGCGTCTTACAATAGGCTGATATATTTAAGACATAAGCGGGCACAGTTGCCCGACTATCGGCATGTAAGGAGCGATGGAATTGGATATATTTTCGGTGCTGACCATGCTGGGCGGCCTGGCGCTTTTCATATATGGAATGCAGCAGATGGGACATAGCCTTGAAAAGCTGGGCGGCGGCAAGCTGTCCGCGATGCTGGAAAAGCTGACCGGCAATAGGTTCAAGGGCGTATTGCTGGGTGCGGGCGTTACCGCGATAATCCAGTCCTCGTCCGCGACCACGGTTACGATAGTCGGCTTCGTCAATTCCGGCATAATGCAGCTTTCTCAGGCAACGCCGGTTATAATGGGCGCAAACATAGGCACGACCATGACGGCGTGGCTGCTCAGCCTTACCGGCATACAGGGCGACAGCCTGTTCATTCAGCTGCTCAAGCCCACGTCGTTTACGCCCATACTCGCGCTGATCGGCGTGGCCATGATGATGTTCTCCAAAAAGACCAAGCGGCAGGATATCGGCAGCATACTGATAGGCTTTGCTGTGCTGATGTTCGGCATGGATCAGATGAGCGGTGCGGTGAAGCCGCTGGCCAATGACGAGCGCTTTACCAGCGTGCTGCTCATGTTCGACAATCCGCTGTTCGGCCTTGCCGCAGGTATGCTGCTCACGGCGATTATACAGTCGTCGTCCGCGTCGGTAGGCATACTTCAGGCGCTGTCCATGACCGGCGCGATAAGCTGGGGCATGGCCGTTCCCATAATACTGGGTCAGAACATAGGCACATGCGTAACGGCGCTGCTGTCGGGAATAGGCACCAATAAAAACGCCAAGCGTGCCGCGATGATACACCTGTATTTCAATATAATAGGCGCGCTGTTCATGCTGATTGTGTATCTTATCGCACGCGCCGCGATGGGTGAGGCCGCGTTTGCCCAGCCGATCACGATAAGCGGCATCGCAATAGTGCATACCACGTTCAACCTTACCACAACGCTGTTGCTTCTGCCGTTCGGCAAGCAGCTCGAATGGCTGGCCGTACACACCATTCGCGACGATAAGCCCGACGAAACCGTACTGTTGGACGATCGTCTGCTGGGCACGCCGATATTTGCAGTGGGGCGCAGCTGCGAGCTGGCGGCCGAAATGGCGAATGAAGTCAAGAACTCCATAAACGACGCCATCAACGTGATCGACAAGTATTCCGATGATTTGAGTAAGCGCATACTTGATAGCGAGGAGCGCGTCGATCATTACGAGGATGTGCTGGGCACGTTCCTTGTAAAGCTGACCAGCCACAACCTGTCGGTCGATGAAACGCGCGAAGCCACGCGCATACTGCACGGCATAGGCGATCTGGAGCGCATAAGCGACCACTCGGTCAATCTCTTGGAATCCTCGCAGGAAATGCGCGACAAGCATATTGAGTTCACGCCCGACGCGCAGGCCGAGCTTAACGTGCTGACGCGCGCCATACGCGAAATCGTCGCCACTGCGGTAAGCGCGTATGTGGACGAAAACACCGCCAAGGCCAAGCGCGTCGAACCGCTTGAAACCGTCGTGGACGACATGATACGCGAGCTTAAATCGCGGCACGTAGAACGCCTGCGTGCGGGCAGATGCAGCGTGGAACATGGCTTCGTGTTTTCCGATATACTCAACAACATGGAGCGCGTCGCCGATCATTGTTCCAATCTGGCTATATGCGTAATCGAGCTTCAGCAGGACGAATACAACGCGCACGAGTATCTCAAACACGCAACCAACATGAACGAATTTACCGAAATGTATAAGGAGGCGGGCAAGCGTTTCGTACTGCCGCCCGCAAGTGCAGCCTGAAATAACTCGAATTTAAGCCGATCGCTGTCAAACGGTCGGCGCATTTGTATACATGCGAAAGAAATTGTTTTACATTGATGAATCTATCTGTTATAATGTAAACAGTTGCGCTGCGAATCCGTGCGGATTTGAATCAGCGTTAAGGAGGACTTTAGTATGGATATACTGTTTACCGGGTTCGAGCCGTTTGGCGGCGAGGAGGTCAATCCGTCGTGGGAGGCTGTCAATCGACTGCCCGATAACATAGACGGCGCGCGCATTCACAAATTGCGCCTGCCGGTCGAGTATCACAATTCAATCCGCGCGGCACAGGCAAAATTCGCCGAGATAAATCCGGACGCGGTCATAATGACCGGTCAGGCAGGCGGACGCAAGGGCGTGACTATCGAGCGCGTGGCCATAAACATAGATGACGCGGACGCACCCGACAACGCGGGCGCTGTGATTCGCGACGGAATAATCCGCCGCGGCGCGCCCAATGCGTATTTTTCCACGCTGCCCATAAAGGACGCGGTGCGCGCGATCAATGACGCGGGCATCGAGGCGCACATATCCAACAGCGCGGGCACATACGTATGCAATCACATAATGTTCGGAATGCTGGATTACATCAACATGCGTATGCTGCAAACGTCCGCGGGCTTTGTGCACCTGCCCTTCATACCCGAGCAGTGCGTAAACCGGCCTGACGTGCCCTGCATGAATCTTGGCGACATGACGCGCGCACTTGAAATAATCGCGCGCGTGCTGATAAATAAGTAAAGCGTCGAAGGGAGATAAATACAATGGCAGACTTGATTAAAAATGGTATGCACGGCTGCAGCGCGGCCGAAAACTACGTACCGCCCAAGGATGAACTGCTGCGCGAGCGCCTGGAGTGGTTCCAGGATCAGAAGCTGGCGCTGATGATGCATTTTGGCCCATATGCTCAGATGGGCATATGTGAATCGTGGCCGCTGAGCGAAGAGGACGCTTCGTGGTCGCGCAGGGATGTGGATTGGGAGGACGATCCCAAGGTATTCCGCGAGCAGTATGTCAACCTCAATCGCTCGTTCAATCCCATGCGCTTTGTGCCCGAGCAGTGGGCCGACGTGGGCGCGCGCGACGGCTTCAAGTACTTCCTGCTGACCACAAAGCATCACGACGGCTTCTGCATGTTCGATACCAAGTATACCGATTACAAGATAACCGACCCGTCCTGCCCGTTCCATACCCATAAGTATGCCAACGTGGTAAAGCACGCGTTCGATGCATTCCGCGCACGCGGCATAGCCATCGCGGCGTACTTCTCCAAGCCCGACTGGCACTGCCCGTGGTACTGGGCCGAGGGCATGGAGCGTCCGGTCGGCTCGTGGCGCAACCCGACTTACGATCCCAAGGAGCATCCCGACGTGTGGGAGAAGTATGTCGAGTTTACTCACAATCAGATAATGGAACTGGTGGGCGGCGATTATGGCCGCATTGACATACTGTGGCTGGACGGCGGTCAGGTTGACCCCAAGAACAATCAGGACATACGCCTGAGCGAAGTGCTCGCGCGTGCCCGCAAGATACAGCCGTGGCTGCTTTCGGCAGACCGCACGATCGGCGGTGAGAATGAAAACTATATTACGCCTGAGCAGAGCGTACCCTCGGACTACGTGCCCGTGCCGTGGGAAAGTTGTGTAACCGTGGGCACCGGCTTTGCGTATAAGTATGGCGATACCTACAAATCTCCGCGTGAGCTGGTCAGCCTGCTGATAAGCGTCGTGTGCCGCGGCGGCAACCTGGCACTCAACGTAGCGCCCCAGCCCGACGGTCGCCTGCCTAAGCGCGCAATCGAATCCGTGGACGGCATGGGCGCATGGCTCAAGGCAAATGGCGAGGCGATATACTCCACCCGCGCATATGCGCCGTACGATCTGGGCGGCTTTGCTTACACCCAGCGCGCGAGCGAGGGCAAGGTATATGCGATGTACCACATGGATGAAGGCGAAAAGCTGGGCCGCACGCTTGTTATACCCTTCAATCAGGAGGCCAAGCGCGTGACTCTGCTGGATTGCGGCGAGGTTGCGTTCAAGTACGTCGAGCTGACCGGCGACGAGTATGCGGCGGCGGGCATTACGCGCGGCATAGAGGTTACTTTGCCGTACCAGCTAAACGGCACCTGCCCGATAGCGCCCACCTTCCGCATTGAAGTGTGACGGGTGCATATTTACAAATTCTTTATGCGACGGGGTATTGAATGATCGGCGGGTTTGTGCTATAATTATCCACGTAAGTAAGCAAATGCGATGCGGCCGGGTTGCGATAAAGGCATGAGGTCATGTCGTGTAGGAAGGAAATTACGATGCGTAATACGTTTGCGGCCGAGTATTTTTATTACTTTTACTTTACCAGCTTTGGTTCAAAGTAAGAGTAATTCGTGCTGCATTCGTTTTTCCCAATGCTGATTACGGCGGGATAAGATGAGAGGATTCGCAGTTGAATTACTGCGAATCCTCTTTTTTCATACCTCAGAATAAATTAAGGAGATGCCGACAATGATTCTTGTACTTAAGAAGGATACCCGACAGGAAGAAATGGACAACCTCATCACCTGGCTCGAAAGCCAAAACGTGCGCACCCATATATCCAACGGCGAGTATAAGACTGTTGTTGGCCTCGTGGGCGATACTTCGGCGCTGGATATCGACCTTATAAGCGGGTTGGACATTGTTGAAAGCGTTACGCGCATAACCGAGCCTTTCAAAAAGGCCAATCGTAAATTCCATCCGGACGACAGCATTATTCAGATAGCGGACGGCGTTGCAATGGGCGGCGGCCACTTCCAGTTCATCGCCGGTCCCTGCTCTGTCGAATCCCCCGAACAGGTAATGTGCATTGCCGATGCAGTTAAAAAGAGCGGCGCACACCTGCTGCGCGGCGGCGCGTTCAAGCCCCGCACTTCTCCCTACGATTTCCAGGGATTGCATGACGAGGGTATAAAAATACTGCTCGAGGCCAAGCGCCGTACCGGTATGCCTATCGTTACCGAGATAATGAATGCCAACCACCTGCCGCTGTTCGAGGACGTCGACGTCATTCAGGTAGGCGCGCGCAACATGCAGAACTTCGAGCTGCTCAAGGAGCTGGGTCATACCAACAAGGTTATCCTGCTCAAACGCGGCCTTGCCAACACCATTAAGGAGCTGCTGATGAGCGCCGAATACATCATGGCGGGCGGCAATGAAAACATCATACTGTGCGAACGCGGCATAAGGACGTTTGAAACCTACACCCGCAACACGCTCGACCTGTCGGCCGTTACCGTGCTGCATGAGCTGTCCCACCTGCCCGTGGTTGTCGATCCCAGCCACGCAACCGGCGTTGCGCGCTATGTAAAGTCTATGGCGCTGGCCGCGGCGGCCTGCGGTGCGGACGGCCTCATGATTGAGGTACATAACGATCCCAAGCACGCCAAGTGCGACGGTGCTCAGTCGCTCACTCCCGCTCAGTTCGACGACGTTGCCAAGGGCGTAAAGGCCGTGCGCGCAGCGATAGGGGGCAGCATCGATGGATAAGCAGATCATCGGCGTTGTGGGTCTGGGCCTGATCGGCGGTTCCATGTGCAAGGCGCTGATTAAGTCCGGCCACATAGTCGTGGGCATGGACGCGGACAAGACTACCGAGGACTATGCAAAGCTCGCCGGCATAATTGACGACAAGCTGACCGACGAGCGCGTGGGTAAGTGCGATTACATATTCATCGCACTTTACCCGCAGGCGACGGTCGATTACCTGCGCGCCCACGCGTCCCAGATAAAGCCCGGCGCGGTTGTGATGGACTTGTGCGGCGTAAAGCGCGCGGTGTGCGCGCCCTGCTTTGAACTGGCCAAACAGTACGGTTTCAACTATATCGGCGGCCATCCGATGGCGGGCAGACAGTTCTCGGGTCTGAAGTACTCCACGGACGACATGTTTGTGAACGCAACCATGGTTATGGTTACTAAGGAGGATGAAGACCTCTATGTGCTGGGCCGCACGCGTGAACTGTTGCGCGACGCGGGCTTCAAGGCGGTTACGCTTACCACTGCCGAAAAGCACGACGAGATGATCGCGTTTACATCGCAGCTGGCGCACGTCGTATCCAACGCATACGTTAAGTCGCCGACCGCGCGCGCACATCACAGCTTCTCGGCGGGCAGCTATCGCGACCTTACCCGCGTGGCCAAGCTGAACGAAACCATGTGGACTGAGCTGTTCATGGATAACGCCGACTATCTGGGCAACGAGCTTGACTGGATAATCGAGGAACTGGGCAAGTACCGCGACGCGCTCAAGGCGGGCGACGCTGATACGCTCAAGGAACTGCTGCGCGAAGGCCGCGAACGCAAGGAGGAAATCGATACCGAATGGAAGCGCTGACGATAGCTACCGCTGCGCCGTATGAGGTGCTTTTCGGGCGCGGCCTGTTGGCTCAGGCGGGCGCACTGACGAGCAAGGTTGTGCGCGGCAGGCGCGCCGTGATCGTGTCGGACGATATTGTAGCTGACTTGTATATGGACGCGGCGCGCGCCGCATATGAATCCGCCGGGTTTCAGGTGGTTTCGTATGTTTTCCCGCACGGCGAGCATTCCAAGTCGCTGGACGTGCTGGGCGCGCTGCTCAATTTCTGCGTCGAAAGCGGCCTGACCCGCGCCGACTTCATGGTTGCGCTGGGCGGCGGCGTGGTAGGCGATCTGACCGGGCTTGCGGCGGCGCTGTATATGCGCGGAATCGACTTTGTTCAGATTCCTACGACGCTGCTTGCAATGGTTGATTCGTCCGTGGGCGGCAAAACCGCCGTAAACCTGCCGTCGGGCAAGAATCTGTGCGGAGCGTTCTATCAGCCGAAGCTTGTCATATGCGACATGACCACGCTGTCCACACTGCCCAAAGAGATTTATGCTGAGGGCGTGGCGGAAGTCATAAAATACGGCGCGATATGTTCGCCTGAAATCCTGAACGAACTAAGCTCGGGCGGCGACATGGACGCTGTAATCCGCGAATGCGTGCGGATAAAGGGTGAGATAGTGGAACAGGACGAGCGCGACACAGGTCTGAGGCAGCTTTTGAACTTCGGCCACACGTTCGGCCATGCCATCGAAAAGCTGAACGACTTTTTGATATATCACGGCGAAGGTGTAGCCACGGGCATGTTAATTGCCGCCTATACAGCCGAAAAGCGCGGCCTGTGCGCGGCGGGCGTGTATTCCGAGCTAAAGTCGCTGCTCGCAGCACAGAATCTTCCGCTCACGACGCGCTTTGGCGTGCGCGAGATAGCCGCCGCCGCGATGGGCGATAAAAAAAAGCAAGGCTCGACGATAACGCTGGTTCTGCCGACCGAACGCGGCAAGTGCGGCCTGCATCCGATGCCCGCCGCCGATCTTGCTGAATTTATAGCACCGTGCGAAGGCGTGGTGACAGACGTATGAACGTTAAGATAACTCCGCGCGCGCTTTCCGGCTGTATCAATGACGTGATCTCGTCCAAGTCGCAGGCGCACCGTGCATTGATATGTGCCGCGCTGTCCGATGCGCCGACGCATATCGTATGCAACTCCACGTCGAAGGACGTTCACGCGACGGCACGCTGCATAGAAGCATTGGGCGCACAAGCGGATTTCTCGGACGGGGCGATCGACGTTTCGCCAATAACCAATGGCGAGGTCAACGCGCAATCGCTGTTGGACTGCGGTGAAAGCGGTTCGACACTGCGCTTCATGCTGCCACTTGTGGGCGCAGTGGGCGCAAATTGTTCGTTTACCGGGCAGGGCTTGCTGGCAAGCCGACCGCTGTCACCGCTTTACGAACAACTCGTTGCACACGGCATGACCATCTCGCCGCAGGGTGCATTCCCGCTTACATGCGGCGGCAAACTGTGCGCTGGCCGGTACGAGATTGCGGGCAACATCTCATCGCAGTTCATAACCGGCTTGCTGATGGCACTACCATTGCTGGACGGCGATAGCGAAATCGTGGTTACAAGCCGCCTGGAATCCAGACCATATGTGGATATGACCTTAGGCGTGTTAAGGCAGTTCGGCATTATAGTAGGCAGCAATTCCAGCGGCTTTAGCGTTTCGGGCAATCAGCACCCGCATTCGCCGGGCAATCTGACGATAGAGGGCGACTGGTCAAACGCCGCATTCTGGCTGACGGCGGGAGCGCTGGACGGCGAAGGTATGGAATGTGCGCCGCTTGACAAGGCCTCAGCACAGGGCGATCGCGCGATAGTCGATGTACTAAGCCGCATGGGCGCGCGCGTTTCGCAGGGCACAAACTCCGTTGCCGTCGCTCCCGCAAAGCTAGACGGCATGGAGCTGGACGCATCCGACATACCCGATCTGGTGCCGATAATATCCGTGGCGGCGGGCGCGGCGCAGGGCGATACGCGCATAACCGGTGTGCGGCGCTTGCGGCTGAAGGAATCCGACCGCATACTTTCGGTAAGGGCGATGCTGAGTGCGCTGGGCGTTGAATCCGATGCCGACGACGACCTGCTCGTGATACATGGGCGCGGCGGGTTTACGGGCGGCACGGTAGACTCGTTCAACGACCATCGCATCGCGATGGCGGCGGCTGTCGCGGGCAGTGTGGCCTCTGGCCCGGTTATGATTCTGGGCGCGCAGTCCAGCGACAAATCATATCCCGGCTTTTTCAAACGATTTGCGGCGCTGGGTGGCCGCGTTGAGGAGGTCTGACCATGCCGTCCATATACGGAGAGAAAATCCATGTTTCGATATTCGGCCAGTCCCATTCCGCGGCGATAGGCGTTGTGATCGACGGTCTGCCCGCGGGGGTAAAGATAGATATGACCGAGCTAGGGCGCTTCATGGCGCGCAGAGCGCCCGGTCAGGGCAAGTACGCAACCGCGCGCAAGGAAGCCGATCTGCCCGAATTTGTCAGCGGCGTTGTTGACGACGTGACCTGCGGCGCGCCGGTGTGCGCGCTGATACGCAATACCGATACGCGATCGGGCGATTACGCCAATCTGCGCGATGTGCCGCGCCCGTCCCACGCCGACTATCCGGCATATGTAAAGTTCGGCGCCGCACACGACATACGCGGCGGCGGTCACTTTTCAGGCAGGCTGACCGCGCCGCTGTGCATTGCGGGCGGAATCGCATTGCAAATGCTGAGGGCGCGCGGCGTAAGCATAGGCGCGCATATTGCCTCAGTAGGCAGTGTAAACGACGCGCGCTTTGACGCGGTAAACGTAAGTACATCCGACTTTGACAAGATAGCTGCCAACGGCTTCCCGGTATTGGATTGGCAGGCTGGCGAAAAGATGCTTGCTGAAATCGAAGGTGCGCGCGCCGATGCGGACTCAATCGGCGGCACAATAGAGTGCGCCGCAGTCGGCTTGCCAGCGGGACTGGGCGACGCGCTGTTCGGTGGCTTGGAAGGCAGAATGTCGATGGCGCTGTTCGGTGTGCCTGCGGTAAAGGGCGTGGAATTCGGCAACGGCTTTGACTGCGCGACTTTGCGCGGCTCTCAGAATAACGATCCGTTTGTCATTGAGAATGACAAGATTAAGACGCTCACCAACAACGCAGGCGGTATACTGGGCGGCATAACGACCGGTATGCCCTTGGTATTCAAAGTGGCCATAAAGCCTACGCCGTCGATAGGTAAACCTCAGCAGAGTGTAAGCCTTAGCCGCATGGAAAACTCCGAACTTGTAATAAAAGGCCGTCATGACCCGTGCATAGTGCCGCGTGCTGTGCCTGTGATCGAAGCGGCGGCGGCGCTGGCGCTGCTTGATGTAATGCTTTAATCAGTTTGAGCGAGAGGAAGATATACAAATGGAAATGAACGAAATCAGGAATCGCATAGACGAAATAGATTCTCAGATGGTCGATCTGTATAAGCAGCGCATGGATGCGGTAAGCGAGATAGGCGAGTATAAGCGCGCCAACAAGCTGCCCATATACGACAGCGAGCGCGAGCGCAATCTGCTAAACGCGGTGGGCGAGCAGGCCGGCGCGGATTACGAGGGCGGTGTGCGCGCAATGTTCCAGACGATTATGGAATCCTCCCGCGCGTATCAGCAGCACAAGCTTAAAAGCACGTCCGCGCTGTCGCAGAAGATGGACGAGGCCGTCGAAAACACCGACAAGCTGTTCCCGCCCAAGGCGATGGTCGCGTGCCAGGGCGTGGAGGGCGCGTATTCCCAGATCGCGTGTGAAAAGCTGTTCAGCGCGCCGTCCATAATGTATTGCCGCAATTTCGAGAGCGTGTTCGCCGCCATAGAGAGCGGACTATGCCGCTACGGCATACTGCCGCTGGAGAACACCGTGGCTGGCTCGGTCAACAGCGTTTACGATCAGATGATTTCGCATAACTTCTATATAGTGCGCAGCACG
Organism: uncultured Eubacteriales bacterium; assembly: GCA_948467645.1. Classification (GTDB taxonomy): domain Bacteria; phylum Bacillota; class Clostridia; order Christensenellales; family Aristaeellaceae; genus Fimadaptatus. The sequence continues at coordinate 19,956 of CAOKFD010000022.1, read as the reverse complement.
CGCATTAAGGTGGCACATTCGCTGCTGGCCAAGCCCGGCGCGAAACTGGAGGATATAAAGGAAGTTTACTCTCACGAGCAGGCCATTAACCAGTGCAGCAAGTTCCTCGCCGAGCATAAAAACATACATGTAAACGTGTGCAGCAACACCGCCGCCGCCGCAAAGCTCGTTGCGGAATCTGACCGCGCTGACGTTGCGGCCATATCGTCGGCTAACTGCGCCGCGCTGTATGGCCTTAGCAGCATCGCCAGCGATATACAGAACGACGGCAACAACCATACCCGCTTCATATGCATATCCAAAAAGCTGGAAATATATCCGGGCGCTAACCGTACCAGCATGATGATGGTGCTGCCCAATAAGCCCGGTTCGCTTTATCATGTGCTGGGGCGTTTCTATGCGCGCGGAATTGACCTTGCCAAGCTGGAATCGCGGCCCATACCCGGACACGATTTTGAATTCATGTTCTATTTCGATATAAACGCCTCCATATACTCGCCCGAGCTAAAGGAGCTTATCGCAGAGCTGGATACCGAGCTGGATCAGTTCAAATATCTGGGCAGCTATTCGGAAGTGGTGTGATCTAAATGGAAAAGTACGGATTGCTGGGCGAAAAGCTGGGGCACAGCTACTCCAAGCTGATACACGAATCGTTCGGCGGCTATGAATACGATCTTATGCCTACGCCGCGCGATCAGGTGCCGGACTTCATGCGCAAAAAGGACTTCCGCGCGATAAACGTGACTATCCCGTACAAGGAAACCGTTATGCCGTATCTGGACACGATTTCCGATAACGCGCGCGCAATCGGCAGTGTAAATACGATTGTTAAGGACGAAACCGGCGCGCTGCACGGCTACAATACCGATAAGTACGGCTTTACCCAGCTTGTAAAGCGCTCAGGCATAGACATTTCAGGGCGCAAGTGCATCGTGCTGGGCAGCGGCGGTTCGTCAAAGACCGTGCGTGTGGCGCTTAAAGAGCTGGGCGCGCGCGAAGTGCGCATAATATCGCGCAGCGGCGAGGACAACTACACCAACCTCGACCGCAACGCCGACGCGCAGGTAATCGTCAACACCACGCCCGTGGGCATGTTCCCGAATACGGGCGTTGCGCCGGTGTCGCTCGACATGTTCCCGCAGTGCGAGGGCGTGCTCGACCTGATATACAATCCGGCCAAGACCGCGCTGCTGCTGGATGCGGAGCGGCGCGGCATACGCTGCGCCAACGGCCTGCATATGCTGGTGGCACAGGCCAAGCTGGCAAGCGAGCTTTTCCGCGGCACAAAGCTGGACGATTCCATAATAGACGCCGTGCGCGCGGATATAGAGCGCCAGACGCATAACATAGTGCTTATCGGAATGCCGGGCAGCGGCAAAACCACAATCGGCAAATGCGTTGCCGGACGGCTCGGACGGCGGCTGCTGGATACCGACGCGATGATACCCGGCTTTTCGGACGGCATGAGCGCCAGCGAGATAATACAGGCGCGCGGCGAAGCGGCTTTTCGGGCAATCGAAACCCGCGCGGTATGCGAGGCGGGCAAGCAAAGCGGATGCGTAATCGCGACCGGCGGCGGCGTTGTAACTCAACCGGCCAACGCCGATCCGCTCCGGCAGAACTCGGTAATATTCTTTATAGACCGCCCGCTTAATTCGCTTGAGCTGGGCAATGACCGTCCCTTGTCGGCCACGCGCGAGCAAAACGCACGGCTCTATGAACAGCGATTGCCGCTGTATGAAGCGCTGTGCGATTACCGCATCGAAAATGTCGATCTGAGCAAGGCGATAAGCGACGTTGTGAGTGCTTTCAACGCGCACTTTGGGGAGGCTGTAAAATGAAACTGCTTATAATAAACGGCCCGAATCTGAACATGCTTGGCATACGGGAGCCGGAAATATACGGTCATGAAACGTATCGCGGCCTGTGCGAGTTTATCGAAAACCGCGCCGACGCGCTGGGCGTGCAGACCGAGATATTCCAGTCCAACAGCGAGGGCGACATAGTAACACGCATTCAGCAGGCATATGGCCGCGTGGACGGCATAGTTATAAATCCGGCCGCGTACACGCATACGAGCGTGGCGATACTTGACGCGCTCAAGGCGGTAGGCATACCGGCGGCGGAGGTGCATTTAAGCGACGTCAGCAAGCGCGAAAGCTTCCGCCAGATTTCTTACGCGGGCATGGCCTGCGAAGCGCACTTTATCGGCATGGGCTTTGAAGGCTATGCTCAGGCAATGAAATACCTCGTCGATAAATACGACAAGTGATGCTGCGACTTATCTACTGGCATTAAGCCGCTCACTTGATAAAGGAATGCAGCTTTCTGCCGCGTTTTGATTTTTAAGCGTCCATATCCAAAGCAGCCCTCACGCAGATGCGGCGCATTGCCGCAACGCATGAGGGCTGCTTTTAGTCTAACGCATGGGGGATAGTACGACTAAACTCCGCATATAAGCGCAAATGAAGGCAAGTATGAATTCACGCGCCGCGCCTATCGGTTGGGGCGCAATGCCTTATTCCAGTACGATACGCGTCGCGCCGTTGCTCGGGAACAGGTATACGCCAAAGTCGGTATCGTCGCCGTTGCGTATGTAGTCGCAGCGCCACTTGCCATCGGCGTCAAAGCGTCCGTCCTCGACCGCCAGATAGTCCATATAGTGCTCCTGCTGCCAGTCCATCTGAGGCACGCGCGCCTCGCAAAGCGGCGGGCACTTGCGGAACGTCAGCGATACGCCTACGCCGCATGCTACGAACTCGTTGGCGCCGGTCTGGAATATCAGCGCGCGGCCGCGGCCGGTGGTGGGGTGCTCGTGCTTGTGGCGGCAGTCGCCGTTGCGCGGGAATTCGCCAAAGCGCGCCACTATGTCCCAGCCGGGGAAGTGCAGCCGCTGCTCGGCGGCAAACTCCTCCTGCACGACCGCCTTTATGCGGCCGCGGTATTCTATCAGCAGCGGCTCCACTGCGCGCAGGCACTGGAAGTTCTCCGCCATGGGGCGCGCGTCCTCCTTAAGGCCGCCGTCCATGTCCAGCGTGCTCTCCGCGCCAAAGTAGTGCACGCCAGTCAGACCGTTTTCGGCTATCGCGCTGAACGCGCCCATCGCGGACGGCATACCGCAGCCGGTCTCCGGTACGTACAGCGGATTGTCGCCGCGCGCATATGCGGCAGCTATCTCCTGATAGCGGCGCTGCTCGCCCATGTACATGTCCGGGCATATCATGTCCAGATGCGGCGCGAACCAGCGCCATACGGGTATATTGCACACAACTGCGCCGCCCGAAGGATAGTTTATGCCGGGTATGTCGAAGCCCTGCTTGTCCAGCCATGCATTGGTGTACATGGGCAGGGGGAATATGGCCTTGCCTGCGGCGGCTATCGCGTCCACGTATTTGGCCATGCTGTACGCTTGGAGCCATTGATCTCCCTTGCGGCCAAACAGCTCGCCCCAACTGCCGCGTTCCTTTGCGCCGCACTCGCGCCATGCCTGCGATATCTCCTCGCCGGGTGCGGCCTTCATGCGTTCGATAAGCTCCATGGGCACGTCGGACTCGTACTGGCGCTGGGCTTCCGGCCCAAAGTCGCGCACCGAGCGGCCCACTATGCCCAGCTCGTTCTCCACCTGAACGGCCAGCAGCGTGTCGCGCTCCGGGTCTTCCTCGCGCAGTACTTGCATCATGGCGCAAAACGCGCGCTTATCGGCCTCAAGCGTTTCGCCTTCAAACGTGGACATATTGGCTATCTCATATCCGTCATGCGTGCGCACGCGGGGGAAGCGCTCATGGTCTTCCTTGACCCAGCGCGGCACATACTTCATGTGGCCGTTTTTCCAGGTGCCAAACCATAGTATCACCAGCTTGAGATCGCGCTCACGGGCGGCCCTGACTATCTGGCGCACTATGTCCAGATCGAACTGGCCCTCCACGGGCTCGATGCGCTCCCATGCCACGGCTATGGCGCAGGAGTTGGAGTTGGTGAGGCGGCATACCTCCCATACGGGTTCCAGCTGCTCCATTGTGTAGCCGGAATTGTTGTGCGCCTGAACGCCAATGGGGTAGAACGGCTTGCCGTTTACCTGAAATATGCTCTTAGGATACATAAAGCTCAATCCTTTCAGCTTGCGTTTTTTGCTGTCTTTGATACTTGACGCGCGGCTGTATGCGGCGCTTACACACACTATAGCAGACATATCTTGGGTTGGCAATAGCAAACGTTCGATATTTTTTTACTTTTGGATCGCATTTGCCTGGCTGTGCAGATGCTTTTCCGAAGTGACGATGCAGCGGCGTAAATGCGCGTCATATTCGGCATATGATTATGCCGAGCGTGTAATTTGCGCTTTAGACGCTATTTAGCCCTTTGCGTTCATAATGCGGGAGGGGGTATCGTTGATAAGGCGATCTAATAAGCTCTGCAAAAATGCACGCGGCGCTTGTGCACATCCATATATAGAGTGTATAATACAAATAGGGGCTAAAAACATGAAATTAGAAAGGATGTATTATAGCAATGAGCAAAGAAAGACCCTATGTATTTGCCGCCTATTGCGTAGCTAACTCACTTGCCGACGTTACGCCGGAGCAGGCACGCAAGCTGACCCACCTGAACCTGGCCTTTGGCGTGGTCAAAGAAAATAAGATAAACATTGACGCCATACGCGAGAATCGCTTCTATCTGGACGAGATACGCAGCTGGAACCCCGATCTGGTGATAACGCTTTCCACCGGCGGCGGCGGCGCGGGCGGCCACGGCGAAGCTACTCGCCCCGAAAATCTGGAGGGCTTCGTTCAGTCCACCATGGATGCGGTGCGCGAACTTGGCCTGGACGGCATAGACTGCGACTGGGAGTTCCCCTGCAACACCGGCCATATGGAGGAAAAGGCGCAGCACGTGGCGCTGATGAAGGCGTATCGCCGCGAACTGGACATATACGAGAAGGAACGCGGCAGGAAGTGCTGGCTGACCATAGCTGCCGCCGCATGGGACAAGTACCTGCGCAATACGGACGTGGTGGCCGTGGCCGAGGTGCTGGACTTTATAAACATAATGACATATGATATACGCGACGCGGCGTGGGCAGAAAACTACACCGGCCATCATAGCAACGTATATCCGCCTAAGGACAGCTTCTACCCCGACAGCCTGCAGGGCTGCGTGGAGAAGTATCACGCGCTGGGCATTCCGTATGACAAGCTGGTCGTGGGCGCGGCGTTCTATTCCCATCGCTGGGACGGCGTGCCGGATGTCAACCACGGCATGAACCAGAAGGTCGATGTGCCCTGCGTATACGGCCCCAGCTACACCGCCATATACCACATATACGAAAAGAGCGGCGATTATGTAAAGTACTGGGACGACGACGCAAAGGCGCCGTGGCTGTTCAATGGCCGCAGCTTCATAACCTACGACGATCCCATGTCCATGCGCTACAAGGGCGAATACGTGCGCAAGACCGGCCTGCGCGGCATAATGTACTGGGAGCATTCCAGCGACAAGACCGGCCTGCTGTTCAACGCGCTCTATGAGTCGCTGTTCGGCTGCTGATTTCGGCGCGCATTGCTTGCGGACCTGTGCGTAACAAATGAATTACGTGAGTGAGGACATGTATCGCATTCGCGGTGCATGTCCTCTTGCGCTGCCTGTTTTATATGTGTGGTAACATGAAAATATGTGAGAAATATTCGATACATTTAACTGAGCGGAACCATATGCGCACGCTCAAGTTGGGTTGACATCCTGATACGGTTGTGATATGATTTGCGGGTAGGTGGTCAATACTATAATAGGGGATGATACTTGTGGATCCAATTAGGATTGGGCTTGTAGGCATTGGCCGCGCCGGCTGGGGCATGCACGCGCCTGAAATTGAAAAAAACATCGATAAAGCTACTTTTGTCGCAGCGTGCGATATAATTCCCGAGCGCGCCGAGGCGATGCAAAAACGTTTCCCGGGCTGCAAGGCGTATACCGACATTGATGCGCTGATTGCCGACCCGAATGTGGAGCTTGTGTCTATAGCAACCCGCTCATGCGATCACTTTGCACATGCAAAGCGCGCGCTGCTCGCGGGCAAGGACGTGCTGATCGAAAAGCCTATGTCCATATGCTACGCTCAGGCGCTGGAGCTTAAGAGCATATCCGACAGCGGCAAGTATGGTCGCCTGTTCGTGCGCCACAATCGCCGCTTTGAGCCGAACTTCCTGTACGTGCGCGACGTGATTGAGTCGGGCATACTGGGCCGCGTGTATCGCATACTGCTCGCGCGCGACAACTATCAGCGCCGCGATGACTGGCAGACCATCGCACAGTTTGGCGGCGGTCAGCTGCTCAACTGGGGCCCGCACATAGTCGATCATTCGCTGCGTCTGCTGGGCGCGGATGTAAAGAAGTTCGACTCGCACCTCGACCAGATTGCGGCGGCGGGCGACTGTGAAGACCACCTTGTGCTGACATTCACCGGCGAAAACGACCGCGTTGTCGAAATGGAGATCAGCGGCGGCGTGGCTCTGCCCGTGCCCGAATACCGCATATACGGCACGCGCGGCGCAATGACGATAGGCGAGGACAATGTGGCGCACCTGCGCTATATCGACCCCGAGCAGAAATTGCGCGACATAGAGGCAGACCCCGGCACGCCCGTCCAGTCCTTCGGCGCGACCAATACCTTTAAGTCGCCCGAGGTACTTAACTGGATCGAGCGCGACGAAAAAATCGAACAGTGCACGCTGGATCACATCTGGGGCTACCTGTACGATACTATCCGCAACGGCGCGTCCTTCCCGATAACGCTTGAGGAGGCCGTCGACGTTATCAAGTACATCGATATTGCAAAGCGCAACAGCCGTTTCTGTGACAAATGGGAGGCAATCCAATAATGCGTAAGATTGGCGTGGCCGATTACGGCATGTTTGTATGGGAGGGCGGCCTGTTCGACTATGAACAGCGCCTGCGCGACATAAAAGCGATAGGTTATGACGGTCTGGAGCGTCTGCGCCCGGTAAGCGAGTCGGACGCCATAAATACTGCCGCCATGGTCAAGAAGCTGGGCATGGACTTTGCAACCTGCCTTGCGCCCACGGCGGAAAAGTCGATACAGTGGACTGCCGCACTGGGTAAGGATTACGTGTGGGCCGACGTGAGCGCCAAGAACTTCGACGATTTCTGCCGTCAGGTAAATGTTCAGGCGCGCGCGTGCGAACGCTATGGCATTCGCGTGGCGCTGCACAACCATCTGGGCAGTCTGGTCGAAACTCAGGAGCAGCTGGACGAATTCATGCGCCGCTGCCCGGACGCGGGACTGCTGCTGGATACCGGCCATCTGGCTGTGGCAGGCGGCGATGCGCTAATGACGGCGAGCCGCTATTACGACCGTCTGGTCGCGGTACACCTGAAGTGCTGGGTCATGAAGGACAAGGATGCGCCCGAGTGGTACAATCGCGGCTACTTCACCGGCCTCGACTATGTACCTACCGAGCCGAACGCGGTATACGTACCCAATGCCGAGGTCGTCGCGCTGCTCAAGTCGCGCGGCTTTGACAAGTGGATAATGGTCGAGCACGATACTCACCTGCGCGAGCCGCTAGAAGATCTGGCCGAAAGCCGCAAGTGGATGCGCGAACATGGAATCTGACCATAGCAAAATATAAAAGTGTAAAAATACAAACCCGGCGGCGTAAAAACCGTCGGGTTTGTTATATGCTCCTATCTCAGCGTATCAATAAAGTTTTCCACATACTCATGTGCCACAGCCGCGCCGCCCACGCCGTCCGGGTGCGGCCCATACTTGGACATGTATTCGCGCTCGCCGCCTATCGACAGCACGCTTGCCATATCGAACATCGCGTCCGCGCCAAGATGCCCCGGCGCTTTAATCGCCGCGTTTATCATGCGCCAATTGGTTATGTAATCACCCTCATAATCGAACGGCGGCACGGTGAATATCACGACGCGCGGCGCCTTGGGCGCGGCCTTAATCGCCGCGATTATTGAGCGCAGTCGCTCAATGCAAATGTCGGCATCGCCCTCGCCGTGCAATATGTCGTTTACGCCCAGGCATACGTTCACGACATCGGCGTTCTTAGTGCGCGCCAGCCATGCGCCGTCGCTGGCAGCATCCTTTATCTGCGCATAGCCCAGTCCGATATTGAGCGAGGCATATCGATCGGCCAATGCCTTAGCAATGCGCGCCGCCCAGCTTTCATACATATCGACGCGCGTGCCGCAGCCTTGCGTGATAGAATCGCCGATGAAAACCATGCGCGGCAGGGGAGTGCCTTCCGCCTCAAACAGATCGGGCAGCACGCACAAGTTCTGCGGCTCCAGCGTCAGAGCGTCAGTAAAAAAATATGCACTGTCCATAGTATGTTCGCCGTCAGCATAGTAGCATAGTGCCTGACTGTCGGGTGTGGCCGGTATTATAGCGCCCTGTGCGCCGGCGCGCAGACACCACCTGAACTCAATATACCCATCGACAACATTGGCATCGCATGTATCGCTAAGTATGATTTCTCGCGACGCGACAGAACGCGACTTCTCGCCGTTAAACGTAACCGGCGAAAATCCATCTTCGTTCGCAAACGCGGCTGATACTATCTCAAACAAACTGCCGGGCATATTGGCATACGATACCAAACCGTTGTCCCATGTAGTATCAACCGTGTTGCTGTACCCGATGCGCCACTTATACCCGGGACGCTGTACCCGCATACGCACGCGGAATGTACGGCTCTCGCCGGGTGCAAGCCTTACAAAGTAATTATGCGACGTACCGCACAGCACGTTGGGCTGCATAACTTTTTCCATATAGTTCACCTCATCATACTTATCTGACGGAATAAATTCACGCATACTATAACACATCTGCACTTAACATGCAATACAAAAACGCCGTCTGAAATTCAGACGGCGCTTGTAATCGAAACGTTTTATCCCTTGACCGCGCCGATCATAACGCCCTTCACGAAGTACTTCTGCAGGAAGGGGTATATGCACAGCACGGGCACGGTGGTCAGCACTATCGCGGCATACTTTATCGATTCGGCGAACTGGTTCACCTGGTCGTTCTCGGCCGCAGCAGAGTTCAGTATGTTGGAGTTCGCGATAAGCACCGCGCGCAATACGTTCTGAATAGGCAACTTTTCGTTGTCCTTCAGGTATATTGACGCGTTGAACCATGCGTTCCAGTGTCCTACGCCATAGTACAGCAGCAAAACGGCGATGGTGGGCATTATCAGCGGCAGAACTATGCGGAAAACGATAACCAGATCGTTCGCGCCGTCGATAAACGCGGATTCCTCAAGGCTGTCCGGGATGGCCTCGATCGCGGTGCGGCATATAATCGCGTTGTAAACGCTCATCGCGCCCGGCAGTATCAGCGACCATAGCGTGTTGTACAGTCCCAGATCGCGCACGTTCAGGTAGGCCGGTATCATGCCGCCCGAGAAGAACATCGTGAACATTATCAGGAACAGTATCGGCTTTTTGAACATTACGTTCTTGGAAGCTAGGAAATAACCGCAGAACAGCGTCAGCGCTATGTTTATCGGCAGCGACACGGCCAGCACAAACAATATGTTCATATAGCCGCTTACCAGCAGGGGGTGGGAGAACGCCAGCTCATACGAGCCGAACGTGAACCCGACCGGCCAGAACACCGCGCCGGGATGCGAGACCAGATAAGTATTTTCGGTAAACGACGCGCAAAGCACGAAATACATGGGGTACAGAGTAATCAGGCATAGCAGAATAAGCAGGATGGCGTTGCACGTATCAAATATACGATCGCCAACCGAGCGCTCCCGATTGCTCAGATGGTATTTCTGATTCTTAGCCATACTCTCAACCTCCTATCAGAACAGACCCGACTGCACGGTCTTCCGGCTGACGAAGTTGGTCAAAAGCAGGAAGAATATGTTAACTACCGTGTTGAACAGACCAACCGCCGTGGAAAGCGAATATTTCTGATTTTCAAGACCCATGCGGTACGTATAGGTCGAGAATACGTCTGCCACGTCGTATGTGTTAGTCGTGTACAAAAGCAGCACCTTTTCGTAGCCTACGTTCAATATACCGCCCATGCGCAGTACGAACAGTATGCTTATTGTGGGCAGTATGCCGGGCAGTGTTATGTGAAGCACCTGCTGGAAGCGATTCGCGCCGTCTATGCGCGCCGCTTCATACTGCTCCATATCTATGCCGCTCAGCGCGGCCAGATAGATTATCGAGTTCCAGCCGATACCCTGCCATATTTCGGACAGTATGTATATCGGACGGAACGCGGACGGATCGATCATGAAGTTGCGGCGGGTACCGCCGAAAGCTTCAGCGATCTGCGAAAACAGACCGTTTTCCTGACAGTAGATCTTGATCAGCGAGCACATTACGACCAGCGATATGAAGTAGGGCATATACGTGATCGTCTGTACGGTGCGCTTGAACTTCTCGTTGTGAACCTCGTTGAGCAGCAGCGCCAGTATAATAGGCGCGGGAAAACCAAAGACGATGCTTAGCGCGCTGAGTGTGAACGTATTGCGCAGCAGTCTCCAGAAGTAAATGTCCTTAAAGAAAGTCTCAAACCACATGAAGCCGACCCACTGGCTGCCCCAAATGCCGCGCGTGGGCTTGTAGTTTTTGAAGGCTATGATCAAACCGTACATCGGCTTGTAGCAGAACAGCGCCAGATATACAAGCACAGGTATTATAAGCAGGTACTTGTACTTGTTCAGCTTGAAATCGCGTGACAGGCGCTGCGAGAATGTCTTTTTGTTTGCCTTGGAATCCGTTCCCATCATACGCAAAGCCACCTTATGCTCGTATTTTTAGCATTGACCATAAACGTGGACAATGCTTTATTGGAAAGCGGGGGTGCATACACGCACCCCCGCCAAACGGTTAGCGTAATTAAGTTCCGCTCTTGTCGATCCGATTAACGGGCCAGATAACGATCGTAGCAAGCCTGACGGATCTCACGAATGCGATCCAGATTGTAGTTGGAGTAGTCGGCTATGTACTTCTCCCAAACCGCGTCATCGTCTATATCCAGAGCGCCGGTCAGGAAGTTGGCGAAGCTCTCAGCGGTATAGGTGCCCAGAGCGCCCGAGATTATATCCAGCTCGTCCTGCTCCTCGGTGGTGTAGGTGGTGCCGGTGGGCCACTTCCAGGAAGCGGTAACGTCCTCGTTCTCATAGAACCAAGTGTCGTTGGCCTTTATGGACCAATCGGCATTCTTCATGTACAGCAGCTTGGTGGCCTGAACGCCGCAGCCGGACCAGGTCTGGCCGCCATACTTGGTAATGGGATCGGTGTCGGGGTCGTTGGTGACCAGCTCGGTCAGCTGAACTTCGCCGTTCTCGTCGTAGTCCCAGGATACGCCCTGCTTACCAAAGTTCCAGTACAGGTGGCCTTCGGCGGTGAAGCCGTAGTCCAGCAGCTGCAGGCACAGCTTCATGGTTTCTTCGTCCGCGCACTTGGTAACGACGTAGGTGTTGTTGCCGATGCCGTAGCCACCGAATACCATCGACAGGGTGCCGTCATCGCCGTGCGGATAGGGGGAGCCGACCCAAACGGGATCCTTGCCGTCCGCTATGCGCTCCTTGTTCCAGTTGTTCAGCTGGCCCATCGAGGTGATGGAGATACCAACCTGATCGTTATGGATCTTGGCCTTTATGGAAGTGTCGTCCAGCGACAGGCAGTCGGTGTCCAGCAGGCCTTCCTCGTACAGCTTGTTCAGCCAGGACAGATAGGTGCGCCACTCGGGCTGCGCCTGAGCCAGATCGATCTTGCCGTCCTTTACGAACCACTGCTCGTCGGAAGCGCCGTAAGAGCCGAACGCGCCGGAGAGACCGGTGCTCTGAAAGCGGCTCCACGCAAAGGAGAACTTCGCGCCGTACTTTTCGTTGAACACGCGTATTACGTTTTCAAACTCGGATATGGTCTTGGGATAATCCAGACCGCACTCCTCCAGCCAGTCGGTGCGTACCACCGGCCCCAGATAAGTGTCGTTCCAGCCGCCGTCTTCGCGGAAGAAACCAAATGCGTAGTAGCGGCCGTCGTCGGTCTTCATGGCCTTGTCGTATGCGGGATTGGCCTGCAGGAACGCGTAGTAAGCGGGCGCATATTCCTGTATGTAATCGGTCAAATCCCATATAACTTCGTCAGCCAGATACTGGTTGGCCTGGTTCATGCAGGATATGCCCATGATGTCGGGCAGACTGGTGGGATCGGCCAGCAGTGTGTTGGTATACACGCTGCCGTCGGTGCCGGTAGTGGGGAAGCTGAATTCGATATTGACGCCGGTCATTTCGATAAGGCCGGTATGGAATGGAGATTCCTTCCAGCTCGCGTACTTCTCATGCGGAACGATGGAGCCCTGATCATAGAAGGTGATGGTCTTATCCGTGGTTAGCGGATAGGTGTCTGCGCCGGATAGGAGATCCAACGCGAACGCGGGGGCTGCCGCCAGCAGCATGCAAAGGGACAGTACCAGTGCCAATGCTTTTTTCATGGGGATCCTCCTTCTTGCTCTCGCAATAATGTTTTAACGAACTTGTTGCATTGCCCTTATGGACACTTGCTTGTATTATACCCGCCGCGACTTAATTTGTCAATAACAAAGCGGACACAACTTTAGATATTTGGGCACTTTTATAGCAAAATCACCTATTTGATAGTACTATATATTAATCACACGGTGAAATAAATATGAACACAAGTATGAAAATAGTACATTTGCCCGGCAATCAGCAGTACAAAAACATAACGTGACCGAATTTCAAAAATACGTGGGCAAGAAAATCTTTGTGTCAATTATCTGTCAAAAGCGGAAAGAGACTTGCGACTACATTTACAAGCGCGGATTTTGCGAGTATAATAGATGTATGAATATTTTGAGGCAGTTTCACATATATTGGAGGTCGGCTTTATGGGTGAGATTATATCGAGCTTTCTCAGCAACGCATCGACATACCTGGTGTATGCGGCGATAGTCATACTTTTCGTAGTGGCGTGCATCAAGTGTCTGGCTCCGGTCACGGGCAACACCCGCGCGCTCAACCGCGCGATAAAGGCCATGAAGAAGGACAAGGGCAAGACAGTTCATCGCAAGACGTGGGAAAACGAGGAGTTCTTAGGCGACGGTGCATTGCAGCCCTCGTGGCGGCTGTATCTGGAGAACGTGTTCTTCGCAGACAGCCACATGCAGGCTCCGTGCAGCGTAGAGGACTATATTAATGAAGATTCGGTAATCAACGTGCCGGGCCGCTCCTCGCTCAGCGAGACAGTGCCCAGCGTGTTCGTATCGCTGGGCTTCCTCGGTACGCTGATCGGTATCGTAATGTCGCTGTCCACGATGAAGTTCAGCACGTTTGACGAGGTTTCGGCCTCCATGCTGGGTATGCTCAGCGGTATGCGCTATGCGTTCGGCACGTCCATCGTGGGCGTTATCGCGTCGGTTGCTTTCACCGTGCTTAACAAGACCGTGCAGGGCCGCGCGCGCAATACTTTGGAAGAGTTTACCCAGATATTCCAGCAGGATACCGACATGCCGCCGGTAGACCCGATCACGCAGATCGCTACCTATCAGCAGGAACAGACCCGCGCGCTGGCCACGCTGGTTAATGAGGTTCAGACCAACCTTATCGGCCGCATAGACGAGGTAATGAGCGCCAATTTCGAACCGCTCACCAAGTCGATGGAGAGCTTCATGAGCGCCGCGACGTTCAAGCAGGTCGAGGGCGTGGAGCGCATAGTTAACAGCTTCGTCAGCCACATGGATCAGGCTTTGCGCGGCCAGTTCCAGAACCTCGCGCGCGTCATGGACGATACCTGCCGCGCACAGCAGGTCGCCAACGATTCCATGCAGAGCGCACTCAAGGGCTTTACCGCGGTGTCGGGCGACATAACGTCCGTGCAGCGCGCATCTCAGGCGATTGTGGAAAAGTTCGATACCTACCTTGCCAGCCTGAACGCCGCCCAGAAGTCGCAGGACGAGCGCAGCGCACAGATCGCCGCGCAGGTCGAAGCCATGCAGAAGGCCGCCAAGGAACAGGCACGCTACATTAACCAGCTTCAGGATTACATGCTCAAGCTGCAGAAGGGCGTGGACGAGTACGCTGCTCAAAGCGCGGAATTCCTGAACAAGTACAACGAGGCCGCCGCCAGCAGCCAGCAAACACTGCGCGAGGCGGGCGAAGCGCTTGAAAACAGCGCCAAGTCACTCAGCTCCACCACCGAAGTGCAGGTCACTAACCTCGAAAACAACCTCGCCAAAATGCTGGCTAATATGGATAAGGCGCTCAGCGAAGTCACCGAGCAGCTCAACTGGACTATCAATTCGATCAACGAAAGCGTTAAGGAACTGCCCAAGGTGGTCAACGGCAGTGCGCAGAGCTATGCCAGCGAAATGTCGCGCTTCGTCGAAAGCGTGCGCCGGCTGCAGCGCTCGCTGGACGCGGCACTCGACAGCACTCCCGCGCCGCACGACGAGTACAGCAGGAGGCGAGTTGAATGATAAGTCGCCGCAAAAAGACCAGAACCGGCGGGGGCGGCGACCACTGGATATGCTTTTCGGATCTGATGTCGTCGCTGGTCATGATGTTTATAATGGTAATGCTTTTCAGCATGTATCAGTATTACAACATGTTCGACCAAAAGACCGAGCAATTGCTGGAACAGGCGGCATTGTTGGACAGCAAGCAAAGCGAACTGGACGACGCTCAGTCAGAATTGACCGCCGCTCAAAAAGACCTTGCCCTCAAAGAAGCGCTTGCGCTGGCACAGCAGAATACGCTTGACGAGCTAAAAAAGCAGCTTGAACAGCAGCAGAGCGATCTGGATAGCGCACAGGGCGCGCTGAATATGGCACTGAAAAATCTGGACGATCAGACAACCAAGCTGAACGCGCTGGTAGGCGTGCGTTCGCAGATAATCTCCGAACTGTCCGCCGCGCTGTCAAACGCCAATCTGGAGGCCAACATCGACGAGGAAACCGGCGATATTACCTTCTCAAGCGGCATATACTTCGACTTTGGCTCGTCCCAGTTAAAGCAGGAAGGCATGGATTCGCTGAACGAGTTTATTCCACTGTACTTCAACGTACTGCTCACCGATAAGTATCGCGACTATCTGAGCGAGGTAGTCATCGAAGGCCACGCCGACACCAACGGCGACTATATGACTAACCTTGACCTGAGCCAAAAGCGCGCATACGCCGTGCTCAGCTACCTGTTGTCGGACAGCTATCCGTATCTGACCGCAAGTCAAAAGGATACGCTGCGCTCCATAACGACGGCGAACGGCCGCTCGTACTCCAACCCCGTATACAATGCCGATGGCTCGGTCAACATGGATGCGTCCCGTCGCGTGGAATTCAAGTTCCGCCTGAAGGATACCGAGATGATCGACGAAATGAAGCAGCTGCTTGAATCGCTCGATCAGGATACCATCGCAATCGGCGCGGCGGCACAGACCTCCGCACAACCGACCGCAACTCCCGAAGCCACGGCTAATCCTCAATAGAATGTAAGACATGCGGCGACGCGCTATAAAAGCGTATCGCCGCATGTTTTCATTTGCATTGGTCAAGATATTTAACATTATTTCAGGCAGGAATTTGCGCCATACCCGCGCAAAATATGCGCATATATGGTAGAATAGATACGATGCAACGTCTACTACACGCGGAGGTGATCGCGGTGAAAGGGCCGCAGTCGGTCTGGCTGGTAATACATATGATTCGCGGTGAGGACGGTGCGCGGCGCATTGTCGATATGCTGACGCAGGAAGGACTGGTTGCCAAGACGCACCCGGTGTACCGCAACAGATCGGCACAGGATAACTTTTACGAAATCATGGTACTGAAAAGCGAGTCGGACGAGGCACGTGGCCTGCTCGTTGAAAAGGGCCTCTTGACGTAACCGCGATTTGCTTAAATTGACTTTGAGTCAAAAAAGTGATTCGCGAGCACTCATAATTAAGGTTGCTATGGCAAAACTATAAATTGTATATCGTTCAATTTTAAGATGAATTTTGTGCGGGAGGTAGTTGTATGCGGCGTATAGGCATATTGACCAGCGGCGGCGACGCGCCGGGCATGAACGCAGCGGTGCGCGCGGTGGTGCGCACGGCGCTGTACTTTGGCATGAGCGTGGTGGGCGTGAAGCGCGGCTATAACGGCCTTATGCGCCTCAGCCGCAACGCCGACGATGATTTTGAGGAGCTTAACCTGCGCAAGGTGGGCGACATAATCCATCGCGGCGGCACATTCCTGAAGACTGCTCGCTGTGAAGAATTTCTTAAATCCGAAAACCAGCGCAGGGCAATCGATAACCTGCGCAAGCTGGGCATAGAAGGGCTTATATGCATAGGCGGCGACGGCACCTTCGCGGGTGCAGGCAAGCTCAACGACATGGGCTTTCCGACGATAGCTATACCCGGCACGATCGATAACGACCTGCCGTATTCCGACGCGTCGATAGGCTACGACACCGCGCTGAATACGATCTGCGAGAACATAAACCGCATACGCGAAACGTCGATGTCGCATGACCGCGTCAGCATAATTGAGGTAATGGGCAGGCATTGCGGCGACCTCGCGCTGAATTCCGGCCTTGCGTGCGGTGCAGAGAGCATACTGATGCCCGAAGTGCCGTGGTCGATAGACGGCGTTGCTGAAAAGATAATCTCGTCCATAGACAAGGGCAAGATGACCAGCATAATAGTTGTCGCCGAGGGCGCATGGGACTCGATGGCGCCGTTTGATCTGGATGAGTTCAGCCATTCGATGGGGCTTATGCTGCCGCCGCTGATGCCGGACGAGAAGTTTAATAGTCAGTTACTCGCACATGTGCTTCAGGCGGCGACGGGGCAGGAGACGCGCTCAACCGTGCTGGGCTACCTGCAGCGCGGCGGAAGCCCGACCGCGGCTGACCGCAATCTGGCCAGCAGGCTGGGCGCACACGCGGTAGAACTGCTGCGCGACGGCATAAGCGGCTGTGCGGTCGGCATACGTGACAATCACGTAATCAGCGAACCGTATGAAAACGTGATCGGCCGCAAGCGCACGCTCAATGCCGATGTAATTCGGCTGAGTGAAATTCTGTCAATGTAATTTGACTTTTGATCAATTGTGATGCGTAACTTGCTCGAATGACTAAAGTCTTGGACTCCACTGCCTAAAAAATTGAAGGAAAGCGTGCTGAATGCGCAATTGACCGATGCTCAATAACTTCAGCACGCTGTTTTGTATGTATGAAAGAAAATTTTGCTGATAAAGTTGAACTTACGATAACCGGCTCCGGCGCAGAAATGGAAGGCGTGGCGCGTCTCGACGGCATGGCCGTGTTTGTGCCGGGCGCACTGCCGGGCGAGCGTGTGCGCGCACACATAACCAAGCGTGCCGCTAAATTCGCGCGTGCCGAATTGGATGAGGTACTGGAAGCCTCGCCCGACCGATGTACGCCCGAATGCCCGCACGCCGGGCAGTGCGGCGGCTGCACGCTGATGCACATGAACTATCAGGCGACGCTGAAGAGCAAGGCGCAGCACATCCGCGACTGCATAACGCGCATAGGCGGTGCTGACGACGTTCTGCGCGCCATGCATGGTATGGAAAAACCGTATGCCTACCGCAACCGCGTTCAGTTCCCGGTTGGCGGTAAGGCAGGCGCGCCTAAGGTGGGCTTCTATAAAGGTAACACCCATGACGTTATCGACCTGCCCGACGGTTGTATGCTCTTAAAGCCCGAACTGAACCACGCGCGCGCAATATTTGCGGCATGGCTGCGCGACAGCAACCTTGCGCCTTACGACGAACGCACTCATCGCGGAATTGTGCGGCACGCGGTATTTCGCGTAAGCCGAACCGGCGCACTGATGGCGATCATCGTAGTAAACGGTTCTAAACTGCCGGGATATGAGGGCCTGTTCCGCGCACTCGAGCGTGTCGGTTGTGTTTCACTCGTGCTGAATGAACTAACCGACGCGCCCGGTTCCCGACGCAACACCGAGATATTCGGCAAAAAGTTCGTAACGCTGTGCGGAAAAGAGCGTTATATGGACGAAATACTGGGCTGTCAGTTTGAATTGAGCGCGCCGTCGTTTTTCCAGATTAACCCAGAAATGACTGATAAACTGTACTCGCTGGGCGTAAAAGCTGCCATGCTCAAAGATGGCGAAACCCTGCTGGACGCATACTGCGGCGCAGGCACGATAGGCCTGACCATGCTAAAGCACGCAAACGCCTCGCATAGCCGCCTGATAGGCATAGAAGCCGTGCCCGAGGCAATAGAAAACGCGCGCCGCAATGCCAAGCTGAACGGAATAGAAAACGCAAAGTTCATATGCGGCCGCTGTGAGCAGGAGCTAAGCAAACTGGTAGCGAAAGGCATATGCCCAGACGCGGCAGTAATCGACCCGCCGCGCAAGGGCTGCGACGAAGCGCTGTTGTCAGCACTTAACGAGCTTGGAAAGCGCTCGCTAAAGCGCATAGTGTACATTTCCTGTAACCCTGCAACGTTAGCGCGCGATGTGAAGATACTGCGCGAGCTCGGCTGGCGGCTGGAGTGGGCCGATGGGGTGGATATGTTCCCGTGGACTGCGCATGTGGAGACGGTATGCTTGATGTCAAGGGTCGAAGGGAAATAGCCGCGAAAGCTCAGTAATACTGCGGTTTTCGGCTTTCGACAGCTTCGAGCGGGTGGAGCGGGTAATCGCTCTGCGGTAACTTATCCAAAGGCAAATCCGGTCAAAAAGTGTGAGAGTTGGGTTGCCAAGTTAGATGTCAGAGGGTTGAAGCTGTGGATTAGATGTTAAGGGAAGGTGTTGATAAGAAATGTCCAAATCATCAACAGATGATATGATTCAATTTATGTCGCAGTATTCATTGGAAAGTGTGCTGTCTGGGATAATTGAAATGCAAATGCTTCTTTATGGGCATGATGATACGTTCATTCCAGCTGCAGAATATCTGGCAGCGAATGCATTATATGCATGCAAAGAAAAAGGTGCTAAGGATTTCATGTGGCATGACTATGAATTGTTAGAACAATATTCGAAAAACTCTTTTGTCCCTAATGTAGAACAGCTTTTTTCGGATACGTTGAAAATGGTAAATGCCAGTGATGATGAAAAACAACAATTCCTTCAGTCAAAAATGATGCAGATGAAAGGAAATTTTTATAGAGGTGATGGCTATATTCATCAATTGCTGGAGGTAGCCAGACGATTATATGCTCCGCTTGACACTTCTATGAATGAGGTCTTGGGCTTTTCATATACATCATACGAAATAGTGCTTAGATATATTTTTTCTCAATATGGGTTAAGAATTGCGGAAGCTTATAAAGAGAAGTACAAGTTAAAAACAATGGTTAGAGCTCTGATGGGAAAGTCTGAACCTTGGCTTCCAAGTATTAAATCGGGTTATATTTTTAGAATCAGTAAATCTGACTTAAAAGTCCAAATAGGCGATGAAGTAAACGAAATGTGTGATTATTTGTGTGTCAAAGCCTATGATAGCGATTTTAAGAAAGCAGAATTTAATGATTTTAAGATTCTTATATCGAAACCATTTGTTGATTTTGGCGACTACATATATATGCCGCTGTTATTTTCAACTTTGATGAACATCCCTAAGCAATTTCATTATACCTTTATTGCAGAAAAAGTATTTGATAATCGAACAACAGGCATATATACAGGAAACCGTGGGGATGTTATAGAAGAGTTAACATCTTCCTATTTAGAAAGATTACTGGACAAAGAAAAAATATATTGTAGTTTATCTTATTTGGATGAGGACGGTGAAGCTGATGTAACTACAGTCACTTCAGAAGGGATGTTATTTTGTGAGTGTAAGAGTAAGATAATTACATTGAATTCCATAAAAGGCTCGAATGAGAGTATTAAGACAGATGTTTATCAGGCTATCGGGGCAGCGTATTCTCAAGCAGTTAGATCTAT
>CAOKFD010000021.1:0-46224 GCA_948467645.1 uncultured Eubacteriales bacterium | reverse complement strand
AAGCCTCACGTAAACATTGGTACTATCGGTCACGTTGACCACGGCAAGACGACCCTGACCGCTGCTATCACGATGGTTCTGTCCAAGCTGGGCGACGCGGAAGCTATGCGTTACGACCAGATCGATAAGGCCCCCGAAGAGAAGGCACGCGGAATCACGATCAACACCGCTCACGTTGAGTATCAGACCGACAAGCGTCACTATGCTCACGTTGACTGCCCCGGCCACGCTGACTATGTTAAGAACATGATCACCGGCGCTGCGCAGATGGACGGTGCTATCCTGGTTGTATCCGCGGCTGACGGCCCCATGCCCCAGACCCGCGAGCACATCCTGCTGGCCCGTCAGGTTGGCGTTCCCTACATCGTCGTATTCCTGAACAAGTGCGATATGGTTGATGACGAGGAACTGCTCGAGCTGGTTGAGATGGAAGTACGCGAACTGCTGAGCAGCTACGACTTCCCGGGCGACGAGACCCCCATCATCAAGGGCTCTGCTCTGGTAGCTCTGGAGTACATGACCACTGGCGCTGGCGCGACTGCCGATGCTGATACCATCCGCAACGCTCCCGAGACCCAGTGCATCTTCGCTCTGATGGACGCTGTTGACAGCTACATCCCCGCTCCCGAGCGCGCGACCGACAAGCCTTTCCTGATGCCTGTTGAGGACGTGTTCACCATCACTGGCCGTGGTACTGTTGCTACCGGCCGTGTAGAGCGCGGTACCGTTAAGGTCGGCGACACCGTTGAAATCGTTGGTCTGCAGGACAAGCCCAAGAGCACCGTCGTAACCGGCGTTGAAATGTTCCGCAAGACTCTGGACTACGCTGAGGCGGGCGACAACATCGGCGCTCTGCTGCGTGGTGTACAGCGCACTGATATCGAGCGCGGCCAGGTTCTGGCTAAGCCCGGCACCATTCATCCGCACACCCACTTCGTTGGCCAGGTTTACGTACTGACCAAGGAAGAAGGCGGCCGTCACACCCCGTTCTTCAACGGCTATCGTCCTCAGTTCTACTTCCGCACGACGGACGTTACCGGCAACATCAAGCTGCCCGATGGCGTAGAAATGGTTATGCCTGGCGATAACATCGACATGGAAATCACCCTGATTACGCCTATCGCTATTGAGGAAGGTCTGCGCTTCGCTATCCGTGAAGGCGGCCGTACCGTTGGTTCCGGCGTTGTTACCAAGGTTATCGAGTAATTAAAGTGGAAAGTGTGTCCCTGCCAGCAATGGCAGGGGCATTTTTTTGCACAATTCGAGCAAGGGCAGTAGGGCACGGCACATGGATAACATGACTAACTCCGATTGGGTGCGCAGCCAGTACGCGGACAAGTCCAAACTTCAGCCCCGCATTTCGATTCACGAAAAGTACTCGACCAATCCGCGGAGCTACGCCGACTGGCTGCTTATCCAATACCCGATACACGCGGGCGACAACGTGCTCGAACTGGGCTGCGGCACCGGCAGCATGTGGAAGGGCAGAATCGAACGCCTGCCCTGCGGATGCCATGTGACGCTGACCGACATATCGCCGGCTATGGTGGATGCGGCGCGCGAACAGCTGGCCGACGTGCGCGGCGTGAAGTTCGAATGCGCGGACATACAAAACCTGCCTTACCCGGATGCGAGCTTCGATATAGTCATCGCCAACATGATGCTGTACCATGTGCCCGACATCGCGCGCGGACTTAGCGAGGTGCGCCGCGTGCTGCGCCGGGACGGCCGATTTTTCTGCTAGACACACGGCGAAAACGGGCTGGGGCGCTTCATCGACGACGTGATGGCCGATCTGGGCTCGCATATGGTTCAGCAGGATTCGTTCACGCTGCAAAACGGGGAAGCACAGCTAAAGCCGTTCTTCAGCGAGGTTACGCGCATGGACTACACAGACGAACTCCGCGTGACTGACGCGCGCGACCTTGCCGACTATATCCGATCGATGCAGGGAGTGTCGCTCAGCAAAAGCGCGGACGACGATGAACTGCTTAACAGGCTGAACGCGCGCAGGCAGGACGGCGCAATACGCGTGCCTAAGGAATACGGCTGCTTCATCGCGCGCGTGTGACCGGGTAATGTTGAATTATCGCGAACTGCTTGACAGCGTAATATGCGTGTGATATAGTAAATAAGCATGTTTATATGTGGGTATACGCCCATCCCACTAGACTAGGAGGTGTAAACATGGCTGCCGGACAGAGAGTAAAGGTAACTCTGGCTTGCTCGGAGTGCAAGCAGCGCAATTACAATACCATGAAGAACAAGAAGAACGATCCCGACCGACTGGAAATGACTAAGTACTGCCGCTTCTGCAAAAAGCATACCGCGCACAAGGAGACCCGCTGATTGCGAAGGGGCGCATGTCCTGATGCCGACTGTCGCATAGCGGACGTAAGTCTGGTGTGCCGGGCGGCTTAACAATCTGAAAGAAGTGAATGACATGGCTAAGCAGAAACAGGAAGTCAACCAGAAAACTGGCGCGGCCGGTTTCTTCGGCAAGGTCGGCGGCTTTTTCAAGAACCTGGGGCTGAAAATCGCCCGTGCGTTCAAGGACATGGTCTCCGAACTGAAGAAGGTAACCTGGCCTACCAAGCAGGAATTGATTAACTACACGCTGGTGACTCTGGCCTTTATGGCTGCGTTCGTCATCATAATCGGCGTGCAGGATTCCATTTCTGCCGTGCTGGTTAAATGGCTAACTAACAGTTAATCCTGGTTCGCAGGCCCTATGCCGAAGCGTCAGTAAGGAAGGATAGCCTATGAGTGAAAGAGCCGATAATGCCCACGTAACCGAACAGCCGCTATGGTATGTGGTACATACATATTCCGGTTATGAAAATAAGGTTATGGACGACCTCAAAAAGACCGTTGAAAACAATGGTCTGGAGCATCTGATCTATGAGATAAAGGTGCCGATAGAGGAAGTGGCCGAAATAAAAGGCGGAAAACGCCGCATGGTGCAGCATAAGACGTACCCCGGCTACGTTTTGATCAAGATGATCATGACCGATGACGCGTGGTATGTGGTGCGCAACACGCGCGGTGTAACCGGCTTTGTGGGGCCGGGATCCAAGCCCGTTCCGCTGACTGAGGCCGAGGTTGAAAAAATGGGCGTAATAGGGCAGCCCGTCAGGATTGACCTGGTCGCCGGAGACACCTGCAAGGTGTTGGACGGCCCGTTCAAGGACTGCACCGGAGAGGTCGAATCGATTGATACGGTCAGTCAGAAGGCGCGCGTAAAGATCGCGATGTTCGGCAAGATCGCCGCATTCGACGTCGCGCTCGAACTGGTAGAACGCGTCTAACTAAAGCCGCTTTCAAATTACGCAAGTATTTTGCAAACGGCGTGGGAGGAACCCGGAGAGGTTCCGTCAGAAACCACATCGATAGGAGGAAATCACCATGGCAAAGAAAGTAACCGCGCTCATCAAGCTGCAGGTAAATGCAGGCAAGGCCACTCCTGCGCCGCCTATTGGCCCGGCGCTCGGTCAGCATGGTATTAACATACCCGGATTCTGCAAGGAATTCAATGCTCGTACCGCCAATCAGGTCGGCCTGGTAATCCCGGTCGTGATAACCGTTTATCAGGATCGCACGTTTACCTTCATCACCAAGACCCCGCCGGCTGCGGTTCTTATCAAGAAGGCCGCCGGTCTGGAACATGCGTCCGGCAAGCCCAACACCGTAAAGGTGGGCAAGATCACCAAGGCGCAGGTTCGCGAAATCGCCGAGACCAAGATGCCTGACCTCAACGCTGCTTCTATCGAGGCCGCGATGAGCATGGTGGCCGGTACGGCGCGCTCGATGGGTATTACGGTTGAGGAATAATTGACTGATTAATTCCAAGACCGCAGTGGGAGGACTATAAAAGGCCGTTAAAACCACAGGGAGGATGTAAATTAATGAAGCACGGTAAGAAATATAATGACAGCAAGAAGCTGATCGATTCTCTCAAGCTGTACGAGCCGGACGAGGCTGTAACTCTTGTAAAGCAGACCGGTAAGGCCAAGTTTGACGAGACCGTTGAAATTTCGGTGCGTCTGGGCGTCGATCCCCGCCATGCGGACCAGCAGGTTCGCGGCGCGGTTGTGCTGCCTCATGGCACCGGCAAGAAGGTCAAGGTGCTGGTATTCGCCAAGGGCGACAAGGCTACTGAGGCCGAGGCCGCGGGCGCTGATTACGTGGGCGCCGAGGAGTACATAACCAAGATCCAGAAGGAAAACTGGTTTGATTTCGACGTGGTCGTAGCTACCCCCGACATGATGGGTCTGGTTGGCCGTCTGGGCCGCGTGCTCGGTCCTAAGGGCCTGATGCCTAACCCCAAGAGCGGCACGGTTACGATGGACGTTACCCGCGCTGTTAATGAAATTAAAGCCGGTAAAGTTGAGTACCGCGTGGACAAGACTTCTATCGTTCACTGCCCCCTGGGCAAGACTTCCTTCACCGAGCAGCAGCTGGGCGAAAACCTGCGCGCTCTGATGGATGCCATTGTGAAGGCGAAGCCCGCGTCTGCCAAGGGTACTTATATCCGCAGCTGCGTGGTTTCCTCCACCATGGGCCCTGGCATAAAAGTTAACTCGGTTCGCTTCGGCTAAGAGTTGACATACGCCCCGGCGTGTGGTATAATAGTTCGCGCTGAGTGAATTCAGCGTGCCGTAGACAGTGGGAGCGTTAAGCTTAATGGGAAACCACCCACCGAGGCGTAAGGATCATAGTGAAGTTTCTATGCCCTTGCGTGTCTGCGCAGGGGCATTTTCATATGCCCCGATCGCCCCGAAAGAGGCGAAAGCTTCGTGGCAAGGAGGTGCATACTTTTGAGTCAGGCTCAGGAACAGAAAAAGCTGGTAGTTGCTGCTATACGCGAAAAGCTGGAAAAGGCACAGAGCGTAGTGCTGATTGACTATCGCGGACTGACCGTGGCCGAGGTTACGGAACTGCGTAATGAATTCCGTAAGGCGGGCGTTGAGTATCAGGTGCTGAAGAACACCCTGATCCGCAAGGCCGCTAACGAAATGGGCATAACCGGTCTGGATAACATACTGGAAGGCCCCACCGCTGTTGCGTTCGGCATGGAAGATCCGGCGTCTGCCGCTAAGATTATTAGCGAATTCGCCAAGAAGACCAAGAAGACCGAGATCAAGGCGGGCTTGCTGGGCACCGAGGTTCTGGACGCCAAGGGCGTACAGGCTCTGGCCGATCTGCCGCCCAAGGAAGTTCTGGTTGCTCGCATCATGGGCAGCTTGAACGCTCCGATCACCAACTTCGTCGGCGTGCTGTCTGCAACCCTGCGTTCGCTGGTTTACGCCATCGACGCGGTGCGCAAGTCGAAGGAAGAGGGCTAATGCGTTGTTTGGCGGCTTAAGCGCCGCCGGTAAAGCCGCTTAAGGCTTGACAAACATAATTTTTGAATAATTGGAGGGTTTTAATATGACTCGCGATGAACTGATTACTGCTATTGGCGAGATGACCGTTCTGGAACTGGCTGATCTGGTAAAGGCTCTGGAAGAGAAGTTCGGCGTATCCGCCGCTGCTCCCGTTGCTGTTGCTGCTGCTCCCGCTGCGGCCGCTGCTGCTGCTCCCGCTGAGGAGAAGACCGAGTTCGACGTAGTTCTGAAGGGCTGCGACGCTTCCGCTAAGCTGAAGGTCATCAAGGCCGTTCGCGAAGTAGTTGAGGGCCTGGGCCTGAAGGAAGCCAAGGAGCTGGTTGAAGGCGCGCCCAAGACCGTTAAGGAAGGCGTTGCTAAGGAAGAGGCCGAGAAGATCGCTGCTAAGCTGAAGGAAGCTGGCGCTGACGTCGAGGTTAAGTAATTTTACTTAGCATCATACAGGCGGTACGAGTAATCGTACCGCTTTTTCTATTGTGTGGATTTTGGCGGGAAGCTGGGGCCTCACGTGAGAACAGTTCATGTACTTGCGTGCGGCAATGGGCTAACGGATTTCGGCGTGGCGAGGTGCTGGTCGTTTGTTGAGTGTGCATAGAGTTTCGGCGCGCACATTTGAACGGAATCGGAATATATAATTGATGAATCGCGGGTGCTTCTTACTTTATAGAGATATATTTGGAAATGTTTAGGAAGGACTATAATGCAGTCGTAAGTTTGATAACATTTCGCCAATGATTGCCGATATGATATATATCCGAAAAGGTGGAAATGACAGCTTAAAACTTCCATTCGTTGTAACGAAGGCAAATTGATTTCAAACGAGTCCATGTCGCGTACAAATTGGCTGTTTTTATCCGAAAAGAAAGAACACGTCCCTCTAAAAAAAGCGTGCAAAAACCGCCAAAATGTGCGATAATATGGCTAAAACCAGCCTGGGGGAGGATGGGTAATGGCTGTTGAGTTTGAGGGCGCAGAGCCGGTTGAGGCGCGACGCGTGGTTGTTATTGAATGTAATATCGACGATATGTCGCCGGAACAGATGGCGTATGCCTGCGAAAAACTGATGGAAAGCGGCGCGCTTGATGTGTGGCAAACGCCTATTATAATGAAGAAAGGGCGCATGGCTTCTCAGCTTAGCGTGCTGTGCGCAAAGGGCGATGAGGAGCGTATGGCCGATATGGTGCTCAGGGAAACCAGTACGCTGGGCGTGCGTATGGCTGAATATACGCGCCGCGTGCTGCCGCGCAAAATGCGTACGGTCGATACTCGGTTCGGTCAGGTCAGGGTTAAGCACGCGCCCGGTAAGGCCGCGCCTGAATACGAGGACTGCCGAAACGCCGCACGCGTAAACGACGCGCCGATTGCCGACGTGTATCAGGCCGCGCGCGAGGCCGCATTGCGCGATTGAGAAAAATGACCGACCGAAACTCGCTCAGTAGGTGGGCTTTTTAAGGCAGACTTCAAGTGTCGGCAGCTTGACGGCTAAGACGGGAGCGATTTCAGCCTTAGCCCGAAATTATGCCTTAGCCGAAAATACATGCCTTAACCGTACATTGACTGCCTGAACATATGATTATGTTCGGTGCTGACGGCATTAAGTCGGCATGGTGCGACAGAAATGCGCAGTTATCCCGAACATTTTCATATCGTTTAGTTAAAAGTTACGGGTTTTGTGGATTATTTAACGCGCGTGTGGTAAGATATATGCGTGAAACACGCGCAGGCGTTCAGCGCCGCGCTTTGGAGGTAAGCATCATGCCTAAGGTAGCGGTTGTAATGGGTAGTCATAAGGACTTTTCGGCGGTCGAGCCGTGCATAAAGCAGCTTGCGGCGCTGGGCATAGAGGTCGAGGCGCGCGTACTGAGCGCACACCGCACGCCCGAGGAAGCGGCGGC
The DNA here is from genome assembly GCA_948467645.1 of uncultured Eubacteriales bacterium. GTDB lineage: Bacteria > Bacillota > Clostridia > Christensenellales > Aristaeellaceae > Fimadaptatus. Next base: position 38,942 of record CAOKFD010000021.1, on the reverse strand, counting down.
GTTCGCACGCCTGGCACAGGAAAACGGAATTGAAGTGATAATCGCGGCGGCGGGCAAGGCCGCGCATCTGGGCGGCGTGCTGGCGGCGTACACTGTGCTGCCGGTAATCGGACTGCCGATTGCCGCATCCCAGCTGGACGGCATGGACGCGCTGCTGGCTATCGTGCAGATGCCCGCGGGCATACCCGTGGCAACCGTGGCGATAAACGGCGCGCAGAACGCCGCACTGCTGGCCGCGCAGATACTGGCCGTAAAGTACGGCGATATTCGCGCAAAGCTGGAAAGAAATCGTACTCAGATGCATGACGACGTGCTTATGCACGACGCCGAAATAGCGAGCCGTGTGGCCGAAATCGTTAAAGGAGAATAACAGATGATAACTTATAAGGATTCCGGTGTGGACGTAGAGCGCGGCTATGAAGCCGTACGCCTGATGAAGGAACATGTAAAGCGCACTTTTAACGACAACGTTATCGGCGATCTGGGATCGTTCGGCGGCTTTTACTCCATCGAAAACAGCGGCATGAGTAAGCCCGTGCTGGTCGCGGGCACCGACGGCGTGGGCACCAAGCTGAAGCTGGCCTTCCTGACCGGCCGTCACGACACCGTGGGCATCGACTGCGTGGCCATGTGCGTAAACGACGTGGTGTGCCAGGGCGCTATGCCCATGTTCTTCCTGGACTATCTTGCCACCGGCAACCTGAAGCCCGATATGGCTGCGACCATCGTACGCGGCGTGGCTGAGGGCTGTCTGCAGGCGGGCTGCGCGCTGATTGGCGGCGAGACTGCCGAAATGCCCGGTTTCTATCCCGAGGGCGAATACGATCTGGCCGGCTTCTGCGTGGGCATGGTCGACCGCGCGCAGGTAATCAACGGTTCCAATATCCGCAAGGGCGACACGCTGATCGGCCTTGCGTCCACGGGCGTGCATTCCAACGGCTTCTCGCTGGTGCGCCGCCTGCTGATTAACGATAAGACCGACCTGAGCGCGCCGGTTGAGGAACTGGGCGGCTGCTCGCTGGCCGATGAACTGCTGCGCCCCACGCGCATATACGTGCGCACTGTCAAGGAGCTGATTTCCCGCTTCACGATCAAGGGTATTGCGCACATCACCGGCGGCGGCTTTATCGAGAACATACCGCGCATACTGCCCGACGGTCTGACCGCGCGCATCGATCGCGGCTCCTGGCCGGTACAGCCCATATTCAAGATGATGCAGCGCATCAGCGGCATGAAGGACGAGCAGATCTACAACACCTTTAACATGGGTATAGGCATGGTTATGGCCGTTGACAGCGAGGAAGCCGATGCGGTAGTATGCGCGGCCAATTCGCTGGGCGAGAACGCCTTTGTAATCGGCGAGGTAATCGAGAGCGAGGACGGGGGCAAGGGAGTGAAGCTCGCATGAAGAACATAGTCGCCATGGTTTCGGGCGGCGGCACTAATCTTCAGGCGATATTCGACGCCATCGACCGGGGCGAAATCGACGGACAGGTGACGATGGTAATATCGTCCGCGCGCAAGGCGTACGCGCTGGAACGCGCGCGTATGCGCGGCATACCTACGCTGGCGCTGCCGCTGAAGGCGTTCAAGACCCCCGAGGAATGCCAGCAGGCGCGCCACGACGCGCTGGTCAAGGCCAATCCCGATCTGATCGTGCTGGCCGGATATTTAGGCATACTGGGCGAAAAGACGATTCGCGCGTTCAAAGGGCGCATACTTAACATACACCCGGCGCTGATACCGTCGTTCTGCGGTAAGGGCATGTACGGCCATCATGTGCACGAGGCCGCGCTCAAATACGGTGTGAAGCTGTCGGGCGCGACGGTGCATTTCGTGTCCGAGGACATCGACGCAGGCCCCATAGTATTTCAGGGCAGCGTGCCGGTTATGGACGACGATACGCCGGACAGCCTGGCGGCGCGCATACTGCCGGTGGAGCACGAGCTTCTGCCGCGCGCGGTGGCGCTGTTCTGCCAGGACAGGATAAAGATTGACGGGCGCAGCGTCAGTATACTGCCGCCCCAGGAGGAAACTGAATGAAACTGGCCAGACTGGACAGCGATATTGGCCGCGCGCAAAACGCCTACGACGTGTTCGTGGCGCTGGACGACGCGGGCCGTCGTGTGGGCAAGTGCTCGATAGTGCCTTACAAGGCCGACGATCTTTTGCCCGATTGTCCGTTTAACATATTTATAGACCTAGACGGCGAGCTGAGAAGCATGGATATGCTGCTGGGCGCGGCGCTGGCCTCGGCCGAGGTGGTGCATCGCACCTATCCCAAGCTGGAGGCGCGCGTGTATGCTGGCTGCGCGCCCGACGACAGCGGCCTTATCGACGTGCTGAAAACCTACGGCTTCCGCGTGGACGATCGCGAGGTAGGCATGATTAAGACGCTGTACTCCGATCCGTTCGACGCAGACCTGCCGCAGGGCATGAGCTTTATTTCGGATAAGCTGGAAAGCCGTGAGGACAGCCGCCGCACTCTGGCGCGCATAAATGCGACGTTCGGCGAAAACAGGAGCGAGGACTGGCTGGAGCGGCTCAAGCGCGAGCCGGGCTTCAAGCGCATCGCCGTGATCGACATAAACGGCCCCGTGGGCGAGGCGCTGGTTTACGAGATGGATCAGTCGCTGGGCGTGATCGCGATGCTGATTGTGGAGCCGCGCGCGCGCCGCAAGGGCGTGGCGCAGTTCCTGCTGGAATGCGCACGCATACACTTCGTGTCGCGCGGGCTGAGTATGGCGCGCGCCGACGTGTGGGAGCGGCTGGAACCGGCACGGCGGCTGTTTGAGCACTGCGGCTATTTCGCAAAGGGCGATACGTGGTATTTCCCAGGATTTATGATGGACAGTACGGAGGGCAGATTGTCATGATTAAGCGGGCTTTGATAAGCGTTTCTGACAAGACCGGTATTGTTGAACTGGCGCGCGAACTGACCGCGCAGGGCATCGAGATACTTTCGACCGGCGGCACCATGCGCGCGTTGAGCGAGGCGGGCGTGCCCGTTACCTCGGTTAGCGATGTGACCGGCTTCCCGGAGTGCCTGGACGGCCGCGTAAAGACGCTGCATCCCGCGATACACGCGGGCCTGCTCGCCATGCGCTCCAATCCCGAGCACATGAAGCAGATTGAGGAATTGGGCATAAAGCCCATCGATATGGTAGTGATCAACCTCTATCCCTTCCGCCAGACGATTGCCAAGCCCGGCGTGAAGTTTGAGGACGCAATCGAAAACATAGACATCGGCGGTCCCACGATGATTCGCGCCGCGGCCAAGAACTGGCAGGACGTAGCGGTCGTGGTCGATCCTGCCGACTATTCGGTGGTGCTCGACCAGATTAAGGCGACCGGAGACGTAAGCCGCGAAACCAAGCTCAAGCTGTGCTACAAGGTATTCGCGCACACCGCACAGTACGACAGCATGATCTCGAACTACCTTTACAAGCAACTGTCGGGCGAGCCTATGTTCCCGCCCACGGTGACGCTGGCATATGAAAAGGTACAGGAAATGCGCTATGGCGAAAACCCGCATCAGGCGGGCGCGTTCTATCGCGAGCTGGGCGCAACTCCCGGCTGCCTGACCGACGCGGTACAGCTGCACGGCAAGGAGCTGTCCTATAACAACATCAACGACACCAACGGCGCGCTTGACCTGCTGCGCGAGTTCAAGGAGACTGCGGTCGTGTGCTGCAAGCACGCCAATCCCTGCGGCGTGGGCGTGGGCGAGACTGTGTATGATGCCTACATGAAGGCATACACCGCTGACCCCATGTCGGTATTTGGCGGCATAGTCGTGACCAACGCCGTGATCGACGAGGCTACCGCGGCCGAGATGCACAAGATCTTCCTTGAGATAATCGTCGCGCCCGACTTTACGCCCGAGGCGATCAAGACCCTGACCTACAAAAAGCCCAGCCTGCGCCTGCTCAAGCTGGATACCACGCACCGCGAGTATCCCGAGGGCGAACTGGACATGAAGAAGGTCGCAGGCGGTATGCTGATGCAGCAGGTGGACGATAAGCTCTACAAAAACGCCGCCGAGTGGGAGGCCGACGCGGTCGCCGCCACTAAGGACAAGGTGCATAAGGAGCTGTTCAAGGCCGCACGCGCCGCTGAACCTGACGCGCCCAAGGCGCAGCTGGAAAAGGCCATATCCAGCGAGGTCATAGCCAAGACCGACGTAATCATGGCCGAGCGCAAGAGCCACCTGATCGAGGTCGAGGGCATGGCGTGGGAGGTAGTGACCGACCGCGCGCCCACCGAAAAGGAAATCGAGGACATGAAGCTGGCGTGGCGCATAGTAAAGCACACCAAGTCCAACGGCATCGCAATCGCCAAGGACGGCCAGTCGCTGGGCGTAGGCCCCGGCCAGACCAACCGCATATGGCCCACCCAGATGGCGATAGAGCGCTCCGGCGAGCGCGTAAAGGGCGCTGCGCTGGGCTCCGACGCATTCTTCCCGTTCGACGACTGCGCCAAGGCCGCGGCTGAGGCCGGCATAACCGCTATCATACAGCCCGGCGGCGCGGGCAACGATCAGGACTCCATCGACGTATGCAACGCTAACGGCATCGCGATGGTGTTCACCGGTATGCGCCATTTCAGGCATTAATTCAATCTGTGCGGCCCGGCTGCTTCAATGGCCGGGCCGCGCCGTCGTATACCGCGCGGTATGTCATACAGGCGCGGATTAGGCAAATTCACCTGCTTATGCCTTAACGAATATGATTCGTTTTAAGGCTCAAATAGGAGGAAGTAATATATGAAGGTACTCGTAGTAGGCGGTGGCGGGCGCGAGCACGCCATATGCTGGAAGCTGAGCCAGTCGCCGCGCGTGACCGAGCTGCTGTGCGCGCCCGGCAACGGCGGCATTGCACAGGTGGCGCGCTGCATACCCGACGTAAAAGCTACCGATCTGGACGGCGTGCTGAAGCTGTGCCGCGATGAAAAGGTGGACTTTGTGGTGGTTGCGCCCGACGACCCCCTCGCCATGGGCATGGTGGACATGCTTACGCGCGAGGGCATACCCGCATTCGGCCCCACTCAGTCGGCCGCGCGCATGGAGTCGTCCAAGATATTCTCTAAAAACCTGATGAAAAAGTACGGCATACCAACCGCGGCATACGAGACGTTCGACGACGCTCAGGCGGCGCTGGATTACGTCGCAACCGCCAAAACGCCTATCGTAATAAAGGCCGATGGTCTGGCGCTGGGCAAGGGCGTAATCATCGCCAAGACCAACGCAGAAGCCGCCGACGCGGTGCGCTCCATGATGCTGGAGGGCGCGTTTAAGCAGAGCGGCAAGCGCGTGGTTATCGAGGAGTTTATGAGCGGCCGCGAGTGCACCGTGCTGTGCTTCTGCGACGAGCACGCAATTGTGCCCATGCCGTCCTCGCAGGATCACAAGCGCGCGCTTGATAACGACGAGGGGCTTAACACCGGCGGCATGGGTGCGGTTGCGCCCACTCCGTTCTACGATAAGGCGACCGCCAAGCGCGTGTACGACGAGATTTTGAAGCCTACTCTGGACGCGATGAACGCCGAGGGGCTTAACTTCCGCGGAGTATTGTACGCAGGCCTGATGCTTACAAGCGACGGCCCCAAGGTGGTCGAGTACAACGCGCGCTTCGGCGACCCCGAGACGCAGGCGGTGCTGCCGCTTTTGAAGACCGACCTTATGGACATATTTGAGGCGGTCAGCAAGGGCGAGCTGGAAAAAGTAAATATCGAATGGCGCGACGATGCGAGCGCGGCGTGCGTGGTGCTGGCCTCAGGCGGCTACCCAGTTAAGTACCAGAGCGGTTACGAGATAACCGGCATTGACGCGGCCGAAAAGACCGGCGCTAAGGTGTTCCACGCGGGCACAAAGCAGGACGGCGACAAACTGCTTACCGCGGGCGGGCGCGTGCTGGGCGTTACGGCGCTGGCCGATACTCTGCCCGACGCGCTAAAAGCGGCATACGCGGCGGCTGAAAAGATCAGCTTCAAGGACATGCACATGCGCCATGACATAGGCGCAAACGCACTGCGCAAGGATTGACGGGCGAACGGGGGCCGCATACGCGCGGCCTCCCGTCCGTTATTGTGAAGGGACGTGGCTCGATCATGAATATTCGCATGATAGCGGTGGATCTGGACGGCACATTGCTGCATGATGATAAGACGGTTTCGGCTTACACTGTGGATGTGCTAAGGCGTTGTCAGGCGCGCGGAATAGCGGTCACGTTCGCCACGGCGCGCACGCCGCGCGTGGCGCTCAGGTTCGCGGGCGTAATCCATCCGGATGCAGCGTCATACTATAATGGCGCGCGCGTGGTTGGCTTTGACGGCACGCAGACGTATAATGCCCTGACCGGCGCACAGGCGATGGAAATAATGCGAATCGTCTGCAAATATAGGCCGGAAGAAAAATTCGCGCTGGAACTGGATGGTGAAATGCGGGCAAATTTTGACATGTCGTTCGTGCGTGGATGTGAAGATTACGTGCCGGATGATTTCTCGCATACCCCGGAAGGGCGCGTGTATTATGTGCTGCTTGACCGCGTTGAACCCGGCGATATTGAACGCATAGCGGACATGCTGCCCGAATATGCAATGATAAGGCCGTGTGAAGCCACAATGGCGTTGATAATTCCGCGCGGCGCGGATAAATTTGATGGCGTTAAACGAATGGCCGAGTCCGGCGGCATACCTCTGGAAAACGTCGCGGCGTTCGGCGACGACATGACCGATGTTGAAATGCTTAGGGGCTGCGGAGTGGGCGTGGCGGTGGAAAACGCCAAGCCTGCGGTTAAGGCGGCGGCAGATGGCGTCTGCGCGTCCAACGAGCAGGACGGTGTGGCGCGCTGGCTCACGCAAAACGTGCTGGGCGAGGAATAAAAAGCAGGGGAGCGGCAGAATGCGCATTCTGTCCGCTCCCATTTATATCACATCATATTCAGTCGTTCAGCCCATCCACAGCCATATCGACCAGCATATCCGCCGTGTCCCGATTGAGCGGCATCACCCGTCCGAAGTACATGAAGTAATTCAGCATCGACCACAGCACCTCATACCCGCCGCGGTCGTATTCCTCTGCCGTGGGCAGGTAGCCCATGCAGCCGTTCGTATATCCGCCCAAGAACGCAAGCCGCCCCGCGCGCGCCTGTACAGCCAGCGCCAGTTCGCACATGACCTCGTTAGGTATGCCGATAAGCGCGCCTTCGTTCAGTCGGAAGAATTGCATAGAAGCATACTCGCGCTGACGCAAAATGCCCTGCGCATTAAGCCGCTCTACCTCGGCAAGCCAGCGCGTACCGTCGATGCCCGCCTTGACCCGCGCTTCATCCGCGATTTCATGCGCGCGCCGCATATCGGGCACGTCGGCCCAGAGTTCGCCGCGCCTTACGTACATGTTCAGGCGGTAAACGTCCTGCTGCTGTATAGCGTGGAAAGCGTCGTTCGCCCCGGCCAGTACCGCGCGCGCCATTTCGCTTAGCGCGTCGCGGGTGCGCGTGAAGCGCCCGCTGTCGTCCGCGTCGGGCGGGTTTATCTGTGAATCGAAGAAGCGTGGGGCGATGTTGCCCGCCGCGCCCTGGGTAATCATGACCGGGCAGTCCCACTCGCGCGTAAGCAGATCGCGCGCTGCGCCGAACCAGTCGGGTGATATAAATGAGTTGTCGCTTTTAAGCGAATTGCCGTGTGCGGTCAGCCGCATTACGGCCAGCATTGGCGCGCCCGTATCAGCGTCGGTGAACTTGAGCATCCCCGCGCGCCTGTCGAGCGCGCCGTCCGTACTGCGCCGGTTCACGCCTATGTTAACGTCAGCACAGCCCCAGCCCGCAAGCACGGGCCGCATGCCGCCAAGCGCCCGCCGCGCCGCCGAAAGTATGCGCGTATCTGCCCAGTCTGCCCACTCGGGTTCTGCGCTGTCGTTGGGCGCGGCGTGCGTGTGCGAAAAGCATAGCATGACCTGTTCAGCCTTCACGCCAATCAGCTTGCCTAAATTTTGCCTTAGCCTTAGCGCGTGTTCAATGCCGAAGCCGATATGATCTATCGCCGCGAGTAGGCATGAAAAGCCATCCATGCGCAGTACCGCGACTTGGGCAATAAGTGGTTGCGCCACGCCCTGAGATGACCTTCGGTTGCTGAATCCGATCAAATCGACCGGACAAGTGGGCGTAATATCGATACTTGCAAATCCCAGTTCCAACATATTCAATTGTCCTCCGCGTAAAATTGCGCGGATTACGACCTGGCCTCGCACGGCGGCCCGCCCCTTCGCCTCGGGACGCGGCCATGTATTTGCGCGCACTCAGCCGATACCGCAGCGCCATTATATCACCGCTCTGATGCGAACGCAAGTTTTGGCGGCGGCTTGCGCTCAAAATGCGTAATAAGCAAACGCGCGAAATTATGCCTGAACGCAAAAATACCCGGAAAGCATTCGCGCCTTCCGGGTATATGTAAGATAGATTATTCAGCGGCAGATGCGGGGCGGGCGATTACATAGGGCTGAACCTGAATGTCGTCGCCGTCGGCCGAGAAGCCCTCGTGCCACATGTAGAAGAAGCGCTCCGCGCCCAGCGTGTAGTAGCCGTCCTGCAGGTGGTCAGAAGTGTCATACGGGTCGGCTACGATCAGTACGTCGTCGCCCACCGAATCGGTGCCCATCGTGTCATAGCCGATGATTATCTGGAAATGGCCGTCCCAGTCGATCCAATCCACGATGATGGGCGTGCCGGCCTTCAGATTCTCTATGACCCACGCGGCAAAGGTTTCGCTGTCGAATTCTTCCTCGCCGTTTTCGCTGCCGTCGGACAGGTTGTTGGTCACTTCCCAGCCGATGGATTCAAAGAACTTGCTAAGTCCCTGCGGAGTGCTGCCCTCGCCGGGCTTGCAGTCGGCGACCTCGGCGATGCCCATTTCGTCATAGCTGGTCTCGCCAAAGTAGTTGAGCACCATCAGCACCGAAGCCGGGCCGCAGGTATATTCAGTCGTCTGCTGATACGTCTTGAAATTCGTAAGAATGGTAAGCGTATCAGTCGAAGTCATGTTGTAATAGTCGGGATGCGAAAAGTATATCGAATCCGTGTGGTCGCCCGAATTCTGATACGATGACGCGCCCGAGGACGTGGTGTCGTAATCAGCCGGGAAGGGGATGGTCGCGGAATCCGCAAACGCAGGTACAGTCAATACCACCAGAAGAACGAGAACCAGGAGGATGGGAAACTTCTTCATAATACATTTCTCCTATCTACCCAAAATCGTTTCTGCTCAATGGTTTGCCGAAAAGCATTCGCATAGTGCAATGAGCTGAAGAAAATAATAGCATATATATGCCGCTGCGTCAATTGCCTGAAGCCTAAAATCGGGAAATATACGAATAACGAACAGAATTAAAATACATTAAGCGGATATACATGCAAAAATCCGAACATTAAAGCGACTGTGCATTGCACAGCCGCTTTGAGACAAAAATATTACATGGCCGTTGCGACCAGTGCCGCCATTTCGACACAGCGATACATGCCGTTGGCAAGCTGCTGGGGCGCGCTGGAGCAGGTGTCGTTAACGTCGCTCAGCGAAGTAAGCACGCCGGATATAAGCGATGAGTATATGCCGTATGTATCCAGCTCGTATGCGATTATCGCAAGCAGCTCGACACAGCGGTACGCGCCGTTGACCTCCTGCTGAACCGCGCTGCCGCAGCTTTCGTTCTGAGTCTGCATACGATTAAGTACATCGCTTATCGAATCAGAATAGGCATTCTTGCCCACGTCCAGTTCATGCGCGATTATCGCCAGCAGCTCAGCGCAGCGGTACAGCCCGTTGGCGCTCTGCTGGGGTGCGCCCGAGCAGGAGGCGTTGTTTTCGGTTAAGGTGGTAAGTTGGTTGCTGATTACGTCCTTGTATGCGCCGGTCGTGTCGTGCTCCAGCGCGATTATCGCGAGCAGCTCCACCGCGCGATAGGTGCCGTTTGCGGTCTGCTGAGGTGCGCCCGAGCAGGACGCGTTGTTGGTATCAAGATCGGTGAGTACGCCGCTTATCACATCGGAATACGTGCCGTCGTTGCCTTTGGTAGCGATTATAGCCAGCATTTCGACAAGACGGTACGCGCCGTTGGCACTCTGCTGGGGCGCGCCGGAGCAGCTTTCGTCGATCGTGTTCATATCGTCGAGTATGCTGGAGATCAGCTCGGAATAGTCGGCTGCGGCGAAGGCGGGGGCGGTGAAGGAAAGCAGCGTCGTCAAAAACAGCACTGCTGCGATTAAGCGAGTCTTGATTGTATGTTTCATCATATGTAATCCTCCTCAAACAAAATACACTCATTGAACGATTATGCCAACAAAATAAGTTGTTCAAGCGAAAAGCGACGATAAAATCCTACCCGTGCATTAAACCTCACCCCGGTTCACGATGCAATGCCTGTACTATTAAACGATTTATGCGGGAAATTGATTGAACGATATAAAGCTAATGCGAGTGAAAAAATCAATTCATGAAAGCATTATATCACGTTGAAGTGCCAAGCGCAATAGTTTGACTATTGCAAAGCTAGAGTGTGTCTCAAAAATTCCGGAGTACGCAGTTTTGGGTGTCGCTCCGCCATTTCTGCGTCACAAAGCTCGACTTAGCGCTGCTAAGCCTTCGGATTTCTTCCTTGAACTGACGAAAAATCCACTCGAACCTGCGGATTGTCCCGCTTGAGGCACACTCTAAAAAAGTGCGGCGCAAACGTAGCAAGATTGCAAATGAAGAGTATTAATGTAAAAATATGATTGACGTAACGCCTTAAACGTAATATAATAAAAGTCCACCCATTTTTGGCGGGGTGCGCGGAGCGCGCATCGTACATATGAAGGTTTTCCGAGAGGGGGGAACAGTTTGATTCATCTCAGGGGCATCAAAAAGACATTCCGCGTGGCGCGCCGCGGGGGCGGTATGCGCGCGGCGGCAAGGGCGCTGTTCAGCCGCGAATACGATTACATACACGCGCTGGACGATCTGTCGTTCGACGTAAACGACGGCGAGATGGTGGGCTATATAGGCCCGAACGGCGCGGGCAAGTCATCCACTATCAAGGTGATGAGCGGCATACTCACGCCCGACGCGGGCGAGTGTGTGATAGACGGCCTTACGCCATGGCGCGACCGTATGCGCCACGCGCGCAACATCGGCGTGGTGTTCGGCCAGCGCTCCCAGCTATGGTGGGAAGTGCCGGTGATCGATTCGTTCGAGCTGCTGCGCGACATATACGACGTGGACAGGGCGCGCTTCAAGCGCAGCATGGACGATCTGGTCGAGCGGCTTGATCTGAGCAAGATAATCGGCACGCCCACGCGCCAATTATCGCTGGGACAGCGCATGAGGTGCGAGATCGCGGCGTCGCTTTTGCACGAGCCGCGCATACTGTTCCTCGACGAGCCGACCATAGGTCTGGACGCGGTGAGCAAGATCGCCGTGCGCGAATTCATACGCGAAATCAACCGCGAAAGCGGCGTGACCGTGATACTGACCACGCACGATATGAGCGATATTGAGGCGCTGACCGAGCGGATAATGCTGGTGGGGCATGGCAAAGTATTGCTGGACGGCAGCCTGAGCGAGCTTAAATCGCATTATTCCAGCGTACGCGCGTTGACGGTGGAGTTCTCGAGCGGCGAACTGCCCGAGTGCGAGGGACTGCGCCTGCGCGAAAGACTGCGCTCCCGCGCGGTGTTCGACGTTGATACCGCGATTATGTCCATATCGGACGCGATTGCAATGCTGTCGCGCACGCTGGAGGTAAACGACATATCGGTTGCGGGCGTGCCGGTGGATGACATGGTGCTGCGCCTTTACAAGGAGTACGTGCTATGAAAAAGTACATGTCTGTACTGCGCATGAAGTTCCTTAATGGTATGCAATACCGCGTCGCGGCGCTGGCGGGCATGGCTACGCAGTTTGCGTGGGGCGGGCTGCTGGTGCTGCTTTATAAGGCGTTTTATCAGTCAAATCCGGCGCAGTTCACAATGACAATGCAGGAAACGTCATCATACATATGGATGCAGCAGGCGTTTCTGATGATGTTCATGTCGTGGCGCGCCGATAGCAGCATATACGAGCTGATAACCGATGGCAGCGTCGCATACGAGCTGATTCGCCCGATGAGCGTGTATTCGCTGTGGTTCGCGCGCAACATGGGGCTAAGGCTGTCGGGTACGCTGCTAAGGTGCGTGCCGGTGCTGATATTCGCGTCGTGCCTGCCCGCGCCGTACGGCATAGTTCTGCCCGACTGGGGCACGGCGCTGATGTTCCTTGTGTCGATGCTGCTGGCGGCCAATATCGCGATTGCGATTACAATGCTCAGCTATGTAATGACGTTTTACACAATGTCGGCGCAGGGCGTGCGAATACTGTTTCAGACATTGTGCGACGTGTTTACTGGCAGTCTGATACCGCTGCCGTTCATGCCGGACGCGTTTCAGCGGATAGTTAAGCTCCTGCCGTTTGGCTATATGCAGGACGTGCCGCTGCGCGTGTTCAGCGGCAATATCGCGGGGCAGGAGATGCTGATGCAATTGGGCGGTCAGGTGATGTGGCTGATTATACTCGTGATCGTGGGCGAACTGCTGATGCGCCGCGCGCTTAAACGCGTGGTTGTGCAGGGAGGCTGAACGCATGAAGCTATACATTAAATTTTTAGGCATTCACCTGCGCAGTGCGATGCAGCACAAGGCCGCGTTCTTCATGATGATGCTCAGCCAGATAACCACGTCGCTGGCTTCGCTGCTGATAGTCTACTTCCTTTTTGACAGATTCGGTCAGGTGGACGGCTTTAATTTTGAAGAGGTGCTTATCTGCTATGCGGTGGTGCTTATGGCATTTTCGCTGGCAGAGTGCTTTGTGCGCGGGCTGGACGTGTTCCCGCGGCTGCTGGGCAACGGTCAATTCGACAGGATGCTGGTGCGCCCGCGCAATGAAGTGTTTCAGGTGCTGGCCTCAACCGTGGAGTTTGGCCGCATAGGGCGCGCGATACAGGCGGTTGCGGTGCTGGCCTATGCGATACCCAACTGCGCGGTGGTGTGGACAGGCGCGCGCGTGCTGACGCTTGTGATGATGATACTGGGAGGCACGGTGATGTTTGCGGCGCTGTTCTGGATATACGCGGGGCTGTCGTTCTTTACGACCGAGGGATTAGAATTCATGAACGTGTTTACCGACGGCAGCCGCGACCACGGCGCGTACCCGGTCAGTGTGTACGGCCGCGAGGCGCTCAGGTTCTATACATATGTTGTGCCGCTGGCGTGCATACAGTACTATCCGCTGATGTACCTGCTGGGGCGCTGGAACAGTCCGTGGCTGATAATATGTCCGCTGGCGGGGGGTGGACTGCTGCTGCCCGCGTGGGCGATATGGCGGCTGGGGCTGAGACATTATCGATCGACCGGCTCATAAAGTGATTAAACAATAAAGTGCGCCCGGCGTTAAGGCGGTTGGCCTTGAACGCCGGGCGCGCTCGCGTAGGAGGCAGATATGGCTTATTCGACCACTTTAACGCAGGTGATGGAAAGCAATCTTATATATGTCGTTAAGCACGTTTTCAATGTCCCGCTCCACCCTGTCGAACAGGGTGGAGATTACGGAGTTTGGCGGGCGGCGTAGCTTTGTAGGGTAACGGAACTTTGCGGCGATGATTGTTTTGCCGCTCTCTGCGCGTGTAAGATGCTTGTACAGAAGCAGGAGGATAACGGCCTAACTTCCGCGCCCACTTTAATTTATGGTGGGCGCGGTATGGATGGCCGCTCATACATCTCGTTTCGCGTCTGGATAGCAAGTTTTCGCGCCCGCCCTACTTTCCGGCGGGCGTGAACCTCACCGCCGAACTTTCATCTGAGCCGCCGAGGGGTGGCGAACATGGCGCGGGCGCAACATGCCTAAACAAGAAGCGTCCATTCGCGGAATCCCGAAACGAATACAGATTATAGCTTGCGTGAGCCATAAACAAGGATGAATGTAAACGCCGCTGGCTCTGGGCAAGACAAGCGGCGCAAGAAAGTAGTGTAACTTCCCGTATATAGCTCCCTAAAAAGCCTGAACTAAGATGGGTTGCGGGAGAAAGACCTAAACGACTTTTCTTTGCTTCTTTCTTTTCTTCCGAAAAGAAAGAAGCGTTCCCCAACCGGAAACGCTTCGAATGACCAAATCCCCAGAAATTAAGCCGCTGCTTCAGTATCCTCAACGGGCATGATAGAGGAGAGGATAGCGTAGGTAGCCACGGCGAAGTTTTCGTCGGAAGCGGGGGAGAAGTTGAAGGTGAGCTGGGTGCCGTCGTCGAACAGGAAGGCTACGCCGCCCACGTCACTGGCCTTGATGGAGTAGCTCATGCAGGGGATGCCGTTGATGGTGGCGTATTCCATGTCTTCGCAGCCGGCGGACGCATAGGCCGCGTTCAGCTCTTCCAGAGTGGTTACGGTGTTGCCTTCGGCGTCAACGGCCATGCCGTAGCCGATCGACATCGAGTTGGTGGCGTCCTCGTTTACGAAAAGCGCAATAGCGCCGGTCGCAGCCTGATCTTCGGTCAGGTCCTGAGCAGTCAGCGTGTTCGGGAGGAAGAACTGGAACAAAATTCCCATGTCGGCCAGAGAGACAAACTCGCCCTCAAGACCCGCCTGAGCAATAACGTCAGGATCGTAGGTGAACTCGATGGCTTCGCCGGCAGCGTCGGTCTCGGCTACCGCGTCCGCGTCGGTCTCGGCTACCGCGTCCGCGTCAGTCTCGGCTGCCGCGTCCGCGTCAGCTAGGCTCGCGCAGGGCAGAGCCAGCAGCATGATGCTCAAAATCATCGCAAGAAACTTTTTCATAGTAGTACCAACCTTTCATAAATGATTGCGCATGAATGGCGCGTGTATGTTGAAGCACACCCATGTGTGTTGCTTCCTTAATTAGAGTGATGGAATGTCGGAATTCCCATCGTATGGCGGGCGTATTAATCCCAGCTCGATCGCACGCCTTACCGCCTGCTGCCGGTTGCTGGTTTTTAGCTTCACCGCAATGTGCTTGCAATGCGCCTTGACCGTGTTAACAGTTATCTGCATCAGCTCAGCAATCTCCGCATTGCTGCGCCCGTCGGCCATCAGCCTTAGCACATTCATCTCCGCCGCCGATAATGACGGATTGTCGGGCAATTGCTCCTTCCTGTAGCGCGGATATAGCGTCGCCACATTCTGGGTGAGCTGTATCAAACGCGTAAGAAACGGCGTGCGCCCCCTGCGCCGCTTGACAAGTAAAAGCACGGTCAAAGCCCGCTCGCCTTCGTCCGCAATAATCCGCTCAATGCTGCAGCGCTCCGCGATTTCAATCGAAATAAGCGCATGACTCAGCGCCGATTCCTCGTCGCCGCGCGTCAGATCGCTTATCGCCCAAAGCATGTTCAATTCGCATATGTCCACACTGCGCCGCCCGGATTCAAATAAAGGCATCAAACGCGCCGCCAGCGATATAAACGCCAAATGCTTGCCCTGTATAAGGTATACCCGCAGCTTTATCATGTACCTGAATGTGTCCAGCATACAAAACTCGGCATACTCGTCGGGCGCACATTCCTGCATCCAGTGCGTGATGCGCGCATAGTCGCCGTCGTACATCGCCGCCCATGCGTCCAATGCGTCTATATTCGGCAGCCATCCCCCACACGCCCCGTCCCGGCGCGTCTGCGCGCGCAGCGATTCCATAAGCGGAATCGTGGACGGCGCTTGCCCGTTGATGACCAGTATGAATATCTGAAACGTAAGCGCCGGAAATAAAACGTCGATGTTGTGTCGGCTGTCCGTAAGCAGCGGAAGCGTGCTCACCAGCTTCACAAGCGCGTCGTAACACCGGTCATGCTGATAAAGTGCCTCTACCTCCGCAATCGCAAATACCTCGTCCGCATCCTCGCCCAGCACGTCGCGCAATACGCACCGCGTTTCGTCCGCGTTTGCATACATGCGCGGCCATTGCTCGAAAAAGTCCCACCGCCCGTTAAGCACCGACGGCCGCCCCGCGGTTATGGTCAGACGCTCCAGCGGCAGCCAGCCCCGCTCGCGCATAAGCTTTATGTGCTGCAAAAACTCGTCCCAGCCTAAACCCGGCATAAGCAATTCAGCCTGCGCCAGGCAGCGGCTGTCCGGCGGCAAAAGACTTATCAGCTCCCGCGCACGCCCGGTCTGCGCCGCGCATACAAACAGCTTGGCACGCGCGGTAATAAGCCGTATGGACGCGCGCACAGTGCCCTCGTCCAGCCGATCGAATACATGCCGGTAATGCCATAGCTCCTGAAGTGAACTTACGCCATCCAGCACGCGCTCCAGCTCAGAAGCAAGCACGCTCGTTTCACTTATGCCCTCAAGCCGTTTAAGCGTGTTGCGCGTGGTTTCCGAAGCGTAATCGCACCTGCCCATCCGCAGCCACCTCAGTTGTATGTTGTGGGAACATTATATCCTTAAAAACCGCCTTTGTAAATTACTCCGAAGGGTAATTTTGGGGTTAAGCGCCAATTTTTTTAGCCGCACATAAAAAGTATAAACTGAATAAGTTTGCACTTAACCATAGTGATGAGTTCAGACAGACACCACTGCGCTGCTTTATTTGAGTACAGTGAATGTTTAGTAAAAAATCTCAGTATCGTTTGACAACGCTTAAAAACAGGCATATAATCCTGATAACTGCATAGTCTGTATTGCGTAAGCTGCAATACGGAATGCTTTTGCGCCATGTACAACGCAAAAATCATTCGGCGGCATACCAGCCTTGCAATATGCAGGATGAATAACGGAGGCGATCGCAATGGAGAAATACAAAGTCGGCATAGTGGGCGCGACCGGTATGGTCGGCCAGCGCTTCATAACGCTTTTGAGCGAGCACCCGTGGTTTGAGCTAACCTGTCTGGCGGCGTCGGGCCGCTCGGCGGGTCGAACTTATCGCGAGGCGGTGGGCACGCGCTGGGCGTTCGACTGGGACATACCCGCAAACGTCGCGGACATGGTGGTAGAGGACGCCGCAGACGTAAACCGCGTGGCCGAAATGTGCGATTTCGTATTCTGCGCGGTCAATATGGATAAGGCCGAGTGCAAGGCGATGGAGGAAGCTTACGCGCGCGCCGAAACGCCGGTAGTGTCCAATAACTCCGCTAACCGCTGGACCCCCGACGTACCCATGCTGATACCCGAGATAAACTTTGCGCACGCCGCAGTGATCGAGCATCAGCGCGCGCGGCTGGGCACAAAGCGCGGCTTTGTGGCCGTCAAGCCCAACTGCTCGATTCAGGGCTATGTACCGCCGCTTACGCCCCTGCTCGATTTCGGCATAAAGCAGGTGTCAGTATGCACCTATCAGGCCATATCGGGCGCGGGCAAGACGTTCGATACCTGGCCCGAAATGCGCGACAACGTAATCCCGTACATCGGCGGCGAGGAGGAAAAGAGCGAGCGCGAACCCCTGCGCATATGGGGCAAGGTAGAGGGCGGCGTAATCGTGCCCGCTGAAGCGCCCGTAATATCGGCGCAGTGCATCCGCGTGCCCGTGAGCGACGGCCACATGGCGGCGGTGTCGGTCAGCTTTGATAAGACCCCCGAGCGCGACGAGATACTTGAACGCTGGGCCAACTGGACTACCGAGGCACAGCGGCTGGAACTGCCCAGCGCGCCCACGCCTTTCCTTAAATACTTTGAGGAAGACAATCGCCCGCAGACGCGCCTCGACCGCGACTTCGAACGCGGCATGGGCGTTACCATTGGCCGTCTGCGCAAGGATACCATATTCGATTATAAGTTTGTGGCGTTGGCGCACAACACGCTGCGCGGCGCGGCGGGCGGCGGCGTACTGAGCGCGGAATACCTGTGCAAGGCGGGCTACATTACGCGCAAGTAAACCGACCCTGACCCGATAACGGGGGAGGTCATGCCCATGAACGACCGGCTGTTTACCGGCTGCGGGGTCGCAATGGCGGCTCCGTTTTGCGAAAGCGGAGTGAATGAGCATGAACTGAAGCGGCAGGTCGAGCGGCACATATCGGCGGGCACGCGCGCGATTATCGCGTGCGGTACAACCGGCGAGCCGTCCGCTATGACACCTGCCGAAAAGGAACGGATGATACGCGCGGCAATCGATGCGGCGGGCGGCCGCATACAGGTGATCGCGGGCACGGGCTGCAGCGATACGTCCCGCGCGGCGCGCGATACGCGGCTTGCGGGCGACTGGGGCGCGGACGCGGCGCTGGTTGTAACGCCTTACTATAATAAGTGCACCCAGCGCGGCCTGATCGAACATTACACGGCGATTGCGGACGCGGCGGACATTCCGATAATAGTATACAACGTGCCGTCGCGCACCGGGCTTAACATGCTGCCGGAGACGTTCGCGCGCCTGAGCGAACATGAAAACATATGCGGCATGAAGGAAGCCAGCGGCAATATCGCCCAGATAACCGAGCTTGCGCGGCTGTGCGGCGACAGAATCGCGCTGTACAGCGGCAACGACGATACCACATTGCCGGTGCTGGCGCTAGGCGGGCAGGGCGTGATCTCAGTCACGGCCAATATACTGCCTGAACAGGTAGAGCATATGGTCGAAATGTATATGGCGGGCGACGTTAAGGGCAGCCGCGAAATGCAATTCTACCTGAACGAAATGAACCATGCGCTGATGAGCGAGGTCAATCCGATACCCGTCAAGACCGCGATGCGGCTGATGGGCATGGACATGGGCGCGCTTAGACTGCCGCTGACCGAAATGCAGGGTGAAAGGCTGGATGAGCTGAAAGCCGTGCTCCGCAAATATGCGCTTATCTGAATGATGTACGGCCTGCGTCCGATGCGTTTCGGGCGTCAGGCCGGTTTTTAATTCGCCGTTCGCTTTACCTTTCCGGCGCGCTGTGATAATATAATTGCAAACACATTTTCCCGTGCGAGGCAATATATGGAATATGCAATTCTTGCGCTCAGTCTGATAAGCGCCGCGCTGACCGTCGCGCTGTTTATTGCGCTGAGTAAATACCGGCGCGCACTGCGCATAATCGAGCGTATGCCAAAGTTCTTTCAGACGCTCAACCGCGCCACCGATGAGCAGACCGATGACATAATCGACGAGGTGCGTGTACTGCGCGGCGATATGGCGCAGCAGTCCCACCTTACCATACAAACGCTGGAGCAGCGCATAGGCTCATTCGCCGAACAGCAGACGCGCCAGAACGAGCAGTCCGAAGCCCGCCTGCGCGAAACCCTCGCCGCCACCGAACAGCGGCAGGCACAGCTCGAACGCACCGTGGCCGCGTCGCTGGAGCGCATACGCAGCGACAACGAGCAGCGGCTTGAACAGATGCGCCAGACCGTGGACGAGCGCCTGACATCAACATTATCTAAGCGGCTGGACGCGTCGTTTGAACAGGTGGGCGCGCAGCTGAAGCAGGTATACACGGGCTTGGGCGAAATGCAGCGGCTCGCGGGCGATCTGGGCGACTTTAAGCGCGTGCTGACCAACGTGAAGGCGCGCGGTACGTGGGCCGAGGTGCAGCTGGGCGCGCTGCTGGAGCAGGTGCTTGCACCCAATCAGTATGAGAAGAACGCGTGCGTGGTGCCCGGCTCGCTGGAGCGCGTCGAATACGCGATCGTACTGCCCGGCGACGATAGCGGCCCGGTCAAGCTGCCAATCGACTCCAAGTTCCCGCAGGAGGACTACCTGCGCATTGTCGAGGCAGGGGAGCGCGCCGACGCGGCGCAGATGGAAGCCGCCACCAACGCGCTCAAGCGCCGGCTGCTGTCCGAGGCACAGAAGATTTCCGACAAGTACATCCACCCGCCCGCCACGACCGACTTTGCGATAATGTTCCTGCCTACCGAGGGGCTGTACTCCGAGGCCATGCGCATGGACGGACTGGGCGAGACGCTGCAGACGCAGTACCGTGTGCTGGTCGCGGGGCCGAGCACGCTGTGCGCACTGCTCAGCAGTCTGCGCGTGGGCTTCCAGACGCTCGCAATTCAGCAGCGCTCCAGCGAGGTATGGCAATTGCTGGGCAAGGTGAAGAGCCAGTACGCCGACTTCACCGCGCTGCTCGAGCGCACGCGCGCAAAACTCAGCGAAGCGTCGGGCGCAATCGACCGCGCCGAGCAGCGTTCGCGTGCGATACAGAAGAGCCTGAGCAATGTCGAACGCATGGATACGCCCATGCCAAGCGGCAGGTTCGATGATGAGGAGTGATAACATGGATATAAGGCGCGCACAGCCGGGCGATTACGACGAGGCGCTCAGGCTGGTTAAGCAGGTGCATTACATGCACTACGAGCATTTGAGCTACCTGTATAACGATGTAGAGCCGCTGCCGCGCGACAGGTTTTACGAAGACCTGAGTAACCCGGACATGATTACGCTGATGGCGTTCGACGGCGGCGTGGCCGTGGGCATATGCGAGGTCGAGTTTAAGTACACCGGCAATAACCCGGTAATGCGGCCGCGCAGGCTGGCGTACATAAACGACATCTGCGTGGATGAAAACGCGCGCGGACGCGGCATTGGCCGGGCGCTGTACGAACGGGCGCGGGCGGAATCGCAGGCGCGCGACTGTGATTCGATCGAGCTGATGGTGTGGGGCTTTAACGAAAATGCGCTGAAGTTCTACAAAGCGCTTGGCATGGACGTGCGCAGTTATGTGATGCAGGACAGGCTGAAGCTGGATGACTGACTATGCAATATGATTTTATGAGTCCGCAGTTTGCGGGCTTATTTTTTGTTCAGGCATAAGTGAAAGTTTTTTGCGGGGGAGCATAATATGCTGTTTGTTCTCCGCATGATATGATTTATCATTTTGAACAGTCAGAAAATCGCGAATGCCATTAATTATTCTGTGACAGATAAAGGGCGCACCGCGAACTGCCGCCCTGTATTGACCGAATTTTCAGGTCATTCAGCGCAAACAAAAAGCGGAAGCCGTTCCAAAAGGAACGGCCCCGCATGAAAGCATATTTGCTTTTTTTAAATTACGCCTTGCCGTTGCAGCCGAGCACGTCCACGATCTTGTGGCGAACCATCTCGCGGATAGCGTCGCGGCAGGGACCCATGTACTTGCGCGGATCGAAATCTTCCGGATGCTCGTACAGGTACTTGCGCAGCGTACCGGTCATGGCCAGACGCAGGTCGGAGTCGATGTTGATCTTGCAGACAGCCATCGAAGCAGCCTTGCGCAGCATATCCTCCGGAACGCCCTGAGCGCCGGGCATCTTGCCGCCGTACTGGTTTACCATGTCGACGAACTCCGGGATAACGGAGGACGCGCCGTGCAGTACGATCGGGAAGCCGGGCAGACGGCGGGCAACTTCTTCCAGAATGTCGAAGCGCAGCTTGGGAGTGCCCTTGAACTTGAACGCGCCGTGGGAGGTGCCGATGGCTATGGCCAGCGAGTCAACGCCGGTGCGCTCGGCAAATTCCTGAACCTGATCCGGATCGGTGTAGGAGGAGTCCTCGGCCTTAACCTTAACCTCATCCTCAACGCCGGCCAGACGGCCCAACTCGCCCTCAACTGTAACGTTGCGGTCGTGAGCATACTCAACAACCTTGCGGGTCAGAGCGATGTTCTCTTCGAAGGGCAGGTGGGAGCCGTCGATCATGACGGAGGTAAAGCCGCCGTCGATGCAGCTCTTGCAGGTCTCGAAATCGGGGCCGTGATCCAGATGCACAACGATCGGCAGATCGGTGTCCTCAACAGCAGCCTCGATCAGCTTCATCAGGTATACGTGCTTGGCGTACTTGCGCGCGCCCGCGGATACCTGCAGGATCAGCGGAGCATTCTCCAGCTTGGCGCCTTCGGTAATGCCCTGAATGATCTCCATGTTGTTTACGTTGAACGCGCCCAGCGCGTAGCCGCCTTCGTAGGCCTTTTTGAGCAGTTCCTTGGAATTTACTATCGGCATTGGTAAACATCTCCTTCATACAGAAGTTCTGCCTATATTCTATCAAATTTCTGTGGCTTTGAACAGCGTATTTGTGAAAATAATCCGTAACGTGGCGCAATCTCGCGTTAAATGCCGTATGCCGCCCGCATGGGACGGCATTTTTTAATGATAATCGGCATATTTTACTTATGTGAACAATCACTTGCCGCTTTTGTTCGAATCATAAATAAGCTTTTCGGCAAGCGGATTGCAGATTTTGCGCCACTGACAGTCGGGACACACGTCGCCGAACCTGCCCGCGAGTATGATGTTTTCGATTGCACGCGCACGAAACTCAGCGGCCGAAACTTCCTCTCCGGGCTTAATCCCCAGCAGACTGAGCGTCGCCGCGTCGTACCTGTCCACCTTCTCGGAGCAATTGCATACACCGCCCTCAAGATTGGGACAGGCCGAGCACAGTTCGTCCGCGCCTGAGCACAGCCGCGCGCCCGCGCCCTCGCGCATACCGGAAAGCACCTTCTCCATGTGCCGCGTGAACTCCGGGCTGTATCCGTGCCCGGTGAAGAACAGCGCGCACAGCGCGTGGTGCGGTCTTAAATTAAAGGTGGACATGCTTCTTAAGCCTGCCGGTCAGCAGCAGCGCCAGCGCCATCTTGCCCGCGTCGGGCAGCAGGAAGGGCACAACGCACCACATAAGCGCCGAACCAAGACCAATCGGGCCGGTAGCGCGCGCATACGCAACCATGAACCACGCCGTGCCGAACGCGTAGCACGCCGCAAGTCCCAGCACAAGGCCGATTATCGACGGCACAAGTCCCGAGCCGAACTTGGCGGTAATCAGCCAATAGATAAGTCCCGACAGCAAAAAGCCCACTATGTAGCCGCCGGTGGTGCCGATCAATACGCTAAGTCCCCCCGAAAAGCCTGCGAACACAGGCACGCCCACCGCGCCCAGCAGTATGTAAACCGCAATCGCGATAGTGCCGCGCGCGCCGCCCAGCAGCCCCAGCGCGCAGAACACACCGAAGGTCTGCAGCGTAAACGGAACCTGACCGATAGGCAGCGAGATCCACGAACACACCGCGATCAATACCGACATCAGCGCGCAGTAAGCCATATCGCGCGTTTTAAGCGAAGTCTTTGCCTTTGCTTCCATAAAAAAGTTACCTCCCCGCAATTTAACTGGGAAAAGGATACCACATGCGCGATTGATTGTCAACCTGCGCACTGATTAAGTTTACAATATGTCGCCGAATGAAAGATGCGGCGCGCCAAAAAACTAAACCAATTCTGTATCGACAGTAGTGCACATGCGGTTGTATAATGATAGTATACCGAAAAAGGAGAGTATGCCGATGCAATGGATAGCGACGGCGGCGTTTGCGCTGGAGGGAATAGTCGCGCGCGAACTGCGCGATATGGGCGCGCAAAATGTCGAGGCGCAGAATGGCGCGGTGCGCTTTGAAGGCGACATGACGGCGGGACTGCGCGCCAATCTGTGGCTGCGCTGCTGCGACCGGGTGCTGCTGGAGATGGGCAGGTTTGAGGCAAGGACGTTCGACGAGCTGTTTGAGGCGGTGCGCGCAATCGAGTGGGAGGCGCTGCTGCCCGTAGACGCGGCGTTCCCGGTGCGCGCCAAGTGCGTGCGCAGTCAGCTGATGAGCCCGTCCGACTGCCAGAAGATAGTCAAAAAGGCCGTGGCCGAGCGGCTTAAATCGCGCTATGGCGGCGACTGGCTCAGCGAGACCGGGCCGGTGTTCGCGATAGACTGCGCGATACATTCAGATAAGGTGGAGATAACGCTGGATTCCAGCGGCGTGGCGCTCAACCGGCGCGGCTACCGCACATGGAACGGCGAAGCCCCGCTGCGTGAGACGCTGGCGGCGGCGCTGGTCAAGCTTATGCCGTGGCGGCCGGACGCGCCGCTGCTCGACCCATGCTGCGGTACGGGCACGATACTGTGCGAGGCGGCCATGATAGCCACCGACCGCGCGCCCGGACTTAACCGCGATTTTGCGATGGAGACCTGGCCCGCGCTCGATAAGCAGGCGAGTACGCTTCTGCGCGACGATGCGCTGGAACGATTCCATGCGCACGACAACGACGCGCTGGACATAACCGGCGTGGACATAGACCCCGACGCGCTCGATCTGGCGCGTAAGCATGTGCGGCAGTGCGGATTCAACGGGCGCATATCGCTAATCAATACCGATATGCGCGACTGGGCGGGCGATTGCAATGGCGGCGCGATACTGGCCAATCCGCCGTATGGTGAGCGGCTGGGCGACCGTCGCGCGGCCGATGCGGTTGCGCGTGCGCTGGGACGGCTGGCCGCGGCGCAGAGCGAGGCCGCGATGGGCGTGATTACATCCAACGCCAACTTTGAACGCGAGTTTGGCCGCCGCGCGGACAAGCGCCGCCGACTGTACAATGGTCGACTGGAATGCGAATTCCTTATGTACGACCGCGCATCGTTCCGCGCGCGCCGCAAGCATAAGTGATGCTTCGCGCGCGAATCCATACATTATATATAGTAAACTCAGGCAGTCTGGTTAAGGCATAAACGGATGATCTTCCGTTTAAGGCGGTAAACGCGGATTAGAGTGTGTCTCAAAAATTCCCTAATCCGCAATTTCGGCGTCTTTTGCGCCATTTCTGCGTCATCAACCCTCGACTTAGCGCTGCTAAGCCTTCGGGTTTCTTCCTTGAACTGACGCAAAATCCACTCGAACTTGCGGATTTTCCTTTTTGAGACACACTCTAGTCTGCTTTTAGAATAACTTCTGAAAAGCAAACGCCAGCTTATGCCGCCTTAAAAGCCGCCAAAGCCCTGCATTGCAATGATAACACGGCCGCCATGCGCGGCCACACATATGCGCAATTTACGGAGGAAGATAGCTCAAATGAACAGCAAAGTGTTTTTTAATCGCGCGCCGCTGCCGCCGAGCGACTATGCGCCGCTGCCGCTGACCGCGGTAAAGCCCGAGGGTTGGCTGCTGGAGCAGCTCCGCACTCAGGCAAAGGGCATAACCGGGACGTTGTACAAGTTCTGGCCGGACGTATCGGACGAATGCGCCTGGCTGGGCGGCAAGGGCGATGCGTGGGAGCGCGCGCCGTACTATCTGGACGGCCTTGTGCCGCTGGCGTATCTGCTGGGCGACGAGGAGCTTATCGCGCGCGCGGGCAAGTACATAGAATGGATGCTGGCTTCCCAGCGCGAGGACGGCTTCTTCGGCCCCAAGAACAACGACGACTGGTGGCCGCGCATGGTGGCGCTCAAGGCGCTTATCCAGTACTACACCGCCACCACCGACGAGCGCGTGCCCAAGTTCATGCTGAAATATTTCGCGTATGAGTATAAAAAGCTGGACGAACAGCCCATGATTGAATGGGCGGTTGCGCGCGGCGGCGACAACATGCTGTGCGCGATATGGCTGTACAACCTGACCGGCGCAAAGTTCCTGCTGGAACTGTGCAAAAAGATCTCGGCGCAGACGCTGGACTGGGGGCGCTTCTTCAACACCTTCCCGTTCACGCGCTCGATGGCACGCCATATACCGTGGGCCGAGATGGAGGCGGGCCGCGCAAAGGAAGCGGAGCTTTCGGGCGTGGACAGGCCCTATACCCGCACTCAGTACCATTATTCGCACGTAGTAAACGTGGGCATGGGTCTTAAAGCGCCCGCGATGAATTACCTCGTCAGCGGCAGCAGCAAGGATCGCGAGGCGTTTTACGAGGGCTGGCAGAAGCTTATGCGCTATCACGGCGTGGCGATGGGCATGTTCACCGGCGACGAGCATCTGGCGGGCAATAGCCCCACGCAGGGCACCGAGCTGTGCGCGGTGGTCGAAACCATGTTCTCGCTGGAGACGCTTGCCTGGGCGCTGGGCGACCTCAGCATGGGCGACAAGCTGGAGAAGCTGGCGTTCAACGCGCTGCCCGCGACTGTCAAAGCCGATATGACCTCGCATCAGTATCTGCAGCAGGTCAATCAGGTACGCGCCAGCGATGAGCCGCGCCGCTGGTACAACAATGCCAACAACTCTAACACGTTCGGTCTGGAGCCCAACTTCGGCTGCTGCACCGCCAACATGCATCAGGGCTGGCCCAAGTACGCGGCCAATCTGTGGATGGCGACGCGCGACGACGGACTTGCGGCACTCAGCTATGCGCCCTGCACCGTGCGCTTCCGCGCGGGCGGCCAGCCGGTAAGGCTGCGCGTAAAGACCGAATATCCGTTTGAGGACGCAGTGCGCATCGAAGTGAGCGTTAAGGCATCCTGCCGCTTCCCGATATACCTGCGCGTGCCCGCGTGGTGCACTGATTTTAAGGCGGTATGCGCGGGCGAGACCGCTTCCGTCAAGGATGGCACAGCCAAGATCGAGCGCGAATGGCATACCGGCGACGTGATTGAAATTAGCCTTCCCATGACCGCGCGCGCGACCGAGTGGTTCCACCAGTCCCGTGCCGTGGAGTACGGCCCGCTGCTGATGGCGCTGCCGATTGCAGAGGAGTGGCGCGTAACCAATGGCCGCAGGTACGTAAGCGATTACGAGGTATGGCCTGAAAGCGAGTGGAACTGGGCGCTGGTTGACGGCGGCGATCTGAGTGCGCGCCATATCGAAAAGTGCGGCGAAGCGGGTTTTACGGGCGAAGCGCCGGTGAAGCTGAAGGTGTCCGCAGTGCGCGCGCCCGAGTGGGGCATGGACGGCGCGTCCTGCGCCAACCCGCCGATCGGCATGAAGTATTCAAAGGGCGCGGAGCAGGAAATCGAACTTGTGCCTTACGGCATAGCCAAGCTGCATGTGGCGCAGTTCCCGGTTGCCAAGGCTGAATAAGCGCGTAACCACCCGAACGCAAGTTGAATAGTATATAGTAAAAAACGGCTGGAGGTATCAGGCCAATGGCGCATTCTAATACCTGCATAATATGCGGGCGGGACTGCTGCAACGGGATTGAGATAAACTCAATGCGCATTTGCGTATTATGCGAGGAACGAATGTCAAGTATAGCGCCGGACGCGCCCGAGTACGACGAATTTGTGCGGGCGCTGCATGATTTGAAGCTAAAACCCACAATACTGACAGCCGCCGAGGCTGACGCTTTGGAAAATGAGCTGAACATATACGAGCCTGTGACCGTGGACGAACTGCTTGCGCGGTCGGGGCTGGAGGCGCAAAGCACGCCCGCAGGCAAGCCGCGCCGGCACAAACTCGCGGCGACCGGCGTGGCCAGCGACGCGGGCAACGAATGAGCGCGCCGCTTATAGAAGCGCTCCGGGCAATGGACGACCGATTAAGCTTCCACATGCCCGGCCATAAGGGGCGGGAGGGCATATTGCCGCTCCGGGCGCATATGGACGTGACCGAGCTTAACGTGACCGACGATCTGTATCACGCCGAAGGGCCGATACTTGCCGCCCAGCGGCTCATGGCAAAAAGCGCGCGCGCGGCGCATACGATATTTCTGACAAACGGCTCGACATGCGGCGTGGAGGCAATGCTGGGCTATGCCGCCGCGCCGGGCGAGCGCGTGATACTGCCGCGTGCTAGTCACCTGAGCGCAATATCGGCGTGCGCGCTGTACGGCATGGAACCCGTATGGGTAGACGCATGGGCGGATGAAGCGGGTGCGCCGTTTACGCGGACTGAGGACGTATTAAGCGCGGTAAGGCAAAATCCCGACGCGCGCGCGGTATTGCTCACGCGCCCGGATTACTTCGGACGCATGATGGAGCTTGGGCAGATTGCCAAGGCGGCGCACGCGGCGGGTATGCTGGTTCTGGTGGACGAGGCGCACGGTGCGCACCTCAACTGGCTGGACGGGCTTAAATGCGTTTACCGCCCGGATGGCGGGGCAGGACGCGAATGCGTGAGCGCTCTTAATATGGGCGCGGATATGTGCGTTCAGAGCGCGCATAAGACGCTGCCCGCGCTGACCGGCGGCGCGTTCCTTCATATGAATGAGCGCGTGGACGCGGACAGGCTGCTCAGCCGAGTAGCGCTTACCCAAAGCTCCAGCCCGTCGTTTCTGATAATGGCGTCGCTGGACAGCGCGCGCGAATATATGGACGAGCATGGCTGCACGGAGCTTAGCCGCGTGGCCGACGAATGCGAACGCGTACTGGACGAATGCCGCACGCTGGACATTATGCCTGCACGTGAATATTTCGGCTTGGACTGCGACCGCACTCGGATTGCGCTGGACGTAACGCCGCGCGGCATAACCGGCTTTGCGGCGCGCGACGCGCTGACCCGAATGGGCATAGACATCGAGATGGCCGACGCGCGGCGTATAGTCATGATATGCTCGGCTGTGGACGATAAGGACAAGTTCGACGCGTTGATAGACGGATTGAAGCGGCTTCCGCGCGGAAACGGAAATTATGCCTTGCCCAAGGTCGAACGCGTAATGCGCGGGCGGCGCGCGATGAGTGTCAGACAGGCGGCGCTGGGCGCATACGAGCGCGTGGAGCTGGAGCGCGCGGCGGGGCGCATCGCGGCGCGGGCGCTGGGCGCATACCCGCCGGGCGTGGCCGAATGCGCGCCGGGCGAGGAAATATCGCGCGAAATATGTGAAAGGCTGCTTGCGGCTCAGCGCGCGGGTGCGGAACTGTTCGGCCTGGAGCGCGGCCTGTGCGTCGTTACCCGAGAATAATGCGGCAAAAGGAGGATACCCTGCCGATGTACGATTACGTATTGTTCGATCTGGACGGTACGCTTACCGATTCCGCACGCGGCATACTGGCCAGCGTGGACTATGCGATTGAACGCATGGGCTTTGCGCCCATACCCGAGGAGAAGCGCAGACTGTACGTGGGGCCGCCGCTGCTGGATTCATTTCAGAGGATAAACGGCATGACGCTCGATCAGTCGTACGAGGCCGTAAGGCTGTTCCGCGAGCGGTACAACCGCATCGGCTGGATGGAAAACCGCGTGTACGCGGGCATACCGCATATGCTGCGCGCGCTCAAATCGCGCGGCGTGTATCTGGGCGTTGCCACGGCCAAGCCGGTTAAGTTTGCCGAGCTGGTGCTGGAATACTTTGGACTTACTCCTTACTTCGATGCGATAAGCGCCGCTCCTATGGACGAATCAGGGCTGCCTAAGGATGAACTGATTCGCAACGCACTGCCCGAGGGCGCGCAAAACGTCGCTATGGTGGGCGACCGCCTATATGATATTGAGGGCGCGCATAAGGCGGGCGTGTGCGGCATAGGCGCGCTGTACGGCTATGGTTCGCGCGAAGAGCTGGAAAACGCGGGCGCGGATAATATCTGTGAGTCGGTTGAAGAATTGGAAAAGCTGATGCTGGGCAGTGCAGACGACGCGCCGGGCATGTTCATATCGGTCGAGGGCATAGACGGCTGCGGCAAGAGCACTCAGGCGGAGCGCCTGAGCAAGTGGCTTACTGAATGCGGCTGGAACGTGCTGGCCACGCGCGAGCCGGGCGGCAGTCCCATCGGCGAACGCATACGCGGTATGCTTATTGGCAACGAGTTTAAGGGCAAGATGACCAGCGAGTGCGAGGCGCTGCTGTTCGCGGCGGCGCGCGCGCAGCATACCAGCGAGGTGCTGATGCCCGCGCTGAACTCCGGCGCGATAGTGCTGGGCGACCGTTACGTCGATTCCAGCATAGCCTATCAGGGCTGGGCGCGCGGAGTGGGCGAGGACAAGGTGGGCGTGATAAACGACTTTGCCACGCGCGGGCTAAAGCCTGACCTGACGATAGTATTCGACTTGTCGCCTGAAGAAGCCGCCATGCGCCGCAGAAAGGGCCGCGGCGAAGCGGACGACCGCATCGAGAGCGAGAAGATTGAATTCCATCACAGTGTGCGCGAAGGCTTTTTGCGAATCGCGCGCGCCGAGCCTGAGCGCGTAAAGGTCGTCGATGCCAGCCCGGATGAGGATACCGTCTTTGCAGGCGTTAAGGCGATTGCCATGGACGCGCTTGCGAAAAGGGCGAAGTCCGAGGCGTGACTTATACTGGAATAATCCGCTGTTCATGAGAGCGGCTTCTTAAATATAGAAGAAACAGGCTCGACTGATTAGCCGATTGTTTAAGCTTGGCTCTGCTTAGTCAGGCGGCGCGGCAGTTCACTAAATAAAACTGCGCATGTATTAATAATAATGGAAACGCACTTTACCGAAAAAATAGCGGGAACGTTTTTTGACGACACTGCGTCAAAATCACGAAAGAGCAATCCGGCTGTGCCGGCTTAACCACGAATGGGAGTGAAAACATGCGACGCTGCACATATTGTATGCGCGAAACCGATGACGGCAACATCTGCCGTTACTGCGGCGGGGACGAAAACAAGCCCGCCAATCCGCGCCACCTGCCGCCCAACACGGCGATAGGCGACCGGTACGTCGTCGGCCGCGCGCTCAATCAGACCGAGGACGCAATCATATATGCCGCGCTGGATCAGCGCACCAACGCACGCATTCGTATATACGAGTATTTTCCGCGCAAGCTGGCAAGGCGCGACGCGCGCACACTTGAAGTAGCGCCCGTGCCCGGCAGTGAGCAGAGCTATTCCGACGGATTGGAGGCACTGCGCGCGCGTATGGAAGGGCTGGGCTGCCGCCTGTACGAGGGCAACGGCAGCATATACGCCGCCGTGGATAAGCAGCAGGCCTCCGCATTGCGAAACGGCGCTTCCGCGCCCGTGCCCGCCGCCGCGCCCGCGCCTATGCCCGAGAACGAAAATCAGCCTGAGACGGATGAGGACGCACGGGCGGAAAACGCGCCAGACGGCGAAGACGGCGATTACATCGTGCCCGAGGACGAAATTTCCGAGGAGGAAATGGAGGAGCAGGAGTACGAGGAAGACCAGCAGAAGCGCCGCAACCGCATAATCATGATTGCGATAGGCGCGGGCTGTGCGCTGTTTTTGATAATCGGCATATGGATGCTTACGCGCGACTCGGTGGACGATCGCACGGACACGCTGCCCACGCTTCTGCCGCAGGTGACAGCGACCGAAACGCCTGTGCCGTCGCCCTCTGCCGAGGCCAGCGACAATCTGCCTACACCCGATCCGTCAACCGGCTTCAGGCCCATCGCGACCGACAGCCCCTCGTGGATGGACGATACCTCGATAAAGGACAACAATAATCAGGAAGATCGCCCCACGCGCAGACCGACGGGTGCGCCCACGCGCATTCCCACTCCCGTGCCTACGCAGGTGCCCACCCAGATACCCACGCCGGTACCGACCGACGTGCCCACCGTGATACCCACCGAAGTGCCTACTCCCGTACCCACGGACGTGCCTACTCCGGTGCCCACGGACATCCCCACGCCGGTTCCGACTGACGTGCCCACGTCTGTGCCTACGGATATACCCACGTCTGTGCCTACGGATATACCTACCGCAGTGCCCACCGATGTGCCCACTGCCGTACCGACCGACGTACCCACGGTTGTGCCGACCGTAATACCCACGCCGGAAGTAACCGTAGTGCCCGTAACCGAAGCGCCCACGACCGCGCCCACCGTGATACCCACGGATGTGCCCGCGACCGAAGCGCCCACGGATGAGCCTACGCCCGAGCCGACCGACGTGCCCACCGAGGAGCCGACCGAGGAACCCACTGAGGAACCGACGGAAGCACCTACCGAGGAGCCTACTGAGGAGCCGACCGAAGAACCCTCCGAACCGTCTGCGTACACCGCACGTCAGTACATGCCTGACAGCAACCAGAAGTTCGTGCTGAACGACGGCACTCAGATACTAACCGTAGGCATGGACGACGGCCTGACCGTAATGGTGCGTACCATCTACGCCGACGGCAGAACCACCACCTACTATTACAGCGCCACAGACGACGGACTGTATCGCTATAATGGCTATAACGACGGCCAGTCGGGCAGTCTGGTTGTACGCAACAACCCCAACGTCGGCGACGAGGTGCTGGGCAGCGATGGCAAGACCGCGCATGTCGCTCAGGTGCTTGAGGAAGGTGTGCTGCTTGATAACGGTGAAATGCTGATAACCGGCATCGGCTACATGCCCAGCGAGGCCGAAGTAACCGACAGCTCGGCGATCAGCGACGACGAGAAGCAGGGACTGCTTAATGAATTGTTCCCGCCGCAGGACGACGCGTCCACCGACGACGGCAATGGTGATGAAAATTCCGATGATTCCGGCGACGGTGAATAAGCCCGCTAACCACATTTAGCACAACACGCAAGGCCGCGGCCCGCACATGCGGGCGGCGGCATTTGCGCATAATGTTTAAGGAGAATGAGTATGTCAGTACAGGTCGAAATCGCAATATTGCCCGATACCGGCGAGCGCCGTCTGAACGCGGCGCTGTTTGAGGACTGATATGGCGCAGAGAATTGTTGTGGGCATGTCGGGCGGCGTGGACTCGGCCGTGGCGGCGCTTACGCTCAAACGCCAGGGCTACGACGTGATCGGCGTGTTTATGAAAAACTGGGAGGAACAGGACGAGGACGGCGTGTGCACCTCCGCGCAGGACTGGCAGGACGTGCAGCGCATATGTGACGCGATCGACATACCATATTACTCGGTCAACTTCGCGCGCGAGTACATGGACAGGGTGTTCAAGTACTTCCTCGACGAGTACAGGCGCGGCCGCACGCCTAATCCGGACGTGCTGTGCAATCGAGAGATAAAGTTCGGCACGCTGTTGGATTTCGCGCTCCAACTGGGCGCGGACAAGCTCGCGACCGGCCATTACGCGGGCGTGGAGGAGCGCAGCGGCGAATACCTGCTGCGCCGCAGCGCCGACGAAAATAAGGATCAGACTTACTTTTTGTACATGCTGGGTCAGCACGCGCTTTCGCGCGCGATGTTTCCGATAGGCGGTATGACCAAGCCCGAACTGCGCCGCATCGCCGCCGAAAATAACATCCCGGTCAGTCAGAAGAAGGACTCGACCGGCGTATGCTTCATTGGCGAGCGCAACTTTAAGAAATTTCTGATGCAATACCTGCCCGCACAGCCGGGCGACATGCGCACGCTGGACGGCAAGGTCGTGGGTCATCACGATGGATTGATGTACTACACGCTGGGTCAGCGGCGCGGCCTGGGCATAGGCGGCTCGGGTGACGGCAGGCGCTGGTTCGTGGTAGGCAAGGACTTGCAAAATAACGTGCTGCTGGTTGAGCAGGGCGAGGATTCGCCGCTGTTGTACAGCGATGCCGCCGAGTGTGAACTGCCCAGCTGGGCTGCGGGTCACGCGCCAGTCGAGCCGGGCGAGCGGCTGGAATGCAAGGTGCGCCTGCGGCATCGTCAGCCGCTTCAGGATGCGTACCTTGCGCTTACTAACGACGGCTTCCGGCTGGACTTTGCGCAGAAGCAGCGCGCCGTTACTCCGGGACAGGCGGCGGTCGTGTATGTAGGCGACTATTGCCTGGGCGGCGGCACCGTGCGCGCGGCGCTGTGAGGCGGCAAAGTATTTGTAGTGTCAGACTGTTCAGGCAGAATTGAGCAGCTTTGATAGCTGCACTTTCTGACTAAAACGAAACCCTGTTCAGTGAAAGCTCGAATGAGCGGACTGCGCTGGACAGGGCGCTTTATACTGGAGAATAGTTATATCGGCCACAGTATGCCCGCGCGGCGTTGACTTGCGCGGGCATTTGCGTTATACTTTCGATAACGACTGCGGCGCGGCCGCCGCGATTATACTTTGCGAAAGTGAGAGCGCTATAATGAGCAATACGTTTCTGCAAACCCCGCCGATGGGTTGGAACAGCTGGGACTGCTACGGCGCGAGCGTGCGCGAGGACGAGGTGCTGGCCAACGCGCGCTTCATGGCTGACAACCTTAAAGTACACGGCTGGGAGTACGTGACCGTGGACATCGAATGGAGCGAGCCGGGCGCACAGGGCACCGAGTACCGCAACCTGCCCAAGCTCTGCATGGACAAGTACGGCCGCCAGATGCCCGCTGAGAACCGCTTCCCCTCGGCTAAGGGCGGCGCAGGCTTTAAGCCGCTGGCCGACGCAGTTCACGCGATGGGGCTTAAATTCGGCATACACATACTGCGTGGCATACCACGGCAGGCGGTCTATGCCGACTGCCCAGTGCTGGGCACCGAATACACCGCGCGTGACGTGGCCGTCGGCGACAACGTGTGCCCATGGAACATGGACATGTACGGCCTGAACACGAAGCATCCGGGCGCGCAGGCGTATTACGACTCCATATTCCGGCTCTATGCCGAATGGGGCGTTGATCTGGTCAAGGTGGACGACATGTCGCACATGCAGTACTTCTGGAAGGAGGACGACTATTACGAGGACGAGGCGCGCATTATCCGCAATGCGATCGACAAGTGCGGCCGCAATATCGTATTTTCTTCCTCGCCCGGAATGTATTCGCTTAATGCGGCCAGAACCGTTTCGGAATGCACCAACATGTGGCGCATATCCAACGACTTCTGGGACAGCTGGAAGGCGCTGGACGAGCAGTTCGACCTGCTGACCAAGTGGCTGCCCTACCTGAGCGAAGGCCATTATCCCGACGCGGACATGATACCGATAGGCAGGCTGTCGGTGCGCTCCAACAGCGAGTGGAACAAGCCGCGTATGACCAACTTTACCCAGAACGAGCAGTACTTCCTGATGTCGCTGTGGTGCATCGCGCGTTCGCCGCTGATACTGGGCTGCGACATGCCCGGCATGGACGACTTCACGCGGTCGCTGCTGACCAACGATTATGCGCTGGACGTAAATCAGCACTCGAACGGCACGCGAATGATATTCCGGCGCGGCGGTATAGGTGCGTGGGCGTGCGATACGCAGGAAGGAGCGTGCGTGGGTCTGTTCAATCTGGAAAATGAAACCCGCGCGGCCTCGATAACGCTGGCTGAGGCAGGATTGACAGGCAAGTTCGACGCAACCGATGCATGGAAGGAACGGCACATCATGAACGACGGCGAGATGCTGTGCGTAAAGCTGGGCGCGCACGAAGGCACGCTGATAAGGCTGAAGCGCGAATAAATAATTTTCAGGAGGTATGCGCATGAGTATAGTCGATTCGTTTGACGCGCAAAGCAGCGCGGTGTTCAGCCCATGCGACGTATACAAGCCGCTGGAGGGCTTTCCCGAAATCGCGCTGATCGCGTTCAACCGCCGCATGGTGGACTTCGCCGCCGGCCAGCCGGGCGCGCGGGAGATAACCAAGCTCCACTATGCCGTGTATGAAATCCCGGTATATGCGCTTAAATGGCAGGGCAGGGACATTGCAGTATGCGTGTCGTTCGAGGGCAGCGGCGGCGCGGCGATGGTCATGGAGGAACTGATCGCGCTGGGCGCGCGGACTTTTCTGGCGATTGGCTCGTGCGGATGTCTGGACGCGGGCATAGCCGAGGGCCACTTGATAGTGCCCACAGCCGCATACCGCGACGAGGGCGCGAGCTATCACTATGTGGCGGCAAGCGATTTTGTGGACGTACCCAGTGCGGATGGGCTGACGCGCGCGCTGGACGAAATGGGACTTAAATACACCCGTACGCGCACATGGACGACCGACGCGCCGTACCGCGAGACGCGCGAAAACGTGCGCCGCCGCGCCGGGCAGGGCTGCGGCGTAGTCGAGATGGAGTGCGCGGGGCTGGCGGCCGTGGCGCAGTTCAGACAGGTGAAGTTCGCGCAGGTGTTTTACGGCGCGGACAGTCTGGCGGGCGCAGAATGGGATACGCGCACACTGGGCGCTATGCCTGATAATGATACCGACAGGCTCGTCATTGTGGCGCTGGACGCGGCGGTACGACTGTAAACGCAAACAACTTGCAATTTGTACTCAAACGCAATCAAGAGCTATTGACAATTTGGCGATTCACTATTATAATCGCGAATGAGTTGCATTAAGCCGCGCGGCATATGCCGTGCGGCGAGTTTTTTAGAGCGCGTTTTGATGTGAGGTTGGCGGCAAATACAAATCAAATATTATATGGAAGGAAAGGGAGAAGCAAAGGCAGTGTGCGCCGACTGAACAGACCAAAACGCATTCGGGTTAATGAAAGGCAAGGAATAATCGAAAGGATGCTGAAAAACAAACTTATCGCGCTTCTGGTAAGCGCAGGCATGTGCCTTGCGTGCGCGCCGGGCATGGCGGATGGGCAGGCGTTTGAGGTGCTCACGTCGTTTTACCCGATGTACCTGCTGACGGTAAACGTGGCGGGCGGTATCGACGGCGTAAACGTCAAAAACATGGCCGAGCAGAACGTGGGTTGTCTGCACGACTACACACTTCGCACGGGCGACATGCGTATGATTCACGCCGCAGATGTTGTGGTGATAAACGGCGCGGGCATGGAGAGCTTTACCGACAAAATACTGACTGACCAGCAAAAGCCGGTCATTGTCGCGAGCGAGGGCATAGACCTGATATGCGACGATGACGAAGATGAAGATCACGATCATGACCATGATCACGACGGCCACGATCACAGCGACGAAAACGCGCACGTATGGATGTCGCCCAAACAGGCGATAAAGCAGGTCGAAAACATCGCGGAAGGGCTTATTGAGCAGGACCCGGCGCACGCCGACGCATACCGCAAAAACGCGGACGCATACATCGAGCGCCTGAACAAACTGGATAAGCAGGTCGAGGAGCTGCTGAGCGGCGTGCAGGGCGCTAAGATAGTCACGTCGCACCCGGCATTTGAGTACTTAGCGCGCGACTATGGCATAGAGATAGTCGCATCGCTTGGTCAGGAGCCGGGCGAAATGCCGCGTACGCGCGATATGGCGCGGCTGGTAGACGACGTGCGCGATATGGACATACGCGCACTGTTCGTGGAAAAGGCGTATTCCGAACGCGCCGCCGAAGTGCTGGCGCGCGAAACCGGCATAGCGATATACGCGCTGGACTCGCTCACATCGGGCGATATGGATGAGGAGGCATACGAGCGCGGCATACTGGCCGACGCTCAAACGCTGAAGGAGGCTTTGGAAAATGCCGACGCATGAGGGCAAATGCGACCTGTGCCGCATTGAAATGGATAACGTAAACGTGCGCCGCGGCCACAGCGTGCTGCTGCGCGATATAAACCTGCACATACATTGCGGCGAGCTGACCGCACTAATCGGCCCCAACGGTGCGGGCAAGACCACGCTGTTAAAGGCGCTGATGGGCATAATCCCGCACGACGGCAATATAGCGCACTTCAAGCACGACGGCAGTACGCTAAGTCAGGTGCGCGTGGGATATGTGCCTCAGCGACTGGACATGGACGTGGATACGCCCGTGAGCGTGATGGATTTGGTTCAGTCGGCAATAGGCGGCCGCCCATCGTGGCTGGGGCCGTCGAGAGAGGATAAGGAACGCGCGCGCAATCTGCTGTCCGTTACGCATGTGGAGGGACTGATTAACCGCAGGGTGGGTGCGCTGTCGGGCGGAGAGCTGCAAAGGGTGCTGCTGGCGCTGGCGCTCGACCCAATGCCTGATTTGCTGATACTGGACGAACCCATATCGGGCATGGACCAGAACGGCGTTGATATGTTCTATAACATGGTCGAAAACCTGCTCAGGGAAAGGCATATGGCGATACTGCTGGTGTCGCACGATTTCGACATGGTGCGCAGGCACGCTCAGCGCGCAATACTGATTAAGGGCACAGTGCTGTGCGACGGCACGCCGGACGATGTGTTTGCTTCGCCGGAGTTCATAAGCGAGTTCGGCAGGATAGGGGGCGGCGCAGCATGACGGAATTTCTGAAGGCATTGCCGTTTGAGTGGTGCCAGTATGGATTCATGAACGTGGCGCTGGTGGCGGTGGTGCTGATCGCGCCCGCGCTGGCGCTGATGGGCACTATGGCTGTGTCGGGGCGCATGGCGTTTTTCTCGGACGCGCTGGGACATAGCGCGCTGACCGGCGTGGGCATAGGCATAGTGCTGGGCATGACAAATCAATTGCCCGCGATGCTGGCGTTCGGCGTGATATGGGCGCTGCTGCTGATACTGGTCAAACAGCGCGGCAGCGCATCGGCGGATACCGTGATAAGCGTGTTTTCGTCCACTACGATGGCACTGGGCCTGCTGATAATGGCAGGCGGCGGCGGACTGGCTAAATATGAGGGAATGCTGGTGGGCGACGTGCTGGGCGTGACGAGCGGTGATCTGAGGCTGCTCGCGTGCGTGGTCGTGGCCGTAATCGCGTTCTGGCTGACGATGTATAATAGGATGTTGCTGTGCAGCGTGAACGCTGACTGGGCAAAGAGCAGGGGAGTTAATACTCGCGCGACCGAGTGCGCGTTCGCGGCGCTGATGGCGATCGTGGTAATGCTGTGCATACAGTGGGTGGGTACGCTTTTGATAAACTCGATGCTGATATTGCCTGCGGCCGCGTCGAGGAATATCGCGACGAACAGCCGCAGGTATACGCTGTATGCAGTGGTAATAAGTCTGGTGTCAGGCGTGAGCGGATTGATACTGTCGTTCTACCTGAATACCAGCGCGGGCGCGGCGATAGTGCTGTGCTCGGCGGCGCTGTACTTTGTGACGCTGGGACTGCGCGCGGTTATGCATAGGTAATAGGGCGATGGCTCATCGGAGGCTTGCTTCCGATGGGCTGTTTGCATATAGAGGGATGAAACGGGCAATGATTGTGTAAAATGTAAAAAGCGGTATTATTACTTGGCGTACATGAAATGTGGATATGGCGCAGCGTTACTGGATGGTTACGGGGGTAGCACAGCCAGCGCGCCGAGTCAAGGACAAGCGGCTACGCCGTGCCTTCGGCATCCTTGACACGGCGCACTGGCTGTGCTCCGGGATGGTTAAGGGGTTGTTGCCAACCCCTGTCGAACAGGGTTGACCTT
This sequence comes from uncultured Eubacteriales bacterium, assembly GCA_948467645.1. Taxonomy (GTDB): domain Bacteria; phylum Bacillota; class Clostridia; order Christensenellales; family Aristaeellaceae; genus Fimadaptatus. The sequence goes on along the minus strand of CAOKFD010000021.1, from coordinate 250 downwards.
GTGGAGTTTGGGCAGGCGGCGATGCGTTAACTGTTAACGGAACTTTGCTGCGATTATTGTTTTGCTGCTCTCCGAGCGTGAAGGATGCTTGTACAGAAGCACGAGGACAGCGATCTAACTTCCGCGCCCACTCTAATTTATGGTGGGCGCGGCATGGATGGCTGCTCATACATCTTTTTGCGCGTCTGGATAGTTAGTTTTCGCGCCCGCCCTACTTTTGGCGGGCGTGAACCTCACCGCCGAGTCTGCA
>CAOKFD010000020.1:0-47242 GCA_948467645.1 uncultured Eubacteriales bacterium | reverse complement strand
CTGACGCAAAATCCACTCGAACTTGCGGATTTTCCTTTTTGAGACACACTCTAGGTTTAGTCAACGCGCTCTTTGCCAAAGAAGAACAGCGCCACAGTGCCGGGGCCGGTATGCGAACCCACGACGGTACCGATTGAGTTTATCATTACCTTGCCGTTCAGCTTTTTGAACTTCTCCTCCACCTGGCTGGCAACGGCGCGCGCATCATCCCAGCACGCCGAGCAGGATATGAAGCACTTGCCGGAATAATCCAGACCGTCCTGCGCGTTTTCTTCCATTTTCTTTACTATGCGGTTTATGACGGCTTTCTTAGTGCGCACCTTTTCGCGCGGTATCAGCTTGCCGTCAAAGCTCATGTTCATAAGCGGGCATATGTTGAATATACTGCCCAGCACTGCCGACGTTGCGGATATACGGCCGCCGCGCTTATAGTGCGTCAGATCGGTAGAGAAGAACCAGTGATGCACTTTAAGGCGGTTCTCGCGCGCCCAGTTATATACTTCGTCTATCGTAGCGCCCGCATCGCGCTTGTCAGCCAGTGCATCCATCAGCAGACCATAGCCTGACGACGCACCCAGCGAATCCAGCGACAGTATCTTGCGCTCAGGATAACGCGTGCGCAACTCACCCACTGCGATCTGCGCTGCATTTGCTTCGCCCGACAGACCTGACGAGAACGATATATGCAGTATATCCTTGCCTTCCTTAAGTATAGGCTCAAAGAAGTTCAGAAATTCTTCTACATTGACCTGACTCGTTGTAGGCATTGCGCCCGCAGATATGCGGCTGTAAAATTCGTCGAACGGCATGGAATGGCCTAAATCATCGTCGTACTGTACGCCGTCCATGGTGAAATGGAAGCACGCATACTTTATGTTGCGTTTGGTGAAAAACTCCTCCGGCATATCTGCCGTTGAACAGCAAGTAATCTGATAATCAGCCATACTCCCCACTCCCAATCAATAAAATGCAGCGCCGCATATTGCAGCCTCGTATCAAATATATAATACCACATATCGCGTCCAATGTCACTATCTTAACGTCAAATGCAGCTGTCTTTTCTTTGTGACATCGTTTTCAAAATTACATGTTCTTATCTGCATGTAAAAATAGTAGCATCCAAATGCTCACTTTCATATTTAAATTGCCTCATACTGACTATTAAACGTTTTATCGTCCCGCACAATTAACCATAACGATTCACAATTGACTTTAATCACAATGCGGCGTATAATCTCGATATACGCAAACCTACTTTATGTGGAGGCGAACAATATGATATTTGAAAAGGGACAAAAGGTGCTTGTAATAGGCGACTCCATCTCCGACTTTGACCGTGCGCGCCCTGTCGGTGAAGGTCTTTTCAATGCGTGGGGCACGTCCTATGTGGCGGACGTCGGCGCGCTGCTTACCAGCGTATATCCCGAACTCGGATTGCGCATCGTCAATATGGGCATAAGCGGCAATACCGTGCGCGATCTGAAAGCGCGCTGGGACAGCGATGTTGTGGCGCTTAATCCTGACTGGGTATGCGTACTTATAGGCATAAACGATGTCTGGCGGCAGTTCGACAGCCCCAATATGACCGAGCAGCACGTATTGCTGGAGGAATATGTAAGCACATACGAAGAACTGATAGTACGTACAAAGCAGTTTGCGCGCGGCATGGTGCTGATGACTCCCTATTACATGGAGCCTAACCGCAATGACCCGATGCGCGCGCGCATGGATGAGTACGGCGCGGCTGTAAAGGAGCTTGCTAAAAAGCATGGCCTTATATGCGTCGATCTTCAGGCTGCGTGGGACGAGCTGTTTAAGTACATGCATTCGTGCAACATCGCATGGGATCGCATTCATCCCAATCAGAGCGGACATATGCTGATTGCGCATAAACTGCTGGACGCTGTCGGCTTTGACTGGAATCATAAGCCGGAATAAGGAATCTTTTTTATACCAACAAAATGTTCTGCACAGACATTGCCTGTGCAGAACATTTTTACTATAGGCAATCTATGCCAGCTTATTACACTACACCCTTTTTAAGTATGATGTTAGCGTAAAGCGCACGCTCGCTGGTCATTATAACCACACTGCTCTTTTCCTGAACGCGCTTATAGAATTCCCACTTGTCCATTTCTTCAAAGCACTCTGCACCGCGCGGATCGTACTTGGCCACGATCTTCTTATACTCGTCCCAGATAGGCGTTTCCACGGGATCGCCCTTTACTACGCCCATCAGCGTGCAGGGATGATCTACGTAAGTATCCAGCGGGAAAAGCTTGAGTATCGCATCCAGTATTTCAGGCACGCCATGACCATCCATGCGGATAACGCGCTTGCCATAGGTGTGGCCGGGGAAGTTGCCGTCGCCAATAGTCAGTTCGTCCGTATGCCCCATTTCCGCCAGTACGCGCAGCAGTTCGGGAGTAATTATTTCCGGTATTCCCTTAAGCATATTTTCCATTCTCCTTCGCACACACAGCCGTAAGCCGACTGCATTTGTGTCAATTATATTATGACAAGCACCTACTGTCAATAGATTTTACCTGCCTGTTCCCCGATATGTGTATCCGGGCATTAACACGCCAATTTCCGCCTGCATATATTGCTATGGGATGATGCAATCGTCCTGAAAAGAGGTAATGGTGGATATGATAAGATGCAATTGCGGATGCCGATCAAACATCTGGAATTCGACATGCGGCTCGGTACAGCAATGCGCGCAGGCTGAGACAGCGAATCGGTGTGCAGGCTGTGCCATGCAATGCTGCGGGTGCTGTTGGCGCGGCCCGACTGGTCCTACCGGCCCTGCGGGTATGAACGGCGCTATGGGGCCGACCGGTCCGACTGGTGCGGCCGGTATGAATGGCGCTATGGGGCCGACCGGGCCTACCGGTGCGACGGGTGCTACCGGTGCAGCCGGAGCTACTGGTGCGGCTGGTATGAACGGCGCGATGGGACCGACCGGGCCGACGGGCGCTGATGGTGCAGTTGGCGCAACTGGTCCGACTGGCTCAACGGGAGCTGCTGGAGCAACTGGCCCCACTGGCGCAACTGGTGCGGACGGCGCGGTTGGTGCTACCGGACCGACAGGCGCGACTGGTGCAACCGGCCCCACTGGCGCGACTGGCCCCACCGGTGCTACCGGGCCTACAGGCGCAACAGGCGCAGATGGTGCGTCGGTTGCTCTGCGCGGAATACACGCACAGCTTACGAGCGATTCCTCCGTAGCGCAAAACGAGCAGGTTGCCTACAACACGGTGCTTGTCAACGACAGCAGCGGAATAACCTACACCACCGGCTCGGGCACATTTACGCTGACCACACCGGGCAACTACCTTGTAAACTGGCAGATAAACGTAAATCAGGGCGCCGCAGGCGAAGTGTCGTTCGGCCTGAATGTTGGAGGTAATATCATAGCATCGGTACCGGCGTACCTTGAACGAGGCCAGATAAGCGGTTCGGCGTTTGTTCCTGTAACGACGTCAGGCACCACGCTGTCGCTGCTCAATAACGGTACAACGGCTGTAAATTACGATGCGGCGCTCAATGTGCGCGCAAATATCGTAATAACGCAAGTGGCTTAAACTGAAATGCCCGGCTCTTTGAAAGAGCCGGGTTACATAGGAGTTGATGTAATGGCAAGCGTCAGCCTGTGCATGATAGTAAAAAATGAGGAAGTGGTACTTAAACGCTGTATAGACAGTGTGTGCGATGCTGTGGATGAAGTAATAATCGTCGATACAGGTTCTCAAGACAATACCCGCGCAATAGCATCCGAGCTTACGCCCAAAGTATACGATTTTGAATGGATAGATGATTTTGCGGCTGCACGAAATTACGCATTCAGCCTTGCAAGCTGCGATTATATAATGTGGCTGGACGCGGACGACGTGATTGACGCAGACGAGCGCGACAAACTGCGTGCATTTGCTAAAAAACTTTCAGCAGATGGGCCGGATGTCGTAATGATGAAGTATTGCCTTTCATTTGATGAGACAGGCAAATGCACTATGTGGAACTGGCGCGAACGGCTTATAAAGCGTAGTGCCAATTTGCGCTGGCAAGGCGCTGTGCATGAGTGCATAACGCCAAGCGGCCGGATAGAATATGCGGATATATCGATACGTCACATGCCGGGTATAAAGCCGGCGAACTGGCGCAACCTCATGATATACGAAGGTATGCGATCGCGCGGCGAAACGTTTTCCGCGCGCGACGCATACTACTATGCGCGCGAATTATATTACCACGCGCTATACGCTGAAGCCGCATACAGGTTTGAGGAATTCATTTCCCGCGGTGACGGCTGGATTGAGGATATATATGCCGCGTGCAAATTGCTTGGGCAGTGCAAAGCGAATCTCGGCGATTCGAAGGGCGAACTTAACTCGTATCTGCGCGCACTTGAGTATGGCGCTCCGCGTGCAGATATATGCTGTGCAATAGGGCTATGGTATACGTCGCGTACGCTCTGGCCCGCCGCCGAAATCTGGCTGAAAGCAGCGCTTAATTGCAAGCAGCCAGAACAATCCGGCTTTGTAAACGAATACGAAAACGAGTTTCTGCCGCGCATATGGCTATGCGTATGCCGCGACAGGCAGGGCGATTTAGCAGGTGCAAGGGAATTTCATGAACGTGCTAAAAAACTGCGCCCTTATGATCCGGCTGTACTTGCAAATGAGGAATACTTCAAAAAGCGTGAAAGCCTACTGGCTACGGATGCAAAACCCGAATGAAGTTCAGCCAGCCCATGAGCAACTTACAAGCTGCTCATGGGCTGGCTGAATTTATTTTACTCATGCATTTCAAGCGGCAGACCATCCTGGTCGAAAAAGAATGTCATGTGCTTGTTTGTATACTCGTCAAGGCGTATCGGCTCGCACTCAATGCCTTTTTTAGCCAGTTCATCCACGGCGGCTTCGATGTCGTCCACCTTAAATGCCAGATGCCTTAGACCGCACGCTTCTGGGCGGTTTACACGCTTGGGCGGATTCTGTTCGGCGAATATCTCTAGCTCGATTCCGTCACCGGCATCCAGATCAAGTTTCCAGTCGTTGCGATTGGGCCGATAGTTATCGCGAATCACTCGAAATTCAAGCTTATTGACATAAAAGTCAAGCGCCGCGTCGTGATCGGATACAATTATCGCAACATGATGTATATGCTGAAACTTCATATTATGCTCCTTACAGATAAAACGTATGGAGAGGCGACGGCCTCTCCATACCTGTTGTTTGCAATTTATCGTATGTCGTAAACCGAGCGCACACGGAACTTGCTGCCGGCACCGCGCAGTATCTTTACAGTACGGCTGTCGGCGTTGAGGTCAAAGTAATTGTCGCTCAGCAGTACGTCGCCATCATCGCAGGTTATCTCTACGCTGCGCGCATATGCGGACGCGCTGACGGTGATTTCATCGCCCTCCACCTTGAACTGAAGCTTCGGGTCTGCAAAGTGGAAATGCTTGGGCGGGCAGAACAGAGCCGTGCCGCCGGAAACCCACTTGCCGTCGATAAACATATCATACGATGCATAGCTGGAATAAAGCGGCGCGTCGTGGAAGTCCTGAGTCTCCAGCCACTTGGCCGACAGCGCGGGAACGTCCACTTCTTCCTCACCCTGACGGATTATGCTGCCGTCGGCATTGCGCAACGCCCACTTGACCAGAGCATGTACCGGCTTCATGGTTTCGTTGGATACGTTGAGCTGGATTGCCTTCTTTACATCGTAAGGCTCGGCGTTTACATCGGTATCCTGAGTAAGTATGCCTTCCTCTGCGCAGGACAGCAGCACCGGCGCAAAGAAGCGCTTTGCCGCGTAATGCAGCGCCTTCCAACGACCGAAGTAGTCTATGCTCGACCAGCTCGCCACCGGCCAGCAGTCGTTGATTTGCCAGTATATTGCGCCCATGCAGCGACCGCGATTGCGCCGCCAGTGTTCGACACCATAACGTATCGATTCGACCTGCAGCAGCTGTGATGCGTACAGCATCGTATCGAAGTCGGTCGGGTACAGGAAGGTCTGTGCAAGGTAGTTCATTATCTTACCGTTGGCCGCGTCGTTGCGCTGATGCTTCTCCATTATGTACGAGAAGATGTTGCGATCCTCTGGCAGAGTGAACGACTCAATTGTCTTCATGCACGGGAACGACTGGAATCCGAACTCGGAAACGTAGCGGAACAGGTACTTGCGGTACTCGGTGAACGGCTTGTTGCCGTGCCATACCTCCCAGTAATGCACGTCACCGCGATTGGGATCGCCGGGATTGTCAAATCCGCCGCCGGACGAGGGCGACGCCGGCCAGTAGAACGTATCCGGATCATGCTCCGCCAGCTCCTGCGGGATAATGTACTCGTACATCTTGATGTAATCGGAGTACTGCTTGGGCGTAAACTTATACCACTTCTGCACAACGGCGATTTCCATCTCGTTGTTGCCGCACCAAAGTCCCAGCGACGCGTGATGGCGCAGACGGATTATGTTGTCCACAAACTCGCCGCGTATGCTCTTTTCAAATTCGGGCGAAAGCTCATACATCGAGCACGCGAACATGAAGTCCTGCCATACGACCAAGCCCAGCTCGTCGCACGCGTCATAGAACCACTCGTCGGGATAGTAGCCGCCGCCCCATACGCGGATGGAGTTATAGTTGGCCAGCTTGCAATCCTCAAGCAGGCGGCGAGTACGCTCGGGCGTAATGCGCGGGAATATGTTGTCCTCAGGGATGTAGTCCGCGCCCATCGAGAATACCTTAACGCCGTTTACCGTCAGCGTAAACGACTCGCCCCATTCGTCCTTGTCACGGGTCATGGTCATCGTGCGCAGACCTATGCGCGCATTCCACTTGTCAAGATCGCGGCCTTCGCCGGTCAGCACAGCTTCGACTTTATAAAGCGGCTGAGCGCCGTAGCCGTTGGGCCACCATAGCTCGGGATTGGCTATTACGATAGGCGCGCCATTCGAGGTAAACTGAGTGCCGTTTGGCGCGGTGACAGTTACATTTATACCGTAATCCGGCTCCTTACAGGAGCAGCGGCCGCCGTAGGTCTTTATGTCAGGATAGAAGCTCAGTTCAACCTTGCCATCCTTATGTTCCTGGTGAATGCGCACGCTTATCAAACGCGCGCGATCGACAGCCAGCAGATTGATGCAGCGCCATATGCCCGCATCAGGCAGACGCGGACCCCAGTCCCAACCCATCATGCAATGTGCCTTGCGTATGTGCGGGAATCCCTCGGTGCAGTCACACGAGCCTTCAACATAGCATTCGGCATTCTTGGCGCGCATATATTTGAGCGGTGACGAGAAGACAATCCTAAGCTCGTTTTCACCCTCGTGTACATACGCCTTTATATCGATGTCCCAGATGCGGTGCATGTTGTCACAGTACGCAGCCTTTTCACCGTTCACGTATATCGTGGCCAGTGTGTCCAGACCCTGACAGTCTAGCAGCAGCGCATCCGCCGCAAGCTGCTCGGCAGTTACGGTAAACTTACGCTCATACTCGTAATCGTTCTCCATCAGCGCAAAAGCAGCGTTTTCGTTATCGCGCCAATAAGGGTCTTCCATGCGGTTATTGGCCAGCAGGTCGGAATATACCGATCCGGGTACAGTTGCCGATAGCCATTCTTCGGTGCCGGTCTGCCGCATACGCCATGCGCCATTCAATGATACCTTCTCTATCATGATTCGTATCCTTTCTCAAAACATCGGATATACGTCTTTTGCAGTGCGAAAATACGTATATTCGTACTCAATTAGCGTAAATCAGTTTTATTTTACCATCCGATAAGCCAAAAATCAATACGACAAGCAGCATATAACGCAAAATCGCTGTAACTGCCAAGCTTTTCAGCAAGGCAATCACAGCGGAATAACGATGGTGAATTCTTTTTCGGCAGGTAGTTGGCCTGATTATGCGGATTTCACCCTATTTCTTAAACCGGAACAGCTTACCGCCGATCATATCGGGAATATCACGTCGATATATTCGTTCCGAGAACGCCTCGTGAGACAGTGAAATAAACTCGGCATCAGCACCTATTCGACTTTGGTTATTACGTTTGAGTAGGCAGTTTTTGCGCTTACACCGGCCAGCTTGCCGATTTTGCCCGAAAGCGCGCTTATTATGTCCTGCGGTGCGTCTACCGCTATGCTTATTACGCTTAGTCCTTTTTCGCGGTACGGGATGCCCATGCGGCCGATTATGTATTTGCCGTACTCGTGCAGTATGGAGTTCATTGCTTCCACTGCTTCAGGTCGTTCGACGATTATGCCGATAATTGCTACTCGCGTATCCACTGTATACCTCCAAATGATATGATTTTACATAAAAATATGACTGCGCCCGTACAAACGCAGTCATACGCATTTTTCTATATGAAAATAGATAACAGCATATTCACCGTATCTTCCATTTCAAAAACTTTTCGATGTCAGGCACGGGCATAGTATAGCATTAAGCCCACGTTTTGTCAACGTTAGCTGACAGCTTTAGAAACACAACTATTAAAGTTCGACAGTCTGACCAGCCGGAAGCTCTACATCCTGCCCCTGCCAGATCAGGCGCCCGCCGTCGCGGGACGCGCATACCTTAATATGGCCGTCATTGAAGGCAATGTCGACATGGCCGTCGGGCAAAGGCAGACTTCCCTCGAAGTCGCTTACGCCAGCGGTATCGGGTGCGACAGTAAACGTCTTATAGCCCGGCGCAGTGGGCTTGAGTCCCATCACATAACTGCCCAGCAGGTATATCGGGCCGGCACCCCACGCATGGCACAGGCTCTTGCCGTACTTATTGCCGTACATGCCGTAGTGCTGCGGGAAATTTTCAGTGGGATCGAAGGCTTCCCAGATGGTAGTCGCACCCAGCGCGATCATGCCGCCCCAATAGTCGCGCACCTGCCTAAGTGCTTCCGCGGTGCGACCCAGTTTGCACTGCGCCCACAGTTCGAAGAACTTGAAGTAAGGCGTGGTTATCGGCGGCACCGCATCGTTATCCAGCACGTTCTTGATTATCAGCTGCTTCTTCTCATCATCGGCGATGTCGAACAGTATCGCGAATGTGTTGGCGTGGCGCGTGACGTTGCGCAGTCCGGTTTCATAGCAGTCGATATAGCAGCCTTTCTCTTCGTCAAAGAAGAACTTGTCCAGCTTTTCGCGCACCGACGCGGCTTCGGACGCATACTGCGTTCCATCCTCGCCCGCGATCTCGGCGCAGCGTGCCGCCGCGTCCAATGCCTTTATAAACAGCATCTGCTCCGCGCTCATCGCGCCGCCCTTGTCCATGTCGGCCCAGTCCACAAACACCCAGTCATTGGGCTGGCCGATTATGAAACCGTCGGCGTTGACGCTGGCGCGGCAGTAGTCCATCAGCGTCTTTACGCGTGGCCATACCGACTTAACGAAGTCTGCATCGCCAAACGTATCATAGTAATCGCTGATGCTCATTATCCAGTACAGCGAGTAGTCGAGTATGGTATTTATGTGCTGCTCAATAGGATCCTTGCCGCGCAGTCCCCATATGGTGCGCTGGCAAATTTCCTTATCCATGAACAGGCAGCGGTTTACATAATAGCTCTGATACGCATCGCCCGACCATATCCAGCGGTCGCGCTTGATGCCGTCCAGGAAGAACTCGCGGCTGTTGAGGTGGAACGTGTACGCCGCGATGTTCCATATATCGCACAGCTGCTTATCGCTGCTGTTGAACTTACCGCGATATTCCAGCGGCAGATATTCGTACTTGGCGCTTATGGCAAGCTCCACATCGCCCGGTACGAATAGGTAACGGAATGCGCGCGTAGGCAGTTCGCGCTCGCCCATGCCCGCGAATATTTCTTCTATTAGATAGCAATCCTCAACGTCGCGCGCTTCGGTCTCGCTCTCGCCATAGCACAATAGCGCGTCCTTATCCGAATTGCCCACGTATACGCGCGCAAACGTCTCGCGGCCAAAGTCGTATAGCGTGCCGGTTTCGTCCTTGGTAATCGCAGCCGGCGCGATGGTTTCATATGAGAACTTGAACTCATCAGGATCGTCGTCAGGCGATGTGAGCATCGCACTGTATCCGCACGGAGCATAGTCCTTCGCGCGCGGGCCGATGTGACCGGCTTCCCAGCCCTTGCCGCTGGCGAATACATCGCCCTCAACAAACGCACACGGCAGTCCGTTTATTCGGGTCAGCTCGATTAGAATATCGTGCTTGCCGGGCGCAAGCTCAATGCTTTCACCCAGCTTGTGATACTTTTTGTCAACGCAGAAGCGGCCGATGCCGTGCGCGTACACGGTAACAGTTTCGGCCTTTTCCAGCGTTGCGGCGCGATGCAGCAATATATTGTGCCAGCAGTCGTCCAGCCGCCATACCGCAGGGTACATCATGCCGCGCTCCTCGCGGCGCGAATCCAGCTTTAGCGCGTGGCGAATTTCATAATCGCCCGGGTACCATATCCAGTACGAAGTCGCCATAATACATTTCCGCCTTTTTATTAAAGTAATTTCAGTTTGCAGGCGTTGCCGCCTTATGCGAGTATAATATCATTTTCAAAGGCATTTATCAATATAATTATTTCGATTGCGGGCATATTTTGGGGGAATATCTAAGGAACCTCTGAATAATAAGCCCTATATTCTGGTCTAACACACCATTCAAGCGTTTTTTCAGAATGCAGGGCTTATTTTTTCTCAAATATGTTTTTTTCGCTGGTTAGCGGTTTCCTTTTCTGTAAAATGGCAGACTTCCCCCACTTTGATTTATGTTGTGGAAAGTTTTCGACTGGCAATCGCCAGCGAATGCAAATTGGCACAGGCAAACAGGGAATACAAACCAGCCTGTCAAAAAAGGCCGCTTACGATAAAGTAAGCGGCCTTTTGATGTGTCTTATCAGTTGTTATTATCGTCCTTATGAGCCAGCATCTTCTTGCGGTTTGCGGCAGAAAGCTCGCGCTTGCGCATACGGAAGGACTTAGGCGTTATCTCGACCAGTTCGTCGTCGGTGATGAACTCCATCGCCTCTTCCAGCGTAAGTTCGCGCAGGCTGGTGATTTTGAGCGCTTCTTCAGCGCCGGCGGCATTGCGGATTGAGGTCAGGTGCTTCTTCTTGCAGACGTTTACGTCGATGTCGCCGGGGCGCGAGGAGCGGCCTACAATCATGCCGGAGTATACCTGTACGCCCGGGCCGACGAACAGCTCGCCGCGATCCTGTATGTAGAACAGCGCATAGGAGGTTGTCTCGCCGCTTTCAAAGGCCACCAGAGAGCCGCACACGCGGGTTGGTATATCGCCCTTGTAAGGCGCATAGCCGTCGAATATGGCGTTCATAACGCCCTCTCCGCGCGTATCGGTCATGAACTCGGAGCGATAGCCGAACAGGCCGCGCGACGGTATGGAGAACTCAAGGCGCTGTCTGTCGCCGCCAGACATGTTCATCAGCGAACCGCGGCGACGGCCTATCTTCTCGATTACGTTGCCCACATATTCGCTGGGCACATCGCATACCAGCAGTTCCATAGGCTCGAGCTTCTGGCCGTTCTCCTCATGGTATATTACGGACGGCTTGGACACCTGGAACTCGTAGCCCTGACGGCGCATGGTTTCGATCAGTATGGACAGATGCAGCTCGCCGCGGCCGGATACCTTGAACGCCTCGGTGGTCTCGGTGTCCTCGACGCGCAGAGATACGTCGGTCTGCATCTCCTTGAACAGGCGCGCGCGCAGATGGCGGCTGGTTACGAACTGGCCTTCACGACCGGCCATAGGCGAATTGTTGACCGAGAAGGTCATCGTCACGGTCGGGTCTTCGATCTTGACAAAAGGCAGCGGCTCAGCGTGATCCACATCGCACAGCGTGTCGCCGATGGCAATATCATCGAAGCCGCGTACAGCCACTATATCGCCCACCTTGGCCTCAGTGCAATCGACGCGCTTCAGACCATCGAACTCGAACAAACCTCCCAAACGAGTGGGAACGCTTACGGCAGTCTCGTCGTGGTGGCAGCGCACGGCCATCTGACCGGCCTTTATGGAGCCGCGCTCTATGCGGCCGATACCTATACGGCCAACGTATTCGTTATAGTCGATCGACGACACCAGCATCTGGAGCGGCGCTTCGGGATCGCCCTGCGGCGCAGGTATGTGCTCCAGTATGCAGTCAAACAGCGGCTGCATATCGGTACCGGGCTGATGCCAGTCCAGCGTGGCGGTGCCGTCGCGGCCGGAGGCGAATATAACCGGGCTGTTGAACTGCTCGTCGTTTGCGTCCAGCTCCAGCAGCAGCATACGCGTCTCATCCACAACCTCGTCAGGACGTGCGTCGGGACGGTCGATCTTGTTGACAACTATGATTACCGGCAGACTCAACTCCAACGCCTTTTTAAGCACGAAGCGGGTCTGAGGCATCGGGCCTTCAAACGAATCGACCAGCAGCAGCACGCCGCCCACCATCTTCAGTACGCGCTCTACCTCGCCCGAAAAGTCGGCGTGGCCGGGAGTATCGACTATGTTGATTTTGATGCCCTTATAGTTTACGGCGGTATTCTTTGACAGTATGGTTATACCGCGTTCGCGCTCAAGGTCGTTCGAGTCCATGACGCGTTCGGCAACCTGCTGATTGTCGCGGAACACGCCCGCCTGCTTGAGCATCTTGTCCACCAGCGTGGTCTTACCATGGTCAACGTGGGCAATGATGGCTATATTACGCAGATCGTCGCGGGTAATTATCAATGTAAGGACCCCTTTCATATGTTGCACGGAAATTGACTTTGTTTAAGCGGTACACGGGTTTATTCCATTTCGTCAGCCTTGCCGCGGTCGGCGGTTTCGGCAAGCACAAGCCCGTCGTTGTTATCCAGCGCCCATTGTACCGACCATTCGTTTTCAAACAGCAATACGTCGCGACCAACCCTGTCCAGTGCGCGCCGCGTGGTGGACGTAAGCCGCAGCGCTTCTACGCCCTGCGGGCACTCGACAACCCAGCGCACACAGCGGAATGCAAGCTGCTCCATGCGAATGTCCACGCCGTATTCGTGCTTCAAGCGGTGCTCAAGCACTTCGAATTGCAGCACGCCTACTACGCCGACTATGATCTCCTCACGGCCTATATCGGCGCGCTTGAATGTCTGTATAGCGCCCTCCTGAGAGAGCTGAGTTATGCCCTTGACAAACTGCTTGCGCTTCATCGAATCCATTGCGGACACGCGTGCAAAGTGTTCGGGCGCGAATAGCGGTATGCCGGCAAAGTGCACATGCCTGCCGGTCGCGAGTGTATCGCCCAGACGGAATATGCCCGGATCGAACAGACCGATTATGTCGCCGGGATACGCCTTTTCGACGGTCTCATGCTCCTGCGCCATGAATTGCTGCGGCTGGGTAAGCTTTATGGTCTTGTCCTGACCCGAATGCCATACCTCCATGCCCTTGGTAAAAGTACCCGAGCATATGCGCATGAACGCCAGCCTGTCGCGATGCGCAGGGTTCATGTTGGCCTGAATCTTAAATACAAAGCCGGTAAACTGATCGCTGAGCGGGCTTATCTCGCCTTCCTCAGCCATACGCGGGCTCGGCGGGAACGTAAATTTCAAGAAACGTTTGAGGAAAGGCTCCACGCCGAAGTTGTTTATCGCGCTGCCGAAGAACATGGGTGTCAGTTCGCCGCGCGTTATGCGCTTGATGTCGAAATCATCGCCTGCACCCTCGAGCAGCTCTATTTCCTCCGTAAGTTGGTCGTAATACGACTGACCGATCACACTGGGCAGCGACGGGTCGTCGATCGACAGCTCGGTAACGCTGACCTTGCTCTGGCCATGATTACCGCCGGAGTACAATTCAACCGAACGGGTATCGCGGTGGTATACGCCCTTAAAATCGCCGTTAGTACCTATGGGCCAGTCCACAGCGCACGCGCGTATGCCCAACACGTTTTCGAGTTCGTCCATCAGATCAAACGGATCGCGGCCCGCATGGTCGAGCTTGTTGACAAAAGTAAATATAGGAATATGGCGCAGGCGACAGACCTTGAACAACTTTATCGTCTGTGCCTCAACACCCTTTGCGCAGTCGATAAGCATCACGGCGCTGTCGGCTGCTACCAAAGTGCGGTACGTATCCTCAGAGAAGTCCTGATGGCCCGGGGTATCCAGTATGTTTATCCTGTAACCGTCGTAATCGAACTGCATTACCGAGGACGTAACCGATATGCCACGCTGCTTTTCTATCTCCATCCAGTCGCTTGTGGCGTGCTTGTCGGCCTTGCGCGCCTTGACCGAACCGGCCTGACGTATCGCCCCGCCGTACAGCAGCAACTTTTCGGTAAGCGTGGTCTTGCCCGCGTCGGGGTGAGAGATTATGGCGAACGTGCGCCGCCGCGCGACTTCGCGCTCAAACTCGGATCCGCCCGCGCTTTGCACGTCAGTATAATTGTAGGATAATGATTCCATAATGCCTCCCGCTTAACTAACTGCCAAAAATATCACGCCTTTTATGATACTAAAAAGAAAGCGCGGATGTCAACCGCGCCCGTTCATGAAACCGTTGTAAGAGAGTTAATTTTTATCTGCTAAGCCTTTACCACGCCCATATACTGGGCGAATGAGTTGCTGAGTCATCGGTATCCGATTCAGGTGACGGCGCCAGCTCCGAATCGTTTATTTCATCGCTGTCGCCGCCAAACCATCCGCTTATTTCGTCCCAGAAAGTCCGCTCGATTGTTACCCTGGTCGCAAGCCCTTCTGCATCCTGAGCTGACGAATACGGGACTACTTCATATGTGATACTGCGTGCATCTGGCGCGTCAATATCGCTTATTGACAGCTTCTGCCCTTCCTCACCCTCAAGCGTACCTGCCAGCGTATGTCCGTCGCCATTATCGCGATATATGCGGTACTGAACATGGCTTTGCGGGCATGTGAATTCTATGCGTGGTCTGCCGTAAGCGTCGCGCGTGACGCTTACATCATAAGCTGAAAGCATTTCGCTAAACAGCGTTGATACGCGTGAAGGCAGTTTGTCGAGCGTGAATACTTCCCGCACGAGCATATCCGCGGGAGTATCCTCGCCCGCCAGCATTAGCGTATGCAGGTTATTTAGCGCCCAGCCGTCTATCATGACTTCTCTAAGTCCGCTTGGCCGCTTGAATGAACCGCTCGCATACTTTGCCGCCGCTTCGCTTTTCATTATGTTAAGCACCAGCTTCGCAGGCTGATTGGATCCGCTGGCGCTTTCAGGCATATAATGAGTTGCGTCTGTTCTGTCAAAGCCCATCCATACGCTTAAAGTAAGCGCGGGCGTGTATGCCGCCAGCCATATGTCGCGATTGCCGCTTATGCCGGTTTCGCTTTCGCTGAGCGCGGCCGTGCCGGTTTTGGCCGCTATGCTTATGCCAAGCGCGCTTAGTTTGGATGCAGTACCCTTGCTGGCTACGCTTTCCAGCATTCCGGTGAGTATATACGCGCTTTGCTCGCTCATAACGCGCTTCTCTCCGGAGTCATGAGCATATACCACATTGCCGCTGGAATCAAGTATCGCACGTATTGCGTAAGGTTCACGGTATATGCCGCCCGATGCAATCGCGGCATAGGCGCCGCACATGTCAAGCGGCGATACGCCGTATGTCATCGCCCCCAAAGCTAATGGCAGCACCTCATCGCGGGGATCGGTGCTTATTCCAACCGAATTAAGAAAGCGTATGCCGCTTTTTATGCCTATACGGTTCAGCAATTCGACGGTAGGCACGTTTATCGATGACATGGCCGTCTGCCTGAGCGTGACTATACCGCGGTATTTGTTACCGGCATTGCGAGGCTTCCAGCCGTCAAAGTCGGTCGGAACGTCGCTTAAAAAACTGGTTGGCAGATAGCCGAACTTATCGATTGCCGGTGCATACACTGCAAGCGGCTTTATTGTCGAGCCGGGCTGACGGCGTATATCCGCTGCGCGATTAAGCCCACGCCGGACTTCATAAGTACGCCCGCCTATGAGCGCAGTGATGGCGCCTGATTCATTGTCCAGTGCGCACAGTGCCGTCTGGCAAGCGGTACCATCCGATGCGTCGGCCGGGAACTCTCCGTTGCTTACGGCGGTCTGTACGGTCTGCTGAAGCTCCGTATCAAGCGCCGTGTATATGCGGTAACCGCCCGACAGCAGCTCGTCAGGATTAAGCTCAAGCAACTTTTCCGCCTCGCCAAGGGCATAGTCGATATACCAGCCATAATCGGGCACATCGCTGCTCTGCTCGTTCAGTTCGATTGGCTGCACAATTGCCTGATCGTACTGTTCCTGCGATATGAATTCCAGCCTTAGCATCTCACTCAGCACCCAATTGCGACGTTCTAGCGCACGCTCAGGTTTTATATGCGGTGCATAGCCGGACGGCGACTTTATGACAGCCGCCATTAACGCGCTTTCGGCAACGTCGAGTTCGGCGGCTGGCTTCGAAAAATATGCGCGTGCGGCGGCTTCGATACCGTATGCGCCGTGTCCAAAGTACACAGTGTTCATGTACATGCCCAGAATTTCATCCTTTGAATATCGGGCTTCCAGCGTCAGAGACAATACGGCTTCGTTAGCCTTGCGCGCAATTGTCTTTTCGGACGAAAGATGCGTGAGCTTAATCAATTGCTGCGAGATTGTGCTGGCGCCCTGTGCATATCCCCTGCTCTTAAGGTTTTTAAGCATTGCGCCGCCTATGCGCTTTACATCTATTCCGTGATGCGAATAAAATCGCGCATCTTCGGCGGCGACGAACGCCTGACGCACATGATCTGGCAAAGTCATAACATCTATTGGCAAACGATTTTCACCTATATGCAGGCCAGCAACCTCAACATTGCTGTCGTCGTACATAAGAGTAGTTTGTTTCAAGTTCAAAAGTCGCTCGTCGCTAAGCCACGTCCACGAGCCAACATCGAGTGCAAATGCCAATGCAGCCACAAGAATGCCAACGGTTCCGAGTACATATAAGCTGATTCTCTTTGCACGTTTTCGGCGCATAATACGTCTTTGTTCAGGCGGCAATGCAAGCCACCTATCGCGTGCGAGCTTACGGGCTTGCTTTTTGCGTGTGCGGCGATTCGATATTGACGTTCGCAAGTTGTTCAGTACGTCCTTGGCTTTGTCAGCGGGCTGCTTGTGAACAGGCTCATCTTCGTCGTGTTTAGCATGATCGTCCTTATTGGGATTTGAGCCAGAACGCCGCTGGCACATTCTTTCGCTTAAGAGCTCGTCATTGCTTTCCATTTCAAACAGTTTTTGCCAGAATCGGCGCAAATTCATATGGCTCACCTCGCGTTTATTATGCCTATATACGCGGCGCATAATACGCGCTTGCCATAAATTGTGCGTTTACTTGTGGTTGCAGATCATATATCATATCACATGCAGACAGCGATGTTCGCCGACGGCTGTATCGGGAGGGATACTGAATTGTATAAGCGTATTGTCATACTAATACTCACGGCAATGGGCATATCCGCGCTCATGCTTATACCGGCAGTACAGCAGTTTGTGCTTGCCATGCACCCGACTACACAGGTGCTCATATGCGTATTTTTTGTATCACTGGCGCTCGGATACTTGTTTAGGCCGAAATTCAAATCGCCTGAAAAGGTCAATTCGTTTCGTGGCGCAAAGCCGATTAATGATGTGCCGGAATTGACGTTAGCCGACGTTGCCGCATGTGAGGATGCAAAGAGCGCCATTGAGGATGTATGCGACTATCTGCAAAATCCGGCGCGATATGAGCGTTACGGTGCGCGTATGCCGCGCGGGATCCTGCTTTATGGCCCGCCCGGCACAGGTAAGACGCTGCTTGCGCGCGCATGTGCGGGTGAAGCCGGTGTACCTTTCTTTGCTTTGTCGGGTTCGGATTTCGTACAGATGTACGTCGGCGTGGGCGCTTCGCGCGTGCGAGAACTATTTCGCAAGGCGCGTTCATGCGGAAGAAGCGTAATATTCATAGACGAGATCGACGCCATAGGTGCGCGCCGACACGAAGGCGGTGCTGATGAACGCGACCAGACGATAAATGCGCTATTAACCGAGATGAGCGGATTCAGATCCAGCGATGGCATAATAGTCATAGCGGCTACAAACCGGCTGGAAGCGCTTGATCCTGCACTTACGCGTCCGGGCCGCTTCGATCGCAAGATAGAGGTTGCGCTGCCCGACCGCGCACAGCGTGAACAGATATTGCGTCTGCACGCGCGCAATAAGCCGCTTGAAGATGACGTTGCATTGGACGTGCTGGCGATGGATACGGCGATGTTTTCGGGTGCGGCACTGGAACACCTGCTTAACGAAGCCGCAGTGTATGCCGCACGTCGGGATGCGGGTAAAATATCAAAGCGGGACATAGACGCGGCATTTTTGAGCGTCACAGTAGGCGGTGAACACACACAGCGTTTGAGCGAGCGCGAAGCGCGTCAAACCGCCGTGCACGAGGCCGGCCATGCACTGCTTACGCATTTACTTGAACCTGAAACCCGATTGCGCCGACTGAGCATATTGCCTACTGGCGGTGCGCTCAATGCCGCTGGCTACTCGATGTCGATACCGCGTGAACGAACGCTGCATACCCGCACGGCGCTCGAAAATCGCATAAGCATAATGCTGGCCGGGCGTGCAGCAGAAGAATTGGTATTCGGTCAGGATGAGGTCACAACCGGTGCGGCCAACGATATATCGCGAGCGACTGAACTTGCAATGCAAATGACGCGAGAACTTGGCATGTATGAAAAACCGGTAAATATGTCTGCACTGGGCGTGAATGTGGCTAATGATGCTACCGAACTTATGTCAAGGCGTTATAAAGCCGCGTTGGAAATACTGAACGCTAATATCAACTTACTTGCCAAACTGGCGAATGCGTTGTTTGAAGAAGAAGCATTGGACGAAAAACGATTGACAGAATTATTAGAGTGTGTCTCAAAAATTCCTTAATCCGCAGTTTCGGGCGTCGCTGCGCCATTTCTGCGTCACAAAGCTCGACTTAGCGCTGCTAAGCCTTCGGATTTTTTCCTTGAACTGACGAAAAATCCACTCGAACTTGCGGATTTTCCTTTTTGAGACACACTCTAGGTAAAGCCGAAGAATAGAATATCGTTCGAAACATAATGTGCTTATAAAATTTCAGCCGTCTTTGCTGATACTGGCAGAGACGGCTGAAATGCTTGGCTAATTCGGTTTACGGCTCGAATTTCGAATGAAGTTCAGTATATCGTCGAAGTCTGACGATGTATATTCCGGAAAATCGGCCATAAATTCATCCTGATGTGTGCGAATGAATAGCAGCATATCGCTTATCATTCGTCTGCTTGGAATACGTGAACCATGCGATTTATTGGCCGGATGATATTCCGCTTCACCATCTAAAATGGCTATGAATGGATTGGTCCGTTTAGCATTGCCGGAATTCGCGCTATATGTCAGCGATTCTCCGGTCAAAACGTTCAGCTGCTTTGCTTTCGGTGATTCCGAGGCAACAAAGTCGCGAATCTCACTCAAGAACTGATCGCCGTACAGGTTCAGCTTATGTTCACCAACTCCGCTTACCTGTAGAAATTCTTCGCGTGTGCATGGCCTGCGCCGTGCCATATCCGCAAGCGCCGCATCGCCGAACACCATGAACGCAGGCAAGCCTTTGGATGCTGCAATCTGTTTCCGCAGCGCACGCAAGCGTTCGAATAGCGGCGTACCATAATACTGTGAACCGTTTGTTCTGGACTTTGCACCGACTTTAGCCGGACGGGAACCTGCCTGAGCAAGCTCATCGGCAATATCACTGCCGCTGTCCATACGGGCATATACCTTTTGTTCGCCGCGCAGTACGGGTATACTTGCTGAAGTAAGCTTCAATACAGGATATTGATCGTTAGTCAATTTTAGATAGCCTTGTGCGATAAGCTCATCAATATATTCGCCGATAAGGTTTCTATTGACGTCTTTCATAATACCGAATGTTGACTGCTGATCAAATCCAAGTTCGCCGATGCGTTTGTCGCGCGAGCCATTCAAGACACGCTTTATCATGGCCTTGCCAACACGTTCTCCACACCGCTTTACTGCCGACAATATCATTTGTGACTGCCGCGTTATGTCGGTGTCGCTTTCGGCATCGGTACCGCCTGTGCAGTTCGAACACGCGCCGCAATCCGCAATTTCTTCGCCGAAATAACCGACCAGGTATGCGCGCAGGCACTTGCGGGTGCGCAGATAATCCGCCATCACAAGCAGTCTTTCGCGCCGCTTGCGCTTTTCTTCTTCGTCGCCCTCGTCGCGCGCTATCATCTGCATCCAGAAACTTATATCCGTGCCGTCGCCCAGCAGTACGCACTCTGCTGCCATGCCGTCGCGCCCAGCCCTGCCTGCTTCCTGCCAGTATGCTTCCACGCTGGCTGGCATGTGATAGTGGATTACAAATCGCACGTCGGGCTTATCTATTCCCATGCCGAACGCGTTTGTTGCACATATCAGCGGGTTTACATCGTTTATGAAATCATCCTGAGCACGCGTGCGTTCAGCGTCTTCCATGCCTGCGTGATAGCACAGTGCGCCGAGTTCGCTTGCCAGCGTCTGCGCATCCCGGCGCGACGAACAGTATATTATGCCGCTCTGTCCCGGGTGTGCGTCGATAAAGCGCCGTATCCAGGCTATACGCAGCGCCTTCTTTATACGTACCACCGAAAATTCCAGATTTGGCCTGTCGTAGCCAGTCTTTATAATCTCAGGATTGTGCAGAGCCAATTGCGACACTATGTCATCGCGCACACGTTCAGTCGCGGTAGCGGTAAATGCCGCGACTGTCGGCCTGAGATCAAACTCCGATATAAACTGCGCTATGCCAAGATAGCTGGGTCTAAAATCGTGCCCCCACTGGCTTACGCAGTGTGCTTCGTCAATAATGATGCGCGTTACGTTCAAAGCGTGTAGTTCGGCACGGCATATGTCGGCATCCAGCCGTTCAGGCGCTATGTATATCATGCGGACTACGCCGGAGCGCGCACCGCTTATTATCGCTCGCGCTTCTTCTGCGCTGACGGATGAATTAAGCGCACGCGCCTCTACGCCCAGCTGATTTAACTGATCCACCTGATCCTTCATCAGCGATATTAACGGGGATATGACTATTGTAAGTCCCTCACCCACGATCGCTGGTATCTGATAGCATATCGACTTGCCACCGCCGGTAGGCAGTATCGCAAGCAGATCACCGCCTGACAATATTCTGCATATGGCCTGTTCCTGCCCCGGACGAAAATCGCTGTAACCGAATACGCGCTTAAGCTCCATTCGTGCGCGTTTCATAAGCGCGTCAATGTCCATAAATCCTCCTAAGCGTTTATACAAAGCGCCGGTCATGGAACTTGCCATGACCGGCCTAACTAATATGAATTACTTGCTTGCGGCCAATGCGTCTGCTCCGAGCAGCAGCGCACCAATAGCACCGGCATTATCGCCCAAGGCAGGCGGCACGATATAGCTATCGATGTCGTCCGTTATCTGCGGTATCTTTACGTATCCGTTCAGGAACTGCTGAGTGTTCTTGCGTATCATCGGGAACAAATGTTGCTTATGCATTACGCCGCCGCCCAGCACTATGCGATGCGGAGAATACAGCAGCACTGCGTTTGCGCACATCTGCCCAAGGTAATACGCTTCCAGCTCCCATGCAAAATGATCGTCCGGCAGCGTCACCGCCTTTACATGCCAACGCGCTTCAATCGCCGTACCGCTCGCCAGTCCTTCAAGGCAGCCATCGTGATAATGGCAGCAGCCCTGCGGCATGGGATCGTTCTTATGCGGGCGCATTATTATGTGTCCGAGTTCAGTGTGCATAGCGCCGTGCAGTATGCGGTTATTGGTAACTATACCGCCGCCAATGCCCGTGCCTACGGTTACGTACAGACAACTGCTGAGGCCCTTTGCGGCGCCCTGAGCATGTTCGGATATTGCCGCCGCATCAACGTCAGTATCGAGGCCTACGGGCACATTCAGCGCGTTTTTCAGCGTATCGTACAGCGGATAGTTAACCCACGGAGTTTTGGGCGTTGTGGTTATATAGCCGTAAGTGGCGCTCTGCGGATCAAGATCTACCGGGCCAAACGTGCCAACGCCCAGCGCTTCTATATTCTTATTCTTAAAAAAGTCGATTATCGCCGGCATAGTCTCGGCGGGCGCGTTCGTCGGCAGACTTATGCGCTCAAATATATTTCCCTTCTCATCGCCGGTAGACAGTACCATCTTAGTGCCGCCGGCTTCCAAGGCACCCAACAGCATTTTGCATACCCTCCTGTATTTTAGCTTGCTGTATTAAACAGCTGCCGCATTATTCTTATCTTCAGAAACGAAAAATTCCTGCGCCTTTTTGCGCCAACGGCCGCGCTTATAGAATATCGCGGTAAGCACGGTGGTCATTACCCAGCTTATCAAAAGCGAATAGTATAGCGCGTCAGACGAACCGTTAGGCAATTCTGCACTGCGGGTCATATATGCTATTCCGTAT
The DNA here is from genome assembly GCA_948467645.1 of uncultured Eubacteriales bacterium. Lineage (GTDB taxonomy): Bacteria > Bacillota > Clostridia > Christensenellales > Aristaeellaceae > Fimadaptatus. The sequence continues at coordinate 24,746 of CAOKFD010000020.1, read as the reverse complement.
GCAGTCGGCACGCGCAGGACTACCGTGGTGAAAAGCGATATCCACATAGGGGTCATCGTATCGCCCGCGCCGCGCATCGTGCCCGAAAGCACCTGGCTTACGGAGAATGCGATATAACCGATGGCGATTATGGACATCATGTGCATTGCCGTGTCTATAACTTCGGGCGTATTGGAGAACAGTCCGAAGAGGTATCGGCCGAATATCATTATAAGTATAGTGCATATAGTGGACACTATCAGGCCGAGTTTCAGACCCTCGCGAGTACCTACCTCAACGCGATCCAGCCTGCGCGCGCCTACATTTTGACCCGCATAAGTAGTCATGGCCATGCCGAACGTGAAGTTAGGCATCATAGCGAAGCCATCGACGCGCATTACCACGGTAGTACAGGTTATCACAAACGCGCCGAAGCTGTTGGTAAGGGACTGAACCATTATCATGGCCATGGAGAATACCGCCTGAGTAAGGCCGGCCGGCAGACCAAGCTTGCCGATGCGCGAAACAATGGATCCGGTAAGCTTTAGCGTGTGGCGATTTATATCGACCGTCGAACGCATACGGCAGAGCTGTATCAGGCAAAGCGCGCCGGATACGAACTGAGCAATTATCGTAGCCAGTGCAACGCCCATTACCGCCCAGCCAAAGCCGATAACAAACCAGAGGTCGAGCACGATGTTAAGTCCGCACGCCACCAGCAGGTACAAAAGCGGTGATACCGAATCGCCCAGTCCGCGCAGTATACCCGAAATGATATTGTAGAACGACATGCCCAGCATACCGTAATACATTATTATTAGATACATATGTGCATCTGCAATTATCTCATTAGGGGTCTTGAGCATTTCAAGAATTGGATAGGTTGCAATAAGTCCCACAACCGTTATGATAACAGACGCTATCACGGTAAGCGTAAGACAGTTGCCCACGGTTTTGCTGAGATTGGCACGATCGTGCGCGCCGTAGTACTGGCTGACCATGATGCCTGCGCCGGTCGATATGCCCATCAGCAGTACAAGCAAAAGATTTATTATCGGTCCGGTAGCACCCACGGCGGCCAACGCATTATCGCCCACGTATTGCCCAACGACTATCGAGTCCACGGTCGAGTAAAGCTGTTGGGCAAAATTGCCGATCAGCAGCGGCACTGAAAATTTCACCATGTTTTTCCAAGGCTCACCCTGGGTCATGTCCTGTGCGCCAAACACCTTTTGCAGCTTTGCAAACGCCAAAATGATATGCCTCCCCTCATATTAAGCGACGTTTCAATAGAATACATACCGCACTCTATGATATAGTACTTTACGCATAATTTCAATATATGACGGCAAAATTTGATGTTAAAGACGCGCAATATGCAACTAAGTTAGCATTGTGTTCGCTTGTATACAGGCCATTGGTCTGGTACAATAGGAACATAGATTCGGTTAGTGCAGGCATTATGGTTTGCCAACATGCCGCCTGCACTGTATTTGTGAGATTATTACTTGTCTAGGCAGGGCAAAAATGTTTTAATTGGGTTGGAGGAGCGGCTTATGCGGCAGAGCCGTCTGATATACGGGCTATGATGTATTGGTCTTTGGAAGAACTGAATAAGCGGCTGAATGAAATTCTAACTGCCGAAACCGGCAAAAAACGAAGCAGACTGTACACCGTGTTCATAATGCTGCCGGACAGCGAAGCATGGAATGCCATAGTTCCTCAATTGCGCCAGCATTGTGTAAATGAGCTATACCTTTCAGAGTTATGTTCTGATAAACGCATACCAACTGTCTCGCATATATGCGCAAGGCTAAAGAATTGCATCGGAAATACCATGATTGCGACCGTAGGAGAAATCATTCGTCGGCGCTTGTATCCGATACTCGTAGATCAGCTTTGCCGAAAAAATATTAAAGAGGGCATACTGTTTGTGCCGCTGCTTGCCTGCTCGGAAGAATTTCAGTCGCAATTGACAAGCGACGATGCGCATTATGAAGTGCTTGGATTGAGCGGCGACGAGCAGCCGTGCGACATTGAGTGCTATGAAACGGACTTAGCTCCACATAACTGTCTGTCGCTAAAAGAGTTTTTTCAAGTAATGGAGTCGGATGCTATACCGTCGCACGTCTGCATAAAAGCGCACTCACCTGCACGATTTTCAGGGCGCGGCGTACGTACGATCACTTCTGGATATGCCGCGCTTTGTACGTGGCTGTATGCGTTTGAGTTTATCGCGGACGAGAACGCGCTTAGCGACAATCAGTGGCGCAAAGTGCTGCTCGCGCTGACGGATATGTTAGATGATGATTGTGTAGATGCGCATGAAGCATTGGCTCGCTGTGAGGCGATGGAGGCTGAAGGAAAAATACAAGCCGGCGATCCGCTGAGGATATGCGCTTGGTTAAGTCGTCTATCCGGCATAAACGCTGGGCCTTATATGCGTCGCATAATGGAAACGGAGGCAAACTATCAATCTCTCGAAATGGCGGTAGAGTTTGAAATACTCTCGGAGTTCAACCCGGCACGCGCTGACAATTCGTTTCTTTCGCCTGAGAATATGACTCCATATGAATGGCTAAACCTGCGCGCAGAGCGCGGCGAGATGCTGAAACGGCTGCATGTGAATAAACTGCCTGGTGAATATTGGAAATATATGGAACGGGTGCCTATGCGGCGAAAGCTGCTTTATTCGTCTTTATGTACCGAGGACGAACGTGCATTCTGCCGCAGGTATCTCATTGACGAGTATCATGTACCGACTTATCAATTAAAGCGACGTGCGGATTTGCGGCGCATGTATCCTGAATTTTTAGAGGACCTGCAATCGGATTAACGTGCGGTGCAAAGTCTTGCTCTTTAGCTATAATCGAAAAATCGGAGCCGCAATCCTTCAAAGGTATATCAATGAAGGACCGCGGCTCCGATTTGTTCTAAAGATTAGAGTGTGTCTCAAAAAGGAAAATCCGCAAGTTCGAGTGGATTTTGCGTCAGTTCAAGGAAGAAACCCGAAGGCTTAGCAGCGCTAAGTCGAGGGTTGATGACGCAGAAATGGCACAAAAGACGCCGAAATTGCGGATTAGGGAATTTTTGAGACACGCTCTAGCGTTATTCGGCAGGCTTTTCCGCAACGGCTATGATTCGACCCTGTCCATACGGATCGTCATATTCAGCGCCTACTACCCCATTAAGCGTTTGCGTAATGTAGTTTATAAGCGCCTGATTATCTATCATTACATTGTCCTGAAGTACAGGTGCGTTCTGGAACGCAGTCTGTCCATCGCCGTTGTTCTGTATGACATATGCAGTTCCGGCCAGAGTATAGGTTTTCTCAAGATCGAGCGGTTCGTCACCGACCATCACGTTTTTGACGCGATACTCGCCATCCACGCCGCTGAACATGCCGTTTTCATCCAGCTTGCAGGAGCTTTCGATGTACGTATGTATCTCATAAGTCAGTCCCGACACATGCAGGAAGCCGCCGCTCTCCGACGGAACCTTGCGCACGCCCCATTCCAGCGCGTCCAGTATCTGCTGGCCGGTAGCTTCGACAACGCAAAGCTCGTTTCCGAAGGGATGCACCTTCAATATGTCGTTAAGAGTAATGTCGCCGGCGGGTATATTGACGCGGATGCCGCCGCCGTTTACGATTGCAATATCGGCATCGGTCTGATCGCGGTACGCATCGGCACATAGGTCGCCCAGATTGGTTTCAGCATTGCGGATAAGGCGTACATCCGGGTTCGCGGGATCGTATACAACTAGATCTACGGCAGACTTGGCAACGACTTCATTGAGCTTTGCATCCAGTTCGTCCATCGCCTTGTCAACATTTTTCGCCATGTCGTTATCCAGACCGACCAGATCGGGCAAGGAAGTCTTGTTGTCCCACCTGTACAGGCCGGTTGACAGCTGGCCGTCCTTGGATATGGTCAGATAGCCGATCGCCTGAAGCTTTGTGCCACACGCACTGTGCAGGACGTTTTCACCATCTTTGTTGGTGACTATATTCTGCTCTATCAGGCTGTGACTGTGGCCGTCTAGCAACGCGTCTATACCGGTGGTGTTTTCTATGACCTCGCCTGCAGTCCACGGCATACAGCTTTCCTCTATGCCAAGGTGCGCCATGGCGATGACGTACGCCGCACCCTCTGCGCGCGCATCATCAACCGCTTTTTGAACTGCGGCATACAGCTTTTCGCCGGTATCATCCTGGCAGAAGCCATATACGAATTCGCCATTTTCATCCTGAAAGTACTTGGGCGTAGACGAAGTTATGGTGCGCGGTGTAGTTATACCTACAAACGCGATCTTCACACCGTCAAATTCCTTAATTACATAGGGCTTGAATACCAGTTCGTCGTTGTGTGTAAAATTAGCGCTTATATACGGGAAGTTCGCCTTTTGAGTAAGCTCAAGAAAGCGATCCATACCGTAGTCGAACTCGTGATTGCCAGGTATCGCAATGTCATAGCCAATCTCGTTCATAAGGTCTATGTCGATTTCGCCGGTAGACATTGTGCCTATCGGCTCACCCTGTATCGAATCACCGTTGTCGACCAGCACTACGTAATTATCCTTTGCAACAGTATCGCGTACTGCTGCCAAACCAGCGTAGCCAAACCCTGCGTCAACTCCGCAGTGCACATCGCTGGTGAACAGTACCACAACGTCCTTGGAAAGACCCGTCTCCGTGCTGTCTGCCATTGCAACACCCGCAAACAGCATCGCAATAGTCATGAGAATGCACATGAGCTTTTTCATTAGGTTCAAACCTCCTTACTAATTGTAGTTAATATATTATATCATATGTGCAATAAGATTTCAATGCTTTCTTTGAACATTTCAAGCATAATCATGGCTTCTCATGCAATTTATCATATAGGTGAAAGCACCATCAGTCTTAATGACCGATGGTGCTTTCATGCGGAATATTACGAACTTCGTTTTTTAAGTAAGCCATCTTACTTAGTGGATTGAGCTTTCAGATCTGCATCTACTATTTCCTCGCCTGTGCGGTGTTTTAACTGCGCCTGCGATTCCTGACTCAGACCATTATTTACCTCGCAATGCATATCGCAGGTGGAACATGCGTCAAGCTGTTCCTTTGTAACCTTGCCGTCGCGATAGTCGCGGCAAATTTTATTCTCATACATGCTGTACGGATGCTTGCTGAACAGCGACTTAAACTTATGGCGCGCTACCCACCACGCAGGCTTCCATATGTACTTGTGCATAGCCGGTGAAACGGAACCGATCATCCAGCAATTGCGGTCACACTTGCGCACCTTCTGGCGTACCTCATCGGCCTGAGCACTGTTCCACAGTTCATCCCAGCTCTGTTCATTCAGATTGCCCATGACTTCTTTATCTTTGGTGCCGTTGCAGGGCATTACGTCGCCATACGGATCTATAAAGAACGTGTCAAAGCTCATATCGCAAGGCAGAAGCCGCTTCTGACCATAGATATAGTTGATCAAGCCGTGATTGAAGTATGCACGGAACCACTTCTTGGGCGAATTGCTTAGCAGCAGCTCGTTAATCAAAGCTTCAAAGTTCTTTGCCACCATAGGGCGATTGTGGATTATGTTCTTAGCCTCAACAAAGTAGAAGCTGTTGTGCAGCGACGCAGTAGCAAACTCCATGCCCATTTCTTCGGAAATTTTATAAAGCGGCACGAGGTCAGGCGCATTCTTATCCTGCACTGTCATGCCGAAGCCTACGTCCTTCATACCCATTTCACGCAGTTTCTTCAGCGTATTATAACCGCGATTGTAGCCGTCAGCAAGTCCACGAATTTCATTATTGGTCTGCTCAAGGCCCTCAATTGAAATACGTATGCCTATATCCGGGAATTCGCGGCACAAATCCAGTATGCGATCGGTGAAAAATCCGTTCGTCGAAATTACGATACGATCGGATTTTTTGCGCAATTCGCGTACTATGTCCTTCAGGTCTGTGCGGATGAACGGCTCGCCTCCGGTTATATTTGTAAAGTACATCGGCGGCAGCTTCTTTATTGTTTCAAGGCTTATTTCTTCTTCAGGCTTGGACGGCGCTTTATATCTGTTGCACATCGTACAGCGCGCATTACAGCGGTAAGTGACTATAACCGTGCCGTTAAGTTTCTTCTCAGGCATTGCATTTTCCTCCTGTATATCAATTATGCGCCATAGTAAGGCATAAGGCTTTGTGCGTATTCCTCAGCGTTTGCAAACGAAACGTCATGGCAAGCATTCGTGTATGCGTCAAGTTTGCTCCTGTCATTCCATAGCGTGCTGATTTTTTTGCTGAGGTCGGCTGCGTTTCCGCTTTCGAACAGCAAGCCGTCTACACCATCGATAATAAGCTCCGGTATACCGCCGATATTGGATCCAATCACTGGCGTGCCATGCGTTATGGATTCCAGTATTGCAAGCGGGCAGTTTTCATAGCAGATCGACGGGCACACGCTTATGCGCGCCTCACGTATAAGCTTATTAAGCGCTTCGCCGCTTTGGAAACCTACATTTTTTATATTGGCCGCGCCATTGACTTCTGCCTCAAGCGGCCCTCTGCCTGCAAATACGAATTGAACGTTTGGCAGCAGTTTGCTTGCTTCGATCATTACCCGAACGCCCTTTTCGTCGGAATACCGCCCAAAGTACAGCACATAATCCTGCTTTTCATTAGCGCTGCTCACATCTACCTTGTCGATGAAATTATGCATGACAATCGTTCTATTGGCCAGAATTGGATTGGTGTCAAGCGCCTTTTTCATAAAATGCGAGCAGCAAATTATCGTATCGATCAGCCCATATACTTTTCTATGCTGCCAATACGTCGCCTCGGCATAGCCCAATGCCGAACGGAACATTGAGCCGTGAATGCATTTTTTATTTATGCAGCGGCTGAAATGTCCGCCTAGGCAATCCTGACATACTTTATTGTCATGGTACATAAGATGATTGGGACAGACGAGCTGGCTGTCATGTGCAGTATACAGTATCTTGCAGCTATGTTCCGTTTCACGCCGCCATTTGTCCATTTCCAGTATGATGGACGGCGTAAGCTGAAAATTAAAATTATTCATATGTATGGCGTCAGGCTGAAAGTCATCAAGAACCAGCCGGATTTTTTTGCGGGCGTTGCTGGAATATATTGTTTTAAGCGGGTATGTCAGCTTGCTGAGTTTGCTCCCGCCGTGAAAATTCATATTGTCGGTATAGGCATTTACGCGATTGCCGATACAGCGTTCCTCGCTTTCCATGCCGAAAAACTGCACTTCATGTCCCATGCGCTTGAGCTGCTCGCTGAGCTTGAACATATAAGTTTCCGAACCGCCGTTCGGGTAAAGAAACTTATTTACCATCAAAATCTTCATGACTGCCCCACTCTTTCAGTCCTTTTGTTCCAATAATTTTGCGCTTTTCCAATGACGCGCTGCATGAACAACGAATATATCATTGCACCCACGAAAACCATAACGACCGTTGCGATGTATTGCACCCACCCGTCGCCCAGAATTCGATTGAGTCCGACATTTTCTAATGCTCGGAACACTACCATGTGACTTAGGTATATTTCCATGCTTATGCCGCTGAAAAACCGCGACACGCGATTGTCAAACAGTTTGTTTTCCGGCACGGCAACCGCATTGATAAGCAATGCCGTGGATGCTATTAAATATAACATTGTATTGAGAACACTGGTTTCATTTTCCCAAAATGCGACGTACAGTACTATCGCTATTATTGCAATAATGTGCGCCAGCAACCAATCAATACGCGCAATTTTGTCGCGATAAATATACACCAGCCCACCTGCCATGAAAAAGCAGCCACTATAAAGTATGTTGGTACGCCCCACGCCAAAGTGTCTTACGCAGGCGATATTCATGAGCAGACTGATTATGAACGCACCCCATGCGCGCTTCTTGTTTTCTAGCAGAGTACAGAAAAACGGAAAACACAGATAGAACACAAATACGAGCCCGATGAACCAGCCTACGCCGATAACCGACAATGCACCTGCGTTAGGCAAAAATCCGAACATCAACGTCAATTCTGCAAACCCCTCGTATACTGCCTGGCTAGTATGCGATAATGCCGCATCTAAAATTACCAGCACTGCAAAGAAAGGCAAAGTTTTGCTGATGCGCTTTTTATAAAAATCAGAAAGCGACCGTTTGCCGCTTATCATTTTTTCATAGTACCCGCAGCACAGTCCAAATGCCGACACTTCCATGAACAGAAACACAAAGTTTGTCAGCGAGGTGATGACGCTTTGATAAAAAAAACCATCAATCGCATACGCATTGTTGGTTTTTACGTGCATCATCACAATTCCAAGGCACGCAATCGCCCTCAGACCGTCGATAGCGCCATAACGTTTCTTTTCCATAGCATCAGTCCTCAACGTCTTTTGAGCATTTCATAGCACTCTATAAATTTATCTGCTAGCTTATCCCATGTAAAATCAGTCTCTATGCGTTCATGTGCGCACTTGCACATAGTCTGTTTTTTTGCAGAATTATTCTGAATTTCGAGTATGCTCTGCGCCCATTTGGCGGCATCGTCTTTAGGCAGTACTACGCCGTTTTCGCCGTTATGCACCAGCATGTTCGAGCCGCCGTTAGGCGTGGTGATAACGACAGAACCAAAGTACATGGCCTCAAGCAGCACCATTCCGAATATCTCATATTCAGTCGGAAGCAGGAAAAAATCCGCCTGCCTGTATACCCCCTGAAGCTGTGGCTGGCGTGCTTTTTTCTGCCACGAAACGTATTTTTCCAATCCACGTTCCTTTATTGCATTCTGCACCTGCTGCACATATTCAGCATCGCCATCGCCTATTATATAAAGCTTAGCATTGCTGTCTGCCTTACGCACATTGGCCAGTATGTCGATTGCAAAGAACGGAGCGCGCCGCGGCTCAATTCTGCCTATATACAGAAGCTTTAGCCCGCTTTTCTGCTCCTTCATGCGCTGTTCGGTTTCTGAAGGTTCCATGTCCTTGCCGCTTTCCAACGCTTGAATGTCGATTCCAACACCGGCAACTGTAATGTCGGATTCCGCAATCCCCTTATCCATAAGAAACTGCCGTGCAAATTCGCTTTTTACAAGGAATGGCGTTTTCTTTTTTTTATATCGATTTAAGAACAGCATGTCGAACATACTGCACATGCGATTATAGTTTTTATTGAACGAGCAAAAATACGGGCCATGATAAACGATTGTCTTATCAGGATATTTGCCCGCAAGATGCCATGAAAATATTTGATTATACTCGGCAGATTGTATTACGTCATATTGCTTTGCCAGCGAATCAATATTCTTATACCACGCGTTCTTGAGCGCACTTATGGCCTTTCTGTAAAACACATGGACATCCGTTCCACCGTCAACTGATATTGTAACATCGTTTTCTTCCTGATCAGTCCAGAAAAGCAGGTCAACCTGACAGCCGCGCTTGCTCAGCGCTTTAGCAAGCCCCACTTCCTGGATATTGTATGTATTCTGGCGCACATCCAGAAGTGAAGGAAACGGACGCACAATCAGAACCTTCATGTTACTTCAACTCGCTTTCGGCTTTTTCTGCCCGGTATTTTGTCAATTCTCTTATTTCCATTAGGCTGGCATTGGGAATAGCCTCGTCTCGCTCGCGTTCCAAACTCCATACCATTACCGCCATGCGGTAAACTACGTTTATGCAATAGTAGTAAAGCGTATTGTCAGTCAGGTATGTGAAGAACACATATACGTTCATGCCCATCAGCACAGCCGCCGGAGGTATCTCATATCGATCGCTCACGCGGCGAACGCGCCAGTTCAGATCGTAATACATCCATATTATCCAGCACCAAAAGCCAACCTCAATGTATGTTTCCAGATATACATTGTGCAGCGCTTCACGAGAGCCTTCCTTGACTGCCGAACCATACTCATATATGAAGCGAACTCCTCGACCCAGGTACGTTGGCGTAAGCTCGTAAAAGTCTTCATAGAACTTATACAGCACGTCGCGGAACATAAGGTCTATCTCATACTTTTCACAAATATCGTAGAATATACCGCTCTTTATCAGCCACAGGTATCCGAACAGCGCCGCAATAACCAGCAGCGACATCCACCGTACCTTTACCTTGAGCTTTCGTGTGGACTGCTTTTGCCATATGTGTATGGCCACTATGCTGACGACTACGGCCGGAACAGCAATGCGCTTAAAGGCCGTTGTAAAGTAGAATATGCTGCCCAGCAGCATCAAAATCTGTATACGCTTTTGCCGCCGGGTTCTCGTCTTATGCGTAGCAAAGAAAATTATGAAAGCGCCCCAGCCATAGACCAGACCGTGAATCTCCATTTGCTTTATAGCATCGCCAGTGTTGGAGGCAAACGTAAGCACCAGCGTGATATACTCCTGAATCAAGCGTGGCAAACCGTTTGCCTGACCAACCTGCAAAAAGATAAGCGTATTCGTCATAAACATGCCTACCATTACGTACATGATGCTTTTTGCCCCAAAGAGATATACCGCGGCGCACAGCATAAGTATGTTGGTAAGCATATAAAAGGACGTTAGCGATCCGCGCAGGATATAATCAAACGTCTGAAATTCAGAAATCCAGATTCCCAGTGACCACAGCCAGAACAGCAGGTATGGAAAAAAGTAAAGTGCAAAAAAGCGTAGGCAGAAAACCGCCCGTTCCTTGTCGGGGCGAATCATGAATGTCACGATTGCCCAACCCAATACAAGAAGGTTGACGGCATATTTTGCCATCATCGGAACGAGACGGTAACTGTCCGCGCAGAATGCAATGAACATCAAAAGCGTAAAGAAGGCAGCGCTTGCATAGTTCAAAAACTTACTCTTAAAAACATGCATGCTTTTGCCTTCCTTCCGGTACGTTTATTTACGCTATTCAAAGTCTTAAATCAATTTACGTCGATCACGACTAGCTCCGGCTGGTTGAATATGCGCGGGAACGGTTCAGAATCGCCCAGACCGCGGCTTATTACTACGGTCGAACTGCCAATTTCGCGAACGCCGCTGGTGTACTCGGGCAAGAAACCCTGATCAGTTGACCAGAGTCCATCGGTCATTGGCAAGCGCACCTGACCGCCGTGTGCATGGCCGCTCAGTCCCAAATCGACGCTCAGGTCTTTCATCGACGTATAGAATACTTCCGGGCAGTGGCAGAGCAGCACCGTGTATACATCGGACTGTTCACGCGTAACTGCATCCATATCGACGGCCACCTGCTTGTCGGCGTCGCGCTCAAACTCAGAACGCGGCCACTCAAAGAAGCCGCCGATCATCAACTTATTGCCATTTACCTCAACATATTCATAGTCGTGAACCATGTAATGCGCGCCCGTCGCCTCAATATCGGAAGGCAACTGACTATAATTGTAGGAATAGGTTGATGCCCATTCATGGTTGCCCGGCGCATAATACACCGGTGCGATCTCGACAAGCTGCTCCAGAAGATCGATGACTACCGAATAATTAGAATTTTCATCGATGTTCATATCACCCGCAACCGCAATGATATTGGGATTCAGATTGCGAATGCGTTCAACCAACTCGGCATTCTTGGCGCCATACTCGTGCAGGTGCAAGTCGGACAGTTCCACAATGCGCAGATCGCTTATGTCCTTATCGGTCTCCACACTGTAAAACGTCGTGATAAATGTCTTATTGAGCCATGTGACATTATAGCCAACTATCACGCCGCATACTATCGCCAGTACCGTCACTACGGCGAGAATCTTTTTCAGGATTGAGAGGAGAACTTTCATGCTTTTGCACCCTCGCTTGCCGCCGTATTAGTTACTGTAACTACGTATTTGTTGTGATGCTTGCCCTGCATCTTCGCCTCGGCGGCGCGCTTCATCGCCAGACGCAGCAGCGAGCGTATCTCATACAGGTCGTCCTCAGTGGAGTTGGACGAGCCTACATACACGGCATAGCCAATCTTGCCGATGTCGCTATTCATAAGCGCCACGTCCAAATGTTCTATGCAGGTCTTGGTAAACTCGACCGTCGCATTCTCCATCATGACCATGAACTGGCCGGCTCCATTGTATCCAACAAAGCCCAGCGAACGGAATACGCGCTGCATACTTTCGCCGATCGCCCGAAGCGCTTCATCGCCCTCATTACGGCCCATGCCGCTCAGATCAAGTTGAACAGTAACAAACGCGAAGCGATCCGGCAGCTTGCGGACGCCGTAGTGCTCGATCATATCGTCGCAGCGCTCGCGGTTGGGCAGTCCGGTCTTTTTATCGACATACAGGTAGTAGTCGATGAAGTCGCCCAAGCGGCCCAGGAAGATAGCGACGAAGCAGCCTACAAACAGGAAGAGCACAACAGCAAGCGCCTGATACAGCTTGAGGTTGATCTTTTCATTTACAGCAATGCTGCACTTCATGGTTATGTTGTCCGCGCCTTTTACCTGATTGTACTCGTTAATGGTGTCCAGCGCGATATTGTACAGCTCGGTAAACTGTGCGCTCAGTTCGTCTATGCGCGCCCTTGCCCACTTGGCTTCCTCGCTGTTCGGGTCGGTATCGGTGGTTACGCCGCTGTATGCCTCCAGAATTTCTTCAGTCTGTCCCTTGCCTATCTTCGCATCTATCAAATTGGTCTGCAGCCGTGCGTACTGATTTATCAGCTTGTCATATGTGGTAGTAACGTCGCGGTTAGCATCTATTGATTGCGATTCCCAGCCGCGCTCGACATCGGTGATTATCTGGGTGTCGCTAGCATCGGAATTCGTATTGGCGTTTGTGCTAACGGCTTCACCTTCCAATGTCTTATCGCCGAACTGGTCTATTATGTCCTTGGCCTCGTCGATGTTCTTCATTAAGCTGTTTATCTGAATCTGGTATTGCAGCGCATCGTTTTGCTTCTTATCGATGAATACATCGCAGTCCTTGACAAGCTGATGCTCAATGATGTACGCATACAAATCACTCAGGCTGTTGTTCTTTATATACGTATATCTCCTTGCCAAATCAGAGAACGAATAACCAGTCTTTACGCTGTAAAAACTGCTCTTTTCATCCGACTTCTCATTCAGATAGGAAGCTGACTCATTCGCGGTGGTGCGCAGCATTTCAACACAGTCGATATATTCGTAGTTGTCGACAGAAACGTTGATTGCGTTATTGGGGAAAATCGATGCATCGACGTGCTGTTCGCCATAATACCTGAAGTAGTTGCTAAGTATCGAGTCAAGCACTCTGCGCGCATAGTCCTCCGCGTTTTTATCATATACCGTAAACGATACCTGATAAATCGTCGGAAAATATTCGTATTCATCGCCGTTGTCTATCGCAGCGTCTTTGCGAGCCTGCTCGTCGTCGGAAATGACTTCCTTTACCGTAATCTTGGAGCGTATGGATTCGGTATTGCTGGAAAGTCCCAAATTCTCAATCGTACGGTTAATCACCGTTGCAGATGTAATTTCAGACGTATCGATCTTCGAACCGTCCACGTTCAAACCATCCGCCGCCTGCGAGTTGGTATACTGTATTACCGCCGTCGCAGTATACGCCTGGTTTGCGGCGACGAATCTATAAACCAACAGACAGCCGACCGCTACCACTATCATTATGAGGAACCACCATTTTTTCAGGTAGCGCAGTAAATCAAAATTCTTCATTGCAACTCAACCTTTTCCTCTGTCTATTGGCTTAATACTGCTTCTTCTTCTGACGACGATAAGTGAACAGAACCGCCAGGACGTACCATAGCAGACATACAATCAAAGCAACTTCAATACTGGACGTAACGTTAAGGCTTGCCATCAGCGAAGTTTCGGGTTTGGTAAACATTAGATAGCCGTTTATGCGCTGGGCATAGCAGGCAGTATCGACGTCGCTTATCTGACTGATTATGTCGCCGAGTTCAGACGATATTTGCGCAACCATAGCGTCGGCACGCGTCAGCTTTGCCGCGCCCGGCACGCGCACAAGTGCGCTTAGCTTGGACAGGTTTGTCGAGATTGATTTATTCAGACTAACTGCTTCCGACAGATACGTATCAGCCTGAAGCGCGAGATCGTCTATGCCGACCTTGGTTCGTGACATATAGAACGCACCATTGGAATCATACGTAGGTATAAGCACGGAAGAAACCAGCTTATTATTGTAGCCCTCAAGAACATCCATGAGCTTTTGACTCTTTTCACTGTTGCTCTTGTAATCCCAAGTCAGTTCGCGATTGATTTCCTTCAGATTCGCGATGCGGCGGTCGCGATCCTTGGACACGCCGTTTTCCCAGATATATCCGTCAAACTCAGCCAGCGTATAAATCTGCAGATTGACACAGGCTTTGCGTATGGCGCTGTATGACAAGCCATTGTCCGAAATGAACGAGCCGTTTTGATTATTGCGAACGTCGATATAATTCTTTATACGGTTCAGCATCATATAGAAATACGAGCTGATCTCGTCATAGTCCATCTCATCATAATTCGCGTCCAGAGTAAGCGACTTAACCGTTACCCGGTTGGCGTTAATGAACTGTTTTTCAAACGTGTCGCAAACCTTGTCGAGCAGATCATCAGCCGATATTTTGAGCTGCAGCTCGCGCGGAAGCTTTACGCTGACGGTGTAGGATGAATTTATATAATATCCATCCTCATCCGTTACAACGCGGCCATTGCTGGTCGGATATATGCTGATTATATCGGAAAGGTCGGCCGCGGTCAGCTCACCCTGAAAGCCTATCTCCTCAATTATATCGTTCATGTAGTCCTGTACAAGGAAATCCGACAAACTGAATCGACTGCCGTTAGGCGTTTTGCCCTTGGTACTTTCTTCATAGTTAAGCGACATGGTTTTACTGGCAGAGCTTTCACTGTTTATAGTAAAGCACATCATAGCTATTATAACGGCTCCAATTCCGATTAATACAATCGAAAAGAGCTTTTTGAAGAAAACATGCAGTAAAAAGTGCAGCGACAACAAATGAGCATGAGCGGGCGCTTTTTTCACACTGAATTTTTTTGCGTTAGCAGTTGCTTCCGGTGCGCTCTGCGCCGAGTTGTCGGATGGCTTCGACTTCTTAATCTTCATAGCATAAGTACCTTTCCATGCTATACGTGCTTAGCCTTGGGCATGTCAAGATCCCGGCACGCATATGTGTCACAAAATTTCTTTATATACATCAAGCGTACGTGAAACTACATCATCCCAATTATACCTTTCCTGAATGAATTCTGCAACATGCTTTTTATTAATTTTTACAATTTCGGGATTATCGCACACATATTGCAGTATTTTTTGAAGTCCTTTGACGCTGCCATGACGGAAAACAAAGCCGTTCCCTTCTGTAACGTCGGTGCATTCCTTGATGTCTGAGGTAATGACACAGTTTCCATAGCTCATTGCTTCGAGCAGACTGAGCGACATGCCTTCCAAGTCGCTGGGCAATACGAAAGCGTACGCATTGCTGAAAAGTTCATCGCGCAGTTTTCCGTCCACAAATCCGGTGAATACGATTCGCTTATCATCGGCGGATGCGGCTTTAAGTTCGTTAAAATATTCCTCTGAATCCGACGAACCGCCCGCAATTACGAGCTTTTTATCTGTCTCAACATTTTTGTATGCATCGCAGAGATAGTGACCGCCTTTTTCAGGAACAATACGTCCCAAATACAATATATAGCCGTCCTTTTCCAGCCCAAATTTTTTAGTAATCAAGTCAGGCAGTTCCGTATGCGCCTGTGAGACGCCGTTTGGTATAAGCTGGGTTTCAAGGCCATACGTATCCTTAAAATACTGACGATTTTGCTCGTTCAGCACGATTACCTTATTTGCAAACTTCACGCCCATTTTTTCGGCGAATTTTATATACGTTGAGGCAAATGAACCCTGCCACTTAGCACGCGCCCAGTCCAGGCCGTGTATGGTCAATACCACATGCTTGCCAAGAAGCCTGGGAATCCAACAGAACGCCGCCGGGCCTTCGGCGTGGATGTGCACGATGTCATATTTGCCGAACGCCGTAAACAGACATCCGAAAAAGCTGGATGACACTGCCGCAAGTCCCTTATAACTGATCGTAGGCAGATGGCGAATGCGTACACCCTTGTATTCAGAACACTTTTGCGTATCTGTATCGTATTCCTTGCCGCTGACGTGATGCCCCATGCGGTTATAGCATGTTACGCGATGCCCCAGATTCACCATGCGGGTTGCAAGCTCTTCAACGACGATTTCGATTCCGCCTTCGTGTGACGGCATACGTTTATGGCCCAGCATGGCTATGCGCAAGCTATTCTTATTCATGATCATTTCGCACTCTCTTTAATGAAATTTGCTTTTGCCTTCATACCGGCATTCCTTGCCTGGCGTATGGATTGCAGCGCATCGCAATATATAAGCGCGGCTCGGTAACGGCCTTTTTTTAAAAGTACAACGCTTATCCATTTCCATCGCTCGCCTATCCATTCGCGCTTGCACATGGCCAGACTTTCTGCAATCTGCGTGTTCTGGCAGAATTTTTCAATCATGCTGCAGCGCTTGGCAAGCGGTATCTGGCGTTTTGCAAACGAAAGTTTTTTCAGGGCTTCCAGTGCGTATCCGATTCCGCGTATTGAAATAATGTCGTCGTACATGCCTTTTTCAGGCTCGTTGTGCCGTATTACCTCGTACCCTTTGTCCCGGAACGCTTCGTACCTTTCGTCAAAGTATTCCCACTGAAAGCTCGTCATTGCCGACCCGGGGCGTATGCTGTACATATAGTATATTTGCTGGTTAAACACAACGTTAATAAACGGTGCATCGGAAAGGCATGACAGAAAGTACGCATCCTCTCCAACCTTTATAGGAGCGAAGCGAATGTTATTCTGCATAACAAATTCACGTGAGTATATCCGCATCGTTGCGAAGCTATGATTTACCTTTTTATATGACCGCCAAAATTCATTGCGGTTCACACAGCTGGAAAGCTGGGGCGGGAATTTTTCTCCGATTTTCAATATGTTTCCACTGTTGTCTGTATACTGATTTTGAAAACCATAAACCACAAACTGAGCATTATGCTTACGGGCCAAAGCAACGTTATCTTCTGCCAAGCGCGGCAAAATGCTGTCGTCAGAATCGACAAACGCTATATATTCGCCCTGTGCAGCGTCCATGCCGCAGTTTCTGGCAACGCCCTGTCCCTCATTCTTTTTGTGTATCACGCGTATGCGCTCGTCATGCAAAGCAAAATCATCGCACATTTTGCCAGACTCATCGGTGCTGCCGTCGTCAATCAGAATGATTTCTATCTGCGAAAGAGTTTGACGCTGTACAGATTCAACGCACATTTTGAGCCATGGAGCAACATTATACACCGGTATTATAAACGATACCACAGGGCGAGCCATCGCAAATCCACTTCCTTCTATCAGTATATCGATCAGGCAATAGGCAAATTACTGCTTTTTACGTTTGAATACAGTGCACATCAGATATTTCAGTTCTTCGGTTCTGCCGTAAAAGATCAGTGCGACTACCGCAAATATGACGGTATACGCTGCGCCGCTGCCGATGAACCCAAGAATGCCGTTATCTGTAAAACTGCTGCACAGCCAGTATGCCAGCGCATATGCGATACATACCGATACCGTGCGTACGCCGTAGTCGATAAAGTATTTTGAAAGTCTTTGTTTCCAATTCTCCTTAATGCCGTACCGCATAAGCACGTACGGTTCTATCCAGAAGCAGGTGGTAACGGTACTGACTATCGTGCCGCCGATAACGCCGGTTACGCCGTATGCTTGAACCAATATCAGCGATGCGACAAGATTAATAACCGCCTCAAATACCGCCTTATACCGATCGTGCCAGAAAAGCCCCATTGCCGATCGAAATTGCAGGTTAATCTGACGCATACCGCTAAGGTAGAATTGAATTACAACCACCATTACCGTTGCGGCAGAGAATAGATAGCTTTCGCCAAAGCACAGCCTTATAAACGGATTAAGCAGCAGCGCCAAGCCGCCCGCAGTATATCCGAACAGCAGGAACATGCCAAAGTCAAGCACGCGATAAACCTCATAAACCTTGTCCGTGCTTTCAGTTGCGTGCAGATTGCCTATGCTGCCGGCAAACGCCGATGCGATTTTTCCAAATAGATTGTTTATGCCAGAAATGACCAGCTTGTAGTTGGAATACATGCCGACAGTGCTCAGACCGATGTACGCGGTCATTATCATGTTGTCAGTGCTGTTGACTACAAGCGTGGCTATGCGATGCAGGCTGAGCGCGCCTATATTTTTGACGATATCATTGCGTTCTGCCTTTGCCGGAAATTCGTGGCAGTCTTTAAGATATGCATACTCTCGATCGACCTTGCGCGCGATGGCCACGTTTATCATGAACTGCGACGTAAGCTGGACGATGAGGTATAATATGAAGTTGCCCGTAAATATCAGGACGAGTATTTGCAGGACAACCTGGATAAGCTTGAATACCTGTTCCCATGCAAGCCTGACGTACGCCTTTTGATAGGCCATCAGTATCGAATTCTTGTACGACAGCAGATAAGATGTGGCCGATTGGATAAGATACAGCAGGTAGATAAGCTGCAGGTTATCGATCTCTGCCCCACCCCTGTCCTTGAGCATGTCGTTCAGGAACGGCATCAGGCATAATCCGGCAATCAGTACAAATGCCGCGACGCATCTGTACATTACCTTGTACAGGTTCATCAGCCGCGCAATCTGGTCGCGATCGTCGTTGGCGACCGGCTTGTACATGCTGAATATCATTGCCGAACCAATGCCCAGTTCCGCCAGATTCAGCATACCCAGTACTTCAGTAAACAGTCCGTCCACTCCGAGGTATGACGCCGACAGGTATCGTATAAAGAACATGCGGGTGACGAACTGCAGCAGCATGTTGAGTACCTGCCCGCCCACGCCGACGAGGGCATTAATTAGTGAGTTCTTCGTTCTCATATTTTCACCGTGCTTTACTTGGTATTGTCTTTAGCTATCCTGCGCACACCAATCTTGACTTTCCTATAAAGCTGCGGCGACACTGAAAACATAATAGCCTTTAGCTTGTCAGATCTATGACCACCGATATTCAGGATGGATTTTTTCAGCAGCCTGGCCTGATGAATATTGCTGTCCAAGGCCGCCTTTACCTGTTTATCGCTGCGATCAAGCAGATATATATAATCCGCAATCGAGCTTATTGCATCGTTGTATTTGCATGCCGCCAAGTCATCAAGGCCGTGTTCCAATGCAAACTTGCAGCATGTAAAACAACCTTCTGCCTCGTCAAGATTTTTGTCCGTTGGCTTTGAATTCATTATGCTGCCGCTGCGCTGTACATAATAGTATAGCCTTTTTTCCAACACCGTTATGCGATCTGCAGCCCAAAATACCTCATGCGCAATGAAAACGTCTTCATTGCGCTTTCCTACCGGGAAGCGAATATGGTCAAATATATGCTTTGCATATAATTTGTTCCACGCAACAACATAGTACCATGGGTTTGCTTCGCAAAGCTTTGAAAGTGCCTGATACTTGTCTAAAACCTCATTTGCAGTAATCGGCGACTTTCTTGCCGCATTTTCGAGCTTCTGGCCATCTTCGTCAACATACTGTATATTGCATATGGCCATGTCTGACTTGTCTGTGCAGACACGCTCATACATATCAGCCAGCATTGTATCCGCAATAAAGTCGTCGCTATCGACAAATGAAATATACTGCCCGCGCGCAGCATCTATACCGGCATTGCGTGCCGCAGACAAGCCCTGATTTTTCTGGTGTATTACGCGTATGCGAGCGTCGGCCCGTGCCGCCTGATCGCAAATGTCAGGACAGGCGTCGTCCGAACCGTCGTCAACCAATATCATTTCAAAATCCCGAAAAGTCTGCTTAGCGATGCTGGAAATGCATCTGGGCAGAAATTTTTCCACACGGTATACCGGGACGATTACGCTGATTATCGGTTCATTCGCATATTCGCTCATACGCTTACCTACTTACATTAATTATTATATCAAAACGTTGTCGGGGCAACGTTTCCTTAGTCAATTTTACTATATACACCCATTTTCCGCTTGTCGAATTCAGCGATGCAATGGTACATTTAAGAATATAGCACAAGATGAAAAAAAGCACCCGCCGACAAATGTAAATTCGCAGTTCAGAAAATTTTCCATTCTGCAAATTTGCCATTTAGCGACAGGCGCGTGCGCTTCAAACGTTATTCGAGTATCAGCTTGCCAAAGGATTCCGGCCTATGGAAGTCGGGGTGATCGCTCTTTACTGGATTCCACATGCCGTAGTGCTCGAACCTGGTATTGTCGCCGCACTTATAGAAGTTTCCGCGCATTTCAAATCCGGAGTGCGGACGAACGCCAAACCACAGTTCCATCCAGTCGGCCGGTACGGTGTACGCGATTTCCCACATCGGGCCGTGGAACGTCTCCGCGTCCTGTACACTGTGCTGTACATTCATGCCGTCCAGCGGAAGCTTCGACGCTTCAAAGCGACCGTAGCGGTCGCGGCCTATGCCGCACATGAATTTGCCCAGCGGGTTCATTTCGATATTGGTATACCGGTCAACGTCCATATTGGGACGCACAAAGAATTCCAAGCAGCTATCCTGACATATGCGGCCGCAGTAGTCCGCAACGGCACGCACTTCATTTTCCCATGCGCGCATATATACGTGCAGTCCGGCATCGGAGTACATCACGCGCGCTTCGGCGTGCGGCTTATATCCGTTTTCGTCCCAGATGTAGTTGCCGATTTCAGCAGCGGGACATTCTGCCCACGCACGATCGAGTTCGCCCTTGAAGTCCGGCAGATCCACGCCCTCAGGCAGGCGCTTAATTACATAAGTGTTCATCAATTACTCTCCTTTTTGCGCGCGGCGTCTATTCGTTCGGCCAGCAGCTTGCCGGTTGCTCCGAGCAGTGCCAGCAGTTGAGGCACAAGCGCGTTATCAAACGTCTCCAGTGCATTAAATGTTTCAAAGCTGAGCGTACCCTGATAATTATATTCGCCCAGCGCGCGGCAGAAGCGATCCCAGTTAGTTATGCCCATGTACGGGAACAAATGCTCATCCTGTAAGCCATTGTTGTCATGGACGTGCAACACCTGAAGCCTATAGCCAAGTATGGAGATAAATCGATACAAATCCTTGCCCAGCAGCGTGGCGTGTCCTACATCAAGGCAGAATCCAAACAGGCGCTCGCCCGCCAGCTTATTCAGCTCGTCAATGTAGTGCACCGTCTCATACGGGTCGGAGCATACCGCCTCGGTCAGCTTGCCGCGATAGCTGGAGAACATGTTTTCCAGACAGCAGGTTACTTTGTACTTGCGCAGTGTGGGTATGAGCGCGCTGTACAGGCGTATGTTTTCGGCATATTCAAGCTTTGGATCTTCCACTATTATGCACGGATGAACCACCAGATTGCGGCAGTCCACATAGTCGCACAACATAATGGTCTTCTTTATTGCTTCCAGCACATACGCATTGGTGGTTTCATTGTTTACCCAGCTCGGGAACGGCGCATGAGCCTGTACAAACTTTACAGAATACTTTTGTGCCGCATCCTTATACGGCTTTATGGCTGCGCGCATTTCCTCATCGGTCTGATCGAAAAAGCCGCTGCACTCGTTATTGTGTATGGCCTTACCGCTAAGGCAGTGATCGAGGTTGAAATCCACGCCGTCAAAGCCAGCCTCAGCGATCATGCGAAAGCCCTTGTCTATTCCCTGTATGCCCAATATGCTGGCCGTCTGTACAGAAATAAGCATATTCAGCATTCCTCCCACGCTGCAATATTAGAGTATGTCACACGTTTTTGCATAGCCAGTCTGCACCGCGCGCACTGCGTTTCGGCGCATCCGCGAAGTGGTTTCCCGGATTCCATTCAAAGACAGTCCGTATGTCCATTTTAGTAAGTCGATCATATACAGCAAGCGTGCTGTCCCCCACCCGGCTAAGCCTCTTATCGCGAGTACGCGGTTCGGCATCGCCCAGCGATAAATACACAGCGTGAGCATTAACCGCGTGCTCGCCTATATATTCATCAAATCCGTCATACCAGAGTGAACCGGATACAGACGCTACGCCATCGAAGCAGTCGCGCATGGTAGCCGCCCAAAGCGCGCACAGGCCGCCGAGCGAGTATCCGATTAACAGGCATTTTGATACAGTAATGCCCATATTGCTTTTAAGCAGAGTCGGCAATTCACTCATAAGCCGGTCAAGCCGTTCGAGCATTTTATCTGCGTTACCAGCAAACGGCTTGCCTCTGCGCAAAGGCGGCGCGGGCCAGGGCGTAAGTTCGGCGTTCCAATCGTCAACCGGCAAGGCGACGATTGCCGCCTTGCAATCCATAAATCCGGCAATGGCGTTAATGCCGCTTACGTCCTCGCCCAATGCGCATATAAGTGGAAGCTCTGCTTCTGCGTCGTCTGGTATAAATACTGACAGACCATTCATACCGGTTGTCATACGATGTTACGGCAAACGCTTGCCAGCGGAACGATACAGCTCATACCATTCCTCACGAGTAAGCGTTATATCACCTGCGCGGCTCATATCGCGCACACGCTGAGGATTAGTCGAGCCGACTATAGGCTGCACATTGTACGGCAGACGCGTAAGCCAGCTCAGCGCTATTGCCGCCTTAGTGGCGCTGTACTTTTCACCCAGCTCGGCCAGCTTCTGATTAAGCTCGGGGAATTCAGGTGAATCGATAAAGTTGCCTTCAAAGAAACCATACATTAGCGGCGACCAGCATTGCACGGTAATGCCTTCCTCGGCGCAGTAATCCAGCGTGCCGCCGTCGCGATTTATGCCCGCATCGTTGTGCATATTGGAGTTTAGCCCTGCGTCTATCATTGGGCAATGCGCTATGCTCAACTGGAGCTGGTTTACCGCCAGCTTACCGCACGCGCGCTGGAGACGGCGCATCTGCGACGGATTCTGGTTGCTTACGCCAAACGCGGCAACCTTGCCGCTGCGGCGAAGATCATCGAACGCGCGCGCGACTTCATCCGGCTCCATGAGCGCATCCGGACGGTGCAGAAGCAGCATGTCGAGTCTGTCTATCCCTAACCGTTTAAGCGAACCGTCCACAGACTCAATTATGTGTTCATATGAAAAGTCAAACCAGCCCGGACGTATGCCGCATTTGGACTGTATTACCATCCTATCGCGCAGACCGGGATGGGAAGCGAGCACGCGCCCAAACAAAGCTTCGGATTCGCCCTTGCCATATATATCGGCATGATCGAAAAGGTTTATGCCGCTTTCAAGTGCCGCATCGATAAGCTCGATTACAGCACTTTCGCTCATTTTCGATATGCGCATGCAGCCTAGGCCTATTGCCGACGTTTCAGGGCTATCTGACTGCCACTTTATGTATTTCATGCGGTTTCCTCCTGCCGTCACTTATTATAAGGAAAGTGTTCGTCAAAGTAAGCCATATATTGCTGCCAGTCGTCGCGGCTGAGAAAATGCCGCCCTTTGCGCAGATGATAGCCGATATGTCCATCATGCAGGTGCTGACCCACGCTGATGTAGTCCTTCCACGGATTGACAAGGCCGCTCAGACCCAGCATTTCGTATGATTCACTGGCGAGGGTTGCGGCCATGAATTCGCTCTGTGGGTCAGACCAGAGATCCTCTACCGCGCTGGCCACATAAAGTATGCGCGGAGCCAGCAGCGCCATCAACTGGTGCTGGTCAAACGGCATTTCTTCTTCGCGATTGGCGTATTTGCGATAATTGCCGCAGAACCAGTACGGGAACACATTCGTGATAACATCCACATGTTCGCCCTGCTTGCCGCGCGTTATTGCCGCACCCGAGCAGCCAGAATCATTGCTTACACCGCCGGCAAAACGCTCGTCCTGAGCCGCGCACCATATGGACGTCTTGCCAAGGCGTGAATGCCCTACCGAGAATATGTGGCTTTTGTCGATCTCAGGCAGTGTCTGAACATAGTCCATGACGCGGCTGGCCGCAAACGCCCACATGCCAATTTTACCCCAATCAGTTGCCGGATCGTTGCGCGGGTACATCGCGGCCAAGCCGCTGGTAAAGCCATCGTCGGTATCCTTGGTTATGTCGTTATAGCAGAACGTGGCAATGGCATATCCGCCATCGACGATTTCCTCAATCGGGCCATAGCGGCCGTTAGGATACGGCAGGAAGGACAGATATATGAACATGGGCAGCGGATGATCTGATTTGGGCAGTATTATATTTGCGGTAAACGAAAACTCTCCGCGCGGAGTATCGAAGCTCAGCTTCACCGGATACTGATCGGCCTTGCCTGCCCAGGCATTTTCCTCATACGGCCCCTTTTCGGCGCGTACTTCGGGCGGTGCGGGCGGCGTTATGCCGTACTCCTCGCGCATAAACATTTCGAGTGTCTTTTTCCTGTACTCCGGCCAATCCTCGGAGGTCAAGCCTTCGGGTATGGTGGGTGGGAGCTTACGTGCCATTATATCGTTTTTTAGCATATATGTCACCTTTCCAATAAAAATTGACGGTAACACTATTCGCCATATTTGAGAAAATACCTTCTATAATTGCGGAAATTCGATAAAAGTTTCTTGGCCGAAAAATGTAATTGGCAACATGCTGGAAATGATGTATGTGTATGATTTGCCCTATATAGAGCTTATTATTGAAATTCATCCGATGATTGTGCTTTCTATTGCCAGACAAGCTTGACATTTTCGACTCTAGAGTGTGTCTCAAGCGGAACAATCCGCAAGTTCGAGTGGATTTTGCGTCAGT
>CAOKFD010000019.1:0-47368 GCA_948467645.1 uncultured Eubacteriales bacterium | reverse complement strand
GAGGCGGCAGGTGGGAAAGCCGAGGTGATCTGATTATGTGGGAAACCTTGCGCAACGCGTGGAAAATACAGGATCTGCGTAAGAAGATCCTCTACACGGTCGGTATGCTGCTGGTTTACAGGCTGCTCTGCTACGTCCCGACCCCGGGCGTAGACCTTCAGGCTGTTTCTACGGCCATGAGCAACTACTCACTGCTCGGATTTATTGACTCGATTACCGGTTCCAACCTCGCAAACTACACCATCATGGCGATGGGTATAACCCCGTACATTAACTCCTCGATAATCATGCAGCTGCTTACTGTGGCGATTCCGAAGTTGGAAGACCTGCAGAAGCAGGGCGAAGAAGGCCGCAAGAAGATCGCTCAGATCACTCGTTACGTTACGATTGGTTTGGGCTTCCTGCAGGCCATCGGTATTACGGTCGGCATGAAGGCTGCTTTGAACGGCAGCGCGTTCAGCTATATCACCATTGGCGTTTGCCTCGCGGCCGGTACTGCACTGGCCATGTGGATTGGCGAGCGTATCAATGAAAAGGGCCTGGGCAACGGCGTGTCGCTGCTCATCTTCGCGGGTATTATCTCCCGCGTAGGCCCGCAGATCGTAAACGGCATCGCCAGCGTTGCCAATGGCACGCTGAACGTGCTGAGCTTCCTGCTGGTTATCCTGGGTTCGTTCATCATGGTCGTGGCCGTTGTGTTCGTCGATCAGGGCGAGCGCCGCATACCCGTTCAGTACGCTAAGCGTATGGTGGGCCGCAAGATGTACGGCGGTCAGTCCACGCACATCCCGATGCGCGTGAACTCCTCCGGCGTTATGCCGCTGATATTCGCCTCCGCTATGATGCAGTTCCCCGGCACGATACTGGCTATGGTTCCCGCGTGGAGCGAGGCCAACCTCTGGTGGCAGACGCACTTTAACTACGTCTCCTGGCCGTATCAGCTGATATTCGCTGTACTTATAATCGCGTTTGCGTTCTTCTACAACACGATCTCGTTTAACCCGATCGATATGTCCAAGAACCTGCAGCAGAACGGTGGTATGATCCCCGGCATTCGTCAGGGCAAGCCCACCAGCGATTATCTGGCGCGCATATCTCGCCGTATCACGCTGTTTGGTGCGCTGTTCCTGGCTGTGCTGGCCGTTGTGCCCACGCTGATTGCGGCGCTGTGCGGCGTGTCCATCCCATTCGGCGCTTCTTCGCTGCTGATTGCGGTAAGCGTTGCGCTGGAGACCACGCGTCAGCTGGAAAGCCAGATGTTGATGCGTCACTACAAAGGATTCTTGAAGTAATACACGGAGGTCAGGCGGGCAGTGTGGGTCGATTCCCGGCACTGCTTGCTTGGGCCGCCGATGTAATGCGTTAATATGGAGGTGCAGACATGAAGCTCGTTTTTTTGGGGCCTCCCGGGGCGGGAAAGGGCACTCAGGCCGACAAGGTTTGCGCTGAAGTGAAAATACCGCATATATCCACCGGCGATCTGCTCAGAACAGCCATCCGTCAGGAAACGCCGATTGGCATAAGCGCCAAGTCCTTTATCGACAAGGGTCAGCTGGTGCCCGACAGCGTTGTCATTGAGATGGTTAAGGAGCGGCTTAGTGAAGATGACTGCAAGGAAGGCTTCCTGCTGGACGGCTTCCCGCGCACCATCGACCAGGCTGAGGCGCTGGGCAAGATAACCGAACTGGACGCGGTAATTGATATTGAGGTGCCGGATGAGCATCTCGTGCGCAGGCTTTCAGGCAGACGCGTGTGCAGCAAATGCTCGGGCACGTATCATGTCAGTACGCTTAACGGCGAGGATTGCCCCAAGTGCGGCACCAAGTTGACGCAGAGGGCGGACGATGCTCCGGAAACGGTGCTCAGCCGCCTTGACGTGTATCACAAGCAGACGGCTCCTCTTATTGAATATTATAAGAACAAGGGCCTTTTGCAGGAGGTGGACGGCGCACAGCCTCTCGATACCGTTCTTTCGTCGATAATGAGCGCCTTGGAGCAGCGGCGATGATTACGCTTAAAAACGATTCGCAAATCGAAAAGATGCGCGTGGCAGGCAAGATGCTTTACGACGTGCTCTGTGAACTCAGGGAGCAGATAAAGCCCGGTGTAACTACCCTTCATCTGGACGCGATGGCGCACAAGCTGATTACCAAGATGGGCGCAAAGCCCACGTTCTTGGGCGTGGAGGGACTGTACAGCCCCTATCCGTATACGCTGTGCTGCTCGGCTGACGATGTGATCGTGCATGGCTTTCCGAATGACAAGCCGCTCGAGGAAGGGCAGATACTTTCGGTGGACTGCGGACTTGTATATCAGGGCTGGCAGTCGGACAGCGCGTTTACAGCCGGCGTAGGTCAGATCGACGATGCGAAAAGGCAGCTTATAGAGGTTACCGAGCAATGCTTCTGGCACGCGTTCAAAGCTGCGCGTGTAGGCAACAGGCTTGGCGATATCGCAAGCGCCGTGCAGACCCATGCTGAGGCCCATGGCTACGGAGTAATCCGCGACATGTGCGGCCACGGCATTGGCAGGGAGATGCATGAGGATCCCTCGGTGCCCAATTTCGGGCACGCCGGACATGGCCTTAAGCTGAGGAGCGGCATGACGATCGCCATCGAACCCATGATTGCCATGGGCGACTGGCACGGCAAGACCGATCCCGATGGGTGGGGCTATCGCACGGTGGATCACGGCGTCTGCTCGCACTACGAGCACACGATAGCGATCCTGGACGACGGGCCGCAGGTACTTTCTATGCCTGAGGCAGAAGTAAAAAAGGCGCTTGAGAGGGAGGGCTAATTACCTTGAATAGACCTCCCATGCAGCTCGGCAGTGTGGTGTTATCCCGCGCGGGGCGCGACAATGGCAGATACTTTGTCGTGGTAGGGCAGGCGGATGATGAGCATGTGCTTATCGCGGACGGTCGGCTTAGAAAAGTTGAATCGCCCAAGAAAAAGAAGCTGAAGCATCTTACGCCCAAGCCCGCGTGCATGAGCGAAATTCAGATAAAACTTGACAAGGGCGAACTGATTCAGGACGCTCAGATTCGCAAGTTTTTAGCTTCAAACGGCTTTGAGCCGAATGACAAGCAGGAGGAGTGATATTTTGTCCAAGGCCGATAACATCGAAATCGACGGCGTGGTAACCGAAGCTTTCCCGAACGCTATGTTCGAGGTTGAGCTGTCCAACGGACATAAGATACTGGCCCATGTATCGGGCAAGATGCGCATGAACTTCATCCGCATTTACCCCGGCGATAAGGTGACCGTGGAGCTTTCTCCCTACGATCTTACGCGCGGCAGGATCACCTGGCGCAGCAAGGGCTAACACATATCTTGAGCGCGACTGTGCTCAGATGATTAAGAAGGAGGAATTCGCGTGAAAGTAAGACCTTCCGTAAAGCCGATGTGCGAAAAGTGCAAGATAATCAAGCGCAAGGGCCGCGTAATGGTCATCTGCGAAAATCCGAAGCATAAGCAGAAGCAGGGCTAAGCGATTTGCGGGATTTGCGCGCAAGCATATAAAGCGCTTTACGCCACGCGGCGCGACCGCGCGCAGGGGATTTGAGTTTCCCGGCGCAGCCGTCGGCTGCATGGCGCAAAAGTGCGTTTAAGGGCTGCGAGTAAAATAATCCGTGAAACGCATGAAACTGAGAGGAGATTTTTGTTAAAAATCCCCTCTAAAGTCACTATAAATAACCCTACCTAAACGTACATATCACTTTCGCGTGCTATAATGGGCAAGCTTGAGCGATATTACTTATTTAGGATACGGTTCAAGCAGAATCTTGGAGGTGTGCAAAACAGATGGCACGTATTTCTGGTGTAGACCTGCCTCGCGAGAAGCGCATCGAGATCGGTCTGACTTATATCTATGGTATAGGCCGCGCCGTTGCCGATGAGATCCTCGCCGCTACCGGCATCAATCCTGACACCCGTGTCAAGGACCTGACCGAATCCGACGTCAGCAAGCTGCGCGAGTACATCGACCACAATCTCAAGGTTGAGGGTGACCTCCGCCGCGAGGTGTCGTTGAACATCAAGCGCCTGATGGAGATCGGTTGCTATCGTGGCGTGCGTCATCGCCGCGGTCTGCCTGTTCGTGGTCAGAACACGAAGCAGAACGCGCGTACCCGCAAGGGCCCGAAGAAGCAGGTTGCCGGCAAGAAGAAGGACGCTAAGTAATAGTTTTTTTTCGGTGCCCGGTGAATCTTTCTATGCGGCGGGTGCCGCATAGGAACGTTGGCAGCCCTCCGGCTCTATGCGCCGCCGTGCGCAAACGAGACCGGCCGGGGAAAATTGCGTCAGGGCAGATGTAGCCCATGACGGATGATTGCGCGGGAAAACTTGCCCGAATGCGTTTGATTTGATTTAATCAGACATAGTTTGACGGCGGCTTTTCCTTGACGCAAATTTGTAGGAGGGACATAAATGGCTAAGGCGAAGCTGAAGAAGGTTACGCGCAAGCGCCGTGAAAAAAAGCTCGTAGAGCGCGGCGCGGCACATATCCGCTCTTCCTTTAATAACACCATAGTTACGATAACCGACCCGGCGGGCAACGCGCTGAGCTGGTCTTCTTCCGGCGGATTGAATTTCCGCGGTAGCAAGAAGTCCACGCCTTTCGCGGCGCAGATGGCGGCTGAGACCGCTGCCAAGGCCGCGATGGAGTTCGGTCTGAAGACCGTAGAAGTCTATGTCAAGGGCCCCGGTTCCGGACGTGAAGCGGCTATCCGCTCGCTGCAGGCCGCGGGACTTGAGGTTTCCATGATTAAGGACGTGACGCCGATCCCGCACAATGGTTGCCGTCCGCCCAAGCGCAGAAGAGTGTAATTCGAGGAGGTTTACAGTTATGGCTAGATATACAGGTCCCGTTTGCCGGCTGTGCCGTCGCGAAGGCACCAAGCTCTTCCTCAAAGGCGACCGTTGCTATGGCCCGATGTGCGCGTGCAATCGCCGCGCGGCGTCGGTAGGCGGCGGTGAGCGCGGCGGTCGCGGCGCTTCCGCAGAGCGTCGTCCCACCACTCCTGGTGAGCATGGTCAGGCGAGGGCTAGGAAGCAGAGCGAGTACGGCATCCAGCTTCGTGAAAAGCAGAAGGCACGCCGCACCTACGGCATGATGGAAGGTCAGTTCAAGCGCACGTTCAGCCGTGCTGAGCGTATGAAGGGTATCACCGGTGAAAACCTGCTGATACTGCTGGAGCTGCGTCTGGACAACGTCATCTACCGTCTGGGTCTGGCTTCCAGCCGCGCTCAGGCGCGTCAGCTGGTGCTGCATGGTCATTTCCGTGTAAATGGCAAAAAGGTTACCATTCCTTCCTATCAGGTGAAGGCGGACGACGAGATTACTCTGCGTACCCGCAGCCAGGAAATCGAGCATTTCAAGGCGCTGCGTGAGGGCACCGGTCGCGTTGTTCCCAAGTGGCTGAGCCTGGACGCCGAAAATTTGAAGGCTAAGGTTGTGGCGCTGCCCGTGCGCGAGGACATCGACATCTCGCTGCAGGAGCACCTCATCGTCGAGCTCTATTCTCGTTGATGATACCCGCTTTCGCGGTAGCCCCAGCTCGCACCGTGCTATTGAGGAGGGTTTACTGAATGATCGAAATCGAGAAGCCGAGAATCGAGCGCGTAGAGGTTGGCGAGGGTGGGCGTTATGCCAAATTCGCCATAGAGCCGCTGGAGCGAGGTTTTGGCCAGACGCTGGGAAATTCGCTGCGCCGTGTATTGCTGTCGTCGCTGCCGGGTGTGGCAGTGTCGAGCTGCAAGATAGAGGGCGTGCAGCATGAGTTTTCCACCGTGCCGGGTGTCAAGGAAGACGTAGCTGAGATTATCCTTAATCTCAAGAATATCTCGGCGGTGCTTCATAGCGACGGCCCCAAGCTGGTTACAATAGATGCGAGCGGTGAATGCGAAGTAACTGCCGGCGATATAAAATGCGATGAGGAAGTTGAGATCGTTAATCCCGATCTGCATATAGCAACGCTGAATTCCGATGCGCATTTGCAGATGCAGATTACGCTCGAAAAGGGCAGGGGTTATGTGGTCGCAGACCGCAATAAGACTCCCAACATGCCCATCGGCGTGATACCGGTGGATTCGATTTTCACCCCCATCCGCAAGGTTAACTATACGGTCGAGAACACCCGTGTCGGTCAGATAACCGACTATGATAAGCTGACTCTGGAAGTATGGACCGATGGTTCCATCGCTCCCGACGAAGCTACCAGCCTGGCGGCTAAGATACTCAACAGCCACCTGCTGCTCTTTGTAAACCTCACCGACAACGTGCCCACCGTGGACTTGACGCCTGCACAGGACGACAAGCAGGAGAAGGTACTCGAGATGACTATCGAGGAACTGGATCTGAGCGTGCGCGCGTACAACTGCCTGAAGCGTGCCGGTATAAACACCGTGGCCGAACTGGTTCAGCGCAACCAGGAGGACATGATGAAGGTGCGCAACCTGGGCAAGAAGTCGCTTGAGGAAGTCGAGCAGAAGCTCATGGCTTTGGGCCTTAACCTGAGGGCCAATGACGAATAATACGCCGGATCCTGCCGGTTTACTGTTTGCGCCGGTTTGCTGCGGCGCAGGCCCGTTCGGAACGCCGGACGGCGCTAGAAATAAAGGAGGAGTAACCCATGGCCAATCGCAAGCTTAGCAGGCCGTCGGATCAGCGTCAGGCTTTGCTGCGCAACCAGGTGACCAACTTCATCTGGAACGGCAAAATCGAGACGACGCTCCAGCGTGCCAAAGAGGTAAGCTCCATCGCTGAAAAGCTGATTACGCTGGCCGTTCGTGAATGCGACAACACCGTTGATGTGACTAAGACGGTCAACAACGATAAGGGTCAGTCGGTTGAGCTGACGCTGAAGAATGATGCGCCTTCCAAGCTGGCTGCGCGTCGTCGCATGATGGCTTACCTGTACAATATGCCCGAGCCCAAGAATGACAAGGAAAGCAAGGGCGAATATCGCGAGCGCACCAAGGAAGTAAACAATCCTGTGGTTGAGAAGCTCATGCGTGAAATCGGCCCCAAGTACAAGGCTCGCAAGGCTGAAAAGGGCATTGGCGGCGGCTATACCCGCATCGTCAAGATCGGCCCCCGTCGCGGCGACTCTGCCGAGATGGTTATCCTGGAGCTGGTCTAATATAGCTTTTTTCGAACGAAGTGCAGTCAAATGCGCTTCGTTCTTTTTTATGTTTGTTTGGGATTGCGGCGCAAAGTCAGCATGATAGCAGCTCAACGGCTTTGCTTGCTATACTTCTTTGAGAATCAGCCTATTTGTGTGACGCATAACCAAGTTCGGCTGCACGCCCGAAATGCCATCTTCATGCGCTGGATTATGCTATTGCGAACGACAAATGCCTCATAAACTGACTAATCCAATCCATATAAACACAGCGAAACTGCGCCACATGCCTATGCAAAAAACTCAATTTTGCCGAACAATCCGCATTGTAATGCCGAAAACATATCGGTTTGCGATAAATTAATGATAATAGCCGGACGCAAAGATTGCCTTGCGCCCGGCTATGTTGTATACTGTGCGTGCGGAGGCGATGAATTTGCAGATAGTAAAGGCAACGGATGCATGCTATGCGTACATCGACGATACGCAGGGCGAGGCGGGCGCACAGAGCGCTAAAAGCAGCCCCGCAGTCGATAAAGTAAATTTTGAAATTGATGAAGGCAGCTTCGTGGCGGTTCTGGGCCATAACGGTTCGGGCAAGTCCACGCTGGCTAAAATGTTAAACGCGCTGTATGTGCCTACCAAGGGCAAAATACTTGTATGCGGAATAGATACTTCCGATGAAAACCGCACTTACGACATACGTTCGCAGGCCGGAATGGTGTTCCAGAACCCGGATAACCAGCTCGTGTCCACTGTGGTCGAGGAGGATGTGGCGTTCGGCCCCGAAAATATGGGCGTTGAGCCCGCTGAGATACGCCGACGAGTGGACGAGGCGCTGCGCGTGGTGCGCATGAGCGATCATGCCGAGTCCGCGCCGCACATGCTTTCGGGCGGCCAGAAGCAGCGCATCGCAATCGCGGGTGTGCTGGCAATGCAGCCCAAGGTCATGATTTTCGACGAATCCACGGCCATGCTCGACCCGATGGGGCGCGAGGAAGTGTTGTCCACGGTAAGGCGCATCAACCGCGAGCGCGGCATTACCGTGATGTGGATAACCCACTTTATGGAGGAAGCGGCGCAGGCCGATCGCGTAATCGTTATGGATGACGGCTGCATAGTAATGGACGGCACGCCGCGCGAGGTGTTCAGCCGGGTGGATGAGGTAAAGCGCATCGGACTGGACGTGCCCGGCATGACTGAGCTTGCGCTGGAACTCAGCCGCGAAGGACTTGCAATACGCACCGATATACTGACCGTGGAAGAGATGGCGGAGGAAATATGCCGATTGAAATCAAACACCTAGACCATATATACATGCCCGGCAGCCCGTTTGAAACCAAGGCGCTGGACGACGTAACGCTGACCATTGGCGACGGCGAATTCGTAGGACTTATCGGCCATACCGGTTCGGGCAAGTCTACGCTGGTGCAGCACCTGAACGGCCTTATGAAGCCCGATCACGGCAGCGTGATCGTCGATGGCATGGACGTAAGCGATAAAAATACCGACCTGCGCGAGATTCGCCGCCGCGTCGGACTGGTGTTCCAGTATCCCGAGCATCAGCTGTTCGAGGAAACCGTGCGCAAGGATGTAAGCTTCGGCCCGCGCAATCTGGGCTGCAGCGAGCAGGAGATTGAGGAGCGCGTCGTTAAGGCATGCCATCAGGTTGGCCTGAGCGATGAAAAGCTGGACATGTCGCCGTTTGACCTGAGCGGTGGTAACAAGCGCCGCGTAGCAATCGCTGGCGTGCTGGCGATGCGCCCGCGCGTGCTGGTGCTGGACGAGCCGACCGCCGGCCTCGACCCGCGCGGCCGCAACGAGCTGCTGGAGCTGATACGCGGGCTGCACGAGGAGGATGGCAATACCATCGTGATGGTGTCGCACTCAATGGACGATATATCCGCGCTCGCGCAGCGCATAATCGTGATGAACGAAGGCCGCGTCGCAATGGATGGCACGCCGCGCGAGGTGTTCGCGCACCCGCAGGAGCTGGTCGATATGCACCTGGGCGTACCTGCGGCGGCACAGCTAGCGATGGAACTTAGGAAGCGCGGCTATAACCTGCCGGATAACGTGTATACGCTTGACGAAATGCGCAGCCTGATACTGGCGATGCCCGACCGGGCACATGCTTGACGGAGCCGTGCGCACAGGAGGTACAAATTGATACAGAACATCACATTGGGCCAGTACTTCCCCGGGAATTCGTTCCTGCACAGACTGGACCCGCGCATGAAATTGCTGCTTACGCTGGCACTGATAATAATCGTATTCTTTGTAAAGGGCATCGCAGGCTACGTGCTGCTGTACGGACTTATAATCGGCTGTGCGGCGCTGAGCCATATCAGCCCCAAGTTCCTGATAAAGGGCATGAAGCCCATACTGTTCATAATCGTGCTGACGTTTTTGCTCAACGCGCTGTTTTCGAGCGGCTCGACCGTGTGGTGGAGCTTTGGATTCTTCTCGATAACCAAGGAGGGCGTGCTCAACGCCGTGTTCATGGCGCTGAGGCTGGTGTTCCTGATGGTCTGCACACAGCTGATGACGCTCACCACGTCGCCGATTGCGCTGACCGAGGGTCTGGAAGTGCTGCTGAAGCCTTTGCAGAAGATTGGCTTCCCGGCTCACGAGCTGGCGATGATGATGTCCATTGCGCTGCGCTTCATACCTACATTGATGGAAGAAACTGATAAGATAATGAAGGCTCAGGCCGCGCGCGGCGCCGACTTTGAAAGCGGCAATCTGCTAAAGCGCGCCCGCGCGATGGTGCCGCTGCTGGTGCCGCTGTTCGTGAGTGCGTTCAGGCGGGCGGACGAGCTGGCGTTGGCTATGGAGGCGCGCTGCTATCACGGCGGTGCCAACCGCACGCGCATGAAGCAGCTGCATATGACCAAGCTTGATTTGTACGCGGCACTCACGATAACAGCGGCGGCGGTGCTGATTGTGCTGGAGGGGCTTTTGTATGCCTGAGCGCATAAAGCTGATAGTCGAATACGACGGCACGAATTATTCCGGCTGGCAAAGGCAGATAAACGCGATGAGCGTTCAGCAGCGGTTGGAAGAAGGGCTTAAAAAGCTGACCGGCGAAAGCATAACCGTGATCGGCTCCAGCCGCACCGACGCGGGTGTGCATTCCAAGGGACAGACCGTGCATTTCGACATGCAAACGCCTATACCGTCCGAAAAGGTGGCGTTCGCGCTCAACACCTGCCTGCCGCACGACATACGAGTCACGTCGAGCTGTGCCGTGCCGGGCGGCGAGGACGGCTTTCACGCGCGCTTCGGCGCGACCGGCAAGGTTTATCGCTACATGATATACAATTCGCCGCACGCCAGCGCGCTCAGTGCCCGATATACCGCGCATGTGTCGCTGCCGCTGGACGAGAATCTTATGAATGCGGAAGCACAGGCCATGATTGGAAGGCATGACTTCCGCGCGTTCGCGGCGTCCGGTTCGGTCGCCAAGGATACCGTGCGCGAGATGTACCGCATAGGCGTGACCCGCCGCGGCCATCGCGTGATGCTGCTGGTGCATGGCAACGGATTTCTGTATAACATGGTGCGCATACTCGCGGGCACGCTGATCGAGGTGGGCGCGGGCAAGCGCGAGCCGGGCGCAATCGCGCGCGCGCTGGAATCTGGCAGTCGGCTGGATTTGGGCATAACCGCGCCGCCGCAGGGACTTACACTGCTGCGCGTATTCTATGGCGATGACGAGCGCGCCGCCGAGGTGTTCGACGACCCGGATGTGATGCTTTAATAAAATTGCGGAACCGCTGAAAATGCGGTTCCGCTTAATTTTGGATTTTTTAGAGTGTGTCTCAAGCGGGACAATCCACAGGTTCGAGTGGATTTTTCGTCAGTTCAAGGAAGAAACCCGAAGGCTTAGCAGCGCTAAGTCGAGCCTTGTGACGCAGAAATGGCGGGCGACACCCGAAACTGTGGATTAAGGAATTTTTGAGACACACTCTAGGCTGTAGGCAAAGGCATAGAGCTTTCTGCTTTGCTGAACAGTTTATTTCAGATAGCAAGGCAGGGGAGTATCTCCGGCTTAATGCGCACATTGCAAGGCAGAATGTATAAGACAATTCAAGTCAAGCGCATACGC
Organism: uncultured Eubacteriales bacterium; assembly: GCA_948467645.1. Classification (GTDB taxonomy): domain Bacteria; phylum Bacillota; class Clostridia; order Christensenellales; family Aristaeellaceae; genus Fimadaptatus. Next base: position 36,131 of record CAOKFD010000019.1, on the reverse strand, counting down.
TGTCTGTCTTAAATGTGTAACGCAACGCTTGCATTCAGAAACCGTTCAGGCAATATCGACGCCCTCCACCTAAAACAAAACGCCGGTCAAGCCGAGCGCCAAACGCGCCTGCCTTAACCGGCAAATATTTAATGCTTACAGTTCGATCTTGCGGACGCGGGTGCGGTTCAGGCAGCCGCCGTCGGGTATGTCGCCCGCGCAGTACGCGACCAGCGCGCGCCCGTCGGGCAGGAAAAACATCGCCGGATAGCAGTAGCCGCAGTCCGGGTTGTCCTCAAGCACATACGGTTCACTCCATGTGCGGCCGTCGTTGTCGCTGCGCGCAATGACCAGCGGCGTGCGCCCGCCGTTGTAGTGCGTGTATTCGCGCCCGTTGTAGTTCGGAATGGGGTTCCATATCGAATACAGCACGCCGTTATACGGACTGCGCGCGATCTTCATGGGCGACTGGGGCGAGGTGAAGCGCGACGGTTGGGGCAGAGTCCAGCTCTCGCCGCCGTCGTTAGAGAAGCACTCGTACTGATACATCATGTCGGTGCGCGCGTACATCCACAGCGCGCCGTTGCGCATTTCGACAATGCCCGGCTCCTGCAGACCGCTGTGCGAGCGCGTGAACGACGCGTGTATCTGGCCCGGCATCTCGCGCCATGTGTAGCCGTCGTCGTCTGAGCACAGGCAGTAGCACTCGCCATAGCCGTTAAACAGCCGCCCCTGCTTGCCCATCGACGCATAGTGCAGCGCTACCGGCAGTATTATCCGGCCGCAGCTCAGCCGTTCGGCGCGCTGATTGTTGAGTATGTACAGCCCCTTGCGCGCGGTGTTCTGGCATTCGACCGCCTCGCCGAACGTAAGCCCGTCCTTCGAGCGCGCCAGCATTACGCGGTTTTCCAGCGGAGACTGCTTTATCAGATAGAACATGCCTATGTCGCCGTTGGCCATGTTCATCAGCGTCAGGCTCATGACGTTTTTCACGCCGTGGCGCGCGGCGCTTATCAGCGTCACCGGCTCAGTCCACGTATCGCCCTCGTCGCGTGACAGCCGTCCCATTATATCCGACGGCGCGTCGTCATCGCCCGATTGAGTAAAGCGAGAATATGCAAACAGTATCGATCCATCCGGCAGTCGGCAAAAGTCGCCCTCGCTCTGGCGAGTGCAAACTTCATCCGGAGCCAGCTCCAATACAATCCTGCCCTTATCCATCATGTATATTTACCTCCTGGTTGGAAATCGCCTATAATGATTATAACGCATTTTGACGCGAATTTCCATACATTTTTGTGAGTAAAAATATACGTGCGGCCGCCGCTCCTGTGGCTGACGTCCGCACATTGCCGTCAGGCCGAATATTGACCGGCCTGTATTATTATATGTTTTTGAGTGCTCAGGCATGACTTGTGCCTAAGTTATTTCAGATACGGTTTAATGCGGAAAGCATACCTAAGCCTAATCCGCCCTTCAATGAAGCAAGCCACACGCGCTTTAGAGCAGTATGCAGATCATTGAGCCGCTGCCCTCGTTCATTATGCGCTCCAGCAGCTCGGAAACCTTTTCGCGCGCCTCCTGAGGCATGTGTCCCAACTTGCCATTCAGTTCGTCGCCCACCATCGCCGATAATGTCTTTCCAAACATGTTGGTGTCCCATACGCCGTCGGGGTCGTCCTCCATGGCCTGAGTAAGGTATTGCGCCATCTCCTCGGATTGCTTTTCGGTGCCAACCAGCGGGCTTATCTCGGTATTCACGTTGGCGCGTATCAGGTGCAGGCTGGGCGCGCCCGCGCGTATGCGTACGCCGTAGTGACTGCCCTGTTTGACCGTCTCGGGGCGCTCCAGCTTCAGCTCGGCGCGCGTGGGCATTACCAGACCGTAGCCCGTGCGTTCGACCTCCTCCAATGCGTCGGCCAGCTTGTCATACTCGCGCTTGGCTCGCGCCATGTCGCCCATCATGCTCATTAGCTGGCGCTCGCCGCCGATCTCACAGCCGCTCATCTCGCCCAGCACGCGGTAGTATACGCCCTTGTCCAGCGGGAGCTTAAAGTTAAGCGCACCCTCGCCCAGCAGCGATTCGCCGCCCGAGGGCATAAGCTCGGCGTGCGCACTCAGGCTTTGCATAATCGCGTCCCGGTCGCGCATACGCGACGCATCCTTTAGCGCGTTGCGCACAGCGCCCGTGATCTCGTCGATGAGCGGGTGTCCGTCGGGCAGCGCGCCCAGCCAGTCGGGCGTATCGAAGTGTACGCGCGTGATCGGGAATTCGTACAGCACGCGCTCGAGCAGCATGTGCATGTCGTCCTGAGTGGCGTTAAGCACGTTGAGCGGCATGACCGGCGTGTCGTACTTCTGGCTAAGCTCACCGGCCAGCGAGATCGCCGCATCGGACGCGGGTTCGGCGCAGTTGAGCACGACCACGAACGGCTTGCCCAGCCGCTTGAGCTCGCCTATCACGCGCTCCTCCGGCTCCTCGTATGCGGCGCGTGGTATGTCGGCGACGCTGCCGTCTGTGGTGACGACTATGCCCAAGGTCGAATGTTCAGCGATAACCTTGCGCGTGCCCAGCTCGGCCGCCTGCTCAAACGGTATATCGTGGTCGAACCACGGCGTGCGCACCATGCGCCGCGCGCCGCCGTCGCTTACACCCTGCGCGCCGCGCACCATGTAGCCCACGCAGTCAACCAGCCGCACGCGCAGGCGGGTGTTCTCGTCCAGCGCGATCGACGCGGCTTCGTTGGGTATAAAGCGCGGCTGCGTGGTCATGATCATGCGCCCCGCGCCGCTTATCGGCAGCTCGTCGATTATGCGCTCGCGGTTGCTGCGCCCGGCCTGATCGTCCGCGGCCAGCCCGCCCAGAACCATCAATTCCATGAAACGCTTGATGAATGTAGACTTGCCCGTGCGCACCGGGCCGACCACTCCCATGTATATGTCGCCCTGCGTGCGCTCGGCTATATCCCTGTATAATTCCGGTCCCACGCCCGGATACGCACTGTTTTCCATAATTAGCCCTCCTGAAAGCCGTCTTGAAACAGACATAATCGCATTGCGCGCTTGCTTCAATCCATGCTTATGTTTCAGGTCAGGCCGTTATGACGCGCGCTCGCGTTTTTGCCGCCGAGGGTAAACAAAAAGCGCCGTCGACATTTAATGCAGGGCGGCGCATTGAATCGTACTTAATATAATCGTATGTTCAAGCAGGTTAGCGATTTTCCATATACTGGCGCAGCATCAGCGGCCAGTCGGTCTGTATGATGTCAAAGCCCTTATCCAGCAGCCATCCCCAGCCATTATCGGGGTCGCCGGTGAGCGACGCGTCGTCGCTGTGGCCGCCCGCAAGCTCTACGCGGTAGTCGTAGAGTATGGAGTTGACCCACAGCTTCAGCCCGCGGCTGTGCGCAAGCGAGATATACTCGTCCGACGCAAAGTACTCGGTGTCGTGCTCGAACAGTATCTCCGAGCCGATGTAGCGTATCGCGGGGTTGGCCAGCAGCTCCTCCGCCCAGGGGTCTTCACCGCGTATAACCGGCATGTAGGGGAGGTCGGAGGCGTGCTCCGCTATCTGGCTGAACAGGCTGCGGTCGGGGTTGGTCTTTACGATCACCTGATCGGACATGCCGTGCGCGCGGATGATGCCAGTTATGCCGGGAATGTCGGTCCAGAACTTGTCCACGTTGATAAGGCATTTGCCCTTCAAAAAGTCCAGCACCTCGTCCAAGGTAGCTACCTTGTGCGCGGTGGGCGTGCCATCCTGATTGACAAAGCGCTGGCTTGCGACCTCGGCGTCGGTCATGTCGCGAATCAGCTTTTCGGAACGCAGATGCGGGAATTCCATGCCCGGATGGAACACATAGTGCCCGCCCTCGGCCGATATGGCCACGTCGATTTCAACGATGTCCGCGCCCTGCCTGAGCGCGATTTCGTATGCAGCCAATGTGTTGCATGGAATGTTGCCGCCGCTGGCGCCGCGGTGCGCCGCAATGAGCGCGCGATTCTTGCCCATATTTAGTCATTCCTCCATTATCTTTATTCACCCGTCCCGCCCCGGAACGAATCAAACATTTCAACGGCGCTCTGTGCGCCGCCGCCCTTCAAAAATACATAGCAAAAGTCATGCGCAATGTCGATCCCGTCCAGCAAGAACCACCCGATGCCCGGATAGCGCCGCGCAATCACATCGTACCCGAACGACACGCCGCACCCGCGCTCGACAAGCGCGCACAGCAGCGCACACCCGCTCACGCTGATGCTGCGCCGAAAGTCGCCAGCCGAACGGTTGAGCGAATGCAGCATACCCTCCATTATCTCGCGCGTGCCCGAACCCTGTTCGCGCAATATGAGCGGCTCGGCAGCCGCCTCGTCCACCGGCACGCGCCGTCCCGAAAACCTGTGCCCTGCGCTGCACAGCCCCACAAACCGCTCCCGGCTGTAAGGCAGGCTGTCGTACCGCCCCGCGTCAAAAAATCCCTCGATTAAGGCAAAGTCCAGTTCGCCGCGGTTGAGCCGCTGCATCAGATACTCTGTGTTGTTAACGTCCAGCGTAAGCGTGTTGCCCGCATCTAAGAACCGCGCCGCCTGCGGGGCAACCACCGCCTCGGCGATGGTCTTGGTCACGCCGATATTGAAGTGCGCCGCCTGGGGCCGGGTAAGCTCGGCGCGCAAACGCTTCTCCTGATACAGCATCGCACGAAACGTCCGCTCCAGCAGCTCAGCGTCGCACGTGCGGCTTAAACTGCGCCCGTCGTATCGGAACAGTTCACAGCCGTAATGCTGCTCCAGCGCGTGTATGTGCTGCGTGACGGCGGGCTGAGTTATGTGCAGCTGTTCAGCCGCCGCGCGATAGCTCATCGTCTCGCATAGCTTCAGAAACGTCTCTACACGCCTGTCCAGCACTTACTTCACCTCATAACGCCGACTTATCGCTTCATCACAAACCATAATTGGATTTTATCACATGGCCGTGGTATAATGCAAGTCGTTTGGGAGAGAAACCGCAAATTATTCATGTGGAGGCGCATTATGCAAAAGGCAATCCGTTTCGTCGGCGAACTGATACCCGGGTTCGTGCTGGCGCTGGCAATCGCTACCGTGGCATACTTTACCGCCAAGATTCAGGTGGGAGAGAACGTGCACGGCGCGGTTACGATAGGCTCGTACATCGGCGCGTCGGTAATCGCACTGTTCATAGGCATGGTGATAAACGCGATCTGGAAGCCCACAAAGACGTTCGCCAAGGGTCTGAAATTCACGTCGAAAAAGGTGCTCAAGTTCGCGATAATACTGCTGGGCGCATCGATGTCCATGCGCGTTATACTCAGCGTGGGCGCGCAGTCGCTTACCGTAATGGTGTTTACGCTGCTTACCTGCTTTGGCGGGGGCCACTTTATCGGCAAGGCGCTGGGGCTGGACTGGAAGCTGTCTAACCTCATATCGGCGGGCACGGGCATATGTGGCGGCTCTGCAATCGCGGCCATCGCGCCCGTAATCGAGGCCAAGGACAGCGACGTGGCATATGCGATGAGCGCGACGTTCCTGTTCGATATGGCGATGATAGTGCTGTTCCCGCTGCTGGGCCAGTGGATGGGACTCAGCGACGCGGTTTACGGCCTGTGGGCGGGTACGGCGGTCAACGATACGTCCAGCGTGGTTGCGGCGGGCTATGCCTATTCCGAGGCCGCGGGCGACTTTGCCACCATGGTTAAGCTCACCCGCACGCTGGCGATAATCCCCACGGTAATCGTGTTCGCGCTGATCGAGGTGCGCATTAAGCGCCGCGAAGCGTTGGCGGGCGGCGATCAGGCCGCGATGAAGAACGTGTCGTTCGTCAAGCTGTTCCCGTGGTTCATACTGGGCTTTCTGGCGCTGGCGCTCATCAACTCCACCGGCGTTATACCTGCCTATGTGTCGTCCGCGCTCAAGCAGATCAGCAAGTTCCTCATGATAGCCGCGCTGGCCGCCATCGGCCTTAACACCAGCTTTAAGGATATGGCGCGCTCGGGCATACGCCCCATGCTGCATGGCTTTATCATTTCGCTGCTGGTGGTTATCGTCGCGATTGCGGTAGAATACGTCGTGGGCTTCGACGTAATCACAGCCAATTTCGCAGGACTTTGATTTGGGTTAAGGCATAAAAAGTGCGCCGTCGCGGGCTTGAGCCTTCGGCGGCGCGCCTGTACTTAGAAAGGCTCTCTGTGCTTGTTTTGTCATAGCACACAGAGCCTTAAATCATGCCTTAGAATCATTGCTTGCAGGCTGTTCCTCGCCGCTCAGACGTTTCCGTCGGCACGAGCATTCGTCTGCAAATTCGCATGTGCAGGCGCGGTTAAGCTCGTTTTCGTACCCCTCCAGATTGAGGTTGAATACGCTGGTCAGGCCGCTGAGCGCCTGCACCACGCGTTCGCGCTTTACGTGATAGTGAACCTGATAGCCCAACTTTTTCCACGTCACAAGGTCGTACCGCTTGAATACGTTCATATGCTGCGATATTGCCGGTTCGCTTATGTTCAGCTTGCGGGCCAGCGCGCGCACGCAATAGTTGTGATCTATCAGCAGGCACAGTATCGCAAATCGCGTCGGCTCGGTAATGATGTGCACTATCTCTACATCGTCGTTCATGTTGGCCTCCGATAAATCAGATTTATTTGTCGCTCAGACATTTATGCAGCATGGTGCCTGTTAACCGTCATTTTCTATAAAATCGGTGCCCAGCCACAGCGCGCCATTCGCACAAAGCGCCTCTTTTATATGCCTGCGCAGCGGGCGGGGATAAAGGTTGAGCTCGTCTGCCTGCTCAAGAGCCACCCATTCGCTGCATTGCATTTCGCTATCCGGGTGCTCGGGCGCGGCGCTTACGTCGTCCAGCGGCTTTGCCGCGAATATCAGCGTCAGCCGGTGCGTGTAGTCGGGGCTTTGAGCGCGCGACTTTAAGTCGGTCGTGATCTCCTCGCACATCGCGGCCATGTGCAGCGGGCGTATGCTAAGGCCGGTTTCCTCGCGTATCTCGCGCTCCAGCGCCTGCATGACCGATTCGTACTGCCGCTGGCCGCCGCCGGGCAACGTGTAGTATGTGAACTTGTCCCCGCGTCGGCAGCGGTTGAGAAGTATCCGCCCGTCGCGCACAATCAGCGCCTTTATCCCGACGCGTATCGCCATTTGCACCACTCCTTAACTGCTATATTATCACACGCGTACGGTAACGTCAACCGCGGCGCAAAACCTATTTTATCAGTAGCCTTACACTAAAAAACTTATTGCTTAACAGCGCGGGCTTATAATTGATTGTGAAAAGATCTGGAGGTGCATAATCCATGAAGTCGATATTCAAAAAAGCTATGGCGCTGTTGCTTGTTATGCTGATGAGCATGGGCGTAATCGCGCCCGCAGTGGCCGAGGGCGAGGACACGATTAAACTTGCGGTAATCGCGCCGTTGACCGGCGACTTTGCCCAGTACGGCGAGGCGTATCGCACGGCGGTCGAGCTGATGGTAGGTCAGGTAAACGCCGAGGGCGGCATAAACGGCAAGCAGCTTACCTATGACATATTCGACGACAAAAACGACGCCAAAGAGAGCGCCACGCTGGCCGGGCGCATTGCCGACGACGGCAGCTATATCGCGCTGCTGGGGCCGTTCGCGTCCACCTGCGCGCTGGCGACTGCGCCCATCATGCAGAATGCGGGTATAGTCGAAATGTGCCCCACCTGCACGCACCCCGATCTGACCGCGACGGGCGATTACATATTCCGCGGCGTAATCACGTCACAGCTGGAGGCGCCCATATTCGCAGATGTTACGCTGAATAAACTGGGCGCGAGCAAGGTCGGCATAATCTACACTCAGGACGACTGGGGTATTACCACCGAACAGGAGTACGCCAATAAGCTGACCGAATTGGGCGGCACGGTTGTAATCGCTGAAAACTACATCTCGGGCAGCACGCGCGACTTCACGCCCATACTTACCAAGATTGCGGGCGAGGACATCGACCTGCTGTTCGTCGCGGCGATGTACAACGACTCCGCAATGATACTCGAACAGCTCAAGCAGCTGGGTTATGAGGGTAAGTTCAAGGTACAGGGTACCGGCTCGCTGTACACCGACGAGTTTCTTCAGCTCGCGGGCGAAAATGCCGAGGGCATGTACATAACCGCGTCGTTCTATGCGGCTAACCCCGCCGAAAACGTTCAGACATTCGTAAGCGCGTATAAGGACATGTTCGGCAGCGAGCCTAACCTGTTTGCCGCGTCCGTGTACGACGGCGCGGGACTGATCGTCGAGGCTCTCAAAAACGGCGCGACCGACAGCGCCAGCCTGCGCGACAATCTGGCCGCGATACGCGAATACGACGGCGTGACCGGCAAGGCCAGCTTCAACGAAAACCGCGACGTAATCAAGGATGAGGTCGTGCTGAAGATCGAAAACGGCCAGTTCGTGTACGTGGACTAGAGCGTGTCTCAAAAATTCCTTAATCCGCAATTTCGGCATCTTTTGTGCCATTTCTGCGTCATCAACCCTCGACTTAGCGCTGCTAAGCCTTCGGGTCTCTTCCTTGAACTGACGCAAAATCTGCTCGAACTTGCGGATTTCCCTTTTTGAGACACACTCTAGAGCGTGTCTCAAAAATTCCTGAGTACGCAGTTTCGGGTGGCGCTGTGCCATTTCTGCGTCACAAAGCTCGACTTAGCGCTGCTAAGCCTTCGGATTTCTTCCTTGAACTGACGAAAAATCCACTCGAACCTGCGGATTGTCCCGCTTGAGACACACTCTAACTTAAATACCTGAAAACGCAATTTCTGCCGGTTATGCGCGAATAGGCATTGATTGATCGATAGCGAAGCTGCGACCAACGCCTTAACGCGCAAAACCAGCGGATTTTGACATTTTTATTGCGGGAGAAGATTATGCAGCAGCTAATTCAACAGCTGATAAACGGCGCGGCGCTGGGCGGATTGTACGCGCTGACCGCCATTGGCTATTCGCTGGTTTACGGCGTTATGGAGCTGGTCAATTTCTCCCATGGCGCCGTGTATATGCTCGGCGCTTACGTTTTTTATATACTTGCGGCGCTGTGCGGCCTGCCGATGTGGGTGTGCGCGGTCGTGTCGCTGGTCGCGGCGGGAATTATGGGCGTGGTTATACAGCGCGTGGCGCTTACGCCGTTTGCCAAAAAGCATCTTCCGCTGGTATACTCGCTTATCGCGACGATCGGCCTTTCGATAGTCATACAAAATGCGATGCTGCTGTTCATGGGTTCGGAGACGCGCCGGTTCCCGACTATATTCGAGGGCGTGTTCATAGACTTCGCGGGCTTTCGCATATCGGCGCTTACAATATTCATAATCGCGCTGTCGGCGGCGCTGATCGTTGCGCTGAGTCTGTTCCTGCGCCTTACGCGCGTGGGTCAGGCGATGCGCGCAACCGCGCAGAACCGATTCGCCGCGACGCTGATGGGCATACCTGCGGGTCGGATAGTCGCACTGTGCTTCTTTCTGGGCGGTGCGCTGGCGGCGGTGGCGGGCGTGCTGGGCAGCATGAACTACCGCAGCGTCGATATATCGGTGGGCACGTCGATGGGCGTTAAGGCATTCGCGGCCACCGTACTGGGCGGCATAGGCTCGGTGGGCGGCGCGGCGCTGGGCGGGCTGGTGATCGGCGTGTGCGAGGTACTGGTCGCGGGTTATGTAAGCGCGTCACTGCGCGATATGGCCGCGTATGTGATACTGATCGCGATACTGATAATCCGTCCGTGCGGCCTGCTGGGTCAAAGCACGCAAAGGAAGGTGTAGCGCGCATGAAAGATATTCGCGTTCCGGCGCGCTTAAAATCGCTTTGGAATAAGGCTTCATTGCCCGCGGCGGTGCTGGTGCTGCTGATTCCGCTGGTGAATCTGGGCGCGTATCCGATGCGCGTGGCTGTCATGTGCAGCATATATTCGCTGCTCGCGCTCAGCCTTAACCTGCTTACCGGCATAGCGGGGCAGGTGTCGCTGGGGCACGCGGCGTTCTATGCGGTGGGCGCGTACACGTCGGCGCTGCTGGCGCTCAGGCTGGGTTTGCCGCTTTGGATTACAATGCCCGCCGCGATGCTGATGGGCGCGGCGATGGGCTTTGTGACGTTTCTACCATCGCGGCGCGTGTCGGGCGGGTATCTGGCGATAGTGACGCTGGGCATAGGCGAGATTGTGCGGCTGACGCTGCTCAACTGGCAAAGCCTTACGCGCGGGCCGATGGGTCTGCCCGGCGTGCCGCAGGCGCAGGTATTTGGCGTGAAGCTGTCGTCACCGTATCAGTATTACCTGCTGTCTATGACGCTGACGCTGCTGGTGCTTTTTCTGCTAATCAACATACAGCGCTCCAACGCCGGACGCAAGCTGAACGCCGTGCGCATAGACCCGATCGCCGCCGAAAGCATGGGCATATATCCCAATCGTATGAAGGCGCTCGCGTTTATGGTAAGCGGCGCGATTGCGGCGCTGGCGGGCGCGCTGTACGCACACTTCATCGGCTTTATCGATCCCGGATCGTTCAGATCGGACGAGTCGGTCACGGCGCTGTGCATGGTTGTGCTGGGCGGCATGGGCAGCCTGCCGGGCAGCGTGCTGGCGGCGTTCCTGCTTACGATAATACCCGAGTTCCTGCGCGGGCTGGATAATGTCCGAATGCTTATCTATGGCGCGCTGCTGGTCGCGATGATGCTTTTTAAGACCACGGGGAGGAAACATGACGCTTGAGACGCTGAATCTTACCAAATCGTTCGGCGGCCTGTGCGCGGTGGACGGCGTTAGCTTTACCGCCTCCACGGGCGAGCTTACGTGCATAACCGGCCCCAACGGCGCGGGCAAGACCACCGTGTTCAACCTGCTGACCGGGTTTTATGCGCCTGACGCGGGGCGGGTGCTGCTGGATGGCCGCGACATAACCGAGCTGTCACCGGCGGCGCGGGCGCGCGAGGGCGTGACGCGCACGTTTCAGAACATACGCCTGCTGGACGAACTGAGCGCGCTTGATAACCTGACCACGGCCATGCACGGCGAGCTGAACGGTTCTCTTATCGACACGCTGCTGCCCACGCGCAGGCGCAGCCAGGCACTTGCACAGGCGCAGGCTTTTGCGCGTGAACAGATTGTATTTTTAGGGCTGGAGGCATACGCAGATATGCCCGCGGGCAAGATGCCTTACGGCGCGCGCAAGTCGCTGGAGATCGCGCGCTGTCTGTGCATGAAGCCGCGTCTGATGCTGCTGGATGAACCTGCCAGCGGACTTAACACTCAGGAGGCGTTCGAGCTGGGTCGAACGATACAGCAGCTGAATAAATCCGAAATTATCATCGTCGTGATCGAGCACAATATGGCGTTGGTAAGGCAGATAGCCGATCGCGTGATACACGTCGAGGGCGGGCGCGTGAAGTACGCGCTGGGGCAAGGCGAATGGCTCGGCCAAGCCGAAACGGATTAATATCTGCCGGTTATATATTACCGCTTATTATATTACCGCAGACAAGCGCCGAAAGCTTTTTGAAAGGCGGAAATCTTGCGTATGAAAAAGACCTATGTTACCACAATGCCCAACCATGTGGGCGCGTTCTTACAGGCCAGCCGCCGCATTGCAGCGCTGGGGCTGAACATAACGCGCGTGAGCTATGACAAGGCTGTCGATCTGCACACGCTGTTTATCGAGGTAGAGGGCGAGGCGGACGCGCTGGGCCGCGTGGACGCACAGCTCAGCGAGATCGGCTACTTCCAAAGCGCCGCCGACCAAAGCAGCGTGGCGCTTATGGAGTTTAGGCTCCCAGACAGGCCGGGCGCGATCACGGCTGTGCTGGAGCTTATCGCCGAGTTTGGACTGAACATATCGTTTATGAGCTCGCACGCCGACGGCAGCGGGTATCAGCGCTTTCGCATGGGTCTGCTTGTGAACGGCGGCGGCGTACCAGACGAGTTCATGCGCCGTGCGAACGCGATTTGTCCCGCGCGCGAGCTGGACTACGCCAGCGCCGGGCGCAACTATGACAACAGCATATTCTATTCGTCATTCGTGAGCGGGCTGGCAGGGCGCATGGGTCTGGCTGCCGACAAGCGCGACGAGCTCATGATTAACGTGAATCTCGCCATGCAGACGCTGGACGAGCATTCGCTTATGCCTTACCAGACGTTCGATTACATCAGCCGCTTTACCGACATGCTGTCGCGCTACCGGGGCGACGCGTTTGCGCCGCGCGTGAACCGGTATGAGATAACCGGCCAGACCACGATAACCGTAATCGAACCGCCCTGCGGCAGCAATACCACGATAATAAAAAGCGGCGCGGACTACCTGTTCGTGGACACCGGCTATGCTTGCTACCGCGACGAAATGCTTAAACTGATACGCCAGCTTGTGCCCGAGTTCGACGGCATCAAAAAGACTGCGCTGATTACTCATGCCGACGTGGATCATTGCGGCCTGCTGCCCGATTTTGACGAGGTGCTGATGAGTGAACGCAGTCTGGAAAGCCTGACGTTGGAGGGCGAGCATCGCAGTGCGTTCCGCGAACAGAACGAGCTGCATGCGCCCTACATACGCATATGCAAGCTGCTGACCGGCTACATGCCGCCTGAGCGTGCAAAACTCCGTGCAGTCTGCGGCGCAAAGACGGTCGATTCGCCGCTCACACCGGCGGGCAGGTTCTCATTCGGCGATTTGCACTTTGAGGTATACGAGGGCGCGGGCGGCCATCTGCCGGGCGAAATCGCGCTGATAGACTATGACCACGGTATAGCGTTCACGGGCGATATATATGTGAATATAAAGGGCATGACCCCCGAGCAGAGCGCGTATAACCGCTGCGCACCGGTGCTTATGACGTCGGTCGATACCGATCCGCGACTTGCGGCGCGCGAGCGCGGGGCATTGATGCGGCGCATGGGTGCGGGCGAGTGGCGCATATTCGGCGGTCACGGCCAGATGCGCGAGTACAACGTCGGCGACGGCCAGTAAATTTGTTCAGGCAGGAGGCAAGCCATGCTATCGATAGAGTCGGTCAGCGTGAATTATGGCGCGCTGCGGGCACTGCGCAGCGCGAGCCTTACCGTGCGCGCGGGCGAAATCACCGCGATAATCGGCCCGAACGGCGCGGGCAAGACGACTCTGCTAAACGCGGCGATGGGCGCATTGCCGATAAGCGGCGGGCGCGTTGTGCTTGCGGGCGAGGACATAACGCGCATGACGATGCTGGAGCGCGTGCGTCGCGGACTGGCGCTGTGCCCGGAGGGGCGGCAGGTGTTCCCGCGCATGACCGTGGCCGAGAACCTGCGCATGGGCGGCTATACGCTTGCGCGGCGCGAATCAGAACTGCGCATGGAAGAAATGCTGGAGGAATTTCCGCGGCTGAAATCGCGCCTTAAGCAGCAGGCGGGCACGCTCTCGGGCGGCGAACAGCAATGGCTGGCGATAGCGCGCTCGCTGATGTGCCGCCCCAAGTTGCTCATGATGGACGAGCCGACGCTGGGACTTGCGCCGGGCGCGGTGGAGGAACTGCTTGAGCTGCTCACACGCATAGCGCGGTCGGGCGTGACGCTGTTAGTGGTTGAGCAGGATGTTGAGGGCATACTGAACATTGCGGGCGACGCGTACTCGCTCGCAAGCGGCGAGTGTAAGGCGTTGGGACGGGCTAATGACTTGCTGAATGACGAAGCGTTCCGGAGGGATTGGTTAACGGGGGAGTAGTATCCACTGCACGCCGTTTAATTGAATAGTCGCCTAAACATTTGAATGATTGCTGTATCTGAATGTGGCTTAGCCTGAAACGACAAAAGAGCGAATCCATTCTATCGCTTTCGATAGTAAAGATTCGCTCTTTTAATATGTACAAATCGGTTATTCCTGCGCAGCATCAGCCGTTTCGCTTTCGCACCAGGCCAATCCCAGACTGCCTATGCCCAAATGCACGCCCAGCACCGGCCCCAGCTTGCGCACGCAGACCTCATGTCCGGCGGCCTCCACGCGCAGTTTAAGCTCGTTCATGTACTCGTCGGCCATGAAGCCCTCGACCACACAACGGCAGGGCGCTGCGGGCAGTGTCTTTAGCAGCATCTTGTACTGATCGTGCTTGCCGCGTGCGATACCGCCCGCGACTATACAGCCGTCCTCGCACTTGAGTACCGGGCGTATATTCAGTATGGTCGATATGGACATGCGCACGTTGCCCAGTCGTCCAGAACGTCTCAGCGGCGTTATGTCATCTACGGTGAATGTGGTATGCACGCGCGAACGCATCCTGCGCAGCGCGTTGGCCGTCTCATGCAGGCTGAGTCCCTGATTAATCAGCCGCCGCGCCTCCAATATCATCATGTACATGCCGCCGCCCGTGGTCATGGTGTCCACTACGGCGATATTTTCCGGGTCGGTCTCCTTGGCCGACATGCGCGCATTGCCATACGTGCCTGACAAACGTGAGCTTATCGTAAGGCAAAGCACCTGCATCCCGGAATCGATGAGATCGTTGAACGTGCTCATGAATGCCGAGAACGTGGCCTGAGACGTGCGCAGACGGCTCAGGTTGCGCGCGATGACCATCTCGAAATTGCCGCTGGTGTCCATATAATTTTCATTGTAAGACGGCTGGCCGGGCAGCGAATACGACATCGGCACCACGGTCACGCCCAGCCGATCGGCCTCGGCCTTGTAAAGACATGCCGACGAATCGGTGACTATGGCTATCATACCTCCGGCCTCCCGATTCTGCGGAATTTTTCATAGCGATTTTGGAGCAGCTCGTCGGTGCCGCACGCCTGAAGACGCGCGATGGTTTCTTCAAGCGCACTCTTCATCTCAGTATTGACTGACGCGAAGCCGTCCTTCTCGCTGATTACGCGTTCGACCACGCCCAGCGCGCTCAGATCGTCCGCGGTCAGCTTCAGCACCTCGCTGGCTTCCTTAACGCGCTTGGCGTCCTTCCATATGATGGAAGCCGCGCCCTCAGGCGATATTACCGAGTATATGGAGTTCTCCAGCATCCACACCTCGTCAGCCACGGCCAGCGCCAGCGCGCCGCCCGAGCCGCCCTCGCCAATGACTATCGATATTACCGGCGTGCGCAGTTCGGCCAGCGTGGCCATGCTTTCGGCGATGGCCTGACCCTGGCCACGCTCCTCCGCACCCATGCCGCAGTACGCGCCCGACGTGTCCACAAGGCATATGACGGGGCGATGGAACTTTTCGGCCTGCTTAAACAGCCTTATTGCCTTTCGATAGCCCTCAGGGTTGGCCGAGCCGAAATTGCGGCGCACGCGCTCGTTTGTGTCGCGGCCCTTTTCGATGCTCACTATCGTGACCGGCGTGTCGTTAAGGCGCGCGATTCCGCCCACAATCGCGTGGTCGTCGCCGAAGCGGCGATCGCCGTGCAGTTCTATGAAATCATCGAATATGTTCTTTATATAATCGGTTGCGGTCTGACGGCCCTTTGCGCGCGCGGCCTGTACGCGATCGTATGCGTTCATACTTCGCTTTCCTCCCGGCCGCCGTGCAGCCTTATCAGTCGCTCAAGCATCTGCTTCATTTCGCGCCGGTCGCATATCATATCGACAAAGCCCTTCTCCAACTGAAACTCCGCGCGCTGGAAACCAGCGGGCAGTTTTTGCCGGATGGTCTGTTCGATAACGCGCGGCCCGGCAAAGCCTATTAGCGCGTTCGGCTCGGCGATGATTATGTCGCCCTCCATGGCAAACGACGCGTCCACGCCGCCTGTGGTGGGGTCGGTTAGCACCGCTATGTAAAGCAGTCCCGCGTCCGAATGCCGACATACCGCCGCGGTGGTCTTGGCCATCTGCATAAGGGAAAGTATGCCCTCCTGCATACGCGCGCCGCCCGATACGGTAAAGCCGATTACGGGCAGACAGCGGCGTGTGGCTTCCTCGAACAGGCGCGTTATCTTTTCGCCGGTCATCGTGCCCATCGAACCCATCATGAAGAACGGATCCATTGAAAATACGCCGCAGGACATGCCGCCTACGCGCGCAAAGCCTGTAATCACGCTTTCGTTTTCATTGGACGCGGTGCGCGCTTTTTCCAGCTTGCCGTCGTATTCCGGGAACGACAGGGGATTGCCCGACTGGAGCGACGCGTCGATCTCCTCAAACGAATCCTTGTCAAACAAAAGCGCGATTCGCTTGCGTGCGCCGATGCGCATATGCGCGCCGCAGTAGCGGCATACGTAAACGTCGCCGACTAACTGGTCGTCCGGCAAAAGCCGCTTGCAGTTTGTGCAGGCAAAGCTTTCGGCCATTACGCTTTGTCCGGCGTCCTCAAGCGTGTTGCGCGGCCTGCGGAACAGATTCTTTGGCAGCATTTGTGTCACTTCCTTACAGCTTCAGGCTTTCGATAAACGATGTGGTATACGTGCCGTCGATGAACGCCTTTTCGTTTATCAGGTCGGATTGCAGCGAGCCGGTGTGCTCAACGCCCTCGATAACCATCTCGCACAGCGCGGCCTGCATCTTGCGCATGGCCTCGGCGCGCGTGGCGGCGAATACGATCAGCTTGCCTATCATCGAATCGTAGTACGGCGGTATGCGGTACCCCTGATACAGCGCGGTATCGAACCGCACCCACGGCCCGCCAGGTATGTGTAAAAGCGTTATCTGGCCGCAGCACGGCGCAAAATTGCGCAGCGGATCCTCGGCGTTTATGCGGCATTCAATCGCATGGCCGGTCAGCTTTATGTCGCTTTGCTTAAACGGCAATTCGGCGCCCGCCGCGACGCGTATCTGCCACTTGACCAGATCCACGCCCGACACCATCTCGGTCACGGGATGCTCCACTTGCAGACGGGTGTTCATCTCCATAAAGTAGAACTTCTCGTCCGGCGTGACCAGGAATTCGATTGTGCCCACGCCCTCGTAATTGACGGCGTGCGCGGCCTTGGTGGCGGCCTCGATCATCTTTTTGCGCGTCTTTTCGCTTATCGACGGCGCGGGGCTTTCCTCAATCATCTTCTGATGGCGGCGCTGCATGGAGCAGTCGCGGTCGCCCAGGCATACCACGCCGCCGTACATGTCGCACAGCAGCTGCATCTCGACGTGCTTTACATTGGTCAGATACTTTTCCATGTAAACGCCGTCGTCGCCGAACGCGCCGCGCGCCTCGGCACGCGCCTCGTCAAATGCGCGCACGATCTGATCGGGCGTTTCGACCAGACGTATGCCGCGCCCGCCGCCGCCGCTGCGCGCCTTTATCAGCAGCGGAAGCCCTATGCGCTCGGCCTCGGCCTTTGCATGTTCCGCGTCGCTTACCATGTCGCATCCGGGTACGACCGGTACGCCCGCCTCGCGCATCGTGCGCCGCGCCGCGTCCTTGTCGCCCATGCGCGCGATTATGTCCGCGCCGGGGCCGATGAATTTAAGCCCGTTGTCTGCGCATTTCTGGGCAAATTCGGCGTTTTCGCTCAGCAGTCCGTAGCCCGGGTGTATGGCCTTTGCGCCGGTTAGTATCGCGGCCGACAGTATCGCGTCCATGTTAAGGTAGCTCTGGCCGACCGGCGCGGGGCCTATGCAAATGCTTTCATCCGCCAGCGATACGTGCAGCGCGTCCCGGTCCGCTTCGGAGAACACGGCCACGGTGGACACGCCCATCTCCTTGCAGGCGCGAATGACGCGCACGGCGATCTCGCCGCGGTTGGCAATCAATATCTTGGGAAACAAGTTAAGCCTCCTGGCGCTGATTGCAGCGCTGCATATGATAAAGCGCCTCAGTAGCGCGCTTCCAAAATCCCGTAATCGGCAGTCCGCGCGCGTTTTTATTCAGGCAAAGGCAGTCTCAACTATTTTAAGCATTTATGCTCAGTCAGAATTACCTGCCTGAACAATAGCGTTGAGATACAATGAGAAGTCCTGATGACTGAACAGTCAAACGGCTTCCACAGCCTGCCATGAAAAAACGCACCCGAACATGCCGATTTCAGTATCGATGCGCACTCCGCAGTGCGCGTCAGGTTACTACAAACTGGAATTCGCCGCTGGAGCACAATTCGCCATTTACGCGCGCTTCGCCCGTGCATACGTACAGGTTGGCCATCTTGCGCTTTAGGCGTATCTCAGTCTCCAGCGTGTCGCCCGGACGTACCGGACGGCGGAACCTTACCTTGTCAATGCCCGCGTACAGCGGCGTGTGACCGGTGATTTCGTTCGCCAGCAGCACGCACGCGGTCTGCGCGATTATCTCGCACTGGATAACGCCCGGCATTATCGGGTTGCCCGGAAAATGACCGCGCAGGAAGAATTCGTCGCCGCGCACGGTGTACTTGCCGTGAGCTGCGCCGTCTTCTCCCAGATATGCCTCCTCAAGCAGCAGCATATCGTCGCGGTGGGGGAGTATCTGCATGATTTCGTCTCTGTTCATGCCTGAATCCTCCTTAAATTAATACAGCTTGAACAGCGTCTGGCCGTACTCGACCACGCTGCCGTTCTGCGCGCATACGTCCACGATTTCGCCGTCCTGAGTCGCGGTAATCTCGTTCATCAGCTTCATGGCCTCGACCACGCACAGCACGTCGCCCTTCTTCACATGATCGCCCACCTTGACGTAAGGCGCGGAATCGGGCGAGGGCGCGACGTAAAATACGCCCACCAGTGGACTTTTGATCTCCACAACGTCGTTAAAGTCCACGCCGCGGTCATCCTTTTGCTGCGGTTCAGCCGCCTGCGCGGGTGCTGCGGGAGCCTGCACGGGTGCGGCCGAAACAGTTACGGGCGCGCCCGCGTACAGCTCGCGCTTCAGTTTAAGCCGCGCGCCGCATTCCTCAATCTCGATGGCGGTAAGTCCCGTCTCGTTCATTATCGCGGCCAGCTCGCGGATCTCGTCTATCTTCATTCGTACCTCCTGAGCGCGACGACGGCGTTATGTCCGCCAAAGCCCAGCGACGTGGAAAGCGTTACATCCACATCGGCCTTGCGCGCAGTATTGGGGGTGTAGTCCAGATCGCAGTCCGGGTCCGGCTCGTTAAGGTTGATGGTGGGGGGCACAATGCCGTCGTTCAGCGTCAGCACGCACGCGCACAATTCAACCGCGCCCGTCGCGCCCAGCATGTGGCCGTGCATCGACTTGGTGGAGGATATGATCGCGCGGCGGGCTTCCTCTTCGCCCAGCGCGGCCTTTATGGCCATCGTCTCGGTGCGGTCGTTAAGCTGCGTGCCGGTGCCGTGTGCGTTAATGTACAGCTGACCCTTTATGCCGCCCATCTGCTCGACGCACTGACGAATCGCGCGCGCCGCGCCGCGTCCCTCGGGATCGGGTGCGGTTATGTGATGCGCGTCGCAGGTGTTGCCATAGCCGACTACCTCGGCGAGTATCTTTGCGCCGCGCGCCTTGGCGTGTTCCATCTCCTCAAGCACCAACACGCCCGCGCCCTCGCCCATCGTAAAGCCCGCGCGCCGCTTGTCGAACGGCAGCGAGGCAACGCTGGGATCGTCGGTTTCGCACAGCGCCTTGCAGTTGCAAAAGCCCGCCACGCCCAGCGGCTCTATCGCGGCTTCCGCGCCGCCCGCGATTATCGCGGTGGCGTAGCCGTCCTTTATCGCGCGGTACGCTTCGCCCACGGTGTTGGTGGACGTGGCGCACGCGGTCACGACGGGCAGCGTCTGACCCTGCGCGTTGAACTTGATCGCAATGTTGCCGGTGGCGATGTTCGCTATCATCATGGGTATGTACAGCGGCGATACGCGCGAGGGACCGCGCTTTATTATCTTTTCCGCCTCGGTAAACGAGGTATGAAATCCGCCGATACCGCTGCCCACGTATACGCCCAGCTGCTCCGGCTCGACTGCGCCGATTATGCCGGACTGGTTCACGGCCTGCCACGCGGCGGCCATTGCGTATTGGCAGTATATGTCCATGCGACGGCCGTCGCCCTTTTCCATGCCGTAATTGGTTATGTCAAAGTCCTTTACCTCGGCTGCCACGCGGCACTTGTATTCGCTCGGGTCGAATTTGGTTATGGGGCCTATGCCGCATTTGCCCGCGTAAAGGCTTTCGCGGAAGGCTGCAATATCATTGCCGATGGGGGTGATTACGCCCATGCCGGTTATAACTACTCGCATATAATTCACCTCACATGTAAAGGCCGCCGTTTACGCTGAGCACGGTGCCGGTGATGTACGCGGCGCGGTCGCCAGCCAGGAAGCATACCGCCTCGGCGATTTCCTCCGGCTCGGCCATGCGGCCCATGGGCACGGTGCTTACGCCTTGTTTGAGCGCGTCCTCGCTCATTGCGGCGGTCATTTCAGTGCGCACAAAGCCCGGCGCGACCGCGTTAACGGTAACTCCGCGCCCGGCCAGCTCGCGCGCCAGCGTCTTGGTAAGGCCGATCATGCCCGCCTTGGCGGAGGAATAGTTGGCCTGACCTGCGTTGCCCATCTGACCCGCCACCGACGCTATGTTTATGACGTGACCGCTGCGGCGGCGTATGAAGTCGCTCATTACCGCCTGAGTAACCAGAAACGCGCCCGTCAGGTTCACGTCGATCACGCGGCGGAAGTCCTCTTCCTTCATGCGCAGCGATATTCCGTCGCGGGTGATGCCCGCGTTGTTTACAAGTATGTCCACCTTGCCCAGCGCGTCGTGCACGCCCTTCACGGCGGCGGTAACGTCCTCCGAATTGGATACGTCGCACTTGGCCGAAAACGCCTTTACGCCCAGCGCCTCAATCGCGGCGCAGGTTTCGCTTGCGGCGGCTTCGTTACCCGCGTAGAGTATCGCGATGTTCGCGCCCGCTTCGGCAAGGCGCAGCGCAATCGCGCGCCCGATGCCGCGCGAGCCGCCTGTTATCAGCGCCACGCGCCCGTCAAGTCTTTCGCTCAGCATATGCTTGCCCCCTTGATAAGGTCGGTCAGCGCTTCCGCACCGGCGGCATCGCCCACGGTGGCTACGGTCGCTTCGGGCCGTATCTTCTTTATAAGTCCGCACAGCGTCTTGCCCGCGCCCACCTCGACAAACGTGCGTACGCCCGCCTGCCACATGTTTTCGACCGTGTCGTTCCACAGCACGGGGGAGGAGATCTGCGCGCTCAGCGTATCGACCTCAGCACCGACCACATACGGCTGCGCGGTGCGATTGGCGTATAGCGGCAGCAGCGGCTCGTTAAAGCTTACATGCTCAAGCTCCGAGCGCATCTTGTCCGACGCATCCGCCATAAACGGCGAGTGGAACGCGCCCGATACCGCCAGCTTCATCGCGCGCCCGCCCGCGGCCTTTACGGCGGCCAGCAGAGCTTCCTCGGACTCGGCCGCGCACGCCACGACGGTCTGAGCAGGAGAGTTGAAGTTAACGGGGTATGCGTTTTCGATGCCCGCGCATATTCCGCGCACGGCGTCGCCGGTAAGCTTAAGCACGGCGTACATAAGTCCGGGATGCTTCTCAGCGCAGTCCTGCATGAATTCAGCGCGCTTCATGACCAGCTTAAACGCCGTGTCAAAGTCCAGCATACCGCAAAACGCGGTCGCCGCAACCTCGCCCAGCGAAAAGCCCGCGCACATGTCGGGCGTTGCGCCCGCCTCCATAGCGACGCGTGCGCACGCGTAATCCATCGCGAAAAGGCAGGGCTGAGTATTTATGGTAGTAGAAAGTTCGGCCTTGTCGCCCTCAAAGCACATACTTATCGTGCCGGGACGCAACTGCTCCGCGCGGTCGAATACGGCGCGCGCGGTGGGGAACTTTTCATAAAGATCGCGCCCCATGCCCGGATATTGCGCGCCCTGACCGGCGAATACGAATGCTACTTTGTCCATTCGGGCGCACCTCTCAAAAGCTTCTCCGCACCGGACATTACGTCGTCGATTATCGCGGCGGCAGGCTCGATTTGCTTTACAAGTCCGGCAATCTGGCCGCACAGGAAGCTGCCCTGCTTTTCGTCGCCCTCGACGGCTGCGCGGCGCAGTGCTCCCACACCGAACTGCTCGACCTCTTCATTGGTCTTGCTCGCGTCGTATTCCAGCTTGGCAAATTCATTGGTGAAGGGATTTTTCAGCGCGCGCACGGGATGACCCAGCCTGCGGCCGGTCACTATCGTGTCTATATCGCGCGCCTTCAGCACCTTCTCCTTGTAGTTCTCGTGCGCGACGCATTCCTCGGCGCACAGGAAGCGGGTGCCCATCTGAACGCCCTCCGCGCCCAGCATGAACGCCGCCGCCATGCCGCGTCCGTCGGCAATGCCGCCCGCAGCGATAACCGGGATGCTCACCGCGTCGACCACCTGGGGCACCAGCGCCATGGTGGACATTTCGCCGATATGACCGCCCGATTCGCCGCCCTCGGCGATTACCGCAGTCGCGCCGAAGCGCTCCACGCGGCGCGCAATCGCGACCGACGGCACAACCGGCACGATCTTTATACCGGCGGGCACCCATTCCTTCATGTACTTGTCGGGCATACCCGCACCGGTGGTGATTACCGGCACATGTTCCTCAAGCAGCACCTGCGCGACCTCGGCCACATGCGGGCTCATCAGCATCACGTTTACGCCGAAGGGCTTATCGGTCAGTTCGCGGCAGGCGCGTATCTCCTTGCGCAGGTAGTCGGCGGGCGCGTTCATGGCGCTGATTATGCCCAAGCCGCCCGCGTTGGACACCGCCGCCGCCAGCTTGTGTTCGCTTATCCAGGCCATGCCGCCCTGAAAAATGGGCTTTTCAATGCCTATGGCCTCGGTAACTCGAGTTTTCATGTGTTACTTCGCCTCGTCGATGAGCTTAACGATGTCGGCCACGGTCTTGAGCGAAGCGTCCAGCTCGATGGTCACGCCGAACTCGTCCTCCAGGTTCATGGCCAGCTCAGCCATGTCCAGCGAGTCCAGACCCAGGTCGGTGAAAGCGCTGTCTTCCTTGATGTCGGCTACGTCGATACCCTTGTAATCAGCTACGATGGCGGCTACTTTATCAAAAGTCATGATGGTTTCCTCCAATTATATCTTAAATTTATGTATTGCATCGCCGCACCCGCGGCGGGGGATAACATGGTTATTTGGTCCAGCGCAGAAGCGCCGCGCCCGTCACGAAGCCCGCGCCGAATGCGCTCAGCGCGATCACATCGCCCGCGTGCAGGTTGCCCGCGCGGTTTTGCTCGTCCAGCAGTATCGCGCACGACGCGCTGGAGGTATTGCCGGTGCGATCGATGGTGTGGGGCATCTTTTCGGCCTCTACGCCCAGACGCGTGCGTATGCCTTCGAGTATGCGCAGATTTGCCTGATGCATCAGATAATGCGCAACGTCGCCCGGCTTCATACCGCACTCCTCGAGCAGAACCTTAAGATCCTCGTAGGAATACGACACGGCGGACTTGTAAACGTCCTGCCCGCGCATTTTTATCATCGTGGCCGCGTCCGCGTCCTTGGCGAACGGGCAGTTGCCGCGGCTGGCGCGCGCGTACAGCACGTCCACATTGCCGCGCGTGGTAAGGCGCGTCTTTATAAGCCCGTCGCCTTCGCCCACTACGGCCGCGCCTGCGCCGTCGCCGAAGAGTATGCAGCTGGAACGGTCGTTCCAGTTCACAAGGCGGCTTATCGCCTCGGCGCACAGTATCAGTATCTTCTTTGCGCGCCCCGCGATCATATAGCAGTCGGCCATGTCCAGCGCGTACACAAATCCGGCGCACGCCGCGTTTATGTCCACGCAGGGGCATGTGGCCTTCAGGTGCTCCTGCACCGCGCAGCCCATGCCGGGCGTTATCCATTCGCCCTGCACGGTCGAGCATATTATAAGATCCAGCTCTTCCGCGCTTACGCCCGCGTTTTCCAGCGCCCTTTCGCTGGCAAGGCACGCAAGGTCGAACAGGTTCTCGCCGCTCAGCACGTGCCGCTCGCGTATACCCGTGCGCGAGGAAATCCACGCGTCGCTTGTGTCCATAATGCGCGAAAGGTCGTCGTTTGTTACCGTCAATTCGGGCAGAGCGCTGCCCGTACCCAGTATCTTCAAACCGGTCGCACCTCCTTACCGGCGGGCGAATGACCGTCGCCGGGGCGCGCGGCGTTTTTGCCTGCGTCGTCGGCTTTCTGAGTCAGCTCGTCGGCTTTATCCTGAAAAAATTCGTTCAGCACCTCAAGTCCGTCAATCAGCGCGGCGCGATCGCTCTCGGGCATCGCGCGCGCCACGGCGTGCACCATCTGCCGGTGAAAATACCTGTGCGATATGTCGGCACGCCGACCCAGATCGGTAAGGCGCACGTATATGCGTCTGCCGTCGTCCTTGCCGCGCGACTTGCACACATAGCCCTTGCGCTCGAGCTTCTTTACCGCGACAGTCACCGACGGGGCAGATATGCCCTGCATCTGGGCGATTTCGGTTATCGTGCGTCCCTGCGCGCGCAGGTGGGGATCGAGATCGCTCGAACCGATGGCTTCGATAATGTGCATTTCGCGTATGGACAGACTTTCATTGCTCAGGTCGGAAAGCATGGTCTCTTCGATTACGTGTATCGCGCGATACGTGGTCACGAGCAGCTCGTTAAGCTGCACGCAGAACTTCTGATCCATGCGGCGCATTCCTTCCATGATTTAATTAGACAAACTAATTGTATTGCATATAGCATCGCATGTCAAGTATACCCATGCACGCCCGCGTTAAGTTTGGTTGGAAAAAATCAGCACAATGTAAATGATTAAAATGCAAAGTAGATATAACGTGAGATGAAAAAACTGCGCTGAACTCGAATTTTTCAAACACGAATTTTACACCAATCAACTTCATTGCAAAAATTAATTGACAGTGTGGCGAAAAAGCGTTATACTGTTTTACGGCAAAGTGCTAATAGGTTATGCAAAGGCAAAAAACGTTGGCAAATTCGGGTTGACAAAAGGAGGACGGGCGCATGGCCCAGGTAATAAACGACCGCAAACCATCTAAAAAGACAAACTGGAAATTGGTTATGTCTACAAACGTCCCATTGCTGATGATGTGTATACCGTGCTTTGTACTCATCTTCTGCTTCTGCTACATGCCGATGGTTGGTACTGTGCTTGCGTTTAAGAACTTCAAGCCCAAGTACGGCATATTCGGCAGCCCGTGGGTAGGTTTCAAGAACTTTGAGTTCATGTTCAAGAACGATACGTTCTGGGCGGTTTTGAAGAACACCCTGTTCTATAACATCATCTTCCTTGTAATTGGCCGCGTAATCCCGCCGATACTGGCCATTGCCACCAGCGAGGTTCACAGCAAGAAACTCGCCCGCGTGTTCCAGACGACCATGATTATGCCGCACTTCCTCTCTTACGTCGTAGTTGCGGTTATCGTACTGGCGCTGCTGGGTGCGGATAACGGCGTTATCAGCCACTGGTATCGTTCAAGAGGACTTGAGCCCATCGCGTTCTACAGCGAACCCGACTATTGGTACGCTATACTGATAATTGTCAGAACGTGGAAGACAATCGGCTATGACAGTATAATCTACTTCGGCACGATCACCGGTATTTCGGACGAGTATTATGAAGCTGCGGTTATCGACGGCGCCAGCCGCTTACAGCAGATACTTCATATAACCCTGCCTTTCCTTAAGCCCATGATTATCATACTTGCTATCATGGCGGTAGGCTCGATGTTCCACGCTTCGTTCGACCTGTTCTATCAGGTACCCCAGAACTCTGGTCAGCTGATGAAGGCTACGAACACCATCGACGTTTACGTTTACAACACCCTGAAGAATTCCAACAACGTATCCATGTCCTCCGCTGTGGCGCTGTTCCAGTCGGTGGCCGGCTTCATAATGGTTGTTACCACCAACCAGATAGTGCGTATCGTCGATAAGGATCTGTCGATGTTCTAATGCGCACGGCTAATGAATTAACGAAAGGAACGCGATTTGTATGGCGGCAACCAAACAAAAGAAGGGCCATAACGTTGGCCCGCTTGCTGTAAGCAACACCGCAAACGTAATTATATGTATCATACTGGGCCTGTTCTGTCTGTCGTGCGTATTGCCGGTACTGCTGGTTTATACCACATCGTTTACTGACGAACTGGCCATAACCAAGAATGGCGTCAGCCTGTTCCCGGAAACGTTTAGTTTTGAGGCATATAGGATGCTGTTCGGCACCAGCGGCGCCAAGATACTCACCAGCTATCGCAATACCATACTCATTACCGTACTGGGCACTGTGTTCGGCCTGTGGTTTATGACCATGTATGGCTACGCCTGCTCCCGTAAGGACTTCAAATTCCGTCAGTTCCTGTCGTTCTACGCATACTTCACTATGCTGTTCAGCGGCGGTATGGTTGCCAGCTACATCGTCAACACCACGATGTTCCACCTGCGCAATACCTTCTGGATACTGCTCCTGCCGGGCATGGTCGGCGCGTATAACATAATTGTGCTGCGTACCTTCTTTGCATCCAGCGGCACCGAATCCCTGATTGAGGCGGCCAAGATCGATGGCGCGGGCGAGTTCCGCATCTATGGTCAGATCGTGCTGCCCATATCGAAGCCTGCGTTGGCGACCATCGGTCTGTTCACCGCTATCGCGTACTTCAGCTCGTGGTTTAACGTCCTTATGTACATCGATAACGAAAATCTGTGGACGATACAGTACATGCTGCAGCGCATAATGAACGACATACTGTACCTGCGCGCGAATCCCGATATAGCGATGTCCGAGGAAGGCGCACTGATGCTGGATTCGCTGCCTAACGAGTCGGCCAAGATGGCGCTGACTGTTATCACGATGACGCCCGTACTGCTGTTCTATCCCTTCTTCCAGAAATATTTCATAAAGGGCTTGACGCTGGGCGCTGTTAAGGGTTAAAATTGGTGCAACAATTTGGTTAACACAAGTTACATCCCGACGGATCACCGCCGGACGTAATAGATAATTTTTAGGAGGAAAGTAAAATGAAAAAGTTCCTGTCCCTGGCTTTGGCCACCGCTATGGGTATGTCCGGCGCTTCTCTTGCTATGGCTGACGCCGCAACCGTAGACCCCAGCACGCTGGAGCCCTATAACATAGTATGGTACACACTGGGCACCACCGCCAGCGCCGAAGATACGGTTATGGCCGAAATCAACAAGCAGATGACCGAAAAGTTCAACGCCACGCTGACGATGAACAAAAACAACAACAACGACCATCTGGAGAAGCTGAAGCTGCTGGTCGCCGCCCGCGAGTCGTTCGACCTGACCTTCATCTCCAATGACTATGCTAACTTTGTTGCTCAGGAAGCGTTCTATCCGCTGACCGACCTGCTCAACGAGTACGGCCAGGACATCATGGCTACCTATCCCCAGGCTCTGTGGGATTGCGTGACCATCAACGGCGAAATCTACGCTGTGCCTACCCACAAGTATTCCTGCTCCTACTTCTACTACTGCATCTCCAAGACCCAGTCCGACGCTGCGGGCGTATCGACCGACTGGATCACCGATGACAGCCTGGACAAGATGGGCAAATGGAATGCCTTCCTGAACTGGTGCAAGGAAATGAAGGCTGCGGGCGCTGACGTTAACGGTTATGTTACCAGCATCAACGAAGGCGGTTTCGAGGCTCTGTATCCCTGCGAGTACATGACCGGTTCCGCTTCCGATCCGGGCGCTGTTGTTCTGGGCGACGACAGTATTTCTGGTCAGGAGAAGAACGTTGTATTCAACCAGTTCGCGACTCAGGAGTTTGCTGACTACTGCAAGCAGGCTCGCGAAATGTTCCTGGCGGGCATAACCCCCAAGGACGAGACCACGACCGTTGAACTGGCCAAGGGCGATCCGGCCATCTCCACTCAGGACTCCATGGCCAAGCGTCTGAAGGGCTATGAGGAGCAGTATTCTCAGGACTTCTTGGAGTACCGCCCGAACTACGCGTTCACCACGACCCAGAAGATCTACGGCTCCATGAACGCCATCTCCGACACCTCCGACGATCCGGAGCGCACGATGATGTTCCTGAACGAGATGATCGGCAACACCGATTTCGCCAACCTGATCTTCTACGGCGTTGAGGGCGTATCCTACAACCGCAACGAGAATGGCCAGATTAAGCGCGACACCGATGCGTGGAACATGACCACCTGGTCGCTGCCGGGCTTCATAACCGCCGAGCCGGATACCTCGCTGCCCGTCAACATGGTAGAGATGTACGAGGCGTTCGATAAGGAACTGGTTTACGCCGACAACATGGGCTTCGCATTTGACGAAGAGCCCGTTATGACCGAGCTGGCCGCTATCCGTCAGGTAACTAACGAGTATTACAGGGCTCTGACCGCCGGTCGTGCCGATCCCGAGACCGAGCTGCCCAAGTTCCTGGATGCTCTGAACAACGCTGGTCTGGAAACTGTCCTCGCCGAGGAGCAGAGCCAGCTGAATGCATGGCGCGCCGCTCAGGGCAAGTAATATTTGATACTATCTCCAACCTCACGTTTCATTACGTGGGGTTGGATTATTTTTGGGGAGAGGAAAGGGGGACGTGTTCTTTCCTTCCGAAAATAAAGAACACGTCCCCTTCTGTACCGCCAACCTAACGCATAACTATACTTCCTCTATACAGAATACCGCCGCACTTTCAGGAAACGCCAGCTGTGCCATGAACCCCTGCTCCATGAGTTATTTGCCCGACATATATGCGTCACGCGACTCAACCTGCGGGAATACCTGACGTATTGGCGTATTGAACATCGTGCCGTAGCGCGAAATGTTGTTAAAATCCATGCGCATCGCGCCGCTGGAGCAGCATCCAAAGCAGGTTTCCGGATGCAGTCTGCGTACCTCGGCCAGTACTTCATGCCACACGTTCGTATATTCATACAATCAATCTCAGCCCGGATTAAGAATCAGGTTGGAATTGATCTTTATCCATTCCATGCAGTAGATCGATATTACCAGGTCCATTTCGCCGATCAGCCTGCGCCCGGCTTTAACTCCACGCACAGCCGCTCGCTTGCGCCTATCCTGAGTTAGGCCTTGTTGTCGCAGCGGTTTTCGCCATTTCGCCCGCGTCGAAGCTGTGCCAGCCGCCGCGTTTTTCGCGCGACCATCCGCCCGCCTGAGTATACAGCGAATACTGCCTTTCGGCCAGCGTGAACCGCCAGTTCGCGCGCGTGAGCATCACGGGCGCGCCGCCGACGTTCTTCATGCCGCCGCTCAGCCGCACCACGCCGGTTTCCGCGTCGGTCGATATGCGCGCGCGCAGTTCAAGTCCCGCTTCAATCCACGTAAGCTCCACGCCGTCCGCCGTTTCAGTTGCGGTTTCGGGTTCGCCCGCGCCGTTTGCCTCGCTGCCATTTAGCCATATTTCAAACAGCTCGCCGCCGTCCACGGGCAGGCCGCAGCGCTTCAAAGCGTCTTGCCACATGGTATCGCCCCATTTCTTAATCGGATTTTCGATAAGTCAAGTATTAACATCCGTGCCCGCATGTAAATAAGCCGCATTCACCGACTTATTTTGCATACGTGCTTGCATGTGGAAGCAAATTCTACTATAATTGAACTAGCAATTATTCATCGGAGGTGTTTTGCATATGATGCTTGGACTTAGCTCTTACTCCCTCGATCCGGCGATTGCCTCGGGCGAAATGACGCTGTACGACGCGATAGACTGGGCTGCGGCTCAGGGCGCGGAGTGCATGGAACTGGTGCCGTTCTCCTTCACGTTCATGGACGACGAGCGCCACATCGACAGCGAGTACATAAAGAAGGTCGTGCGCCATGCCAAGGACGCGGGCATAAAGCTGTGTAACTATTCTGTGCTGGCCGACCTGTGCAAGGAAGACCCCGACGCACTGCGCGACGAGGTTGCGCGCGTAAAGCGCCACGTCGATGTGGCCGCCGAACTGGGCGTGCCGGTAATGCGTCACGACGTGTCCGCCTTCCGCCGTCCGCACGGCGAAAACGGACTGGAGTACTTTGAAAAGCTGATGCCGCTGATGGTGGAGTCTGCGGGCGCAATCGCCGACCACGCCGCGCAGTACGGCATAACTACGCTGATTGAGAACCATGGCTTCTTTGCTAACGGCTGCGATCGCGTGGAGCGCATCATCCGCGCTGTTAATCGTCCCAACTACGGTCTGCTGCTGGACACCGGCAACATCGCGTGCGTGGACGAGGATCCGGCCGTCGCCGCCCAGCGTCTGGCGAGCAAGGCAAAGATGATTCACCTGAAGGACTTCTACATCCGCAAGCGCGATCCGGGCGATTCCACGCTGTTCGACTGCGGCGGCCACTGGTTCCGCTCGATGGCGGGTCACTACCTGCGCGGTTCGATACTGGCTCAGGGCGATCTGGATATGTGGGAGATTCTGGGCGAAATCAAACACGCGGGCTATGACGGCGCAATCGCCATCGAGTTCGAAGGCTTTGAGGAGCCGAAGTATGCGTCCAAGGTGGGTCTGGACAACGCCCGCCGTATCTGGAACGAAGTGTAATATTGTCTTTTTAAGACTGTATCCGGGTGCAATATGCGCCCGGATATTTTTGCTTTTTGGTTAAGTGCGCCCATTATATGCTAAAAGCGCTTGACACGCGCGCGTTTGAGGCGTAAAATACCCACAAACCAAAGGCAATGATGGGACGAGTAGCCCGCACATTCGCCGAATCAAGAGAGCCGCTAAACGGTGGGAATGCGGCATTCGGTATGCAGGTGAAGAACAGCCCGGAGCCGCCATTCGAACGCGATGTGTATATCCGCGCACGCAATGAGGCGTGTGCACGATTTAAGCATTGATTAGTAGGCTTGGCCGCGCGCCGCGCGTTACAGCGGCTAGGCATAATAGTGCCGATCAGGAAAAATGACTTTATTTTCCACGCCGGTTATTATGTGCCGATTGAGCGCATCGCATTTGTGATGCAGCCGGGTGGTACCGCGGAGCGACATATACGCGTCCTTCGTCCCAGCAATGGGATTGAAGGGCGCGTTTTTTTATTTACAAATTCCACTCCAGAATGGGAGGAAAAATTTTTATGAGACGGACGCATTATTGCGGGGATATTCGTGAATGTGACATAGGCGCACAGGCGCTGTGCATGGGCTGGGTGCTCAACAAGCGCGATATGGGCGGCGTGCTGTTCATCGACCTGAAGGACAGGCAGGGCGTGCTGCAGGTGGTATGCTCGCGCGAGCGCATGAGCGAGGACGACTTCCACACTGTCGAACAGCTCACGCTGCAATCGGTAATCGAGGCGCGCGGCCGCATATTCGAGCGCGGTGAGGACACGTATAATCCGCGTCTGCCCACAGGCACGGTGGAACTGCGCGCCGAGGGCGTGCGCCTGCTGAGCGCAGCCGCGCCGCTGCCTTATCAGATAAGCGACGACAGCGTGCGCGAGGAGCTGCGCCTTAAATACCGCTACCTCGACCTGCGCCGTCAGGAGATGTACCGCACGCTCAAGTTCAGGAGCGATCTGGTCGGCTATGCGGAGGAGTTTTTGAAGGGCGAGGGTTTTGTTCAGGTGGAAACCCCAATGCTTTGTAAGTCCACGCCCGAGGGTGCGCGCGATTACCTCGTGCCCAGCCGCGTGCATCCGGGCAGCTATTACGCCCTGCCTCAGTCGCCGCAGATATATAAGCAGCTGCTGATGGTGGGCGGCATAGACAGGTATTATCAGGTCGCGCGCTGCTTCCGCGACGAAGATATGCGCGCTGACCGTCAGCCTGAATTTACTCAGGTTGACATGGAGATGAGCTTCGTCGAGCAGGAGGAAGTGCTGGAGCATCTGGAAAAGCTGTTCAGGCATTTGTTCAGGCGGGCGCTTAACGTCGAACTGCCTCAGCCGCTGCCCCGGCTTACGTGGACCGAGTGCATGGACTCATACGGCAGCGATAAGCCCGACCTGCGCTTTGGCCTAAAGATAATTGACCTGACCGACATAGCGGCGCGCTGCGGATTTTCGGTATTCAAGCGCGTGGCTGAATCCAACGGCGTTGTGCGCGCAATATGCGTGCCCGGCAAGAGCGACTTCACCCGCACCGAGATAGAGGAGCTGACCGACGTCGCGATGCGTTCGGGCGCGAAGGGCATGGCGTGGATAGCATGGCGGCCCGACGGCGAGCTGTACTCGGTGCTGACCAAGTACTTCTCACATGAGGACATGGACGCGCTGCTGGAGCGCGTGGGCGCGCATCCGGGCGACTTCATACTGTTCTGCGCCGACACGCTGGCGGCGGTGCGGCGCACGCTGGGCGTTATAAGGCTGCATCTGGGCGACATGTTGGGCATACGCGATACGGGCGAGTTTAAGCTCATGTTCGTGACAGACTTCCCGCAGTTCGAGTACAGCGAGGAAGAAAAGCGCTTCGTCGCGATGCACCATCCCTTCACAATGCCTAACCCGGAGGACATGCAATATCTGGAGAGCGACCCGGCGCGCGTGCGTGCGCTGGCGTACGACGTGGTGCTCAACGGCATCGAGCTGGGCAGCGGTTCGATACGAATCCACGACAGCGAAATACAGGCGCGCATGTTCCGCGCACTGGGCTTCAGCCCGGAGGAGATCGAAAACAGGTTCGGCTTCATGGTACACGCGTTCTCATACGGCACGCCGCCGCACGGCGGGTTCGCGTTCGGCCTTGACCGGCTGGTCATGCAGATGCTCGACCTGCCGTCACTGCGCGATGTGGTTGCCTTCCCCAAGGTTCGCGACGCGTCCTGCCCGATGACCGAAGCACCCACGCCGGTTGACGAGGAGCAGCTAAAGGCGCTTGGATTGACCGGCAAGGCAGTACAGACGGCCGCAGGCGACGCGAGCGCCGACTCCAGCGAGCGCTATGCCCCGTGGAGCGGCGGCAAGCCCGCGCGCAGGCAGTCCGACATAGACATCGATCTGGTGGCGCGCCTGAGCCGACTTAACATACCCGAGGGCGACCGCGCCGCGATGGAGGCCGACATGCGCGCGATAGTGGAATTCGCGGGCGAGCTGAGCGAACTGGACACGACCGGCGTGCCGGTAATGGCGCACGCGGTCGCGCTGGACAGCGTACTGCGCGACGACGTGGCCGTAAAGTACGAAAACGCGCGCGCGATGATAGAGCAGTCCGCGCCCGAACAATACGAAGGTATGCCGGTTGTGCCGCGCACTTTCGCGTAAGGAGGCAGTAAGATGAGCGTTCAGATGAAGATAAGCGAAATGGCGCGTATGCTGCGCGCGGGCGAGGTGTCGGCGCGTGAACTGACACAGGCGTTTATAAATGACATTGATTCCACAGATGAAAAGATAGGCGCGTACCTGACGCGCACGGACGAAATAGCGCTAAAGACTGCGGACGAGGTTGACGCAGCGATTGCGGCGGGCGAAAAACTGCCGCCGCTGGCCGGAATACCCGGCGCGATAAAGGACAACATTGTGACCGAAGGCGTGCGCACGAGTTGTGCCTCCAAAATGCTGGGCAATTACGTGCCGCCCTACGACGCGCATGTGATTGAGCTTTTGAAGGCACAGCGTTCGCCAATGTTGGGCAAGCTGAACATGGACGAGTTCGCGATGGGCTCCTCCACCGAAAACTCGGCTATGAAGCCCGTGCATAACCCGCGCAGTCTGGACCGCGTACCGGGCGGTTCGTCGGGCGGCAGCGCTGCGGCTGTGGCCGCGCGGGAGGCCGCGTTCACGCTCGGCTCGGACACGGGCGGCTCGATACGCCAGCCTGCGGCGTTCTGCGGCGTGGTGGGCATGAAGCCCACGTATGGCGCGGTGTCGCGCTACGGCCTTATCGCGTTTGCATCGTCGCTGGATCAGATCGGGCCGTTTACGGCGGACGTTGAGTCCAACGCGATTGTGCTTAGTGCGATAGTCGGCCACGACGGGCGCGACGCAACCAGCCTGCCGCACGAATATCCCGACTTCACCGACGGCATAGGCGGGGGAGTAAGCGGCATGAAGGTCGCGCTGCCTGGCGAGTTCTTAGCCGACGGCATATCGCCTGAGGTTAAAACGGGCGTGCTGAAGGCGGCGGACGCATTGCGCGCACAGGGGGCGCAGATCGAGGAAGTATCGATGCCGGTGCTGAAGTACGCCTTGCCCGCGTATTACGTGATTTCATCCGCGGAAGCGTCCAGCAACCTGTCGCGCTTCGACGGCGTTAAATACGGCTACCGCACGAAGGACTTCGAGACGCTGGACGAATTGTATACGCGCAGCCGTACCGAGGGTTTCGGCGCGGAGGTCAAGCGCCGCATAATGCTGGGTTCGTTCGCGCTGTCCAGCGGATATTACGACGCTTATTATAAGAAGGCGTTGCAGGTGCGCACGCTGATTTCGCGCGCGTATGATGACGTGTTTGCAAAGTACGACCTGATACTGTCGCCGGTAGCGCCCACGACGGCGTACAAGGCGGGCGCGAAAGGCTCGTCGCTGGAGATGTACATGGGCGATATTTACACGGTGCCGGTCAATATAGCGGGACTGCCCGCGCTGAGTATGCCGTGCGCGCGCGACGGCGAAGGACTGCCGGTGGGCGTGCAGCTGATCGGCCCGCACTTTGCCGAGCAGAAGATATACCGCGCGGGATTGGCGCTGGAACAGGCGGTCGGCACATATGACGAAATCGCGGCGCAGGGAGGCGACAGGTAATGGCTGATATGTATGAGGCGGTAATCGGTCTGGAAATTCATATGGAGCTGAACACAAAGTCCAAGATATTCTGCTCCTGCCCGACGACGTTCGGCGCGGCGCCCAATACGCAGTGCTGCCCGGTGTGCTGCGGACTGCCGGGCACTCTGCCGGTGCTTAACCGCGAAGTTGTGGAAAAGGCCGCGCGCTTTGGCATGGCGGCGCATTGCGAAATCGCGGCGCTGTCCAAGCAGGACAGAAAGAATTACTTCTATCCCGACCTGCCCAAGGCGTACCAGATTTCGCAGTACGATATGCCGCTGTGCAAGGGCGGCTACGTTGACATAGTGGCCGACGGTGAAAAGACGCGCGTGCGCCTGAACCGCATACACATTGAGGAGGACGCGGGCAAGCTGATTCACGTCGAGGGCAAGGGCACGCTGATCGACTTCAACCGTTGCGGCGTGCCGCTAATCGAGATAGTCACCGAGCCGGATATACGCACGGCGGCGCAGGCAGTGGCGCTTTTGCAAAAGCTGAAGGCGATGGCGCTGTATGTGGGCGCGAGCGAGGCCGCGATGGAAAAGGGCCAGATGCGCTGCGACGTAAACCTGTCCATACATAAGCCCGGCGAACCCTACGGTACGCGCACCGAGATGAAAAACCTGAACTCGTTTATGTCGGTCACGCGCGCGATAGACGTGGAGTATAAGCGGCAGGTGGCCGCGCTGGAGGCTGGTACGCCCATTGTGCAGGAGACGCGCCGCTTCGATGCGGACAGCGGCAAAACATACTCCATGCGATCCAAAGAAAACGACAGCGATTACCGCTACTTCCCTGATCCTGATCTGCCGCCGATACACATCGGCGCGGAGAAACTTCAGGCATTGCGCGATTCAATACCGCGCCTGCCCGACGAGCGCGCGGTACAGTATATGAAGGAGTTCAGCCTGAACGCGCAGGAGGCCGAGCGCATAGTCGCGCGCCGGGATATGGCCGACGCGTTTGAGGCGACGGCAAAGCTGCTGAGCGAGGGCGCACGCCCGCGCACGGCGGCGGTGCTGCTGAGCGATGCGTATGCTCAGGCACAGACTGAGAGCCTGACTTACGATACGATCGACGCGGTCAAGGCAGCGCATGTGTGCGAACTGGTGGACAGCGGCGCGATAAGCCACGCGTCGGCGCGCGAACTGATAGTGGCGCTGATGAAGGGCGACATAGACGTGGATGAATACGTCAAGGCGCACACGATGAGCCAGATAAGCGACATGGCCGCGATAGAGGACGCAGTGCGAGCGATAGTCGGGGAAAGTGCGGAGCTTGTAGCAAGGGTGCGCGCGGGTAAGCTGAGCGCGATAAACGCATTGGTAGGCCTGACGATGAAGCGCATGGCCGGGCGCGGCAATGCGAGGATTATCCGGGAAGTCATTGAAAAAATATTGCAGCTTTAAGCAAGTGAATTGCGCAACGCCGTTGGATTTTTTGTGAGTCCGACGGCGCTGCGTTTTTGGTGGGGAGTATGGTGGTGGGGTTGGAGGTGTTGCTTTTTTACGTGGAAGATGCGGGCAGCATAGCGGGAAGGTAGCCCAGCCAGCGCACCGAGTCAAGGACAAGCGGCTTCGCCGTGCCTTCGGCATCCTTGACACGGCGCGCTGGCTGGGCTTTGTGATGGTCA